>CAYTFJ010000052.1:0-32274 GCA_964437075.1 uncultured Nannocystaceae bacterium
TGAGCTTGCATCAAGTCGGGCGTGTTGTGGGGGAGGCGGTCGATAAGGCTATTACTCCTGAGCTTGCATCAAGTTGGGCGTGTCGTGGGGGAGGCGGTCGATAAGGCTATTACTCCTTGACGGACGCGCCCTTGGCGTGCGCCAGCCGAACTGCATCTTCCCGGAACTGAGCCGGGTATCGCCGAGGGGCTGATTTTCTCGTCTTCGTTGTTTTGTTCTTCACGGTCGTTTTCTTGGACATATTTCACTTCACAGGTGTCCGTGAAAACGGATCATACTCAAAGGACGCTTCCCCCAAAGATATCGAGCCGGCGATGCCCCCCCTCGTAGAACACGATTCACAGTCATGACCAAGGTGTTTCACTCCTCGTAGAACAGCGGGAATTGGCACCCCGCATCTCTGCGAACCTCGATCCAGTGCAGGAGAATGGCGAACCGCGACGGTATTCTGCCGCTCATGCAGTTCGACTCCCAAGATGACGCGGAGAACAAAATTGCCAGAGTGTTGCGCAACGCTCGGCGATTGACACCCAAGGAGCGGCCCATCAGCTCGCCGACAAGTTCGCCGAGTTTGGCTTTCCGCCGATGCCACCAGGCATGGCGGGAGCAGGGAATCCCAGACCTTTCACGGTTCTCCCTTCGCCTCGATGACCTCGGAGGCCCTTTCCATCGTCCTCGCCATCCTGTCCTCGTAGATCAGATGCAACGCACAGGAGACAAAATCGAACGCGTCGAGAAGTACCTCTTCGGTCATCTCTAGCTCATGGGACCCAGCGTTTCCGAGCCATTTCGCGGCCAACAGCAGGCGTTGGAGGTCCGAACGGTCTTTGGCAAAGTCCTGCAAACGGTCATGTAGCAACACACCTCGCTCTCGCCCTCTGTTTCTTCCCTTCTTAATCGTCGCGTTCCTTGGGATGGAATGCTTGTCCATCAACACCTCCAACAGCACACGCAGTCGGCCAGCAGAAGAACTTGGCGAAGTCCAAGCGACCGCACAAGCGTCATGAAGAGGCACCAAGATCTCGGAAGGGATTCCTAATGGAGGCCGAACAAATGGCAACGCGGGGTAGAACCATCGAGGTCGGATAAAAGTCGCGAAGATTGGCCTCCCATCGACATCGTGGTCAATCTCCTCCCATCGAAAATCACCGCCGAAGCTTACCGTCTCGTTGCAAACCTCGCAGACCAACAAGGAAGAAAAGACCTCGAAGCCATACCAAGGACAATTGCCGTCTTTCTCGGCGGAGACAATGTCGGCGTGATGCTCGGAGGTCACACCATGCTGGAATTTTTCACGGTCCCATCGCAACGCCGCATTTTCGCAAAGATTTGGGCATGGCCACCTGGGAAAATCTTCCCGCGAAAACTCCCTGAGCCAAAGATCTCGCTGTACATGCATTTCACTAAGAGACTAGCTTCCTCGGTGCTGAACCGTCTAGCTGGTCAGCAGCCCTTGGACATCCCACATCGTAGATCTGACTACGCCTTGCCAACCTGATGACGAGGGTCAATGGCTTCACACCAACCCTCCTTCCTGGCTTCACGTTCGTGAACGTCCGCGAGGACGGAAAGCTCGCGGCAGGCGGCGAGGAGCGCGTCAGGGCGCGGCTGCGTTCCCCTGTAGACCAGACTGACGAGGAGTCAGCGACGCTCTGCTCCTCGGACAGAGTTGAGGACCGGCACACCGTGGCGTTGAATCGTTCGGATGATGTCACCGGAACCGTCATCCGGCGAAAAGGTCTCACACTCTTGTACAGGGACGCGCGCGAGATCCAGGGACGTAGCGTTGCTCAAGATGACCAGGCCGATGCCGTTGGACGCCCAGGTTGTCTGGACGTGGGCAACGGGGTGAACGGAGGACCGAACTCGACTTCGTTTCTTAATGGTTCTGTTGCTACCCCCGGATCGGTCTCTCACTGATTGCGAGAAGCATCGGCCGATTCCACGCAATGCGCGCCGAATGCCTCACTCGATGGTCCCAGAGTCGAGTCTGGAACTCCCTCCGCGTCTAAGCGTAATCCCGCAAAACGCGCTCAATCAGAGTTTACTACCCGCGTTACTACTCATCGGTCCCCAACCGCTTCGTTCGTGGCTCAATCAACGTCAAACGGGGTTTCTCGCGTTTTGAACTTCGGACTCTTAATCCGCGGGTCGTTGGTTCGATCCCAACCGGGCTCACTTGCGAAACCCCTGAAAACCTTGGTTTTCAAGGGTTTCGTTTTGGCGGCATCTTCTCCAGGCCACAGAGACTATGAATGTCTTCGCGGACCTCGGTGTCGATTTCAGATCCTCCTTCAACGTCGACGCCTCGACGCAAGTCTCATCCAAGAAGACATACCGCCCCGTGCTCCTCGTGCGCCGACGGCATGAACCTTCTCCCACTCACTCGCCGCACTCTGTGGAGCCATTGGCTGGTTGAAGCGATGGCCTCGTCTTTCAAATCATGGGCACGATCGACAAGAGTTCTCGAGATCACGGTTGAACAGGGCGGACCTCCGCCGCCAACGAGCGGTGAAAATCAAAATCGACCACAGCCCTGGACATTGAAATTTCCTCGATCGCCCGCGGCTCAAGGCCTTCACAGTCCGCCAACGGTCGGCTCTTGCCCCCCGGATAGTCGAAACAGCCGCCATCCCGTGGGATGTCTCGGCCTCGGGCGACAAAAAGGCGGTCTTCGGTCAACACCGACCCATTGGGATAGACCGCAATCCCGGGCGAAAAGTTCTTCGTTCTTTCTACGCCGGCACCAGCTCCGAGAAATTCGGATCCCAACAGAGGCCGTCCGAGAAACGCTCGAGGTCGTGCAACCCCGAGGTGGTGAAGCAAAGTCGGAGCGATATCAATGTGACCGCCCACCTCTGTGATTCGGCCGACGAGGCCACGCGCAACAGCCTCTGGATTAACCACAAAAAATGGAACGCGCTCGAACCGAAGGTCGGTGGATGGCGACCATTCGCTCTCTCCCGCAAGTTTGAGAATCTCCGGATGATCGCGAAGATCGAAGCGGGCATCGTGGTCGCCATAAAGCGCCACAAGGGTCCGCGAGGCCTTTCCGGTACGTTCGAGCTCGTCAAAGAGTGCTTCAAGAGACCTGTCGAAGTAGTTCATGGCATGCAGGTAGTTGCCAACACGTGTGCCTTGAAGTTCACCCAGATCGAGGTCAGGATCCTGCAAATTCGGCGGAAAATGGTCGTAAGGGTGATGAAGGGACAGGGTGATCAAGAAGGTAAACCAAGGCTCCTGCAAGGTTTTTAGCCGCTCAAGCACACGTTCAAAAAACAATCCGTCTGCGAGGCCCCACCCAACCTGTTGGCCGGGACCAAGCTCGCGGCGAAACATCGACGTGTCGAACCCATATTTGGGGTGCAGCACCGCGCGATTCCAAAACCCTCGCTTGTAAGGGTGCGACGAGAAGGTCGTATAGCCTTCATTCTTAAGAACATGGGCCAAGCTGACGAAGCTGTTGTCCGCGCGTAAAAAGCACACCGCGCCCTCCCCCAACGGATGCTGAGAGTTCAAGGTCGCGTATTCGGCGTCCGATGTCTTTCCCTGGGCCGTCTGATCGACGACGTTCGGATAGGCGAAACCGCGGGTGTGCAGACGATTCAAAAAGGGCGTGATTTCACGGCCCTTGCTCCGTGCACCGATCACCCACTGCTGAGCCGCTTCGACCTGAATCAGCAAGAGATTCGCTCGGCCCGCCTGACCGGGCACGGGCGCGCCCCCACTTTCAATCTCGCGTTTCACAGTTCTACGGACCTCCTGGGCACGTTCGGTGTGGAAATCGAGCAGGTTGTGCCCCTCCTCAGCCGTAATCGAGCCACGGCCATGCTTTTCACGTGCGCTACGGGCCGCGTCGAAGAGATGCGCGTTGAGGTAGCCGAATCTCGACGTATTTCTCTGCTCCGAAAACACGCGCTTGCCAAGGGAGCCTTCCATAGCCCCATACAAACGAACCATGAAAGGTGAAGCAACGACCAGGCACAGCCCCACCGCGCCGAGTCGAGGGCCGAAACGAGCAAGAGCACGGGAGGATCTTCCCGGCGCCGGAGTTCGAGACCGGAGCTGCCACGCCACAAACGGTGCCAAACAAACCGCAGACAAGGGGATCGGCGTGAGCCAGGCATAATACGGCTCGATCAACGACGCGATACTCGCGCCCACTTCGCCGACGTGATGGGAAGCGGTGAGGGCCGCAACAGGGACAATGCTCCCGAAGAAGTGCATGTAGATCAGGTCGGCGACGCCCATGAAGCCCACGGCAAGGATTGTTCCGGTAGCGATGACGACCCGCGTCCGTCCTTGAACCATGGCCGTGGGCAAGCAAAATAGCGCGGCCCCCGACGCGGTCGCGGCCATGCCTCTCGACCACAGACGCAACCCACTGAGCTCGGCAAAGGTGATCGTCATCATCCAGACGGCCAACCACAGCCACAGCAACACTCCGAGCTCGAGAATGAGAGGGTCGTACTTCCGCACTTCCGCCACGTTGCGATTTTCTCTTCGCCGACGGATCAACATTCCAAGAACGAATGAGAGAGAGAGCAGGACCATTCCCTGCTGCAACCACGCCGCGCGCGAGCGAACGTCGACCGGCGTCCCTGAGACCTTGCCCGGCCCCAGCGCGTGTCTCTGCCCTTGAAGATCCACGGCCGCTCCAAACCACCGAACGTGTTCGCGAACCATCTCCCATTGCAGCCGATATTCTCCCCCCCGTGCCGGTCCACGGATCCGTGCCGAAATCGTAACCTCATCGCCTGGCGCAATCGGACCCCGACGACGCGGCAGGTGGCTACGCTGACCGTCGAACTGAACCACCGCACCTTGAGCATCGAGCCAGTGATAGGCCAGGTGGTCCCCCTGTGAACGTCGCCAAGTCTCTGTCCCAGTATTTTTGACGGTGACCTGAATCGTGGCCTCATCGCCCGCCCACACCATGGGAAACTTGCTCTGCTCGATCAAGTCCCATCCGAGCCTCGGTCTTGTGACCTCGATACGAAACGATTCCTGCAAACGCTCGCGTCGCAGCGCGCCATTCTTGCGGACAATGCTCGGTGCTCCGTACCAAAACTCGTGCTCTCGCAGCGGTTCCCAAGACACGCTGTAGACCCCCGGAGCATCAGGTGTTTGCAGTCGCGCAACGACGGAGAGGCTCTCACCCACCCCCACGTCCTGGCCCAGCGGGACTCGTGGACCCTCTGCGACCCGCTTCCCCTGGCCATCGAAAATCCGGTAGGACAGGCTGTCGCCAATGCCCCAGTCGATGCTTCCTGGATTGTGCAGAGTCAGCGTCACGTCGATCGGGTCGCCAGCGTGCATCCGCGACGGCATATCGTGATCCACCAGCGTCCACGCGATCGACTGGGGGCTCACCTCGATCCGAGGCATCTGTACCCCGCGACCACCTGGACTCACGCTTGACGGCCTCTTGCTCGGGGCACCGTACCAAGACACACCTTCGCGCAAGGCCTCGATCTCCAGTCGACACTGACAAGCCTC
This sequence comes from uncultured Nannocystaceae bacterium, assembly GCA_964437075.1. GTDB lineage: Bacteria > Myxococcota_A > Polyangia > Nannocystales > Nannocystaceae > CAYTFJ01. The sequence continues at coordinate 5,500 of CAYTFJ010000052.1, forward strand.
AACCCCTTGGGGAGCCGTGACGACCAGCTCAACCTCAGCCTTCTCACCGGGGGCTACCGACTCGGGATAAGGCGTACGACGGCCATCGTGAACGAGCAATTCGCCGTCGTCGTTCCACCAATGGTAGGCCAGAACATCTCCGGTCGCTGACGACCACGTCACGTCCCCCGTGTTCTGAACCGTCACACGAACCTCGAAGCGCTCCCCCGAGACTGCCTTCGCTGGCGCTTCCAGATCGAGAAGATCCCAAGCGAGTCGTCCCTCGCGAATCTGCACCGGATAGCGGGCGTTCGAGTCGCCCCTCTCGGTCTGCGGAGCCGGGTACCAGCGAGTACCTTCTTGAACGATCCCCCACTCGAGAAAATATTCGCCCGGAGCCTTTGGAGCTTCAAGCCGAGCGTTGACTTGGATGCTTTCGCCCGGCTGTATTGCGTGGGCAAAGGGCGTTCGCAATCCATCGAGCACGACGATCTCTCCCGTACGCTCACGCCAGTGGTACGCGAGGCGATGACCCGATTCGTGTGACCACGCGGTCTCACCAAGATTCGTAACCCGCACCGAGACCCGAACCGGGAGACCGATCAACAAAGCGGTCGGCGTCTTGGAGCCGTCCAATCTCCAATCGAACTCTCCGTCCTTGGCCTGAACCTGAAGCGACATCAGCATCACAGCCAGCAACGAAGCGGTACAGAGCACAAGGATCAACCATCCCCACCCACGTCGGCACCGCAGGCCGCGAGCGCTCATCGACGGCCCCGCCAAGCGCTCCCTCGCCGGGGCCCGGGACCCTGCGTTGATGATCGATCCCCCTTGCACGCCAACGCAGGATAGTCGCCTCGGGAAGAAACGACAGGGTGACCGGATCCCAAGTTCCGCGGAGTCAACGCCCAGCGTGACATTCACGCGATACCCCGGCCGTGGTCCCCTTAGCGCCCCCAACGCATTGATGCCGGGAGCCGCCTTTTTCGCATTCATGATGCGTTCAACCCAAAGACAAAGGACAAGAGCCAGGGGCGCAGCCAGCTGCGAGGGAAGCTACGCGATGCACACCGCGAGACGGTACAATGACGGTGGGTCGTTCCCTCTCAGATCCACGCTCCCCTCGCGGCCACGCCCATGCCTGTCCTTTCTCGACCCCCACGGCCTCTCGGTCCCCATTCGCGGTGGGTCCTTGCCCACCGATTGATCACCTCGCTGGTCGTCGCCCTGCTGGCCGCCGTCACCTTTGGGGCTTGCCATCCTTCGCCGAGCTCCGTGCCCCCCCCGCTGCGTTTTTCAGGGATTCCCGACGCTGACAAGGCCAAGCTCACCGAGCTCTATGGCTCCGTCGCCACCTATCTCTCGGCGGAGCTTGGAGTCGCGGTCGAATACGTACATGTGCCCGATTACACGGCCGCAGTCACGGCCCTCGCGGCGAACAAGATCGATTTTGTCTGGCTTGGCGGTGTCACAGCCGTGCAAGCCCAAGAGCGCACTGGTGGCGAGATCGAATTTGTTGCTGCGCGAGCCCAGGATTTGCACTTTCGCTCCTATTTCATCGCCCACCGCGAATTGATCGACGATGGCACCTTCCACGAGGTCAAAGACCACGATCCGATGCCCCTGTCCGCACTCTCTGATATGGCGCCAGCGCTGAAAGGAAAGTCCTTCACCTTCGGCTCCAAGAGCTCGACCTCTGGGCACATCATGCCCAGGCATTTTCTCCAAGACGCGTCCGTCAATATCAACCCTGAACGCGACTTCGCTGGCAGTGCCGCCTATCAGCTCAAGGGCAGCCACAGCGCCACCTTGCGAACTGTCGCTGCTGGCGGCACGCAGCTCGGAGCCCTCAACTACTCGGTTTGGGAACTGGCGGACCCCGCCACCCAGGCTCAGGCACCGGTCATCTTTGTCACGCCAGAATATGTCGACTACTGCATGATCGCGCACCGACGAATTGGCGCCGATCGTATCGCCGCGATTCGGAAGGCCCTCCTGAAACTCGACCCCGCAGATCCAAAACACGCCACGGTCCTCGAGGCCTTCGGCGCCAAGGCCTTCGTCGCCGTCGATGCGTCCGACTGGGATGGGATCCGGGCTGTGCTCGGCGCACTGCGGGACAAGGGCCTGCTCCGCTAGCGCCACAGCGCAACGGTGAGTGATCCTAGGATTCCCATGCAACCTCGAGAGCGGCCAGCATCCCTTCGCAAGCCCAGGGCCCTTGAGCTTCGGAACGTAGTGTTGCGTTTCGGCGACCGCACGGTCGTCGATGGGTTGACGCTCGAATGCCAGCCCAGCGAAAAAGTCGCACTAATTGGCCCCTCCGGCGCCGGCAAGACCTCACTCTTGCGTCTAGCGAGTGGAGTGCTCTTGCCCAACGGGGGCGAAGTCTACAGCCTCGGTCAATGCTTCGCCAACCTCCGCGGACGCGACCGGAGACGACTGCGCCGCCGCGTTGGCATGCTCTACCAAGACGACAACTTAGTCCCCGGCTTGCGGGTTGCACACAACGTGCTCATGGGTCGCCTTGGCCACTGGGGGACCCTGCGCGCGCTTCTATCGCTCGTTTGGCCCCAGGAGATCGAGCGCGCCGAACAGGCTCTTCGCCGCGTCGAGCTAGGCGACCGTCTGTGGGAGCACCCCGACAATTTGTCCGGGGGGCAGCGACAACGAGTCGCCATCGCGCGACTCATCGTTCAAGAACCTGATCTTCTCTTGGCCGACGAACCAGCGAGCGCGCTCGACCCTCGCCTCGGTCGCCGGGTGCTCCAGTTGCTCATGGACCTCGCGCAGGCACAACAGGCGGCATTGATCGTCAGCCTCCATCGCCTCGAACTTGTCGATGCCGGCTTCGACCGAGTCGTCGCACTGCGCGATGGACGTCTGTTCTGGCAAGGTACACCCGAAAATTTTTCCTCTGATCCTGATCTCTCCCGCCGCCTCTACCAGCACGACCCAAGCAATCATACACCACCTCCCGTCCATCGAACCGGCCCAGGCCGTCGCTGAGGCCATCCCCGCCCATGGCTGAGCGACCCGCCCCTTTACGCACGATCGCCCTTTTGGCCCTGCTCGTCGCCCTGGCCTTGGCGGCGCTTCCTGAGAATCGCTTCGACCTCTTGGATCCAGCCGCGTACGCGCTGGGATGGCGCCGCCTCGCGGTCTTTCTGGATGCCTTTGGTCGCCCAGATCTATCGCCAACAACCTTGAAACTGGCGCTCTCTCTATGCACAAAAACCCTCGCCATCGCATTTTGGGGGACGGTGCTCGGCACCCTTGTGGGGGTCATGCTCGGCTTCGGTGCCAGCCGGACAGCCATGACCCACGACAGTGCAGCTGCCCTCCCTGCACGATTCATCGTCGGGAGCTGCCGACTGATTCTCGATATTCTCCGCGGTGTACCCGATTTCGCCTGGGCCATCGTCATCCTCACCGTACCTGGACCAGGGCCCGTCACAGGCATTCTTGCCCTCAGTCTGGCCAACGCCGGCACCCTCGGGAAAATTTACAGCGAACTGTGGGATGAACTTCCGCCCAAACGCCTCGAATTCATTCGATCGACCGGGGCCAATCGTATCAAAATCTTTCTTTATGCTCTCGTACCGCTCACCGCCCCCTCATTGACCTCCTACACCCTCATGCGGTTCGAATGCTCGATCCGAAACGCCGCCGTCATTGGCGTCGTTGGTGGTGGCGGCCTCGGAGCGCAGCTTCTCGACGAATTTACCTTCGGAAACTTCCCCCGCGTGGTGACCCTTCTGCTGACCATGCTAGTCCTGACAGGCACCACCGATCTTCTAGCGAACCACCTTCGTCTAAGACTTCTTCGCCACCCAAGAGCCTCGACCTCGGCCGGAATCAGCCTTCGGTCTCGGCGCCAGATCGCCGCACTCATATTCGTGGCCGCCGCGATTGCTACACTCTTTGATCTTCACCAAGATATCAGTCGATCACTCAACGAGCTGTACAGACTCGATGGCAGATTTCTCCGCGAGGAGCTTGCACAGCTACTGCAGCCTGATCTCGCCATCGACACCTGGCGCGAAGGTTTCGCCTCCGCACGCGTCCCTCTCGCGCTCGGGCTGACCGCAACCCTTGGTGCCGTGCTTGTTGCCAGTCTGTTGGCCTTCCCCAGCTCGGTGACCCTTCAGATGCAGTCCCTGAATTTCAACGGAGAAGCGCAGACTCCCGGCAAACGAATCGTTCTCACGACGGCTGTCCTCGCAACACGTGGCCTCGCCCTCGTGATGCGCGCAATCCCCTCCGTCGCTTGGCTGCTCATCTTCACCGCATTTTTCACACTCGGCATCTTACCGGGGCTCCTCGCCATTACGGTCCACTCGGCCGGAGTGCTCTCACGCGTCTTTGTCGAACGCGTTGACGATGTCCCCCACACGCGCCTGGAACGCGCATATGGGGGCTCCAGCCTGCTTACTTTCGCCTATGCGGCCGTCCCCGAGAGCGCACGAAGTTGGCTGAGCTATGCCGCTTTCGAATTCGAATCCAACGTTCGCGCTGGCTTCGTCCTCGGCATCCTCGGCATCGGAGGTCTTGGAGATCTTTTCCACACAAGTTTGACGCACTGGAGTCCCCATCGCGCCAGTACCTTTTTGATCATCATGGTCCTCATGACGATCGCTATCGACCGGACAGCTCGAAGACTCCGCCGCTCCTAGTTCAGGACTTCCCCTAAGCCGAATCCTCCGGATCTCAGCGCACACTCAACGGATGTGGGTATAGCGAATCTCTCCTGAGGTGTTGTCGTTCAAATCCGCCTGTAGATTCATACGTTGGGCGCGCGGAACTTCCAGTTGAATCTGAACTCTCGTGGGTACCGAGTAATCTGGAGTCGGGGTTTGCAAACCGCGGGCAGCGAGTGTCCGAAATACGATTCCAGTTCTCTCCGAAGAGAAATCGAGAATGAGAGTCTCCATCACCGGACGCGACTCTTTCTCTGCACGATCCAGCATGGCCCCCGCGGCTTGGCTATAGGCTCTCATGAGGCCGCCAACCCCTAGCTTCGTGCCACCGAAATAACGTACCACTACGACAATAACCTGCGAAAGGCCGCGCCCATCGATCACCTTTAGCATCGGCATGCCCGCGCTGCCTCGTGGCTCTCCGGCGTCAAAAACTCGAAACGAGTCGCTGCCGTGACCGCGCCACGCGAAACAATGATGGCGCGCGTCGTTGTACGTGCTCCGCTGTTCTTCGAGAACTTCTTTCGCAGCCCCAAAGTCCGCTGCGTGTGCACCGAAGGCTAAAAAACGCGAACTCTTGATCCGCGGGATCTCGAAGGCTGAAGACCTGACCACCGTCCGGACTTCATCTTGCGAGTTCCCGGCCACGGCTGGAGTGTACCCGAAACCTCTCCTCGGTGCCCAACCAACTCAGTCACTCGATCTCGGCCACTAGGTACCCTCATCCACAACTTCGACGATCACCAACATGCTGGTCTCACCGTCAACGCGGCGCTGCACGGCCCAACCAAAGGCGAGCGTCCCGCCGTCCTTGGTCGACAGTCGGCAAAAGGGTGCATCATCATCGTCTTCATTCTCTTCCGTGTGAGATTCGGCGTCCGCTCCCAACACCTCTAGATACCAGTCCTTTAGGACCAGAGCCGCACGCGGGTTTTTGGCAACCGAGTCGATAAGCTCAAAAATGGTGCCCGCATCCGCGCTCGATTCATCGCGACCGAATGCCTCCCGCAGTACATCATCCGAATAGGATTGCAGCTCTCCCTGCGGTCCAAAGAGCAAGAAGCCACTCGAACTGTGCGCCATAATCCGCTCGATGGTACGGCGCCCAGAGTCGGCCGCAGCGAGCGCCCGCTGTTCGCGCGACAGCGCCTGTGAATAGGAATCGCTGATAGCGAGCTTCATTCGGTCGATATAGAAGTGGCATTCAATTGCGACCTCTCCGCTCCGTAGATCCACACGCACGCCGTACACCCCAGGGAACAGCCGAGTGCCAAAGGTGACGCTGGGGGGCGCCAAGGTCAGGTGCGGATACGCCGGACTTAGGACCTCGATACTGCTTCCCGCGGCGCCGTTCAACGCCTCCCCGAAGGCCGCGCCAAGGTCTCCCGACACTGCCAACAAGTCCTGACTCGTGGCTCCGGGCTCCACCAATCCAATTTTCTCAGCCATCGATCTCGGATCAAAGGCCAATATGAACTCGCCCCGTACCGTACCCAAAAAAGGCACCGAAATCTGGCAATGAAGGCCCGTCTCGATCCCCATTTGAGTCACAACTTCCCCGGCCCCCTCAATCTCGAGCCCAAACATCGCGTCGAGGGTCTCAATGACGTTGCCGGCATAGGTCCGGGCGTAATCCACCAACTCATCCTCTGGAGTTCGATTCTCTGCCTCAACACAGGGGGACTCATCAACTGCACATGCACTGGCCATCATTCGGTCTCCTTCGATCTACGCAGCGAGTGCGTCCTCGAGCTTCGCCTTAAAGTCGTCTTTGAAACGGTCGTCACGAAATTTCAGAGGCTTGTAGATAATATCTCGCGCGCCACGAGAAAGGCACTCGGAGATCCGTTGCTGCTCACGAATCGCAGAAACAATCAGCACCTTCGCCTTCGGATCGAATGTCAGAATTTGGTCGAGGCAGTCGCTCCCATCTTGATTCGGCATTGTAAGATCAAGCAGCACCAGATCGGGACGTGTTTTTTTATAAAGCTCGACCCCTTCAACACCATCTTGTGCAGTCCCAACCACCTCGTGGCCCGTCTCCTCCAAGAAGGTCCTCGTGATACCGAGAATAAATTTTGAATCGTCAACTAGGATCATCTTTGCCATGCTTACCTTCTTTCTTCGACAACGCCTTGCGATCTCTTTAGTCTTACGCGCTCTCATGCGGGCGTAAGCTTGCATTTACCCTTCGCCAACGCTCGCAACCCCTGACGAAGGTTCTCTACCAAAAATTCGATCGACGTTAAGCACCTCGTGGACTTGCCCACCCAGAACGATAACTTCGCCTTCGCCGTCCGTGCCCTCCGATTGCCCTTCACCTTGATAGGTCGTCACATCAATAATTTCTTCGACAAGAATCCCTCGCCTCGCGCCCTCCTGATTAAGGACGATAACCGGCTGAGGGTCACGCAACTCAAGCTCATCACCAAGGAGGTGACTGAGTCGCAAGATTCCCCCGTCGTACTGCACTCCGAGCCCGAACTGGGATCGTTCGATGCATGACGCGGAGATCGTCTCAAGACGATCAATCCTGTCCAGTCGAACCGCGGATCGAGTGCCCTCGGCCACACAGAAGCGCAAATAGGCGACCCCCTCGCCGTTCGAACTCGAGACTCCGTCCAACTCGGACTCAGACTTCTCTCCTCGCACATTGGCGACTCTATCTCCCTGCTGACGAGCCGATCCCTCTACATCGTCCCGTTCGATACCCGCCTTCTTCGCCAGCGCCCCCAGGTCAAGCAACATGGCGACGCTACCATCACCCAAAAGACACGCATCCGCGAAATGGCCGATACGCCGCGCGAGGAAGTCGATGGTCTGCACCACTACATCCAGAGCGTCATCGACCGCGTCCACCAACATCGCGACGATCGTATCTTCGACCTGACAGACGATTGCGATGCAGTCGTTCTCGTTACGAATGCTGCTGCCGAAGAGTACGCTGGCGACATCAACAACCGGTAGGACAACGCCTCGGAGCCGTAAGACCTTGCCCTGCGGGACCAACTCCACACGGTGTCGGCCGTGCATTGAAAGCGAGACCACCTCGTGAACCGACTTGAGCTGGATCCCGAAGGGCTGGTTCGCCACGCTGACAAGCACGGCCGGGGAGATCATAGTACTCACCGACTTTGGCATCTTGATCGTGAACTTTGAGCCGCGTCCGGGCTCTGTGGTCACGAGGATTTCTCCGCCCCGATCCTCAATCTCCCGCCGGACGACATCCATGCCAACGCCGCGACCCGAGGTCTCCGTGATTTTCGCGGCCGTCGAAAGCCCCGGCGTAAACATAAGATTGAGAGTTTGTTGAAGATCGAGCGTTTCACCCGCACCGACCACGCCCGATTCAATACTCTTGGCAAGCAACGCCTGGGTGTCGATCCCTCCACCATCGTCGCTTACCGAAACGATCAACATGTCCGCCGTCTCTTCCGTACGAAGTTCGATCGTCGCCTGCTCGGGCTTCCCAAGCCGTCTACGTTCTTCCACCGGTTCAATACCATGATCAGCCGCGTTTCGAACGAGATGAATGAGCGGCCCCTCGAGGGTCGGAATGATGCTCTTGTCCACCTCGATGAGGTCACCACGAATATCGACCCGAATGTTCTTCTCCGCGACAATGGCCACATCACGAACCAGGCGTGGTAACTTTCGAAAAGCCAGGCTTATCGGTACGAGCCGCAGGGCCATGATATTACGCTGCAGGTCTTCCGACTCGCGAACGAAAGTTGCGGCCATATCTCGCACCGAGGCGAGCATTTCCGTGTCGGTGACGAAACGCGGCAATCGTCCTTCGATCGTTGTAATAACCTGCCTCAGGCTGACAAGATTTCCAACGTGGTTTAGGAACTCATCAAGGCGACTCTCCCGAACACGAATCGTCTTGTCATGCTCGTCGCCCGCGACCGAGTCGCCGGCCGGGACGACCTTCGTGGACTGCGGGCTAGGCAAGGACTGGGGAACCGTCTTTTGAGGTGCCAATTCCTCCACCGTTGGGAGCTCGGCAGCGAGCTGGGTCGAGAGTTCTTCAACGATCGCCAACAATTCGTCGTTGCCAACCGCGAGTTCGTGGGCGCGCGCCAAAAGTCGACCAAGATCTCGAGGACCAGACTCGACGGACTCAATGAGTCGGGCGATGTCATTCATCAAACGCCGATGCTCATCGTCATTCTCAAGCTCAGACAGACCCTTTCGAACACGCACGAGAATCGCGCCTAGCGAGTCCACACCGCGAAAGAGCACGTTGGCGAGCGTATCGGAGAACTCGATCCGCCCGCTCCGCAGCAGATCGAGCAAAGTCTCGAGCTCGTGGGCGAGGCTCGTCGTGATATCAAAATCAAAATATCCAGAGGAACTCTTGATCGTATGGAGACGACGAAAAAGCTCCTCGACGGACTCACGCTCTTTCGGATTGGCCTCAAGACCCATCAGCAGGTCTTCGGCGACCCCTAGCGACTCTTCAGCTTCGATTGCGTACTCCTGCAAGACGTCGGGATCGTAATCGCTCATGATGGTCATCGCGACAAAGCCTTGCCGCCGACCGTTTCCATAGGACTCCCGGCCCCGCCGAAAAGGTCCGATGCCGGGCAATTTTCAAGGCCCGCGGCCCAGGATCAACCCCAGAGCTCAAGAGCGCGCGTACAGGGGGCGCTCTTGCGGCTCGTGCGCCTATTTCGCGCCCCGCTTTGCATCGTCACTCGCGCAGTGCAATGCGCTGCCATCGTCCGGCGGCCCGATCTGCGCCAGGCGCTTCTACGCCAAATTGTGAAAGATTTCCTGTACGTCATCGTCAGCTTCGAGACGCTCAACTAGTTTGAGTACCGCCTCGCTCTGCTCTGGATCGAGCGCCGTCAGCGACTTCGCAATCCACTCAAACCCTGACGAAATCACCTTCTGCGATTGAGTTTCGAGCCCAGTCTGAAGCGTACCGAAACTCTCTCGAGCGCAGCGCAGCACCAACAAGTTCTCGCCATCCTCGCTCTTCTCATCCACCAACTCTTCGAGGCCGAAGTCGATCAACGTCAACTCCAACTCCTCTCGATCGATCCCTGTGGCCGAGATCCGAAAAACACCCAATTGGTCGAACATGAAAGCGACGCTCCCAGGACTCCCGAGGTTTCCAGATTCCTTCTTAAACGCAAAACGTACGTTCGCCACCGTGCGCGTAGGATTGTCTGTCGCAGTCTCCACCATCAAGGCAATTCCATGGGGACCGTACCCTTCGTAAAAGACTTCTTCGTAGTGTGTTGTGTCGCTGGCACCCGAAGCCTTCTCGATCGCGTTAGTGACCCTATCTTTTGGCATGTTGCACGCCCGCGAATTTTGAATCGCTCGCCGCAACGTCGGATTGTTATCAGGATCGGGCCCGCCCGCTCTCACCGCCATCGCTATTTGGCGACCGCAACGGGTAAACGCTTTGGCATCACGGTCACTCCGCTTGGCCATAGACTGTTTTCGGTTTTCGAAGGTACGACCCATTTTGTGGTCTCTTTCAGTTAACGCCAGCGCGATCCGGCACGGATGACAACCGCGACTCGCGGCTCACCACCCGCGACCGTACCAGCACTACACCATGGTGACCGAGATCATTTTTACGGGATCTCTTGGACGATCGTTGCCATCGGTCGGTGTGGTGTTGATGGCCTCCACGATGTCCATTCCGGAGGAAATCTTGCCAAAAACCGGGTGCTTCGACTGGCCGCCCGAGAAGTAGTCGAGGAACGCGTTGTTGGCGGTGTTAATAAAAAATTGGCTGCTGCCAGAGTTGGGGCCCGAATTTGCCATCGACAATGTCCCGGGCTCGTTCGAGAGCTGATGCTCCGCGGGGTGCTCATCGGCGATCGCCCCATAGGGAGAATCTCCAGTCCCGGCGCGACCGCTACTCGGGTCGCTGCTGTTCGGACAGCCGAACTGGTTCATAAACCCCGAGATCACCCGATGAAAATGCAGCCCGTTATAGAAGCCGTCGTCGACGAGGCGAACGAAGTTTTTGCCGGTGATCGGCATTTGGTCAACATAGATCTCTGCCTCGAAGCTGCCCATCGAGGTCTCAAACTTGGCGGTCGGATTGCTCATTTTAGCGGGATAGCCCAGAGCGCGCGGCCCGATCAAGGGCCAGATGCCAATGCTACGCAGTCGGGGCCTCGCGGAGTTTTTTCGCGGGTTTGCGCGCCAATCTCTGCTCGGCTTTCAAGGCGCGAAGCTGCTCAAGCACCAGCCACGAGATCATCAACACGGCGTAGGCGGTCAACCCCCAGCTAAGGTGCCCCACGAGATAGACGCGGTGTCCCCGATGCACCGTCTGCGCATAATTTGAAAATAGCTCGATAGCAAAAAGAAGACCGAGGCCCACCCGATTTCGCCACCTGGACATGTCATGGGCATGCAGAACGATCAAAGTCAGACGAGCAATCGCGTAGTAGTAGCTAAACGTAGCCAACAGGAAGAAAGGAACGAACCCGAGCGCGTAAACCTCATCATTGCGCATCCTCCGAGCGCCGATCCCCAGGCCCAAGAGCAGAACGAGCGCCACCACTGTTCGTGGGCCCTTCGTGTCGACAACCGCCTGTTTTTGCTCTTCAGTAATATGTGTGGGCGTCAACTCACCGTCGTAGGTGTAGCCGATCGCAAACCCGATCCTGCGCGATGACAGCTCCTTCGGCTTGATGTGATCGCGGATATTTGTGGCGTGGGTCTCGATCGTGTCCGCGCCCAACGCAAACCATGCGACCCCCTCAAATACGATGATGGCCGCGACAAAGCCGCCGGCCATCCACAGCAAGGAGCGATTGATACGAATCCGGGATCGGCTCCGTCCACCAGGAAGGCCTGTGTCGGTCGTCGCGGGGGGCCAGGCAAGCTGAAACAATCCTTTCAGTGCAGGCCCAAGCATCCAAATGGCCGGAAAAATTCTCAAGAGCCCCGGCACACCTGCGAACATTCCCGCAAGCAGTGGTTTTCCTTTCTTGAGCAAGCCCATACAAATGAGCATCATCGCTACCCAGTCGAAACGCAGAAAGACCTGGCCTGGCATGGGCCACCGCAGCGAATACGTGACACTGGAGAACAGCAGGCACCAAAGCACCGGCACCCAGTCGTCGTAAGCCCAACGAATCACCAAGAGCGCAATCAACAGCCACAGCACATCAAGATAGCAAAGCGCCTTGATGTAAGTCACCGGAATCGCGCTCGCTATCGGCCGAGCGATCAGAAGCCAGACCGGAGTGCCGTTGAAACCGCGGTCATCCATCATTCGCCGCCAATAGTCGGGCGACATGTTGAAATCACGCTGAAGGTGGTAAAAATCCTCCGTGAACTGTTGCCAGCGTTCCGAGGAGAAACGTGTCTCCCGAACTTGGGTCCCGCGTTCAATCGCCTCTGGAATCGACTTTCGACCCAGATAACCTTGTTTTTCACTTTGTGCTCTGTAGCGGCGGAGAGCGTCAGAATAGCGACCGTCCGGATGTTCCGAATCGGCCAAAATCAAGGCGGGGTAGAGGTCGTAGTACCCAAGCTCGTCAAAATACTTGGCGCAAATATAGTAATGAAGGAGATCGTAGCTCTCGATCTTCTTCACGATCTCTCTGGAGCCCCACTGCGCGTAGTTGATCGCGCCAAAGAGCGTCAACGTGAGAAGCACCGAGATGGCGACCCGACGGGGCAAAGCGCGCCACAACACGATGAGCGCCACTCCGCCTCCGGCAAGCCAGATCTTGATGCTCTCCGAAACCGCTCGCGAGACGTCCACGGCTGAGCCTATCTCGAATTCTTCTGGGAGAAAACCAGGGTCTGTGACGCGCCCTCCCCCTTCTCTGGAACCACCCGCGAACGCCCTCCGCCCACCGGACGCACCTCGATGCGAGCCTCAACTCGCTCCCGTAGACCGACCACATGGCTGATGATTCCAACCTGCCGGCCATCGGCCTGAAGCTGCGAAAGCGCGGCCAAAGCCACACTCAACGTCTCCGGATCCAGCGTCCCAAATCCTTCGTCGAGCAGCAATGTCTCGATCGGCATCCGAATGGCCCGGAAGTCCGAGAGACCCAGCGCGAGTGAAAGCGAAACGATGAACCGCTCGCCCCCAGAGAGAGAACGCGGGGCCACACGTTCTCCAACTTGCCACAGATCTTGCAGATCGAACTCGAGCGTAGGGAGCCCCTCAAGCTCGCGGATCACAAGACGATATCGCGTCGAAAGTCGCGCGAGATGCACATTGGCCTTTTCGAGCAGCTTGCCGAGGTTGAGCGCCTGCGCAAATTCCTTAAATTTCCCACCATCTCTGACACCGATGTAGCTGTGCAGCGTTTCCCAAATCCGCGCATTCGCTTCCGCCTGACGAAGTCTCTCGCGTTTCTCGCGGAGATCGTTTTCGGCGCGCTCGTGATCCCGCAGGCGATCTTCCGCCTCCCGATGGGCCCTCTTCGCCTGCTGATGAACGTTCCCCGCCTCGAGGACCACGGCCGCGAGTTCTTCCCGATTGTCGCTGTGGACGAACGTCTCAGGACATGCAGCCCCGTGCGCCTTCAACAATCTAGCGCGCTCTCGAATCCTCGTCTCCGCCACGGTCATGCGCGTATCGAGGCCCGCACGTAGTCTCCCATATTCGACAAATTGCTGGTTCTGAAGCCGAATTTTTCGCAGGGCCTGCTCCCCCTCGAGACCGAGTGAAACTAGTTTGGTATCCAGATCGACACGAGCGACATCGCTACGGTCGGTGAGTTCATCGTCTTGCGTGACCAAAATTCTGCGTTTCGTCCGGGCCGAAGCCAAGGCAGCAGACACCTCTTGATGCCGCGCCACGTCGATCTTCGCGGCCGATTTTGCGCGTATCCACCATTCACGCTGGATTTCGAGGAACATCGACGGTCTGGGAGCGTCGCCAAGCCGATCGATAGCAGAGTCACCTTCGCTCGCTGCGACACAGTCGTTCCAGACTGCCGCCAAAGCCTCGTTGGCCTCCTCAAGGCTCGATCTTTGCTCGTCTCGGTCCTTCATGCGGCGCGTAAGTAGCTTCTCAAGCTCACAACTTCGTTCCACCCGTTCACGCACAAGAGCACCATTTCCACCGCAACTCGCAGCGATGCGGTCCACTTCTGCCTTGGAATCCACCCCGTGCTTGATTCGAAATTCGTGCTCAGTCCGGCGTTGATCTCCAAGTCTGCACCACTGCGAGGGGTTCACATCCTCGATTTGAAACCCGTAGCGACTCAACAAATCCCGACACCCCGCCTCTTCGCTTGCAGTCTTTTCGCGCGCCGACACATGCTCGTCGCTCCGCCAATCAAGCTGAGTCGCGCGCTCCTGAAGCTTGGCCTCATCCTCCACAAGCGCACGGTCCATCCGCCGGCGAACCGCGGTCGATTCATGAAGGTCCCGATTGGCCTCGACCGTCTCCGCGCGCGTTTCATCCAACAGACGAAGAGCCTCTTCTGCATCTTCCAACTCGATCTTTGCCGATGCGACGAAGGCCTCCACCGATGCAACGGAGCTCTGGGTTGCCACACCGGCAGCCACGAGAGCCGCCTCAGCCACCGCCGTTGCAGTTTCGGTTTCCCGGGCGGACACCTCAATTTGTTCGTTTAGAAGCTTGAGATTGGCGTTCTGCGCATTGCGTTCCATCTCGATCTGACGCCGATTATGGACCGCTTCCTCAAGAGACTGTATCGCGTCATCGTGGGTCTTACGCCCGGCCTCGACGGTCTGCTTGATCTCCGTATCGGCGCGCTCTCGTTCGCCCCGGTGGACCGACGGATGCTCCTCCGAGCCGCAGAGCGGGCAGGCCTCACCATCGACAAGAGCGCTCCGGATCTCAACAAGATCCGCGACACGCTGAGTGTCCTCCACGGATTTTGCAGCCAGGACTTGAATCGCTCGCCGGTGCTCAACGATCTTCCGCAGTTCTTCGAGACGCTCGTCGCCTCTGACGACAGCTTCAGACAGCTTCTTTGTTTGGACACGAAGAGCGGCCAACCTGAAGCCGGCTCGTTTTGCCTCAAAAACTGGAGAAATCGCCCGATCCAGACTGTCATAGCGGATCTTCGTTTGGTCACGTCGCTGTGCACAGCGCTCACGCACATCCTCAAAATTGTGCTCGCCCTGGAGCTTCGCCAGTCGATCAAGCAATTTCGCCACACGCTGTGTTGCGATCTTCAGCTCGCTCTCGCCGGTGCGTGAATACGCCATTCTTTGGTCGTGGAGCGTCTGCTGTTGATTCGCCAGTTCGACCTTCATCTTGGCCAACAGTTTTTTGTCATTCGCGGCCCGCTCATGCTCCGAGACGAGTTTATCCACGCGTGTCCGGATCTCACCCCATTGCTCAACAAATGGATCGTCCTGGCGATGGATATCGAGCTGGCGAACCGCCTCTTCACACGACTTTTGTGCGGCGGTCAAAGCCTGCTCGGACTCGCTCAGCTCGGATCGAGCCACTTGGAGTGCCAGCTCCGCGTCCTTTCGGTCGTTCTGCACCTCGCCGACGAGGGCGGACACCCGCCCGAGCCCGTTCATCGCCTGCTCTGCCACCTCCACCCGTGGACGCAGGAGCTCAAGCTGGCGATTTGCGCTCACCTCGCCTTTCAGACTGACATCCACGCGAGCGTGCACTCGCTCTTCGCACTCCTGGAGCGCGGGGAGGCCCTCATCGATCTTCTGAATCTGCGCGTGTAGTTCCGTGACACGGCCCCGTAAGTCTTCATGGGCATCGAGGCTGGAGAAGGCCTTGTAACGAACGCAACGCTCGTGTTCGATCAGCTTTTCGAGAGGGATGCGGGCTGTCGCCAAGTCCTCATTCACCTGTTTTTTTTCAGCGTCGGCCTCCACGAGCTCCTCTCCAAGCGCGCGATTGTCCTCGTACCACTTCAAATGCCGGACCGCTCTATCCTCAGCGTTTCTGCTTCTCTCGAGTGCCGTGGCACTCAGCGCGTGAGCGCGCTCGACCTTCGCCAGTTCTTCGGCGCCAAGCCCACCGCTCGCTACTGAAAAACCGCGAAGCACCACGATCTGCTCTTTGTGGCGGGCGTGAATCCGCGCTGCATTTTCACCGATATGTTGATAGATCGACGTGTCGGTGAGCCGCTCAAGAATCTCTGCACGAGCTGCCGACGGGGCCGCAAGAAATGCGTCGAACTGGCCCTGAGCCAGAAGCATCGATCGTTTAAAGTCCTTGACCGTAAAGTCTTCAAGCACATTGCCGAACACAGGGCCGAACTCCTTTTGTTTTTTTGACGAGATCAAAAGTTCCCACTCGCCATCGGCCTTGCGGCGCTCAATGCTACGCTCGGCGGGCTGAAGGGTCCCATCGGCCCGTTTTCTCGCTCGTCGGCAGGCCCACCGCGCCCGGTAGGTCTCGCGCCCACGACTCTCGATTTTTGAGAACACAACCTCGGCAGCACATTCCTTCGTTCCTCGACTCATGACCGCTCGCGGGTCCGCGGTCTCGACCCCTCGCGCAGCATCGAGCCTCGGGGTCTCTCCGAAAAGCGCGAGGCTCACCGCATCCATGAGCGTCGACTTTCCACTACCGGTCGGCCCGTAGATGAGGAACAAGCTCGCCCCCTTGAGCCGGGACTCGAGGTCGACTCGGTGCTGGCCATACAGACTGTTGAGATTCACAGTCTCGATGCTATGGATTTTCATTGCTCTCCGATCGTTCTCAACATACTCAGCATGGCCTCTTCGTCGGCGAATTGAACCTCCGTGAATGCCGCCAGCAACGGTATCCGTTCGGTCTCCGATAGATTTTGAGCGTCACACATCAACCTAAAGACCCCCGCGGGATCGAGTTCATCGAGCGCCGGCATCGATAACGGAGACGACGATGGGGCATCCATGCTGTCGATCGCCCGTTCTTGAACCTCCACGAGAACCGGCCGGCCACCTTGCCCTGTATTTTTTTCTACCGCATCGTGTAGACGCCGGGCGAGACCTGGTTCAGCCATGTTCGTCCCGACACGCACATGGACGAGAGGCGGAAGCTTGGTGCTCCATCTCAACGATTCGATCTCCTGCACCACATCCTCGGGCCCCCCGGAGATCGACACCAAATCGCGCCACCGCGGAACTTCGAGGCGCTGTACGTTTGCATCGAGCGGCGCTTCCATGTCGACCAAGAGCACCTTCGATGTCCCCCTCATCTCTGAGAGCGAGTACGAAATCGGTGTTCCACAATACCACGCCGCAGAGTCGGCAACACGGTAACAGCGATGGATGTGGCCAAGCGCCGCATAGGAGATTCTTGGGTCGAGAATCTCCACCGGCAACCCCTCGATGTTTCCAACCTGATGGATCTCCTGCGGATAGTCCTCCCGCTTCGATTCACGGCCCAAAGTCATATGTCCTGTCGCTATCAGTGGGACCCCCGGGTACCAATTTTGCGCGTGGTCCGCCAAACTCGAATAAATTTTGGCGAATGCTGTCCTAAATGCAGCGCGGGTGGCCTCGTGGTTCAGGTCTGACGTTCGAATCCCCAAACGATACTCGTGCACATAAGGTACGGCCAAACAGACCGCAGCGACCTCCTCGGACCCACGAACTCGAAGCGGAACAACCATACGGTCGAGACGCTCCTCAACCCCCGGCACGCCTCCGATCACATGTACGCCCACCGCCTCTAGCAAGGCTCGTGGAGCATCGAGGTGAGAAGCGGAGTCGTGGTTTCCCCCCACCACCACCACATCGCGGACGCCGGTTTGAGCGACCTGGGCCAAAAATCGATAGTAGAGTTCTCTCGCCTCTGCCGACGGTTGCATCGTGTCAAAAATATCGCCCGCAACCACAAGGACATCGACCTCGTACCTACACAACGTCGCGGACAACCACTCCAGAAACCACCCTTGCTCCTCGACACGCGCCTCCGGGCCCGTCGAAATTCCCAAATGCCAATCCGAGGTGTGTAGGATACGCACCGCCTCGTGGTACCCAAGGCGTCCATCACTGACAAGCGAGGCTCCCGGTCTCCGGCCGTAGCCGCCAGTCTCCATCGAGCGCCATTTGCGCAGCCTCAGAGTCGACGGGCTCACCCGCGCGTCAATCTCTTCGTTCCCGACCCCCAGAGGGCCGCTTGTCGGCGAATCCGCAGGGTGGGGGTCGTTCCCGACCCGAGGCGCCCGCCAACACAGACTCTTGGTTTTCGGGAGTTCTCGCCGCCGTCGAAGACCCCGTACAATGTAGAATAGGACCCCAGACCTTCCGCCATGACCATCGATCAATTCTATCCCATTGGCACCCCGGGCCAACCTTGGACTGCCTCGGAAACCGACGCGTGGCTTCAAGCCCGCACTCGCAAGCGCAGCTACGAAAACGAGGTTCTGAAGGCACTCGATGGGCTAGGCCCTGAGTTTTTGGTGCGTCCCTATGGGGCGCTCACCTTCGATCCTGAACGGTATCCACTATTTTCGGTAGCGACGGCCTCTCCCACCGCGGGTGCACCGTGGGCTCTGATCACAGGGGGCGTTCACGGCTACGAGACCAGTGGCGTTCAAGGTGCTCTTGCCTTCCTCGAATCTGCGGCCTCGAAATACCGGGGAAGATTCAACCTGCTCGTGGTCCCCTGTGTGAGCCCGTGGGGATACGAGGTCGTGAACCGCTGGAATCCCCACGCGATCGACCCAAATCGATCGTTTACAAAAAACAGCTCGGCGCAAGAGTCAGTGGCGCTCATGGCGTTACTTAAAGATCAAAACTTAAGCTTCCTGGTTCACGTCGATCTGCATGAGACCACAGAGAGTGATGAGGACGAATTTCGTCCGGCTCTCGCTGCCCGCGACGGTTTGGTCTACGAGCGCGGCCAAATTCCAGATGGTTTCTACACAGTGGGTGATACAAAGAACCCTCAGCCTGAGTTTCAAGCGGCAATTATTGCAGCCGTCCGCCGTGTCACCCACATCGCGCCTCCCGACTCCGAGGGGAAGATCATCGGTTCACCGCTCACTCAAGCGGGCGTGATCAACTACCCGGTCGCGGAACTTGGGCTGTGTGCCGGCATCACCGCAGCTCCGTACACGACGACCACGGAAGTCTATCCAGACAGCCCTCGCGTGAGCCCACAGGATTGCAACCTCGCGCAGATTGCTGCCGTACGCGCAGCCCTGGACTTCGCCCTCACGCATCCCCCCGCATGAAACAAAGCGGGTCGCTAACGCTAAGCAGGCACCCGGACCAAGACCCCCTCGACGATCAGTTGATCAAGAACCTCACGAATATCAGGCCAACTGAATTGCCCCTTGCGAGCCCAGCCGACGGTATCTCCCGCTCTAAAATGCTCTGTTTTCACCAACTTCGATCCAAACGCGAACAAATTGACATCGTCAAAACACAGCTCGATCTCACCAAATCGAATGTAGAGCTCTGGGCCCGCCACCCCCAGTTTCTCTTCCCACGTTGGTTTTGCAACGACCTTAAGCATCTGCTCGCGAAGAAGAGAACGGCACTCGGGGACGATCTCCCACGTTAGGCCATCACTTGAAGGAACGCGCGAACCGGGCACGCTGGCTCCCCGAATGGCCTGCGGCTGGCTTCGCCACTTCGGTGGCACAAGATCGACGGAACTTCCGTCGGCCCGTTCAAGCTCAAAATCCGCGGGGGTGTTGAGCCTTGGCGTGGTGCGATCGAAAGTATGCGTCACGCGTGAGGCGAGAGCATCGCCCACCCCATGGAGGGTCTGAAAAAAATCTTGAGCCACCGTCCCCGCACCCGCAACGAGCCGGATGAAAGACTCGTTGTCACTCTCGTCGCATCCGAGCACGTGACGAGCCTGCCAAAAATAGGAGTCCACATCTCGATTCATGTCGTAAAATGCGAGCAAAAATTTGTACTGCGCGCGATACTCATCACTATAGCGACGCTGATACTCGTCGTATGCGTCGGCTTCGTCGAGGCTTCCGGCAAGACAACGGTTCACGCTGCGGGCCGCGAGAAGCCCAGCATAGGTCGCCATGTGAACGCCCGTTGAAAATACCGGGTCGATAAAACAGGCCGCATCGCCAGCCAAAAACATCCCCTCGCCTGCCAATCGTTCGTTGCAATAGGCGTAGTCCCTCCGAATTCGTACTTTCCCATAGTCGCCCCCCTCGATCGGTGGGACACCTTCGAGGTGTCCCACCGATCGAGGGACACCGCGCGATCAGGCGCTCGAGGGCATCATCTTGCTTCAAGACCGTCTTCGCATCCTCCTGACTGATGACTGCACCGACGCTCGTCAATGTATCGCTAAGCGGGATGTACCAAAACCATCCTCCTTCAAACGCGACGGTCAATACATTGCCGTCGTTGGGCGCCGGAAGCCGCTTCCCTCCTCGAAAATAGCGAAAAATCGCCACATTTTTAAAGAACTCCGAATGCCGACGAGGTCCTAGCTCTGAACAGATACGACTCCGATGACCCGATGCGTCCACAACAAATCGGCATCGTGTCTGACGCTGACCTCCGTCAACATCCTTCCATGCAACACCGCATACCCGCCCCTGTTCGCGGATGACACGGTCGACGCCGCGGTTCTCGTGGACCTCGACACCGTTGCGCTCCGCGTTTCGCAACAAGATCTCGTCAAACCGACTCCGTTCAACCTGATAGGCTTCAGAAAACCCAAGGGTCTTTGTCACGCTTGAATCGGCGAATTTAAAGGTCCATGGCTCCTCGTGTTTCCCCCACAAGAATGTCCCGCCCCGTTTGGTAACAAACCCCGCCGCCTTCAGCTCACGTTGAACACCAAGCATCGCGCAAATCACCTGCGTAGTACTTGGCAGCAGGGACTCTCCAATTTGAAAGCGAGGAAACCTCGCTTTCTCCAGGAGCAGCACTCTACCGCCCTTTTTGGCGACCAAGGTCGCCGCTGTCGCCCCTGCGGGACCACCTCCGACCACCACAAGATCGTATTCGCCTCGTATCATGCCGCTATCAGACCACAACGGCTCGGGCTACGGCACCTGCAATGCCAACTCGATCGCGCTCTCCACCGCAACCAGGTCTCCAGCATTGTCTTCGTGGACGACCTTCCCATCACGGCCAATTACAATATTACGGGGGTAGACCGGGGTCGCGGACCCGTAGACTCGCTGACTCTCGCCCTCAACATCCACCAACAATGGAAATGCGATCCCGGACTCGATCTCCGCGATGGTCTCGACAACATGCGGGTAATTCATTGACGCAACCACCGAGAATCCTTGATCTTGGTACCGCGGGACAAGTTCCTGTTCGATTCGAGGCAACTCCTCGATACAAGAAGGTCACGAGGGAGCGACCAGCTTGAGAAAAACGACATCGCCACGTTGATCGCGGAGTCGATACGGTTCGCCCTTCCATGTCACCATCGACAACTCCGCCCCCTCGGTCCCCAAACCAGGGATCGATCGATTAACCACTGCGAGTCCGCTGGCCAAGGGGCCGTCGGGATCATTCGACTGAATCGAGATCCGTCCGACCAGGGAGGCTCCATCTTCCAACTCACGCTCAAAATGAATCGGAACCTCTTGGCCAGGTTCTAGGATGCTCTGCCCGGGACATCCTGCTCGCGTCGGTAGAAGATTCTCTTCACGAATCTCGACGTCGAATCCACTATCGCCCACAACACCGCTTACAATGGCATCCGCGGTACCTACGTTGCGAAAATAGATGCGAGCACGCGCGGGAGACCCCGGGTTGACTCGCATGAGCAGAGAAGCAGTGACCGCCTGGACATCGGGCGTGGCGACGAAGTCATGAAACATGGCGGGGACAATTTCAGAGCCAAGGGCGACAAACGTCGAGCCATCATCCATTTTTGCACCGGACAAAAACCACGGTTGTACAAGTTTCAGTCGACCCGGCCGCCATTCCTGCGCCAAAACAGAAAGCGTACCGTCCACGACCGAATAGCGCTGAACCGCGTGCCCAAGCACTACAAACAACTCCTTCCCACGAACAATAGCATCGAGCGCAACACCGTCTGGGGTCGCGGAATCAAGGACTTCGAGCGTATCGTCCGCAACTCGTAGCAGGTCAAATCCGCGGTGACCACGAAGAGCGACAGCGACGTGGCCCTCCACCACCACATGATGCACTTCACCGGGTCGCTCAAGCGTCGCCAGCGTCTCGGAAAGATCGGTCGACAACAGTTTAATGCCAAAGGTGCCGTCCGCGACTAAAATATTTCCACCGATCACCTCGGTATCACGAGCATCCTTCGCGGCCTTCGATGGCTCCAAGGGCTCCAGACTGTCCCCAACAATTCGAAACGGAAAAAGTCCATCGCTACCACCAGCGACGACAATCAGGCCGTCTTCCGTGACATCGACACCGCCGAACGTCGCCTCGGGAATCTCACCCGTGGTGACAAGTGCCAGAGCCGAGGAGGCAGAATCTCGTTCAATCAACCACAGTTTTCCGGCGGTTGTCGACACAAGGGCCCGTGCCACTGACCGCGGACACCCCCATACAACGACCTTCCAGATCGAGCGACACTTGCGCAAGCGTCGAGCCGTTCATCGAAGTCACAAAACCTGCCCCACAAGCGAGCAAGAAATCTCCATGCGGAGCCATACGAGTGATCTCATGCGGAGCGGAGACACCCTTTCCGTAGTCAAATTCCATATCATCCGCATACTCCGGGATCACGCAATCGGCGGACTCGATACCGCCTCCGGTTTCAGTTTCAGTCCCGCCGCCAAGACCCGTGTCGGATTGCACGGCATCGACCGTCGAACTCCCGCTCTCCGAGCCGCCAGCCGACGAACCGTTTGACCCCGCTCCACAACCCACGAGGGCCAGTCCGATCGTCATGTGCGCAAGAATGGTTCTATTTTTTGTCATCGTTTAACAACTAGGATTTTACGGCGATCGCCAGCCATGTCAGATGCTCCAGACCCGTTCCCGCGGCGCTGGAGATCGTCGATCCATCTGCCGACAACGTCACATCCGCGTCGAAAGCAATGAATTGACCGAGTGCATGATCCATTCGATACGCCGACAATTCGCTGCCCTCCGCGAGCCCGAACGACTCTGCCTTGATCTCGAATCCAATCGGAACGTCTTTCGATTTGGCATCGTAGGGAGTGAATGCCCAAACTGCGAAAATTTCCTCTCCGGCGACTGGGCTTGTGAGACCGTGTGGCCGCCAGATCCTGTCCTCGAGCAACGCCCCCGCAACATAGGGATCCGCCGGGTCCCCAAAGGGCATCGAGTACGCTGCGGGGTCCACCATGAGGGTCAACAAATCGTCGACAGAGATTTGTTGTTCGCTTCCGATAGGCTGTCGTGGTCCGGTCTTCGGGAACACCAACGGATCCGAAAACTCCATCAATTCTCCTGATTCCAAGTCAATCTGAAACGCGACCGTGGAGTGTCCCGACTGAAGAATGCTCTCCGATACATTCACACTAAATTTGAAGGTCCCTGGAATGTCGAATTCGATCATGAAGCGGCCCTCCGCATTCGTGAAATCGTAGAGGCAACCTCCCGAAGGGGGTTCGGGCCCGCACAGCAACACCGTGGCCTCTTCGACCGGAATCCCCTCCTCGTCAACGACGATGCCCGAGACCTGGAAGGCTTCTGCCGGCGACTCGCTCGCTCCAGTATCGTCGGCAGGATCTCCAGACCCGGTGCCGCCGGTCGCGGGCATCTCGGTGGGGCCGCTGGGATCACCCCCGGAAGCGCCTTCCTCGATGTTGGAAGCGCTGGTGCAGCCACTCCCCACCATGCCGAGTCCGAGCATCATCACGCATCCTACGGGCGCAAAGCCGTACGAAAAACACATCACTCGATACAGGGCTCCACATTTGGATACCATCGCCACTACTCGTTCACGAGCTGTTGAAGGAGTTCAAGGTTCACCTGGTGATTCGTGTCGTAGGTATCGCCCACCCTACGAATTTTCATTTTCTTGTCGATGATGACGGTGACCGCTTGCGAATATGTACCGCCGGGATTCGCATCCCAGTAGCGATTTAGGACAGACCAATCGGGATCCAACAGCAGGTGTGTGGCGGTGAAGTCCAACTCTTGTACCCACTGCTCAAGGGCTGCGACGGTCGGCGGAGCGTCGCTACCGATGGTTGCTCCGCCGTTTTGCATAGCGATGAGGTAGACGATGTCCAGGCCGTCAAGGGCGCCGCCATTTTGCCAATTGCCCAACTGGGCAAGCCGCTCTTGGCAAGGTGGTCACCAGTAGGCCCCCTCTTCGTAGAATATGACGTCACCGCAGTAATCCCACAACGAGACATCGTCTCCGCTCGTATTCTTGAGGGTCCAGTCCGCCGCAATGTCTCCATCGGCGTCACCTTCCGCAATGATTCCCGCGCAGGGATCGGATGCTCCATCTCCATCTCCATCTCCATCTCCATCTCCATTCCCGTCTCCGTCTCCGTCTCCATTCCCGTCTCCGTCTCCGTCTCCATCTCCATCTCCGTCTCCATTCCCGTCCCCATTCCCGTCTCCGTCTCCATCCCCGTCTCCCTGGCCTATTGCATCGGAATCGCCATCCGAGCCGGATTCATCTGCACATGCAGGAAGTACAAAGGCGAGGCCAAGAATTATCTGAGTTCGTTTCACCGGGATACACCGTTCACATTTCTGTCCGGGATTATCCCCCCCCCGGCAAACCATGAACGTGAACCGCGTGTGTCAGTTACAAAGAAACTTGATGGGCTCATTACGGTCGCGCGCACGGCGCAACCTTCTTCGCAAGAACCATTTGTCGTCGGCGCAGCTAAGCCCCATCAGAAAACGACTCAGGATCGAAGATGCAATAGAAGCTGTATTCGGCGTTCGAGTAACCGGGGTCACATAGGCAATAGGGCGCCAAGGTGTCAGCATTCACCATGCACGTCCCATTCCCGCCGCAGTAAAACCCTTGACATGGCTTATTTGGCTCGTAACAAGCCTCACCCTCCCAACAAACGCCCGCAGAACAAAACTCACCATCGATACATTGTCCACCCGGATGGCCCGGCGGGGGCTCTTTCTGGTCGAGTTCGGCTCCGTCGAAACATGCAGGAGCTCCGAATAACAGGGCCACGCCCACGACCAAGGTACCGCGTGCACGGCGAAATTCCCTCTGAAGCGCCCGTCGCAGCGCAATATCTCTCACGCCAGTAACCTTCATCATTCAACCGTATCAGATTCGACACGAAGTGTCCGTTTCATGGAAAAAATTAATTCTTCCGCGAAATTCCCACGACAGGGTCGTAACCACGTATCGCACGCCCCCCAAATCTCTCCGGAGAGTCGGAGAGATTCGGCCCCCCCTATCTTGTGAAGGTGGACCCAATCAGCTGTGGAGCGAGCTACGCAAATAGGCGCCGTGGTCGATTCGGCGGTTCCAGCACACGTTGTCGACCGTCTCCGGGGCTGGTAAGTTGAGATCGTGGCTGGCATCGCAAGCGATCGTACAAAGTCTTGGGCCCTGGTGCCGGTTGCCCTGGTCGCTCTGGTATTGCCGCTCGCGCCGATGCGGGTCTCCGCGCGACCTTCCACGAAGGCCGTCAGTCCGAAGAGCGCCGTGGAATCGCAGTTTCCCGTGCATCGACAAATTGATGCGATGAAATCCTCCGGGGACCTATTTGGAGCCGCGCGAGAACTCGCCGAATCCGGTGCGACACTAAGAGATCCACTCTTACTCATCGAGTCCGGAGAGATTTTTCTCGATATTGGCGCACGCGACCGTGACATTCCAACCATCGATGAGGCCCGCACGCAGGCCCTGCTTGCGCTCGACATGCTGTATTTTTTGGGCAGCGATGCGGTCTCACGTCGCTGGCGTCCTGTTGAAGATGGGCAGCTGTCCATACTCCTCGATCGGACGCGGGCGATACTCGCTCGCGCTGAACTTACGCGCTCCGAAATCAACGACGAGTTGTCCGGCGTCGGCGGATCTGAGGTGGGAAGTGAGCTTAACTCCAAGGAGAGACGACCCGGTTTCGGATGGCGACTCGGGGGTGGCATGTCGATAGCGATCGGCATCGCGGCGGCCGGTCTCGGCATCGCGGGACTCGCCCGGGGAAAAAACAGTCAGACCGCCGTCGAGGACCCCACTGTCTACGCAAGCGAACATTATGCGGCTGAAGACACAGGACTCAAGGCCAATCGAATGGCCGGCATCGGCTTCTCAGCCGCCGGCATCGGAGTCCTTCTCGGCATGACATTCGTGCTCGTCGGAAAAAAACGTGCGAACGGGGCGACGAAGAGCGATCATGAGGCCCGTCTCTCCGCCGCCCCAACCTTGAGTTCGAGTCTCCGCGGACTCTCACTTTCCGGAAAGTTTTGAGACCTCCCTCATGCAACAATCCATGCAAATGCCCCGCCCTCCTCTCTCCCTCCTCGGTCGATGTCGCCGCGGACTCATCACCTTCACATGTTTTTGTCTCGTTCTCGGGGTGGGCGCTTCCGCCAATGCGGCTTGTGACGAGCAAGGGACCTGTGTCGAAGGCGGCACATGGACGGCGAACGCATCGCTCAGCGACAAGGCACGTCGAAAAATTGCGAAGAAGAATCGCAAGAAGGGCGACATCGATCTAACCGTCTCCATCGAAGGAGGTCGAGGAAGCGTGTTCGTCGACGGTGTATGGATTTCTTCCGCCCCCCTCGAAGGGCATGGGATCAAACCTGGCCGCCACGACATCCAGGTCCGCGACGGAAAAGCAGTACTCGCGCAAGGGGTGCTCATGGTTCGTCGCAAATCGAGCGGAGTTACAATCACCGTTCCTCACGGCTAGCAAAGAGTCTCTGGCCAGAGTCTTCCGCCACCACACAAGATGGCCGAGGACTCTATGGACTCGCGGTCCGAGAACCAGAATGCCCGGGCTTCCGTCGTTGGACGTTACCGGGCGCCTATCCGACCGACCCCGGGGTCATGACGCCCGACGACGACGACGGCGGTTCAGCATCGGAAACAACGCAAACGCGGCTAGCCAAACCGGGGCAACCGTCTTGCCTTCGGCGCTGCTGCATGCACACCCTTCGTCGCCAGCCTCGGAGAAATCCTCACCGAAACCGGGCGGAAACCCGCCACCGCCGCCACCGTCTCCGTCTCCGTCTCCATCTCCGTCTCCCTCGGGTGGCGCTCCGTCTCCGTCGCCATCTCCGTCTCCGTCTCCGTCTCCGTCTCCGTCTCCGTCTCCGTCTC
>CAYTFJ010000053.1:0-31654 GCA_964437075.1 uncultured Nannocystaceae bacterium
GGGCTGGGCTGGGCTGGGCTGGGCTGGGCTGGGCTGGGCTGGGCTGGGCTGGGCTCCATTGAAATTATTTTGGGGTTCGTTCACTAGGCCAAAGAGCATGTGGCTATGGTTTGCAGAGGTCTCCGCCACAAGCTGCCACGACTCGATCGTGTCTGCGGTCGGCCAGCCCAATGCCGAAAAAGAAGGATCGATCCACATCGATACAAGAACATAGACTCCGTCCTTTTTACCAATGTGATCGACTATTTCGACGACATCACTGAGATAGTTGGGATCCGTCGCTGCCGTTTTCCAGTGGATCCGCCCGTCCTCCGATCCGTCGGACTCTAAATCGAGTCGTAAGAAATTTGCACCCCACACATCCACGGCCTCATCGATCCTTCGAATCACCTCCTCAACATTCGGAGGCCCAAAAATACAAGCATTGCAAGAGCGCGTGTCATGCATGTTGACCCCTCGACCATGCCAAAGTTCTCCGTTGGGGGCCTAGATATGATTGCCCTGCGTGTAAATCCACCCCTCTCCATCTCCATTCCCCGTTTCGGTTCCGTCAACATTATTGACGTCACCACAGGCTCCAATGAGCACCCATGGGAGGAGACAGCAAGCGAGCCACGAGCCAGCCATGGGGTTTCTCATCCAGAGACTCTTCGATAGAACCTTGGGACCGTCAATGGCTTCATCTCCATGGCGCACAGCCGCCGCCACCGAATCCAGGCGATTTTCCCGTGGTTCCCCCACTAGTAGAGCACACCATCGATGGGCTCTTCCTGCGGGGGCACCTTTTCTTCACCGAGCAGCTGTCGGAGATCACGCTCGATCACGATGCAAAGTGAATTCATGGGCACGTCATTGATACTGCGCTCAAAAGGATCCTCGCTCGCATCCCCAAGACCCTCCATCGTCATAAACACCCAGCCGACGAGGCCTGCGGAGAACAGATAGGTAATGAACCACATCCACTCGTTCCCACTGGGCATGCCCGACGGGAAATGGCTTGAAAACACATCAAGCAACCCGAACGGCACCACATAGACAAAGACCCGTGTAAATAGACGACTGAATTCCGCGTAAACCCGTGGGAAAGGGGTTTTCTTGATTCGCTCGGCCTTTCCTTGAAGGGTATAGAGCTTGCTCAACGTTTCCATGAGCGCGATCTGATGAAATAGATCCAGTCGATTGTCCTTGACCAGCCGGGCGAGTTTCTGCCCTTGGCGCGCGACCAAATGGGTCGCACTGTTGGCCATGGGCATGATCCTCTCGGCCTCGTCGAGATCGATAAAGGGGCTCAGCTCCTGCTCCCAATCCGTGCGGATATGTCCGTGATGCGCCTTGAGTCGCCGCTCCGTCTCCTTCGCAGGCTTGTCGTGAAATCGAGACGTGCTCCTCAGTTGCAAGCGCAAGGCGTTGACCCAAGCGAGCTGGCGGTAGATGAGATCCCTCCGCACTGCATGAGCCTCTTCGCTCTCGTCGAGGGGCAGCACATAGGCCAGCACCGCATTTGCCCAGGTTCGACTCTCGTTGACGATCCCTCCCCAAATTTTTCGTCCCTCCCAGAATCGATCGTAGGCGGCATTGTTCTTGAATCCCGCGTAAAAAGCGACAGCGATGCCCATCACCGACAGCGGCGTGAAGGGAACCCGCAGCCAGTCGAGCCCAAAGCCAACATGCACAAGGAAAACCAAGGCAGACCACAAAACCACGCGGCCACTGGTGAAAAGTCCCCAACGAATGATCACACGAAGGGGAAGCCGGCGTTTTGACAACATCACCGAGACAGTAGGCGCAGTTCTTGCGCCCTACAAGATCCCTCGCTCAACACCTCATGACTAAACTCGGTGACGAACGAGCCCCCGCTCCGCGGCGACTTACTTCTTGTCGAAGGCCTTGGAGATCACACAGGAGTTTACGCCGCCCACCCCCATCGACATTTTACCCGCGAACGCTGTCTCTGGCTTATAGGGCTGATCAAACACGAAACGACGATGATCCTTCGCTATCTCCGTGTTGAGTTCGTCCTCGGTAAGCGTCGTCGGATAGACCTCGTCCCGGGCGAAGCCGAGATATTGGGCCGTCAGCTCCCACCCGCCGCCCGCGCCCATTCCGTGACCGAAGGTCCCTTTTCGAGCGCTGATGTTCACCGTCTCCGGGAGCACCGAGCGAACGGTGTGAACCTCAAGGAAATCTCCCGGGGTCCCGGTCGCATGCAAGTCCCACTGGCATACATCCTCCTCCGACAACGAGGCCTGCTCAAGCGCCGAACGGATCGCCGCGCGAGGTCCCGGCACCGAGGGTGTGATGATGTGGTCGGCATCGGAGCTGACGCCGACGCTGAGCGGCTCCATGCCCAGCGGCTTCATCCCAAGCGCGAGAAAGTGATCGAGGTCACCGATAATCCACACTGCAGAGCCTCCCGACACGTGGGTCCCACGCATGCCGGTCAACGGCTTGGAGGTCTCCCCATCCGCCGACAGCACCCGGGCGTTATAGAACGTGCCGACGCTCAGGGTATTCGGCATCGGCTCGGTCGCACCGATCACGGCAGCGGTGGCCTCGCCGCGACGAATCGCGTCCATCCCAAATTTCAGTGAGAAGCCGAAGGATGAGCATGCCGCGTACGGCGTGAAGGTCATGCCGGTGATCTTGCCGAGCATCGAGATCTGCGCAGCCGGCGTGTTGCCAATATTCCACAATGCATCGGCAGAGACCTGATTCCACGGCGGCTCCGGCGTCTGCCATTTCTTACGGAGATCGGATACCGCGGCCTTCTTCTTCTTGATCACGAGCGACTTGGCGCGCTCGACATCACCTTCTACGGTGATCGACTCGATGGCTCGCAACTCCTCCAGATAACGCTGTAGCTCTATCGATCGTCCCGACCAAAATCTCCAATAGCGCTCTTGTGCGAGGTCGTAGTCGTCGCTGTCGACAAGGCTCTCCGGGTCCGCTGGAGCCTCGACTTCGAGGGACGGCTTGCCCGCTGACAACCACTGGGCATGGACAGCGTTGCGGGAGGGACTGGCCCAAAAACGGTCCCAACGACGCTGTGCCCGGTGATGCTCAAGCGAAACCCGTTGATACGTTGGGATGTCGCCGAGCCCTGAACCGACGATGCACATCGCCCGGGCCCCAAGTCTCGTAAGCTCCTGTTCGATTCCGGGGTTTTGACCGAGCGCCTGGATGAATCCGCCGACGGCATATTGCGTCGGCGTACCCATTTTTTTCTTGAGCGAACGAAAGCGATTCGGCGGAAATCGTGCGCTGATCCAAGGCTCGTAGTCCTTAAAATCAAAGCTCGGATTCCCCACCAGAAAGGGGCTCGGACCGTAGCCCTCGAACGGTGTCAGCCAACTTCCAGGCTCCGCGAGCCGCTGCTCAAACACGTCGACATTGGGGCTTCCCGGGGCCACAATCCCCCATCCGAATACACCGATTCTCCGCACGCTGAATTCTCTCTTCCGGGTCGATACGACCGCAATCGGTTTCTACACCATCAAACGACGCTCACGACAGGCCCAGCTTCGGACCTGGCTCCGTGCAACCGTGGGCCCGCCTGGCCCCGCCTGCGCCGATCGCTCGGTTTGGAGCGGGCGGGGCCGGAACCCTCTCGGCACCTCTCGCCCGCGGTCATGGCGCGACGTTGGCGGAGCGGTCCGTGCCATAACGCTCGGCGATCTTGCGGGCGACCAAGATCCCGTCGAGCGCCGCGCTGACAATTCCCCCTGCGTATCCCGCTCCCTCGGCACACGGATACAGCCCTGCGCGACCGGGGGCCTCTAGACTCTCGGACTCTCGCTCGATCCGCAAAGGACTGCTGGTGCGACTCTCCACCCCCACAGCGATCGATTCGGGGCTGACAAAGCCCGGCATTCGGGCATCCAATCGCCGCAATGCACCCACAATCGGCTCTGCCAACACCCCCAAGAGTTCGTGCAAATCCGCGGACTCAATCCCAGGCGGATAACTGCAAGAAGGAAGGTCCGACGACCGACGACCTGCCACAAGATCCGAAATTCGCTGGGCCGGCGCGACAAAGGAACCACCGCCGGCTTCAAAGGCAAGCCTCTCAAAATGCCGTTGAAATACGAGGCCCGCCATCGGGTCCGCGGGATCCAAACCCATGGCCGCAAGTTGGGTCGCCCCCACTTCAGTCACGAAGCCGCTGTTGGCATACCGTCCCCTACGAGACGAGGGGCTCCAGCCATTCACCACCACAGCATCTTGTTCGGTGGAGGCGGGCGCAATATGTCCGCCGGGGCACATGCAAAACGAGAACACGCCCACGTCCCCCGAACGTTCGACGATTCTGTAGGATGCCGGACCAAGCCCCGCATGGCCGGCATGGCTCCCATATTGGATCTTATCGATCACAGCCTGGCTGTGCTCGACCCGAACCCCCAGGGCAAACGGCTTCGATACCATTCGTACCCCAGCTCGCCCCAGCCAAGAAAACACGTCTCGCGCGGAATGTCCCGTGGCGATCACCACAGCCCCCGCCCGGAGCTCGCTACCGTCGGCGAGACGAACTCCAACCACTCGCTCCCCTTGCAGGCACAAGCCATCAACACGTGCGCCAAAACTAAAATGAACACCCGCGCTTTCGAGGTGCTCTCGCATCGCCGTCACCACGCCAGGAAGACGATTGGTGCCGATGTGCGGACGTGCCTCCACAAAGAGGTCCGGCGAGGCCCCATAGGCCACAAAAGCTTCTAGCACCTCCGAGATCTGTCCACGTTTATGGGAGCGTGTATAGAGTTTACCGTCGCTAAAGGTCCCGGCTCCCCCTTCTCCGTAACAATAATTGCTCTCCGGATCGAGTTGTCCCACACGGCTGAGTCTTGCCACGTCACGGCGACGTTCCCGGACGGCTCGACCGCGCTCCACAACGATGCTCGCCACCCCGAGCTGAGCCAACTTCCATGCGCAAAACATTCCGGCCGGCCCCGCGCCAACAATCACGACCTGCGGATTGGATCCTAGGGTTGGCAACACCCGCGGACGGTACGAACGCTCTGGAAGCACTGGATCCCCATGACGATGGACCCGAACGCGCAGATGCACCCGAACTCGGCCCCGTCGTGCATCGACGGCGCGGCGAAGAATCTCGACACGCGCGACCTCTGCACTCGCCTCCCCAATCTGGCGTGCCGCAAGCGATGCCAGCTCCCGCTCGTCGACGAGCGCCTCGGGGGAGACACTCAAATCAAACGCCGCATTCGGGTCGACGGATCCCGACCGATTCCCGTTTTTTCCCTTGCCTTTGCTCTTGCCCCGTCTCTTGTTCATGACCGCGGAACCCTCGTAGCACACGATTCAAATCCTGAAAGATCCGTCCCGCCGCGCCAACGACTCGGCTCAGCGCTCGCCGTGGACGGACTCGTAGATGGCCTCCACGGCCTCGAGCATGTCGAGCGAGGGCAGACTCAACAGAGCCGGCTCCAATTCCACGATTCCCCACAACGCCCCTTCCTGCTCGCTCGGCGCCTTTTCTGCACACGCGCGAAGCTCGGCAAGACCCGTCAGGCCACACAAGACCACCCCCATTCCCTTTTGCGTCACGACCACATCTGGATTCATCACCCACAGATCTTCGGGTGAAAACCGCGGCCATCCGCGAAATCTCTCCGCAGCGAGATCGTTGAGACCCGAAAAGTGGAGAAGGTCATGATAAGAGCTTCCGACCGTTCCTCCGTAGATTTTTCCGCCGTAGACAGAGAGATAGAGCGCGGTCGGCCGCGCGCCCACAGCGACGTTCTGGGCCACGCGGGCCAATCGTCGACGAAAGCGATCCGCCAGGACCCGGCCCCGTTCGGGTCGCCCAAGCAGCGCCGACATCTGAAGAATGTCCTCCACCAGGGCGTCCACCCCCAGCATCGACCCAAGGTCAAAGACATACACGCCGGCCTCCCGTATTCGTGCATACCGATTTTTGGGGCTGCCTCCGTGAACAAAAACAAGATCAGGCTCGACCGCTAAAATTGTCTCGACGTCATCGCTTCCTGCGATCGTCGAGGTCTCTTTATAGGCATAGCGATAGCGAAACGCCGAGCTTTCGGCGCCATGCTCAGAACGTGCGATCACTCGACTCGGTTCTGCCAATGCATAAAGAAGGTTGTCGGCAACGGGCGAGGACGATGCGATTCTCGAGTAGGTACCCAAGGGAACGAAATTTCCTCCGGCGTCCTTCAGGCCTCGGCGTCCTGCGCGTGTATACACCACAAGATTCGACCCCGCGTCCGACCTCGCCTCCACCAACTCCCGAACTGCCCTATCTTGCCCGGTGCGTGTCCGCCAGCCCACCCAGCCCACTCCCGCGACGACACTCAATGCGGCAGCGAATACGTTGAGCATTGCGACAGCACTCCAACGATTGATCCGGATCACGGTTCGCCCTCTAACGCGTCGACGGTCGCACGCCTCACGCTGGATTCCGGGAGCACAAAACCAGGCGCTGCATTCGTTTTCAAGATCACCCCGTACACCGACTTCACGGTCTCTTTCACGATGACATCTCGTACTGAACCGCTCCGCACTGCCCGTCCTTCATGCAAGAGCACGGCCCGATCCCCCACGGCCAGAGCGTCGGAAAGTTGATGAAGTACGACGACGATCGCATACCCATCGTCGGCGAGCGTGCGCAGCAGCCCATAGAGAGCTAGAGCATGACCGATATCGAGAGCCGCGGTAGGTTCGTCCAGAAGCAACACTTTTGCGCCTCCTGCCAGACCACGGGCGACCAATACACGACGCTGCTCGCCAAACGAGAGTTGCGTAAACGGCCGCTGAGCGAACTTTAGCGTGTCCGTCCTGTGCATGGAAGCATCGACGACCCTTCGATCGTCTGCACCGCGCCGTGCCAAGGGATGCCGACACGCATAGCGGCCCTGAGCGACCACCTCGTGCACGGGTAAGGCAGATGTGAGTTCGCTCTGCTGGGGGACAATCGCGAGTTGTTTCGCCCGCTCGCGAGGTCGCATCTCGGCGACCGATCGCCCCGCAATGGTGACTCGACCTTCGCAAGCCACGAGACCTGCACAAGCGCGCAGCAAGGTACTCTTTCCTGCCCCGTTCGGCCCCAGCAACACGGTAATCTCACCGATTGCACACTGGAGGTCCACCGCCTCCAGCAACGTTCTCCCTCCGAGCCTAACCGTAACTCTCTCGGCAGAAAGATAGGTCGACCTATCGTCCATTGTCATGTCGTCTCCGAGATCGAACCAGTAAGAAGAGGAAGGTCGGCGCCCCCAATAGCCCCGTGACGACCCCCAGAGGAATCTCGGACGTCGTTGGCAAAATCCGAGTCATCACATCGCAAACGACCAAAAAAGTCCCCCCCATGAGTGCCGAGGCCGGAACAAGATCTTCATGTTTGACCCCGATCCATGGCCTGAGAACATGCGGCACCACCAATCCGACAAATCCAATGTTGCCACCGATCGCTACCGCGGCCGCCGTCAAGACCGCGACCCATAAGATGCACGACCTCCGAAGCTCTCGAACATCTACACCGAGACTCCGTGCTTCCTCTTCCCCCGAGAGCATCATGTCGAGCGGTCTTGCCCACAGATACGCCGCGACGATCCCGGTGACCACCAAAGGGGTCGCTAGCGCCACCTGATGAAATCCAACACCCCCGAGATCACCCAGTGAGAACGCGATCATCGCCCGGGCAAGCTCCCAGCGTTCCTGCACGAGGCTGGCGATAAAGCCTCCGAGGCTAATGAACAGCGACGACAGCAAGAAGCCGGTCAACAGCAAGACAACGAGGTCATCCCCAACCCGATGGACCACGAGCAAGATCATCAGGGCCACCAACGCGCCAATCACACAACCAAGCGGCACGATCATCTCTGGAACAAGAATGCTGCCCTGACTGCCTGCGCCGCCCACCATCAACGGAAAACACAGCAGCGCCACGCGCCCCCCAAGGCTCGCGCCCGCGGTCGTCCCCAAGATCGACGGACTGGCCAAGGGATTCCGAAACAAGCCCTGCACCAGCACCCCACCCACGGCCAGAGCGCTACCCGCGAGGAATGCCGCGGCCAGACGAGCGGCCCGCAGTTCCAGCAGAATGTCGCGCACCCGAGGGTCGCTCAAATCCCCCGCACCGACCCACATCGCTCCCGCTGCAGCCAGCACTGCAGCGAGCGACAAGAGCACCAGCGCCCAACGAATTCTCAGAAATCAACTCCCTTGCGCGCCCGAATTCCTGCTTCAAAGGCGTGCTTGATCGGCACCATATTCGTCACGGTATCTGCCACAGCGACGATCTTTGGATCCGCCCCGCGACCCGTAAGCACGATGCTCAGTTCTCGTGGCTTTTCATCCAACATTCTCGCAACCTCGTCGACATCGAGATATCCGTGGGCCAGGGCGATGTTGATCTCGTCGAGAATCAATAGCGCGCAACACGAGGCGTCTTGCCCAGCCGATTCGATGATCTCTCGAGCGAAGGCCAGTCCCTTCTCTGCCGCGGCAACATCACGCGCGCGGTCTTGGGTCTTCCAGGTAAAACCCTCACCGGAGACTCGATGGTCGATCTCCGGGAATCGCGCAAAAATCTTGGATTCGCCGGTCTTCCAGGTGCCTTTGATAAATTGAACGATCGCCACCCTTTGGCCGTGACCCACAGCGCGCAAGGCCATGCCGAAGGCGGCCGTCGATTTTCCTTTTCCGTCGCCGCCGTTGACGATCACGATGCCCCTTCGGATCGTCTTCTCGCGCAGTTTCGCCTCTTGCTCGGCGTCTAAGGCCTGCATCCGACGTGTGTGTTCAAGCGCATCATTCGCATCGGTATCGCCCTTGCTCATGGTTCCCCGATTGTGCGGACATCGCCGGCTCGGGGAGATACCCCGTAGGGGTTATGGCCGCTTGTGGGCCTCAGAACGAAACTTAGAGGCGATATCCGCGTTTCGTTCTCGGCGCGTGCTCCGGCTTTGTTTGTTCACTTGTTACGCTCCTTGCTCCTGGCGACCGGGGCACCCGCGCTCTCTCCAGGCCCAACGAGCGCCGCTGACGTCGAGGGTATCAAGACGCTGGAAGTGCGAGAGCTTGAGGTCACAACCGACCCTCTAGACCATCAAGAAGATCTCGACGATCGCACCCCCGGCTTCGCAACCTCGCTAGACATCGATCTCGACGACCACGCGCGACCGAGTGACGATCTCGCCTCCTTGCTCTCAAGCGCACCTGGGGTGCGTGTCCGATCTCTCGGGGGACTCGGTCAATTCGGTGGAGTCCAGATCCGAGGAAGTTCTTCTCAACAGGTGCAGCTCTTCATCGAGGGGGTTCCCCAAAATGACAGTTTCGGCGGAGTCACCGACATCTCCACTCTCCCCCTCGGAGGTCTCCAAAAGGCCGAAATCCATCGAGGATTCATCCCCGTCGTCTTCGGCGGCGCGACCCTCGGCGGCGCGATCAACCTCGTTGGCCGCCCGCCCACGGCCGTGCGACAAGGCTCAATATTTTTTGGCCTGGGATCGTTTCACACCCGAGAGGCCGGCGTAACTTTCTCGACCCCACTCGGCGACAAGAACTCTCCCTGGGCGATGTCAAACCATGTCAGCTACGCCGGAAGTGCTGGGGATTTCGTCTATTTTGACGACGGTGGAACCCCATTGCTGAAAACCGACGACGGAAATATTCGTCGCACCAACAACGACTACGAACGCCTGTTCGGTCTCGTTCGTGTTCGTCGCCAAACAACCAACACGGAGTTCTCTCAGCAGTTTCGAGCGACGCTGCGAGAGCACGGAATCGCGGGCCGAGCCGGCACCCACAAAAGCGCCGCAAGACAGAAGCTAGTGTCGCTGCGCAGCATTACCCGGGTCGACATCGACAGCCCCGTCCACCGCGGCCCTTCATTGCAATGGCTCGCGGGTGTAGGTTTTGGGACCCGGCATTTTATCGATCGCCTGGGCCAGGTCGGCCTCTCCACCGACAATCAGTACAGCCGTAGCCTCGATGTATTCCTGTCACCGAGACTCTTCATCAATCTCTGGAGAGGGGCCTCCATGAAGTGCGTCGCGGACACACGATGGGAACTCGTCGACATCGATGAGCAGGATATCTCGGACGATACAAATATACTCGCATCCGGCGACGCGCTGCGCCGGCGCGCTGCCGTAGGCGTCGGCCTCGAGTTCGAGCAGCGCATATTCCATGATGCATGGAGACTGGTTCCCGCAGTCCGAGTCGATGCCTTCCAGAGCCGCTTCCGGGTGCCCGCAGGCGAGGGCGAGACCAGCGACGAAGGCCAAGATAGGCTCGACATCGCGGGTTCTCCCCGGCTGGGAACACGACTTAGGATCGCCCCTGGAGTCGATTTTCGCACAAGCGTTGGCCGCTATTTTCGGCCTCCAACCATGTTCGAAATGTTTGGCGACCGCGGGTACGTCGTCGGCAACGAGGGTCTCCGGCCCGAGTCTGGCTGGAACGCAGATCTCGGCTCGGTCGTAGGGCTCAAGGTCGACGGGTTCTCCATGCGCCTGCAGGTCGCGGGGTTCATTTCAAGAGCGGACGATCTGATTCAATTTGTCCAAACAGGGCTTGTCATCAGGCCCATGAATCTCGAAGGTGCCAGCGTGCGTGGGGCCGAGAGCTCGCTCTCAATCGCTCTGTGGGACCCGATTCTTAGAGTCACCGGCGACTACACCTTCATCGACAGCATCAACCTCACACCCGAGATCGAACAACGAGGCGAAGCTCTCCCGGGTCGTCCCCGCCACGAAGGCTCGGCCAATGTCTCAATCGGAGGAAAAATATCGATCCGCCATCAGCTGTTCAAGGCGCGAGTCCACTACCTCATCGACGCCGTCTCGGAAACAGCCCTTGATCCAAGCGGTCGGTACTCCATGCCCGCTCGCGCCCTGCATGGAATCGATCTCAACTTTCACTGGAACGAGATCATCAACGTGGGGCTGCAGGTCCGCAACCTCGGTGACCGAAGACTCGGCTACGTGGTTCCCGCGGCAGGATCCCCTACGCCTATCCCCGTTCCCATCAGCGATTTCATTGGATACCCGCTGCCAGGACGAAGTTTCTTCATTCGTCTGTCCTTCATCTCCCGCAAAAATCCTTACGTCCTCCCCCCCCCCCATCATGACTACAATAAAAATTCATTCCCTTCGCCAGACTTCAGGCGCATCGACTTCATACCGTCTTTTGTTGCCACTCGCGGCCATATCGTTGCTTGCGGGGCTCTCTCTCGCCGGCTGCAGCTCCGACCCAGACACGCCAGAGCACGATTCGACGAGCCACAATCAACATGGGACGGAGAGCGATGCTGACACGGATGCTGACACGGACACCGTCGCGGATACGGACGACGAAACTGGCACGACAGAGCCCGAGACCCCTACACAGGAGACCCCCTCGTATCCCCTGCTCACCGATGCCTGTGACCTCCCTCAAGCCGAACCTTCGAAACTGATATTTTCGGCGACCGACAACGCCACAGGATCTGTCGGACTTGTGGATGTGGCCACGAAGACCGTTCGCATCGATCTCGCGCTTGCTCAAACCGACATCGGCCTGGCGACTTCAGGTTCCGAAGCCTATGTGATCAATCGTTTCGGATCAGACTTTGTCGACATTCTCGATCTCGACGACGATCTCAAGCTGCTCTCTGAGTTCTCCGTCGCTATCGACGATGATCGTTCCTCCAATCCGCAGGCCCTGCACGTTAACTCCGCTGGGGAGGCCTATATCTCCCTGCTTGGTGACGACTCGCTGCAAGTCGTGGACGTCACCGACCCTACCCAGGTCGACCCACTGCGTAAGGTCGATTTTTCGCATTTCGCTGACGATGACGGCCTTCCCGAGATTGGCACGTTCATCGGTTGTGGGGACACACTCTTTGTTGGCGTCGAGAGACTCGATCGCAACAACGGCTGGGCACCGGTCGACAGTACTTTCCTCGTCCCGATTACGACCGGAACCGATCAGTTTTTTGACTGGAACTCCGACCATGATGGATCTGACGGCATCGA
Source organism: uncultured Nannocystaceae bacterium (assembly GCA_964437075.1). GTDB lineage: Bacteria > Myxococcota_A > Polyangia > Nannocystales > Nannocystaceae > CAYTFJ01. The sequence goes on from CAYTFJ010000053.1 coordinate 11,991, forward strand.
ACTTCTCGGACTGGGCATCAAGTCCGTGCGAGCCGACCCCGCCAGTACCAGCGGTCACAGTGTGCTCGTGCTCAGCTCCGGACTCGAGAGAGTTGACCTCGCCGCCGGTACCAGCAGTTGGGTGATCTCCGACCAGGCATTTTCAGACCTCGACATTGGCCGTTTCCAACTACGAAGCTTCGATATCCACGCCGACGGAACGCTGTACTTCGTCATCGCTAGCGCAGATTTTTCAGAGCACGGGATTCACCGGGCCAGTCTCGACGGCCAAGGTGCGGATCTCGAATTGGTGGTCGGCAGCTTGCAAACTGTGACGGGACAGATTGAAGTCATCGGCAACGAAGCATGGTTTCCTGACACGACGATCGGTGCATCGGGCCTCCGTATCTTCGACCTCTCGGTCGATCCTGTCTCCGAGGTCGGCAGCGCGCTTAGCACAGGCCTTCCCCCATACGGGTTCCTGCCCCTCCCTTAGACCCTTGTTTTTCGCCTAGCGCTGGGCATCGACCAGCCTCTCGAGGGCGTCCATGTCCAGCGCATTCTCAACGCCGTCGGCGATTCGATCGAGTTCTTGATCGATCGTCGGCACCGAGGGTCCTGGTTGACGGGCCCTCCCGCGGCGGCTCGCCAAGAAATCAAGAAGATTTCTACGAGGCGTCTCGTTTTCGAAGAGACCATGAAGCATGGTCCCAAACACCACGGGGTGTCCCGAGGCATCCACGGATACCGCCCCGTCCCGCTCCCACCGAGGCTCACCCTCGGACCTCACTTCAAGCCACGCCGTCGATGAAGCTCCCGGAACGCGACGGACTCGGCCCGCATGAATGTAGTACCCCGAGGCTCGAGTGAATGGGGCCCACGGTCCCGCGGTATTCTCGGCCCGAGCATAGACCCGTCGGGTACATTTTGTGCCTTCGAAGTGGGTCTCCAATGGGAGCAGCCCGAGTCCAGTCTGGCCCTCGGAAGGGAGCCGCTTCGAGGACTCGATGCCCAACGGGTCGAAGATTTTTTCACCAAGAATCTGGCAGCCGCCGCAGACTCCAAGAATGGGCTCACCACGGGCGGCACGGGCGATCAGTGCCACATCCAACCCACTTTCACGGAGCCAATCCAGGTCGGAGACACTCGCCTTGCTTCCCGGAAGGACCACGAGATCTGCACCTTCAAGCTCGGCAGGGTGGCTGATATGACGAACGACCACATCGTGTTCCCAGGCAAGAGCATCGAAATCATCCATGTTCGATGCCAAAGGAAACTGAAGAATGGCAATCTCGATCTGGTCGGGTCGGGCGCGAGCTTGCCTGTTGCGTTGCGAAAAAGAGAGAGAGTCTTCGTCCGCCAACCGGAGACTCGGAATATACGGAACCACGCCGAGGACCGGACGGTCCGACAACCTCTCCAGATCGACCAATCCGGGCCTTAGCAACGCCATGTCACCACGAAATTTGTTGATGATCAGCCCCGCGACGCGCGAACGATCTCGCGGGTCAAGCAGCGCCAGCGTACCGACCAAATGTGCGAATACACCGCCGCGATCGATGTCCCCCGCGAGCAGCACCGGCGATTCGACGGCATGTGCAACAAACATATTGACGAGATCACGATCGCGGAGATTGATCTCTGCGGGGCTGCCAGCGCCCTCGATCACGATGAGATCAAACCGAGATCTCAGATCTTGCAAGGAGTCCACCACCACGGCCCGAAGCTCCGTCTTGTCCTGATGATATTGCATCGCCGATGCCCGCCCTCGGCTGCGCCCGAGAACAACAATCTGCGCCTCGTCATCGGCCTCGGGCTTGATCAAGATCGGATTCATCGCCACTTCCGGAAATTGATTGCACGCTCTCGCTTGCAGAGATTGCGCCCGCCCAATCTCAAGCCCGTCGGGGGTCACATCGGCGTTGAGGGCCATATTTTGGGCCTTAAAGGGCGCGACTGAGAGACCGCGACGCGTGAAGATTCGACCCAAGGCGCCTACCAAAAGACTCTTCCCGACCGACGATGCGGTCCCTTGAATCATGAGCGTCGGCGCCAGCGAAGATGAATTTTTGAAGATTCTCCCGGCGCTCATGGGCACACTTCGAGGGACTCGTCCGACCCCGAGACTCGGCATGTATCGCGCTCAAGAGCACAGAGAAACACACGAAAAAGGTCTCTCGAGTTGGCGGCATCGAGCCGCCGAAGGATCGCCTTAACTTGAACGCCGACCGTGTGCGGCGAGGTCCCGCGGATCGTCGCTATTTCACAATAGGCGCGTCCCAGCATCAGACTTCGCAACACCTCGCGCTGGGCGGGTGTAAGCCGACCCGCCCGGGAAAGCACATCGACAACCTGCGCGAGCCAATCCTCGGGACATGGTGGTGGTGCACGAAGAGCGGCGCGAAGCGGCTCCACTCCGGACTGCATTTGATGGTTCATTGCACGCTCCAGTTCACAAACGGCACCAAGATAGAATCCTGATGACAATCGATGCACGACAGCCCCGCGTAATCCTGCGCGAGCCTAAAAATGTGTTCTTCGGGGATACCTAGGGCCTCCGCGAGGATCGCCCGAAGAACCCCTCCGTGAGCGACGAGCAAGACAACGCCGAAGTCGGGATTCTCTCGAATGTCCATGAGTCCCTCTAGAACTCGGCGACGAAGCCCCGCATAGTTCTCCCCGCCGGGAAACTCAACGCGTGTAGGGGCGCTCATCCACGCCCGATAGAGGTCAGGGCGCTGCGCTCGGACCTCATCGTAGCTCATACCTTCGATCTCACCGAAATCCAGCTCCGAGAAACGGTCGTCGACCTCAAACGGCATCGCGGCTCGATCCGATGCCTTCATCACGATCCTGGCGCTCTCTTGAGCGCGTTGACGCGGGCTTGAGAACACCGCCGTAATCGACGTGTCCGCCAGAGCCTCCCCCATCGCCACCGCCTGGGCACGCCCTCGATTCGACAGCTCTGGATCGAGTCGGCCGTAGCAACGCCCTTTGATGCTTTCGATCGGCTCGCTGTGGCGCAGCAGCAGGATCCGTGTCACACCGCGCTCCGGAGGCGCCAAGCGGGTAATGCTCATCGAGAGACTCCCACGGCAGTACCCAGCAACAAGATTGCGATCTCGTTCGCCTCGACGACGAACCCTAGCCCGTCCCCCGTGATACCCCCCAGTCTGCGTCGGAACCATGACCCTGTGAGCCAAGTGATCGCCACACACAAGACTAGAGCGAGTCCGTGGTACCCATCGAAACAGCAGTAGGCACCCGCGACGGCCACACCGCCCGCGAATACCATCTCGCGCCAGCCAACGTAATCCGTCACGGCGCGCCCCAGCCCCGCTTCGGAGGTTCTGGCGTAGGGCAACGCTCGAGCAAGTGCCACCGCGCTCCAGCGAGCCAGGCAAGCCGCCCCGACCACCCAAAGAAGCGAGATCCCCTGGTGCACGAGCGATGCGAGCGCGGTCACCCGAAGACCGATGCTCAAAACCAAGGCGAGCCCGCCAAAGGTTCCGATCTGCGAGTCTCGCATGATGGTCAGGCTCGATTCTCGATCATGCCCGCCCCCCATGCCATCGGCGACATCCGCCAGGGCATCCTGATGAAGGCCCCCCGTGAAGAGCACGGTGACCCCAGTGGCCACCAGCCCGCACAGCAGAGGCTCGGAAGGCCAAAGCGCGTAGGCGAGCCACACGACCACGGCGCTCACTGTGCCAACAAGCGCTCCGACGACAGGAAACCAAGGGGTCGAACGGCCCACATCGCCTGCATCGAATTCGAGATGATTCGCCGTGGGCAGACGGGTCAAAAAGCTGCAGGCGACGCGCAGGCCTCTCATTTCGGATCCTGCTCGGCAACACCCGCTTCATCGAAGGTCGCCATTTCTCCCATGATGCTCGCGGCCACGCTCATCAGTGGGAGGGCCAAGGCCGCCCCTGTGCCCTCGCCAAGGCGAAGGTCCAACTCCAACAACGCCTGCAGATCGAGATGCTCCAGCAACCTCGCGTGACCGGGCTCGCATGAGCGGTGCCCTGCGAAGATATAGCCTCGACAGGCGGGCGCAACAGCACAAGCGACAGCGATCGCGGCGGTTGATATGAAACCGTCGGCGACAACCGCGATGCGGTGATGCGCAGCCCCTATGACAAATCCACAGATCGCGGCCAGCTCGAAGCCCCCGACGCAGCGGAGGACCTCCAAGGGCGAGACGCCGCGCAGATCATTGACCTCGAGCGCTCTCCGGATCACGGAGACTTTTTGACGCAGATCTTCGCCGTAGCTGCCCGTTCCCGGGCCCGTGACAAGGTCCACAGGCGAATTTGTCAGGCAAGCGGAAATCGCACTGGCGGCGCTGGTATTGCCGATACCCATCTCCCCCACCGCCACCACATCGACCCCGGCCAGAGCACAGCGCTCGGCCTCGTCAAAGCCAATACGAAGCGCCCTATCGAGCTGCTCGGCGTCCATGGCTGGACCCTCTGTGAAGCTCCTTGTGCCTGCAGCGATCGCCGCGCTGCGAAAAGAAATATCCAAGGTAGGATCCGGTTCTATCTCGGGTTCCGCGAGCCCTTCAGAACGAGCAACACCCACATCAACCACTCGGAGATGCGCCCCGACACGCTTCGCTATGGCGCAGATTGCCGCCCCACCACGAAGAAAGTTGGCGACCATCTGGGCGGTAACTTCTTGTGGGTAGGGTGTAACCCGCTCGGACTTCACCACGCCATGATCGGCAGCAAACACCACGACACGCGTCGTGTCGACCGCTGGAGGGCAGCGCCCCTGAACGGCCGCGAGGCGCTGACCCAGTGCCTCTAGGCGACCGAGGCTCCCGGGAGGTTTGGTAAGCCTATCGAGGCGGTCGCTCGCGGCCTTCCGATGCTCATGGCTCGGCTCGGGCGTCGATTCCACTCGCGCTGCAAGCCATGAAAGCTCCGGGGGAAACAGGAACGAAGAATTATTAGAGCTGTTGTCTGGATTCATGCGAGGGAACTCCCGTCTCTCGTGTCGTATTCGCGATACGGGAGACGGCGGGCACTCGCGTGCATCCGTGTGGGTCCGAAAACTCCCGTGGACCGTGCGATTAGCAATTGCTAACCTCAAGTGGCCATCAGCAGGTCTCCTGGCTTACGGGTCGTCCTCCAACAGCACCTTCCCAGGAACAAGTCCCAGTGGTTCATCGCTGTCTTCGTCACCGCTTACAGTGGCGGGAGCCGCGTCGGATTTTCACCGACTTCCGAGGCGTGAGTGTCACGCCGTGCTGCTGGCCTAAATTTTCGTTGTGCGCTGTTCGACTGCCAGTAAGCACCACAAGCGCCGGAGCTGTCAAGCTCAGGGCTGGAGACTGGCGCCGGCGGCCGTTAGGCTGCGCGAGCATGCGTATCCTTGTGACCGGCGGCGTGCGCAGCGGCAAGAGCCGCTATGCCCAACAACGTGCCGAGGCCCTCGGGCCCCAACGAATTTACTTGGCCACCGCAGAGGCTGGCGATGCCGAGATGGAAGATCGAATCACCCAGCACAGGCAAGACCGCGGCACCGGATGGTCCACCTGTGAAGAAACCCTGCACATCGCTAACAAATTGGACATGGGTCCCGTGGTGCTGCTGGATTGCCTAACACTTTGGCTATCAAACTTGCTCATGACGGGCATCGACGACACGAAAATCGCCGCGGCCTGCGATGAGCTGTGCGTGACCCTCCGTCGATGCACCAACGACGTCGTCCTGGTGACCAACGAAGTCGGCCTTGGCATCGTCCCAAGCTCGGCACTCGGTCGTCGTTTCCGCGATCTCGCAGGCCGACTCAGCCAACGGGTGGCGGCCGAGTGCGACGAGGTTGTCCTGATCTGTTCGGGGCTACCCCTGGTCCTAAAATCGATCGATCTTCCCGCGGGCGCTCACAGACCGCGGCCCTAGCCAACCTGCGCTCACTCAGAATCGACCCCCACCAGTTCGAAGTCGGCGATCGCTACGCTCTCGCCGTTGATGAGAACCTCGACCTTGTGCGGACCATCGTAGTACCGACGGGTGGAAATTTTTCGGATCGAATGGCGTTTCTCTAAGACGAGATTCTCTCCCGATTTTGCCCGCACACGCGACCACTTAAACACCTTCGCCGAGACGCCCCCTGAGGATTTACGGTGATGAACTGCATAATCGATCATCAGCGCCTCGTCGGCACCAGCCTTCAATTCAAGATCGATCTTCAACTCGGAACCAAACTGAAGACGGCCAGGACTGACCGAGAAGCCTGTGACCTCGACTTGCGGTCGAGCGAATCCCTGTAGAGCCAAGGCTCCGCGGTGTCCTTGCTTCACCAACCCGCGAAGGGCATGACGCGCGAGCCATCCGACCTGCTCGCTACGAGGGCCGGCCTCCACCGCCCGCATCCAGCCTTGCGCGACCTCCACGGCGAGATCAGGGTGGTCCTTACTAATATCGTTGAGGTGATTGGCGACCGAGCGACGAACGTAGAGTTCATCGTCACAATAGAGTCGATCGAGAAGCGCGATTGTCGGACTCGGATCAAGCTGCAGTGCACGTAGTCGCCCCCCCCATGGCAGTCGAGGCCGGGTCCCCTCACTCACGAGCCTTCGCACATGGTGGTCGCCGTCCGTCGTCCACCCGTGCAGCGTATCAAAGCTTCGTTGCGGCTCTCGCTCGACAAAGGGACGCAGCGCAAACTCGCAACTCGCGAGGCCGGTGAGCCGGTGCATCGTCGCAAAGGCCTCGTCAAAAAAGTCGAGTCCGTGGGTCTCCACGAAGGTACAGAGCGGCCAAAAGACAAAAGCCCCGTCCTCGGCCTTGATCTCGCTATGCAGCGAGTTCGCGGCCTGAATGACCTCACAGGCCCGTGGAAACGGCTGAGGAAGCGTCTTTGCGAGGGCCTCCGCGACATGAGCGATTCTCGCCTTCAGCTCCAATTCAGCAAGTCCCACGCAAGCACCGCGCACAAATTCATCGAATGGAAACGAGGAATCCCCAGTGACCAGGTGCCGGCCCAAACGCGCTACGCTGCCCTCCGAGACACGGTGCTTAAGTTCGTCGCCGCCAACCATGGGCACAGCATACAATCTTGTGAACCGCAGCGTCCACACCGTCGTCCGGTCGTTCGAGCCACGGATCTACAACCGGGATATTGCTGCTTCCGCCCGTGTACCCATGAATCTCGGCACTCCAGGCGGATGTCGTAACGATGCCCCTCTCGTCGAAGACAAAGAGATGATTCATTGAGCTCGCCTCCTGACTCCAACGGCCTCTGGCCCCTCCCAGGCCTGGCAGACGCGCGCGGTCGGTGGTTGGGTGCGCTCATTCTCATGGCCCTGGCGGCAAGTCGTTTTCTTCTCATGCCCGATGGCGCGTGGGAGCAAGACGAAGCGATCTTTGCCGCCGGAGTCCATGACTACAGCATCGCCGCTCACCGTCCCCATCCTCCCGGTTTTCCGGGATGGATCACCTTGGGAAAACTCCTGCACCCCGTGGTCGGAGATGCGCTGCTCGCCCTGAGGATTTGGTCCTGCCTCGCCTCGCTCCTGACATTCTTGTTGGTGGCCGCGCTGCTACGTCCCATCGTCGCAACAGCCTCCACAGCGACCGCTGGAGCTCTCCTGTACAGCCTCGTACCCACGGTGTGGTTTCATGCCCCGCGAGCCTTTTCGACCACCCCCGCGCTCGCCACCGCGCTCGCTGCCCTGTGGCTCTGGCAGCGAACGCCTTCGCGCGCAGGCACCATTGCCGGATGGCTGCTTTGGGCCGCCGCCGGTACAATTCGTCCCCAGCTGCTCCCGCTGCTGGCTATTTTGGCACTCTGGGGCGCAAAATCCCAGCGTTCCCGACCGCGCCATCTCGCCGCGGGTATCAGTCTCGCCGCGCTCCTAGGCCTCCTCGTTTTTTGGGTGATGGTGGTCGACACGGGCAGCCTCTCGGCACTGTTCAAGATCTCAAGAAGCCACCTTTATCGTTCTCTCGCGGCGAGCTCGTGGCCCGCGATCACTGAGCTTGGCGCGCTCCGTGGCCTCGGGGGCGTGTTTGGTGGCTCGCTCTGGATCACGGCCTTTGCCTTTGGCACCGTGTTGATGATTCTTCGCCACCGAGAACTCGGGCTGTGGATCTTGGCGGCGGTAGGCCTGTCGACCTACAGCATCCTGGCGCTTCATCCACCAAGTTTCCCACGCTACAGCATCCTGCTGGCGCTCGTCACCTTGCCCGCGGTGACGAGCGCCCTCGATGCAATCGCATCGCATCGGCGACGCGCTGCCACCCTCATACTGCTCGTATCCATTTTCGGAACCCGGGCCGCGCCGGCGCTTTGGGCCGCCCATACCACCCCTTTGCCCGTGGTCGCCGCTCTACGCAGCTTGGTGGATTCACAAATCAAGGCCGAGCTGCTCTATTCAGACGGACTCGTCCCCTTCGTCCGTCTTGAGACCATGGAGGGGCGGCTGTCTCGAACCGCCACATCGCTGAGTCTATTGCGCAACAACAAAAAATCACTCGACGACCCCTTCGTATTGCTCGCGTCGGACGAGGACTGGCTCGCAGGAGCGACAGTATCCGTTCGCGACTTCACCGGTTTCCCCGCGTCGGCGTGGGACCTTTCACAGCGACGTTTTGACACGGCCCACATCTTGCAAAACCCCGTCGTCCCTCTTCGAGGCACCACTCGGTGGGTCGAGACAAACTCTCGCGACGAGCCCTATCTATGGCTGTTCAACGAGGTCGAGATCATTCACCAACCCGGTGCCAGCCATCTTGTGCTTATCCTCGACGTCGATCGCCACAGGGGGCCATTGCAGCTCATGGCTCGGTCCGCGGGAAACGATCTCCTTGACCGCGAACTACCCACCGGAACCCACCGAGTGCGCATCCCTGTCCAGCACGCAAACGGCCGGGTTCAGTTGTCTCTGAGCTCATCCGCGAAAACGACCAGGCCTACGCGAACCGCGAGGCTCTACGGCGCCTGGAACGAAGACCCGATTTTCCGTCGCCACCAAACGTTCAAGGCAAGTCCCGGCCGCCCCCTGGCCGCACTCGCCCAAGGCGTCGAGTTCTCGGGTGTTTATGCGCCCGAAGTCTTTCGTACCCGCAAACTTCCGGGGGCATGGACCGACGGTCGTATGCAGATACGCTTCCCGGCGGGGGACGGCACTCTCGATCTTCATCTGGCGATGCCACCTCCCCGAACCGGCATCGTCGAGCTTGAAAACGATGGAGTGCGACGGGCCGACATCGCCGGGTCCTCCCCCACTCACCATCGTTTGCGGGTCCGAAGTCACGAAGGGGTTGTCGACGTCACCCTATACGGTGAAACACGCAGACCGGATGACACCCACCCCAAAAGTCGAGACCGTCGCTCGCTCGGTCCGATCTTTTTCGACCTTGTCTTCACTCCCGAGTCACCTTCTGTCCCTCAGGGCTAGCGCGCTCGGTCGTGTCAGGTCTCCCCGGGTTCAAAATTCGATTTTGGTGCCTATCGAGGGGGCTGTGGGCAGCGAATTGACGGTGGCGTAGCTTTTGTAATCGTAGGCGTAGTTGTAGAACTCGACATTTTCGGCGTTGTAAACGTTTTGAATGTCGAGATAGGCAGTAATCCGTACACGCTTACGTACCCAGCTCTTGTCGATGCGCAAGTCGAGCTGGTGGAAGGTCGGAAAGCGATCGCTGTTTTCGGGACCCAGGATCGGAAAAAATTCGCCTCCGCTGGCATCAAAGACGCCGTCCGTCTGTGGCGTTCGTGGACTCCCAGAGACCATGCGAAAGCGACCTCCAATCTGCCAACGAAAGGGGAGCTTGTAGCTGGCGATCAACGTCAAGATGTGTGTCTGATCGAAATCAAAGAGCGCAGAGGGCTCACCCGGCTTATCCTGGCGTTCGCTCCGCATCAAGGTGTACGAGACCCACCCAAAGAGGTTTTGCACAAGATTCTTGCGAACGAGCACTTCGAGCCCATAGATGCGACCCCGACCGACGTTTCGAAAGTAGAGCGGACGAGCATCCCCGCGTGCATCGACTTGGTAGTCTTCTGTAAACGAGATTAGCGAGCTTAGCCGTTTATGAAATCCAGAAATCTCGACGGTCGCAGCGATGTCTGAAAAGCTCTGTTGCAGACTTAAGCTGGTGTGAATCGCACGTTCCAGTCCGAGATCGGGGTTTCCAAAAAAATCATCGTTGTACTCAGGCCGGGGCGCTTGCGAGTACTGGCCGACGCCTCCCTTGAGCGCGGTGTTGGCAAAAATTTTCCAAGAAAATCGCACCCGTGGATCCACTGCCGTACGCGCTACGGGGTCGGCGTAGTACGCCAAACGCACGCCGGGAAGCACCAGGAACTTCTGCGAACGCCCCAATGTGAGTGTGCTGTAGATCGCCGGTGTCGTCTGGTTCCTGCGAGCGACACGAGAATAGACCTCAGCAACACCCCCTCCTTCCGCGGACTCCCACGGACGCGCGGTCACATCAAAGTCGTAGTTCTCGGCGATCAAGTCTGCGCCCACACGCAAGCGGGAGTGTTTGCTTAACCTGCGTACAACCTCCGCCCTCGCCGTAAAAGTGTCGTAGGTCACGGAAAAGTCGAACTCTCCGAGGCCCGATCCGGAGGCATATTCTCGGCGATACGAAGGGGTCAGAAGAATCTCCCACGGTCCCTCGACCTTGCGGTACACGAGATCCGCGCGATGGAAGTAGTTGACGGTCTCGAAGGCGTTGCGCTCGTCTTCTTCGATGTCGTTTTTGTCGCTAAAGATCAGCCGAGCGCGGTCGTCAGATCCGAACACTCGCGCCGAAAACATGCCGCCCCCGAGCGGAACATCGATCAACGCTTGATAGTCCCAATACCGAGGCGCCAGCGCCATCTGAAGTCCGGCCTCGTCTGGGATCACGGCAGGGAGTAGCAAATCCACATAGCTACGGCGCGCAGAGAGAACAAACGAAGCCCGTTTGCTCTCGTTTCTCTGGCTCGGATTCAAAGGGCCCTCGAAGAGAACCCCCGTGTCAAAAAGGTCGCTGTCGACGTAGCCATGATAGCCATCGCTGCGACCTCGACGAGGTGAGACGGAAACAACACCACCGATCGCGTCGCCATAACGAGCGTCGAAGTTCCCAGGAATATATTCGATCTCCCGCAGAATATCCGAGTTGAATACGCTGGTGAGTCCCCCAAAATGATAGAGCGTCGGGATCTCATGATGGCCCAAGAACACCGCCGAATCGCCAGGGGCTGCACCCCGAATCACGAGTTGCCCGGCACCAAAGGGCGCACGAGCAACCCCTGGAAAATTTTGAATGGCCTTGATGGCATCTCCCTGGGTCCCAGGGATCGCATTTGTCTCCTCCAGAGAAAGACTGTGGCTGGTGATCTCGGGCATCGTCTCAAGTGCACTCGAGACCTCGGTACGATAGGGGTTCACGCCTAGCGGCCGCGGGTAGTACTTCGCTTCGACCCTGGCCCCCGGCTTGAGTTCGATCACCCAATCGAGGCGGGCGTAGCCCTGGGCAAGAATGACAAGCCGCACGCGGCCATCCGGAAGATCGTGAAACGAAAATTTCCCGTTCGCGTCCGCGACGGCACGGGCGCTAAATTCTGGATCTACGGCATCTTCATCATCCACGTCGCTTCGATGTTTGACGCGTCCCAATTCGGTGGCGCCACCAGGAACTGCAAGAATAGTCGCCCCTACAACGGGGCGGCGATCGCCCGCCGTAAGCAGCGTCCCCTCGACACGCAACACGGGCGCCGGATCCACGGGCGGTCGATCCCTGTCCGACATGGTCTCTTCGGGTTCCTGCAAAATCGGGCTCGGGGGCTCGACGCGCCTCGGAACCTCGACGTGGACGTCGACCCGCAATACGATCTCAACCGGCATTTTCCGATAGGTCGCGGCCTCAAAGCGCAGCTCTCCCACCGCCCGAAGCACCTCGGCATCGATGACCGGATCGAGGCTCTCGACGATCTCTAACTCCTTCGGGATCCCATCGACCCCCACGACGTAGCTCACACGCACCCAACCCTCGGGCATCGCCTCCCTTGGACTCCCATCCTCGCCGTCGTGAACGAGCAACTCGACCGGGTAGACAAAAGTCACTCGGTTTAGCGCACGGGGTTGCACGAGTTCAGCCAGCACCCCGTCATCGACCTCACGCGCCGGTTCCGCTCTTGCGCGAAGCGGCGCCGTACTCCAAAGACAAGCCACAAGGCCAGCTACGATCCGAGCGGACTTCACGGACATCGACACCCTCTGTGGGATACCATGAGCGAACGCAAGAGTGATCATGGCCAACCAGCGGCCTCAAACCTGATGCATCACGTTCTCGCGTGAACAACGCGAGACCACTTTCTCACCGCCCACTGTGTCCACTCTCGGCAATATCCTCGAACCGGCGCCCCACGACGATGCAGTCCCCACCGGCTGCGATCTTCACATCACGCTCGACGTGCCCCCCTCGTCCCTGGGCGCTCGCCAAGGGTACGTTGCCGCGGTCCCGAAACGAGTTGTTTCGGCCGGTGAACGCATCGAGCGCGCGACGCTCCCTGGCGAAGAAGAGACGCTCACACTCCATCTTCCGAAAGAACTCGCGGACGGCAGCGTGCTCCGTCTCCGCCGGCAAGGTGAGCCCTGTCCCCAGGGCCGCAACGGTGACCTGTACGTCCGGGTTCGTATCCGGACGGACGCGTCGCAGTCGTTGATCGCCACCTCGACCACGACCGCCCTCGCGGGGCTCGTCGACTCTCCTCCGCTTCGCCTTTTCGTGCTCGTTGTCCTCGTTGGATCGATCTTGATCTTTCTTTTCTGAACGCGGCGACCCCCGCATAGGTCTCCCCACATCCGTAGAAAAGGCGCACACCTCCTCTTTATCGGGCTCTACACCTCTGCGTGCGCAGCCCCGGGACAGAGTTCCGAGATGACAATTCAGTCGCTGCCCAAGAGCGAGCGGATCGAGAACGCACAGCCCGAACCCAAACTTGAACCAATCACCGCTCCCACGTCACCGACCTCGCCTCTAGACCCGCTCCCCACATCGACCGCTCCAATCTCCATTCGATGGCTCACAGAGACCCCGGCCGCGGACCCCTCGCTTCCCGTGGCTGCGATTCTCGCCGCGCTCCCTCCTTCCACGGACAATTGGGAGAACCCAACGATCGAGTCGGGCTACTCGATCGCGCTCAACTCCGCAGGCTCCCGACACCTGGTTTTCCTTCGATGGGCCTTCGAAGGGACGTTGATGGTGGTCGAACGTGGAAAGGTCATCGGGCAGCTCCACGGCGCGCCGATGCGAATTTCTGATGTTGGAGTTTTCGACTTTCTTGGCGACGAGGCCCTGGAGATTGTCGTGCACGAAATCGAGGGCTCTTCGCTCTCTTCGTACCCCACCTGGTCGAATTTTTACCGGGTCACCGGACAAGGCGAGATCGAATTTCTGGCGCGGGTCGGAGAAAGTTCAAGGCAAGGGGCAAAATGCCCAGTCTTCATCTACAAAAATGAGATCACATTTCCCAAAAAAGGCACGGTCCAAGTGATCAACCGCGACTGGGACGCGGACTATCAGGACGATGTAGAACTTGAGGCTGAATGGGCCGAACGACGGACCGACGGCCTGGCACCCCGTAGTGGACCCAGACCGGAGTCGGAGCGAAGAGGTCCCGCAAAATCCTTTGCACTTGTGTGGGATTCTAAGGCGCAGACCTTCGCTCAAGAACATCTCACGCAACCGGAGAATGGCCCCGCGCCTCATTCGTTCGGAGTGCGAGCGACTCAGATCTAAGCGGTGATACCGCCCCAGTAAATCGTTGCTCTCACGGCTGAAACCCAATCCCCTCGAACTTCACCGCCATCGAAGCCGGGTGCAGATTGTCAGAATTCCACCGATCTTGCCCTGCGCGAGCGCCCTCTTCCCCACACATCGGCAGAGGGATCCCACGATGCGCAATCTCAACGGTACGCCCCTTTTTTGCACTCGATCCAACATTATTCTGTTCACCGTGGAAACAAAACGGTTCCGCCAGCGTCATGATCTTCGAGACGTATGCAGGTTGAGCTAAAAAATCTCGGAAAAACCTACGACGGCGAGACCTGGGCGGTGCGCGGTGTCGACCTCACCATTCCCAATCGCAGCATTTATGGATTCATCGGCGCTAACGGCGCCGGAAAATCGACGGCGCTTCGGATGATCGCCACGGTGATGGCCCCGACCGAAGGCGAAGTTCTTTTGGATGGAAAAGGCACCCGCGACAACCCCCTTGAACAGCGACGTCGTATCGGATTTCTTGGCGATTGCAACCCGCTCTACAAGTCGATGACGCCGGCCGAGTACCTACGTTTTTTTGGCCAGTGTTTTCGGCTTGAAGCCAAGCCGCTCGAATCGGCCATTGACGATACCCTTCACACCTTCGATCTCACCTCCAAGGCAAACACCCCGTGTGGATCGCTCTCGAAGGGCATGCGGCAACGGGTACTCATCTCGCGTTGTCTCCTGCACCGACCTGGGCTCTTGATCCTCGATGAGCCCGCCGACGGTCTCGATCCCCATGGCCGCGCAGAACTGAGTCGCATCCTAGGCCGTGTACAAGAACAAGGCGTGACGATTCTGATCTCGTCGCACATATTGAGAGAGCTCGACGATCTCTGCGACGGGGTTGCGATCATTCAACGGGGCAAATTGATCGCATCCGGCGAAGTCAATGAGGTCATCGAGCGCTACGGAATCGCGCAATTCGTCTATGAAATTCGCCTGCTCGACGGCAGACAGAAGGCTCTTCAGGTCCTTCGGCACCACCGAGTTCGAATCGAAGGTCACGAGGTCGACGAGGGGCGGGATCTCATCCGTGTCCAGCTCCCAAGCGGTGAAGAACTCATGGCGCAGATCCTCTCCGATTTCGTCTCTCAGGGAGTACGAGTGGTCACCGTCAGCCGCCAACGCCCGCGTCTTGAGGACGTCTACGAACGAATTTCTGACGACCAAGTCAATTGAGTCCGGCACAAGTTGGCAATCTCCATGGCATACAAAAAATCATCAAGACCGTCCGGACCCCACAGACGACCGCGTGTTGAACTTCCTTCGTTTGCGCTTCCCTTTGTCACGCGCTCACTACGAGGAGGCCG
The DNA here is from genome assembly GCA_964437075.1 of uncultured Nannocystaceae bacterium. Lineage (GTDB taxonomy): Bacteria > Myxococcota_A > Polyangia > Nannocystales > Nannocystaceae > CAYTFJ01. Next base: position 27,058 of record CAYTFJ010000053.1, read on the forward strand.
TCTTCGGCGTTTCGCACTCTTAAGCCTCGCCTTGGCCGCGTTGTCGCTCCTTTCCGGGATCTGGCTGGCGTTGGGTGAGGGGACCTTCGAACGCGAATTCCGAACCATCATCGGCCTTGAGCAACCCCTGTGGGAACGCGAGCAAACCGACCACTCGATCGTGATTCACGATGTTCGAGAATACAAAAGACTCGCTGAATTCGAACGATCACTTCGCACAAACAATTTGAGTGATGATGAACGGACACAGATTCGCCGCATGGCGACCGATGACTACAAGTGGGGCCGAGAGGACAACTATCGCCTAGTAAACACCGTCCTACAGAACAGTCTTCTTCTCGCCACGGTCGGCCGAACGACGCCGCGAAAGTTCCGCGAACAAAATCTTCGAGAACGAGCCCTCACCGTGCTTAACAGCCTTCCTCCGGAGGCCATCGTCCACCGCAACAGCCTTCACTACGAGGATGACCAAATCTTCAATTTTCAGATCGAGACCGACGTCAGGCAACTCGCTTCGATCCTTGAGAAGCAGGGCATCCCAACGATTGAGCTCTACCGTTCGCCATTTGGTGCCTTCGAGGCTCTTATGCTCTCGGGAATCATCTCGGGCGTATTTTTTTCGCTACTCTTGCTGGTCGTATCCCCCTTGCTCGTCGGGGTCCAACAGGCACAAGAAGTTCACGAAAATACCCTGATGCCCCTCATCGGCACGGCCATGAAGCCACAACATCTGCTCATGGGTCTCGCCAGCGGTCCGCTCTCGGTCGTTTGTATTTTCGCCATTCCACAAGCACTGATCTTCTTGGTGATGTCGATCTTTGCTGGCCACCCATTCATGGCGATCGGCATGCTGGCGACCACAACAACGGCCGCAACCGCGATGATTGTTGCCTCTCAAATCCTTGGACACTTCGCAGGCAAGAAGCGTCCTCCCGGCATCATCACTCTTGTACTTTTTGCGTCTTGTGGCATGGCTTGGTCTTTAGGGGCCTCTCTCGGACTGAGCCTGGACGAAATAGGTGACATGCCGTCGATGCTCTCGTTGCTGCCCCAAGCGGCTTCGATTCACTTTCTTCGCGAAACATTCTTGCCATCGCGTCTCAGCGCCATCGACTTCGGCAATGCTCTTGTCGCAGCATGGGTCGGCGCCGCGGGAGCGCTTCTTCTCGCCGCGATCGCCTCTCGAGCGCTCGTGGTGAAGATGAGCGAAGAATACCGTCCACTTCTGCGCCGAAATGACGCCATGATCGCCGCTGGAGTTTGTACGCTGCTTGTGCTCGTGGCTTTGCCATCTCCAGGCGGCGCCGACCTCTCCACGATGCGCGAAGAGAGCGCGCGCTTCTTCTTCGGAAGCCTGGCCCTGCTGGCCCTTCCGCTCGCAGTCCTGCTCATGGCACGCGTCCCCCAAGGCGACATTCCCGCGCGGCTGCGTCGAGTCCCCGTCATCAAACTTCTCGGCGAGTTGTGTATTGCCGTCATTTTTGCGGCCATCGCTAGCGTCCCCTTTCTTTCAAGTGCGGAGTTTCTCGATCCCGTGTCCCTCGCCTACCTTGTGTGGAGCATCGTGGTGCTAGGCCTGCTGGCCATGCGCATCGCTTCCGTGCCCTCGAGCATCCCAAGTACAGTCTGGACGCTGTTTTCCTGCTTCGCACTATGCGTCGGATTCGTTCATGCCATCGCCTGGGCGAGCGACGCCGATCTCAACATCCACGATGTCTTCGCGCTTTCCTACCTAAGCCCCGTGCTCGGCGTGCTCCAAGCGGCACTGACCGTCTGGATTCCAGTGTCTTTGATGGTTGCCATGCGCAAAAATTTGGCGGGACTGTCGAGTGCTCGGGTACACCCTCTCGAACACTCGAACCACACACGATGAGCCAAGCTGGAGTCGTAGACCCCGAGCCAAGGAACTCGGCATGTGCGCACTTCTTCATCAGGGGTCCTCGCCACAGCGATCTAAATGGGCTCGGTTTCCATGGGAAGCCGTGCTGGAAATGGTTCGCTGCGACGGCGTGGTACACCGGCCCCTAAGGCTGTGGGGGGAATGCTCTCGTCTCAACACACGAGGAGAAGCTTACCGGCGCTAATCGCGTCGATGTTGCTCCATGGGCTTCTGTTGGGGGGTGTCGAGCGATGGCTCACAGCTCCGGCTCCTGTGCCGGAAACCCAGTCTTCGTTCGAGATCGCCTATCTTCCAGGCGCACGCGCACTGCCTGAGGCGCAACAAGACAACACAGAGCCACCACCGACTTCGCCGCCCCTCACAACCGAGCCCCTCACAACCGAGCCCCTCGCCAAACCATCGAAAACAGCCACGAGCCAAGCCCACAAAAGACCTCAGGAGAAAACCCTCAACGAGGACGACCGACGACCGACTCCACTGGCCCTCATGCCCTCGCGGGAAGCCGCCCGCCCATCGGTTACCAACGTGACGAAACTTCCACCGAGGCCCTTTCGCTTCGACCCCGCGGCCCTTGGCCCCTCCCCCTCAACTGACATTGAAGTCCAAGCCGAAGGACCCGTCTACGTCGATCGTAGCGAGAAGGACTCCGCTGCCAACGAAAGCCAGCGCCGTGAGCAGGAGTCCCTCGAAGCCATACGCGCGGCCCTTCAGCCCAGGCCCGGAGGCCGCTACGAGTATCGCACACCCGACCTCTATCTGCGGGCAACGATCGACGCCGATGGCAGCGTGAAGTTCAAGATCACTCGCCCGGATGTTCCCAAGCGGTATGTCCATGGTCGAAAGGCACGATTTCTCGAAGCGACCCGCGAGCTGCGTGCCGAAATGGTGCTGAAGTTGACAAGAAAACGTATGGCCACCCAGCAACGTGCGCTTCGTGGCCAGCTCACGCGGATCTGGCACGCGGACAACCGCACCGAGCTGCAAAAACGACGGCGGCTATTCAAGCTCTGGGAGGAGACCTCCGTCGCCCCCCCCCCGGGGCTCTCCTCGATCGACGCGCTGCGCAGCGAACAAGGGCAACAGGCCCGTCGCCAGATCGAAGCCTTCATTCGTAAATATGCTCCAGAGGGCTCCGAGCACGGCTACTCGCTAGACGAACTACGAGCCCTCAATGCAGAGTTCCACCTGGGCCCAAAAAATACACCTTTCGCGCCCTATCGTTGAGCCGAAACGGTCGCTCGAGATGGCAGAACAGTTTGCGCACTCGATGATGCTACCGAACGTCACGCCGAGGACTCCGGTGTCGAGAAATCGCTGAAGGGCGCATCAGCGAACGAATGACGGCATTGTTTGTGATCCGGAGGCCTCCGCCAACGCGATTGACATTCACCGATCGATCGGAAACTCCGCGCCTTCCTCCGTGCTCCCATGACGCGGAGGAAGGCGCATCTGGCGCTTGGCATGACCTGGAAACAAGCCGCAACGCCATGTCCAAGCAGCCCGAAGACAACACGCACGAGCAACGAGACTCGCCGTACGAGATCATCGACCACCTCTTTGCACCCGAGGGCGGTCGCAATTCTCTAGCTGCTAAATCCAACGGATCGAAAAGAACTCACGCAGTTCATCCTCGACGAGGAGAAAACATTCGCCAAGCCTGGCGCTGTGGCGTGCCCTTGCGGTCGATCTACTTTTCGGGGGAAGGCGTTCTTCCGGTCGAACTGGCCAACGAAGTTGGTGACAAGGTCGCGATCTTTGAGCTCGCCAGGCGAACCTGCAAGAAACTGTTCGACAAGGAACGAGCCTCGCGCCTATTCGCCGTCGCCGAGATGCCCAAGGCCGCTTCCCTTGAATCCCTGACGACGGGCAACGTGGCGGGCAAAGACATCATCGTTCTCGACCACCTCACCATCCAGGGAAACATCGGCGCCATCATCCGCAACTGTGTTGCCTTCGACATCGGGGCAGTCGTCATGTTGGGAGCCGAGCAAAACTCCGTCTTTGACCGAAGGATCATACGGTCCAGTCGCGGCTATGTTTTCGCCCTTCCCATCGTGCCCGCGACGACGGAAAGCTTCGTGCGCTTGTAACCGGTGCACGAGGGACCTGCTGGACCATCTGGACCTCAAGGGCGCCATCATGACCATCGACGCGGCGGGCTATCAGCAGGTCATTGCCGACAAGATCGTCGAACGTGGTGGGCACTTCGTTTCACGACATTGATATCGCGGGCAAGGGTGAGTTTTTGTCACAGACCGAGGCGGGGGCAGTCGCACACGAAAGAGGTGAGTATCGATGCTGCGAGGTTCTGTCCGCAAAGGACCTTGTAACCCACGAGTAAAAGTGGTCTCACGTGCGCTCCTTCATCCGTGTGACCACCGAATGGCGCGGTGTAAAAGAAGATGTCGAGACGTACAAGCGGCTCTACATTCGCGATATTGAGGACCTCGACGCTGGAGAGGTGCTCTCCATTACGCGAAAACATGGGTCGGTAGAGAACCAGCTTCACTGGATTATCTACATTGGATTCAGAGAAGACAAATCTCGCGTCTATGCAGTGAACGCTACCGAAAACCTCGTGGTCGTCAGGCACCTCGCACTCAACCTTCTACGCTCTGTGGAAACTGAGGGATCCCCTCATTTCCTGAGCTCGAGTTCGGCGTAAACGCTCGAAACTACAAACATTTTCAAGTTTGG
>CAYTFJ010000054.1:0-31313 GCA_964437075.1 uncultured Nannocystaceae bacterium
CGCCGTCGCCGTCTCCGTCGCCGTCTCCATACGCAGTGTCGGTCTCCCCATCGCCGTTAGAGTCGGCGGAACACGCGCTGCTGCAAAGTACAAGCGAAAGTCCTAACTTCAGGTATTTCATAATTTCCTCGGTAATGTTTATCGCACAACTCTGAGGAAGAAAGCACCCGCTGGCTCTTGCATGGTTTCATCCCGCTTCATCCCTTGATGCGCAGGGGCCACTCGACAGAGCCCACTCCCATGGACTCCGCAAGCGCGCCTCGTACCCGGCGCAATGCCGATGCGACATCCATCGCCAGCACTTGGCCCTGCCGAGCCGCCTCTCGCCCAGCGAGACCGTGAAATACGAGCCCTGCCATCGCCAGCGCGTGCAAGGTCTCCCCACGACCACCTCGAACAGAGAGCGACAGCAGCGCCCCAAGAAGTCCCGCCAGAACATCACCAGTACCGGCGGTCGCTAGCGCCGATGACCCGAAAATATCGACAGCCACAGGGCTCAAATCGCTGCCCGATACGCTGCTCACCACCAGAGACCCCGCGCCCTTCAAGATCACCGTCGCCCCCGTAAACCTTGCGAGGCGCCGAACGACTTCCAGCCGTGACGCTTGAACCCGTACGCTGCTCCACTCGGTGTCCTCCGCTCCACCGCCGGATCGACTCGACTCGATGTCCGCAATTCGCGTGAGAAGCCTTGCAGCTTCGCCCGGGTGTGGCGTCAAGATCCGCCTCGATCCTACAGCCGCAAGTTGGTCGCGCCCCGCACCGAGTGGAATTGCATCAAGGGCGCTCGCGTCCCACACGGCCGGCCGTGAATCGTCAAGGTAGAGTTCCCCCAACTCCGGCCATGCATCAAGATCCCGCAATCCGGGGCCGACAACAAGCACGTCAGCAGCCGCGGCCAAGCTGCCATCCAATGGCTTTCCATGTCCACGAATCGCCCGCACCTCCACCATGACCTCCGGCCTTGACCGCAATAAAGCGTGAGTCGCCGTCTCCTCAGCCGCGCGGTCCGCTGCAACAATCGTGACGACCCCCGCACCCATCCGCAGCGCCGCGGCACCCGCCAAGATCGCCGCCCCACAAGATCCGGGACTGCCCGCGATCAGCCCAACATGCCCCCGCTCGCCCTTGTGGCGGGCAGTTTGGGTCAAAAATTCGACTCCAAGATGGCCAACCGTCGGTCCTCGACCGATGCGAAACAATCGTCTTGGATCAATGAGCTCGGCCGTCTGCGTCGGCTGATCAGGCGTCAACTCCAGCCCGATTTCGGCGACGTGAACTCGCCCTGCCTGTTCGCGGCCAACCCCGACATGCAACCCAACTTTGCTGCGCTCGAAGGTCACTGTGGACGCTGCGGTGACGGCATCCCCCGGGCATGTACCATCATCGGGGTTCACCCCCGTCGGTAGGTCGATACTCACGACCCAGTCTGTCTCCAGGATCCACCCGATCGCCGCCAATATTGCGCCTCTGGGGGCCCCCCGACTTCCCGTCCCTAAGAGTGCGTCGACGACGAGGACCGAATCGCTCGGGTGCTCAGGGAGAGCGCTGAGCACGGTGACGCCATGGGATTGGGCCCATGCTCGCTGTCGCGCGGCCATTTCTCCGGCACCGTCCGTGACACAAACCGCCTCAACCATGTATCCACGTCCATGGAGTTGCCGGGCCACCGCCAACCCGTCAGCACCATTGTTGCCTGAACCACAAAGGACCATCACCCGACACAGGTCATCGGTCAGCGACAAGATAGCTTCGACATGGGCGCTGACACACAGCGACGCCCGTTCGACAAGAACGGCCGAATCCATACCCAGCGTTCCCATGGTGTACCTGTCGGCCGCAGCCGCCTCGCGGCCGGTCCACAGCTCGGCCGCACAGAGATCGTTTTTCTCTTGCACCACGAACGGCGCCTAGTTCAACAACTCGGCGACTGCGATGGCACCCAATCGATCAACCATCGCCGTGAGCGAGTGCCTCTCTGTTCCCTCCACCATTACACGCAGTTTCGACTCGGTACCGGAGTACCGCACCAACACTCTCCCCTCGCTGCCCAACGCAGCTTCAACCGCGCTGATTTCGGCACGTAGTTTGGGCATCTCCTCGAGAGGACGCTTTGTGGAGACTGCGAAACTGCGTGAGACCTGCGGGAAGCGAGTCATGACGGACGCCAGTTCAGCGAGGCTGCGGTCGCGCTGAACCATCACCCCTAACACCTGAAGTGCCGCCATCACGCCGTCTCCGGTGGTTGAGTGCTGCAAACAGATCGTGTGGCCAGATTGCTCCCCCCCCAACACCGCGCCTCTGCGCCGCATGGTCTCCACGACGTATCGGTCACCGACCGGCGTCCGCGCGAGTTCGACCCCAACCTCGGCGAGACTACGCTCCAGACCGAGATTGGACATCACGGTACTCACGACGACATTGCCCGGGAGAGCGCCCTGCCGCGCGAGTTCCCGACCAATGATCGCCAAGACGACATCGCCATCGACGACGTTGCCGGCGCTGTCGCAAAACACAGCTCGGTCAGCATCGCCGTCCAGAGCGATCCCCAGGTCCGCGCGATATTGGCGAACCAAACCAGCGAGATGCTCCGGATGCATCGCGCCAACTCCTTGATTGATGTTTAGACCATCGGGGCTGACCCCCACGGCAATTACGTCGGCCCCCAACTCACGCAGCACCGTCGGCGCAATTTTGTAGGCCGCTCCGTGTGCACAATCGATCACCAAACGTACACCATCGAGTTTGCATCGGTTCGGAAAAGCCTGCTTCACATGAGTGATGTAACGACCTCCAGCATCGTCGATTCGAGCCACTTGCCCAATGGCGCTTCCAGTTTTCAGGCTGTGGTCAAGTGCGCCTTCAACCATCAAGGCCTCAAGTTGCAACTCCACCTCATCGGGAAGCTTGAATCCATCTGCGGCGAATAACTTGATGCCGTTGTCTTCGTAAGGGTTGTGGCTCGCCGAAATGACGACCCCCGCGTCTGCGCGCATCGATTGCGCCAAATAGGCGATCGCCGGGGTCGGCATCGGGCCCACCAACATCACGTCGGCCCCCTGCGCGCACAGTCCGGAGGCAAGGGCATTCTCGAACATATAGCAACTACGTCGAGTATCCTTACCCACGACGATTCGTCCCTCTCGACCAAAATGCGCCGCGACAGCCATTCCAACTCTCATCGCGGTATCGGCCGTCATGGGCGATACGTTCGCCCGCCCTCGAATACCATCCGTGCCAAAATATTTCCGTGTGGTGCCCACATCGCTTTCATAACGCGCGAACACGGCGTGAACCACCCCTATGGCGCCGATGAAGCCTGTTCAAACACGGGCGCCGACGTGAGGGAAATCCGAATGATCGCAGGGTCGATCGTCAGCCTCGATCGCCGCCTCTCGTCCACAAGAGACGACCACTCAAAGACGACGTCGACCTGTACAGCCCCCGTCCCACCGCCTCGGTCTTTTTTCCCCGCCACCTCCTTCGACGAACTCACGACAACACGCGGTACGATGGGCTCACGTACGTGCTCTATGCCCGCCAGTGCCGGACGAGGCCCCCGCAGGACCACCCTTTGAGCTTCGGGCCAGCGCTCGCCACTGTGCTCCGGCAGGCGGCTGAGCAAGGCTTGTTCCACATTCACTGTCAATTCGCGTTCGCCCACGATCGCCCGGACTCCGACCCGAACAAGCGCGCTCGGTTCGGCGGAACCCACCGTGCCAAGAAGTCGGATCGACTCGATGGGCTGGACGATCGCCACACGGCGCTCGACCAGCCCACGGGCCCCAGACACGTCAACCGGCGCGAGCTCAAGGCTGTCCATCGACCGCAACACTCGCCGCGCGCCGCGGATTTGCCAACGAGTGGGTTGAACATCCACGGTCGTTCGCTCGAAATCGCCATGCACGTTGCCTTCGATCCGCGCGGTAAGGTCCACCCATCGTTCGACAATCGGATCGAAACGAAGGTCGACCGGCGCAAAATGAGCGCCGACCATGGCGATTCCATTGGGAAGGTTCACCGAACGGGTGTCAAGTTGCAGAGGTCCAGGCTCAGCGTCGCGAAGATCGATCACCACGACTCCGAGGTTGCCATCCCGCACCTGGCTCATATCGGTCCATGGCCCACGAAGTTCGAGTTCGATCGAGGTCGGTAGGTCGCTCAGTAACTCTCGATCTGGGTCGGCCGCAATACGGACAGGCACAGTGTACGTTCGCTGGACCTCGTCCCGAGTCATGGTAAAAACCACGACTGCGACGATCAGGGCCAAAGACTTTGTGCGTAGTTGCTGGCTGAACGCCTGCCCTAAGCCGCGGACGAGCAGCCTCAAAACATCGCTCGGACCCACCGATCGAAGGACTTCAAGGACCCGTAGCCACCGATCACCCACTGGATTCACCCTCCAAGACGGTGCCAGGGCGTGTCGTCGTTGAGCGCAACCCCTCGTCGCGTTCCGATGTGATCGTTCTCGCTCGCTCGTCTGAAGAAACAGTCTCTTTCGTCACCGAGATACCGGGGCGATCGGACACCGATATTTCGGTGACATTCATGTCGCTCGTGCTGGTCGCAGCCGTCGGCGGACTGGCCATCCATACTTCAATACGCGCCTCTAGATTGGCCGCGTCGAGGACCTCAGAGATTCTCCCCGCTTCAGCCACGCGGATTTCCCCACGTTCCTCACTCAGCACGATGACAAGAGCGTCCGTCTCTTCGCTGACGCCGATCGCGCCACGATGTCGTGTCCCGAAACGTGGATCCAGGGTCTGGTCCGAGAGCGGAAGAATTAGGCCCGCACGCTCGATCCGAAACTGCCGGATTAACACTGCGCCGTCGTGAGTTGTATTAAGGCCATGCGGAACTTGCAGCGCGACCAAAGTCTCGGAAGTCACGGCGGCATCGATCTCAGCGCCGGTGTCTCCGCTGACTTGAGCAACGTCGATCCGGCCTTCGAGAATAAATAGTGCGCCAACGCGCGCCCGAGCAAGTCTCTCACAGGCTGTCACCAACTTTTTTACCGCGGAGCTCTCGGCCTCTCGACGCTCCATCGGCAACAGGCGCTGACCCATACGCAACAAGAATCTCCGCAGCTCCTGATTGAACACGACGATCAAAATAATGATGACGTATTCAAGAAAATACTTGAGCAATGAAGCGATCGCCACCAGGTCGAGCTGCTGAGCGACCAACGCTGCGATCGCAAAGAACAACACCGAGAGCAACACCGGGAGGGCTCGGGTCCCTTTGAGCAGTCGCAAAGAGAAATACGCCACAAGATAGAGCAAGAAAAAATCAAGCCCGTCGTTCCACGTCAGCGCGGCAAGTATTTCTCGGAGATTCAAGCGGGGACCGAATCCCCGCTATAAGGGATAGAGTCCACAGCATCGACGATCCCACGATGAACCTTCAGGGCTTCCACCGTCTCTGCGACGTCATGAACGCGGACCACAGCGGCACCGTGCTCGACCGCGAGCACAGCGCTACAGACGCTCGCTAGTAGGCGGCCCTCCACAGGGCGACCTGTCAATGTCCCGAGAAACGACTTTCGACTGGCGCCGATCAACACCTTGCAGGCGGTCTTCGCCTCAAGTTTCCGGGCAGAGACGACCAACGCTGCGCTTTGCCGGGCCGTCTTGCCGAACCCAATCCCCGGATCCACAAGAATATTGCGACGGTTCAGCCCTGCCGCGCAAGCCCTCTCCACGGCGGCAGCCAGCTCGTCCGCCACCTCGGAGACCAAGTCTTCAAAGTCCGTGTGGTCCTGCATATTCGTGGGCGTGCCACGCATGTGGTTGATCACGAGGCCCGCTCCAGCACCTGCGACCACGGCCGCCATCTCGGGATCAGCGAGACCGCTCACGTCGTTGATCATCGCTACGCCTCGCTCCAGGCAGACCCTCGCCACAGATGCGTGACGGGTATCCACGCTCAACGGAACGTCACTCAGAATCTCATCCTTCAACAGTCGGTCGATCGCCGGAAGGATTCGAGCGAGTTCTGCCTCTGGTTCTGTGCGAGCGGCGCCAGGTCGAGTTGACTCCCCACCGAGATCGAAGATATCGGCCCCCTGGGCTCGCCAACGCCGGCACTGTGCGACGATCACTGAGGCGTTGGGGGCGACGCTGTCCGCCGCAATCCACCGACCACCATCGTAAAAGCTGTCGGGCGTAATGTTGACAACGGCCATCACCAAGGGCGGATCGAGCGAGATTTCTCCGCCCGCGTGAGTCCACATGTCATCGGCCTGTCGGGTTCCGTGCATCGTGAATAGAGTAGACGCTTCCGCCTTTTTTTGCTTCTCGCTTCCCCGCAGCGACAAGCGTCTCTCTCCGAGCCAGGGATCGCGTTCGACCGGTTCATGGCAATCCATGGTTCGCACCCCAACCGCGGCGAATCGGACTCTCGCCAGGGCTCTACTGCGAATATTTTTTTGCGTCGATCCCGTAGCGGCGCAACAGTCGATGCAGGTATTTTCTATCCATGTCGGCCTCGCGTGCGGCACGCGAAATATTTCCCGATGCGCGCTCGAGCAGCCAATGCAGGTAGGCTTCTTCGAACGCCTCCACCGCGCGCTCTTTCTGCTCCCTAAAGGTCGACGTCCCGTCGAAAAGGAGCTCTCGGCTCTCATCCCGGCACCCGGCCGCCGCGGCCACAAGGTCGATGACCCCATTGGGCGACAAATACGCGCTTCGCTCCACAACATTTCTCAGCTCACGAACGTTGCCGGGCCAACCATGTCCCATCAGCCGCGCCATCGCCTCCGCGCCGGGCTCCCGCCACATCCCGGCGGGCAATCGTCGCGAGAACGCTTCGATCAGCGCCGGCACATCCTCGCGCCTATCACGCAAAGGTGGAATGTCTACGGAGACGACCGCCAAACGAAAATAGAGATCTTCGCGAAATTCGCCAGCGTCGACCTGATCACGCAGATTTCGGTGCGTCGCCGCAATCACGCGGATGTCCACTTTCAATTCTTCAGTGCCGCCTACGCGACGAAACCGGCGATTTTCAAGCACTCGCAAGAGTTTGGGCTGCAGTCCCAGCGCCAGATCTCCGATTTCATCGAGAAACAACGTGCCCCCGTCAGCCAGCTCAAAAGCGCCCTTCCGTCGCTGATGCGCCCCTGTAAATGCCCCTTTTTCATGACCAAACAGCTCACTTTCGATGAGGCTCGGGGCGACCGCCCCACAGTCCACAACAACAAAAGATCCCTCATTTCGTGGTGATGCATCGTGAACAGCCCGAGCCAAGATATCTTTACCCGTCCCAGTCTCGCCGGTCACCAAGATGGTCACGTCGCGTCCGCTGACCCGTTCAAAAACCCCAAAAATACGACGCATGGCGAGGCTCTTACCCAGAACCGGTCCAAATTTTGGATTCTCACTAGGAAGAAGCTCTGGAAGCGATTCGCGTGAAACGAAGCGAAGTTCGACCTTTCCGACGTTGAGGGTATCCCCAGGTTTCAAAAACGCATCGCCCACCTTCGATCCGTTCACGAACGTACCGTTGGTCGACCCCAGATCTCGTACACGGTATCCGCTCGTTTCACGGATGATCTCCGCATGGGTCCGGCTCACCGACTCGTCGGGTAGAACGATTTCACACACATGCGACTTGCCAATTTTTGCGTGGTCGCGAAGAACATCGATCTCACGTCCTCGCAACGCTCCGGAGAAAACGATCAATCGATAGCCTTCATGACGCTGATCGATTCCATCATCTGCGAGCACCGTCGAGTTCGGACGCGGTTTCACAGCAGTAGGCTACCAGGCTATCGAGCGAGCGTGAAGCGAGTTTTGTGATCGCTCACTCGACGCCTCTACGACGACAAAAGCGCGACCAGGCGCGCGTGACGAACCCATTTAGAATTTTCAAAACGGGACGGACTCAAGGGGAATCAACACCCCAAAGCAGGGGGCGATATCCCCCCTTGCGCGGACTCTCTGCAATCTGCATGGGGCGAATGTCCGAGCGAGACATTCTGGCCGGACATTCGATGCCATTGACGCCTCATCGGACGGGCCGCTAGGATCACCTCGTATTGCATGGCAACGGCAACTGCATCGCGCGCATGAAAAGGGTGAGCACACGTCGCTCGTCGACCCCCCTCGTCACAATCCTCTTGTGGGTGATGCTCGGACACGCAGAGGCTCTTGCAACCGACGCCAAAGGGCCCGCCGCGACGGGGTCGAAGAATGCCCTTTCGTCTGGACCGCTCACAAGCGCACAGGCGCAAGGTCGACAACCAGCGAAAATACGATGTCTCGACGAGTCACTCATTGACGATTTTGGAAGATCGCGCAGCCGCAAGGGCGTTCAGCCACGTGTTTTTCGCAAGGCGACACGCCTTGCCCTAACGCTGATGGGCGGTGGATACGGCGGAGACCTCATTTCTACAAGTTGGCAAGTAAACGGCCGCCTATCATTTTGGCTGAGCGAACACTTCGCCATCGAAGCCCAGGGGCTGGTTGTGCCCATGCAGTTCCGACTTGAAAACTCGGCCACAGGTTTCACAGGAGAAGACCGTTTCGTCGACGTTGGTACACAGCGTTTGGCGACGATGCTCCACGGCCATCTTGTCTGGGCTCCGATCCATACAAAGTTGCGCACCAAAAACCATAAAGTCGTCCACGGTGATTTCGTATTTTACGGTGGCGCAGGCCGGACCTTTCACGAGACTGCCCAAGGTGCCAGCTTCAGCGCAGGTGCGACCTTTTTGCTGTTCCCCGCTCGATGGCTATCGATCGCCTTTGATCTACAAGACCATATTCTCGGTCAAGAGGTCCTCGGAAGTACAAAGATGACCAACAACCTGGTCGCGTCGATCGGCCTCGGCATCTGGATCCCTTTTCACTCTCGGTTGCATGAACGTAGGATCGCACGGCGGCGACAGACCGCGGCCGGAGGTCGACCGTGATCTCACCTGCCCTTTTCTGGATCGCGACCCTTTCGTGCGTGCTGGCGCCCGATCCTACTTCCGAGCCCGTTCGACAGCAACGACAGCCCCACATACAGGCGCCCGTGACCGCCGGCCGGTGTGTCGACAAGACACTCGAACAAGAGTTGCTCGCAAAACGAAAATTTCGGCTCACCACAGACCGGCTCTACGTGAAAAACCTTCGACACGAGCTGACTTTTCTTGGGGGCTATTATGTCAGTGACCTCTTTGAGGGCACCTTCAGTCTAGGCGGTACATACACATTCTTTGCATCAGAAAATTTTGGGACCGAGTTGTCGTTTGGTTGGTCGCGGCTGCTTACCAGCACCGCGCAGACCCTCGAGCGAGCGAATAATTTTGACTTTGCCCTCGGCGACAACAATCTTTACCGAGTCTTCGCCACACTTATGTGGTCTCCCCTCTACGGAAAAATGCGACTGGGTGGGAAAATCCTTCGATACGATTTCTATTTGGGTGCGGGTCCCGGCATCGTCGTCGACCCACTCAGCTACGGTGTCGGCGGCAATTTTGCGCTCGGCGTTCGCCTCTTCGTGCATCCTGCGGTCGCCTTCCGTTTTGATCTACGCGACTACCTTTTCCGCCAAGAACTGCTCCAGGAGCAATTCGTCGTCAACGACATCGCATTTACGGTCGGTGTCGGTATTTTCCTACCCCCAGGCAACTGAGTCTCATCTTTCATCACAAGCGCCACGAGTTCCAATGTCTCGCCCGATTGTCCTTACCTTCGCCTTCGTGATTCTTTGGTGCCCGCTCACCCTGGCAGCGCCCGTCGAGGCCCCCGCAACCACGCCCCGCGAGGAAGAACTGGGGGAAAAGGAAGCCGATCCAAAAACCGAGACGTCGCCACCGCGCAATGCTCTACCCAAGGACTCATCCGAGTCCCCCCCTGTCGGAATATTGAGCCCTCCCGCCCAACATTCCGCCGAATCTGCGAAGTCCGAAACAGGCCCGCCCCCCTCCATGACGCTCCGCGATGAGGCGCGCCAAATCCAGGATGAGCTCCTCCTGACGAGAGCGCGCATCGCACTGATCGGCTCAAAAATCTTCGATTCGGCCATTGAGATCGAACTGCGGGGCAATCTCGAGCGCTTTTACCGAGTTGAAGGACTCACGGTTACACTCGACGGTATACCGGTCTACCACCGCATTGAGGGCCTCGGCCCTCAACGCGAGATGATCGTAAAAGTCTTCGCGGTCCCTGGAGGCCACAGACTCGCCATCCGCGCCGACCTCCAAGCCAAACGCGATGAGACCTATCACATTCATTTTGATCAGAGCTACACGATCGTCGTCCCTGAACACAGCACCGTCCGTACACGACTAAAGCTTCGCGAGACCGGAAATATATTCAGCCGTTTCGGCCGAAAAAATCGCGGTCACTATCATCTAGATGTCCGTCTAAACATTCGATCCCGCGAATCCAAGTCCAAGACTCATGCCGAAGGCATCGCCATCCCATGAGTGTTCGACATCCAAGCGTGTGTTGCCCGACTTTTTGCGGGAAACGATTGGCGAGGCGACAACGGCGCCCCGCATCCTTCGGCGGATCAACCCTTGTCACAGGCCTCATGCTTGGGCTCACAATGCACATCGGTTCCGCGGTCGCCTCCGTGGAACCGACCGTGGAACCGACCACAAGCTACCTGGCGGCTACGCTCGCTACGCTTCATAAAGTCGGACTTCTCGATGGCCGAGAAGCCACCCTCCGCGACCTAAATGCCGCGCTCGAGGACGCGCAAGATCACTACGTTCAGGGCGACCTGCTTGGTAGCGCTACGATCTTGCTCGATCTGATCCACAGTCCCCGTTTTGAAAATTTCAAAGGTTTTCCGGCGATGGCCTCCGTGCACTATCATCTCGGACTCGCGCTCCGATCGTACGGAGCCCACATCAGCGCCATGCGAGCCTTCCGAACGACCATGGCGATCGGATCTAAGGGCAACCATCACTTCGAGTCTGCGTTTCGGCGACAGGTTGATCTGGTGCTCGCAAGCCACGACTACGCTCACGGTTTACGCGACCTCAACACCAGCCTCGCCGCCGCGCACCTTTCACCCCATACGTTGACCGCCGATCTTCTGGACGAATACACCTATGTTCAGGCCCGAGCCTACGGCCAGGCAGGGACGCTCGCACTCGCAACTTCGACCTACGGAAAAATCTCCAATCGATCGAGATTCTACACAGCAGCGCTCTACCTTCGAGGCGTTCTCGCGGCTCGGTCGGGCGATTTCCGCGAAGCCGAGCGTGCATTTTGTAAAGTTGTCGACGACCATCAAGATGGCACAAGCCGCTATTTCGTCGATGGTCGATACTTTCCAATCCGTGATCTCGCACAGCTTGGGCTCGGCCGAGTCGCTCATGAGGAGCGACGTCACGGCCATGCGTTCTATCACTATTTTCAGATCCCGCAGGAATCATCCCATCTACCGGAGGCGCTTTTCGAGTCTGCCTGGACAATGGCCGAAGAAGGTGAATTTGGAGTCTCTCGAGGTCTTGTTAGAGAGTTGAGACGCAGATTCCCTGAGGCCCCCCAGAGCGTTGAGGCTCGTCTTCTCGACGCCCTTCTTCTGCTCTACGACTGTGATTTTCGCGGGGCAGAGGCGGCATTTTCACGTTTCATCGACGATCTTGGTGCCGTCGGTGACCACATCGACGCGATCCACGAAGATCCCGAACGCATCAGAGCCTTACATCGAGAGCTCTCACTTGTCCGAGGAGGAGGTACAGACCTCCGTGGCGAGCTTCCTGCACATCGATTGCTGCTCTACATGATCGACGAAGATCCTCGCTACAGCCGGCTCTCCCTGCTCGCTGAGGTTCTTCGCCACGAAGCCAAATTTGCCTCCGGGCTGAAACACACAATTCAGACACTCATCGCACGCTTGGGGAACGACCCTCCAGCGGCCACGGAATTCGCTCGCACCAGAAACTCTAGTGCAGGAACATGGATCAACCACACGGCGGTTCTCACAGCTCTCGACATGCAGCTGCGTGGACTCGAAGCCTCTGGTGCCTTGCTGGACGAGGTGGCTGCAGAGCGCTCGGAACTGGGCGCGCTGCGGCGGCGCTCCTCCTCGACATCCCTGCAAACTAGCGAGCAGAACAGCACCCACAGAGTTACAGGATCACACTCCCAATTTGGACCCATCGAGTCGGCCCTTAGAGAAGATTTGGCGCGGATCGATCGGGTCCGCACAAAGGCCATTGCTGTCGCCACCTCCCTCGAAGACCAAGCCATCATGGTGGCGGGCCGACGACTTGCCACGTTGCGTTCGCGCATCGACGGGCTCCTTGGAGAAGCCCGGATGGGACGGATCGATGCGGTGCTCGGCGCCAAGAAAAAACTTGAGATCGAAGTCCAGGCTATGGCCGCCGGACGGTTTCCCCGCGAACTCTTTGGAACGTTACAGATCGATGGAATGATCAGCGACGACGAAGAGTATTGGCCCTATGAGGGCGAATACTGGGCAGACGAGTACGAAGGGTACCGGTAGATCATGGTGGTTCGTCCACTCTTCGCGTTTGCGGCCGCTGTCTTGGCCGCAGGGTGTTTTGCTCCAATTCTAGCAAAGGCCGCTCCCTCGAAAGAGGAAGTGCTCCCACCGATGACCTCCTATCGTGTAGAGATGGCCATTCGGTCGCGAGAGACAACGATCGAAATCGATCGAACTCGCGGCATCGATCTGCTTGAAGAGTTCATCGATCGGCATGCGCATGACAAGGCGATATCGGAGGCGCTGTACCGACTCGCGGGCCTCTACTGGGAACGCAGCCAAACTCAGTTCCTCACGGATATGGACGCCTATGTTGACGCGGTGCATCTATGTCAAGACCAGCCAGAGGCATGCCCAGGCGGCCCCCCTTCTGAACCAAAATTCGACCTCAAGGCTGCCCAATCCATCTATGTGCGAATGCTCAAGGCCCACCCCTCTTTTCGAAAAATTGACACCGTAAAATACCTCTACGCGTTCTCGCTGCGCGACCAAGGCAAGACTAACAGGGCCCAGGAGATGTTCTGGTCGATCATCAATGGACATCCAAATTCGACCTTTGTCCCCGATTCGTGGATGGCGGTGGGCGACCACCGATTTTATGGTGACAATCAATTCGCTGAGGCTCAGGCCGCCTACGTCAAGGTCCTCGATTTCCCTCACAGCACGGCCTTCCCCATGGCTCTCTTCAAGACCGCATGGTGCCACTGGAAGCTGGGCGAACGAGAGCTAGCCCTCACACGATTCAAGGACGTCCTTGACCAGGCGAGTGCCCCCGAGCAGGGGACCGATGGCCGTCAACGACTGGCCGATCTGCGCGACGAGGCCCTAGAGCATCTCGTCTTGGTGCTAACCGAAGACGAGTCACAGACTCCAAAGGACGTCTACGATTTTCTCGCCTCGATCGGCGGAGAGAAATACTCCAGAAAAATTTTGGTCCGACTGTCGTTGGCGTACGAGAGCCAGGCCCGCTACGAAAAGTCTTCTCAAGGCTATCGCTACCTGATTCAACTGGATGGCGACCACGTAGAAGCGGCGGATTTTCAACTTCACATCTTCTCAGGCCTGCGCGGTCAAAGTTCGGCAGCCCAGGCCCTCTCAGCGTTGGAAGTGCTCGAAAAGGACTACGCCCCAAACACTCCTTGGGGTGCCACTCACCCCGCAGCCGCACTCAAAGCTAGAGTCCGGGCCGAGCAACTTCTCTACGATTTTAGCCGTGGCATTCACGAAAGCGCTCAGGCGGTCGAGACCGCCACGAAGGTCGCAGACGTTGCTCGCTATGGCTTGGCGGTCCAGGCCTACACAGACTACATCGGCCGTTTTCCAGCGAATCCGCGCTCCGTCGAGCTGAGTTATTATGCAGGTGACATTTTCCTCTTCAAACTCGGACACCCTGGCGAAGCCGGTGACGCCTACCTGCAGGTCGGGAAATCTGCCCCCGTAGGAGCACTGCACCGAGATGCCCTCTTGGCAGCGATGACCGCCTATGAACAAGCGATAACATCGCAGTCAAAGCCTGCACCTTCAGAATCAGAGCGCCCCGTCGGGAACAACCACGGGTTTTCCCACGATGAAAATGGTTTTGTTCAAGCCGCAGAGGTCTTCTCGAGACTCTTTCCCGAAGACGAAGAGATCGGCGCTGTCGTCTTCCAGGTTGGCGAATTTTTCTATCGACGCAACGATTTCGACGCTGCGATTCAGCGTTTTGGCCATGTCGCTATCGATCACTCTGGCGGTGAGAGTTCGGCTCTCGCCGGCGATCGTATCTTGGAATGCCTGGCCAAGGCGCAGGACTATGACAACATCGAACTTTGGGCGACGAAACTCAAGGCGGCTCCAGCATTCGTCCCAAGCGAGGAACAAGAACGGCTCGACCGCATCATCGTCGATAGCCTTCTCAAGCAAGGCGTGTCCCTCGCCCATCGTGGATACTACGGGCGGGCCGCGAGTTACTTTCTTCGTGTCGCCTCAGAGTACCCAAAACACAGCAGTGCGCCGGTCGCACTCAACAATGCAGGCGCATCGCTCGAGCGCGACCATCGAGCCAAGGCCGCCGCGATCATCTACCAACGACTAGCGAAAGAATACGCAGGGACACCCGAGGCGGGAGAGGCCACGCTCGTCGTCGCTCGCGTACACGAAAATATCGCTCAATACGCTGAGGCCGCCCGTCACTACGATGCCCTCGTTGAGCACTACCCCGGGCATAACGAGAGAGCGACCGCTCTCTACAATGCGGGCGTCCTGCATCAGGCACTTGGAAACGGCGACAAGGCTATCGTTCGCTACGATCGATATACTAAAGAATACCCTGGGCGCGATGATGCCGTCGATGTGGCCCTACGCATCGGTGAGGTCCAGGCGAAATCCATGTCCTACAAAGCGGCCGCGATTTCTTTCCGTCGTTTCTTGACGGACCACCGAGACAGCAACCGTGTCGTCGAAGCTCAAACTCGCCTTGGAAATGCCTTGCTCGGACTCAAAAAAAAACAGGAGGCCGGAAGACATTTCTCCAAGGCGGCCAAAGCGGGTCGCAGCGCGAAGGGCGAAGAGCGACTTTTTGGTGCCGAGGCACGCTTTCATCAGGGAGACCTTGTGCTGCGAAAATTTCGAGATGTCATCCTCGACGCGCGGCCTCGTAAACTTGCCGGAAGCTTGAAGAAAAAGGCGAGTCTACTCTCGAATGCCAAGAATATTTTTTTGGACGTATTGAGCTACGGCGCCCCAGAGTGGTCGACCGCTGCTCTCTTGCGCGTCGGGTCCTCTTACGAAGATTTTGCGAACAGTCTGCGAGAGTACCCGATTCCAGAGAATCTCAACGAGACAGATTTGGATGCCTACAGCGAACAACTCGACACCTTCGCGCTCGCTTTTGAAGAGCAAGCCATCGGGGCCTACAAGCGTGGCTATGCGAAAGCTATCGAACTCGGTATCTACAACGGACACACTCGCGCCATTCGCACTGCTCTGGGTCGACTCTCAACCCAGGAATTTTCACCGATCGTCGAGGTAGGTACAGACACTATTCTGGCGGGTGGCGGCGCCAGGACGGGCCGGCTCATAAGGACGTTATCGCGATGATCCTGATCACGATGCTCACACGAGTCGGCCTCCGGTCCGGAGCCATACCGCTTTTCTTGATTTCAGTCGTTCTCACTGCGACAGCTTGCAGAAACAAGTCGCCGACGGAGACCCCATCGACGCCCCTCCTTGAAACCGCACGTGCAAGTTTTTATCGTGGTGTGGAGTTGATGGATGAAGGTGCTAGTCACTACGACGAAGCGCTGGAAGCATTTCAGGCCGGCTACACAATTAGCCCGGATCTTTGGGAGGCTCACCTCAACGAAGGTATTGTCGAACTTCGACGCGGCCGTCTCAACGCGGCCGCAAAAGCCTTCCAGCATAGCAAAGAAATCTACCCGAGCCCCGAAGGCTTGGAAGCACTCGGCGAGGTCTACATACGCCAGGGCAAGGCAGACAAGGCTGTCGAACTCTACGAGCGTGCCCTCGCCTCGGATCCCAACGATTTACACCTTCGCATCCGTCTTGCGGTGGCGCTCTCCAACGCCGGTCACAACGACCAGGCCCGAGCTGAGCTTCGCGCCGTTCTCGGTCACGATACCGACAATCTTGATGCCTACAACGCACTCGCCGCCATCCATATTTTCGATGGCGACCTGGATATGGCGGAACTCATTTTAAAAAAGGGAATTTCGCGCCATCCCACAGACCCTGCGCTCTTGGCCAATATGGGCCTAGTCGCGTTGAGACGGGGCAACGACCAAGTCGCATTTCAGCACTTCGATCAGGCAAGCAAGGCCAATCCGAAATTCCTCGTCGGCCGTCTGAACAAGGCCGCGGTCTTCCTTGGAGCCGGTGATCACAGACATGCCCGGGAAGAGCTGGAATTCGTGCTCCAAGTTGAACCGGGTAATATTCGAGCGCGCCTTGGCCTCGGACTGGCCAAACGGCTCGAAGGTGACCTCAAGGGCGCACGACTTAGCTGGCAGACGCTGCTCGAGTATGCACCCGAAAACCCCGATGCATACTTCAACCTCGCCGTGCTCTCGCTCGATTTCGAAGATGACCCTTCCGGAGCCCGCGCTCATCTTCTAAGTTTTATGGAACTCGCTCCCAACGACCACCCACGGATGTCTGCTGCGGAGAGCCGAATGGCGCTCATCGCAGCCATCATGGAGTCCGAATGACCTTCTTCCTTACTGCTCCTATCGCCGTCTCGATGGTTCTTGCGGCGCCTTCAACGGTTCCCCCCTCCCCCTCCAGCGAGACCAAGGCGCCGGCCACGGCCACTCCTGAGCCTCTGAAGGAAGTGACCCGATACAGTTTCACGGGCCTCGGGATCGACGGTGAGTTGCGAACCCCGGCCCTCTTACAATTTCTAAGCCGAATCGGCGGAGAATTCGAGACCAGCGGAATCCCTCATCGCAGTTTTATGCCAGAGCTGCAGCGCACTCGATTCGGCGAGGACTACCTATAGTGCCGCCCGCCTCCCCTCTCGGTACGCCCGAGCCCATCGACTGCTACCGAATGCGCGTGGCTTTGGCCCTCGGAGACACGATTCTACGAGACATTGTTGTAGCGAAGGACTCGACGCTAACCGTCGGCGAGTCAAGCGAGGCCGACCTTGTGCTCCCGTGTCCGGGCGACAACAGAGCCACCGGAAAACTTCCACTGCTGCGAGGAACCATCCTCGAACTCCTGCCGGGCTACGAGGGTCGTCTCCACATTGGCGACCACCCGCAGACCGTCAAGCAACTACGAGCATCTGGAGCCGATCGAGTGTCGTTCGGACCCGAGGACTGGGGTGTCCTTTTCCCGATACATGCGCCCGGCGTTCGGATCGTCATTCAATGTGTGACGACACCTGAGCTCAAGCTCAGTCGAATGCCATGGTGGCGAGACCCCTTCTACGCGATTCTTACGGTCATTGCCGTGGCGACAGTGCTTTTTCACTTTGCGGCACTGCTCTCGTACGAAGCCCATCGTGACGAGATTGAATCTGCGGAACCGAGCGATCGAATGGCGCGGGTCATGTTCAATACCCCCGTGAACGAAGAAAAGGACGAAGACGCAAAAGTCCCGGCAGACTCAAAACTGTCCGAAACAAAAGGACGTGTGTCCCGACGCTCCTCACGCAGTGAAGGAAAGTTCGGCCGAACGGACAAGCACCAACGCAGCAGCGCCCCCAGGAACGACGCCCATGCACGCACCGCGAATTTGGCGATGGTCGGTGCACTCAATGAAACGAGGGAGTCTGCCCTCATGCAGGACCTCTTGGGTGTAGGAGATGCCCTCTCCGCGACGGGGGGCACCGGCGATGTGCTAGTGGTCGGCGCGGGGGACGGAGGAATGGGCCTTGCAGGGACAGGCGGCGGCGGCGGCGGCACTTCGGAGGGATCGATTCAAGGGAGCGGAGACCTCAATATGGGCGGGGCCGGAAGCGCCACCCGCCGAAAACGGAACAACGCTCGCCCCCGAGCTCCAAAAGAAAAGACCCCCACGGTAAAGACTGGGATCGCGCGGATCAAAGGTCAACTGAGCAAGGCACTCATCGATAAAGAGGTTCGCCGCCACAAGGCGCAAATCAAATTTTGCTACAACAAGCAGCTTCAACGAATGCCAAAATTGGCGGGAAAAGTCGTATTGAGTTGGATCATCAAGATGGATGGATCTGTCATCAAACCCAAGGTGAAGACGAGCTCACTGGGTAGTTCCGATGCCGAGAGTTGCATGCTGAGGAGCCTAAAAGGTTGGAAGTTCCCCAAGCCAAGCGGCGGTGTTGTACAAGTCGACTACCCTTTCATGTTTGGCGCCCACTAGTTCTATTGCCCCCTAAAAGGGACACCGAAATGCCCGATCGTCCAAAAAAACCGCGCCATGTCTCCTGTCGGACATATTCACACATCTTCATGGCCGCCTCGATCCTCTCGGCGACGACACTTGTCGCGCTCCCCGGTTGTGACCACCAAACGTATTTTGCGGGCCCGCAACAGCTCGAGATCGAAGCGCAAGCCGAGGCAGGCACACACCCACTCTTCCCAGTTTTTGTTCAACTACAGCACCCCCTCGATTTCGGCGCACCATCCGCGAGCGAACTCGATCGCCTGCAATCCGGTGGGGATGAACCAGCAGCCCAAGA
Source organism: uncultured Nannocystaceae bacterium (assembly GCA_964437075.1). Classification (GTDB taxonomy): domain Bacteria; phylum Myxococcota_A; class Polyangia; order Nannocystales; family Nannocystaceae; genus CAYTFJ01. The sequence goes on from CAYTFJ010000054.1 coordinate 18,611, forward strand.
CCCCTGGATTCGTGCCCAGGACCTCGACATCACCGTACAGTGGCGACTTGAGAATCACTCGGACGCACAGATCACGGCCTGGGTGATGCTAGACGGCGCAACCGAGTTCTTCGATTGGAACCCCATCCAGATCTACGGCCAGGGCGGTGGCGAAGAAGCCGACGAGATACCGCTCCCATCCCTTCTCGGTTTTTACCCGCGAACAATCGCAGCTCACGAGGTCGTCTATGGAGAGTTTCGCGACGACGACCTTCGTGAGGCGACCTTCGATCTTGACGTGCTGACGAGGTTTTGTGGAGGACCCTTTGCGCTGCTTCATAACCGCCACGAGGCCGATTCGACAGGAACCGAAAAGGTCCCCGAAAATGCGCAACTCGCTGGGATGACCTCACTGAGGATCACGCTCGCAGCTACAGGCGCGGCCACTCTCGACTACAGCATTCGTGTTCGTGACCATAACAACGTCCTTTTCGACGGGAATCAGGACAACCGTCACTACGAAACTTCCCCCACCGTCTATGTCCCCGCGGGGATCGCCGCAGCCGTTGACGATCCGCTCGCCTCCGAAAATGTCGGAGTCAGCGAGTTTTGCGGCGACTCCGAAACCCAGCCGTGATGCCGCCATGCTCCACTCGCTGTTAATTGTTTTCGCTACGTCTGCCGGTACAACGGTCCCCGCACCGTCTGCTGCCGCAGCCGACACGGTGGATTCGTCCGCGCAAGCGCCTGTCCATCCCGCCGAAAACACCCGCGAAGTTGGTGTTGATCCCGCCACCGTCTCATCGGTCGATCCGCTGGCACGCAGGGACCGAGCGAACTTCAGCACGGGTTTTTTTACGGAAGGCGCCGTCGGCTCCTTCATACCAGTGCGAACACTACAGCGGGTACTTTCTCCCGGTGTCGTATTCACGGGTCGTGTCGGCTACGAGTTTCGCCGGTGGATCGCCATTCAGGCCAACGCGACGGCAGCGATGACCCACTACGGCGACGGTGTGTTGCGCAATGAAATCCTCCAGCAGTTCTTCTACCTCGGGGAGCTGCGATTGGCGTTGCCTCTCGGTCGGTTTTCTATCGCCGGCCTAGGTGGCGCGGGCCTCATGCAGGTTTCAAACAACCTGTTGCAAATCGCCGACATCGCAAGGACCAACCGCCTCCTCAGCATCGCTTGGGACGCAGGCGCCGCCCTCGATTTTCACAGCCTAGACAACCACTTTTCTGGCGGCGTTGTAGCTACCTACATCGGCATGCCAAATCTTCACAAGGCAGCGGCACTAACAGTGCAAATTTACATTCGCCACGTATTCTAGTAGCCGGCTCGCCCCAACCGCATCGAGGTCCTCGAGATTGAACCCCTCTCGCCGCTTAGAGATAGTAATTGACGATCGCAACGCCGCGTTCATCCACACTTTTCTTATCATGACCGCTCGCAGCAGGAGCTTGCTCCGGGGGCTGCGCCACTGGAATTTGCAACATGGGCCGAGGGTCCGCAGATCGCTGTTTTCTCGGGCGCGGCTTACGGACCTTATAAATATTCAACAGAGGGGACATAGTTCGCCTTTCATGGCTGTGGCTTCGTTCAGCGACAGACACGCACTCACAGGGACCTGCGATGCGCGGCGAGCGAATTGTCGTTGAGTTAGGCCAAGGAGTCGAGAAATGAGCAGATTCTCCGCCGACATCAACGCCGTATCTGAAAACTTCGATAAGAACGCCATCTTCTCCCATTTAGGCTAACCCTCGAAACGCCGAGCGCAAGTGGTGCGATATTTCGGCACAGTGGCCCGACGGTTTCATCCTTGGCGCTTACCGGACGTGAATAGCTTCGTGGGGGGTATCGTGGACCTTATTGGCGGGAAAGGGCTCGCGCGGTCCATCGAGAGATATCGCAGCCCAACTCAAGAAATATCTCCAGATGCCCTCAAAATCGGCGATTCACGCGGGGCCTCAAGCCTGAATTGAAACTTCGTCGCCAACTCAGGCCCGTCGCGGGACTCGTTTTGAAATTCCACAGAGTACCTCGTATGGAATAAGGTCTGCCCACTCCGACATTTCGTAAAGTCCGATGTTGCCGTGCCCCTGATCGCCAAGTAGCGTCACTTTTTCCCCTACCCGCGCGCCTGGAATATCCGTCACGTCAATCATCGACAGATCCATCGTGATGTTGCCAACCACGCGACACCGATGGCCTCGCACCAACACCTCTGCCCGCCCGCTCATTTTTCTGGCGTAGCCGTCCCCGTACCCCACCGGCACCAGCCCTAATCTCGAGTCCCGCTTCAACACCGCGCGATGGCCGTAGGATACGGATACACCCGCGGGAAGCTCCCGTATCGCTAGTATTCGAGAATGAAAACTCATCGCCATCTCTAGCCCTGGCAAGGCACAGGCACGACTCGACGCGGCGCCATACAGCGCGATACCCGGTCGCACCATGTCAAAGTGCGCAGCGGGGTACCGAACAAGGCCAGCGCTGTTGCAGACATGACGTATCTCGGGCTTAAGGCCACGACGTCCGAGTGTCTCCAGACACTCGCTGTAGATCCGCAACTGCCCGAGAGTGTGGTCATCGTGCTCCTCGTCCGCGCAGGCAAGGTGGGTCATTACCCCCTCGATACACAAGTGTTGCTTCGCCGCCCGTGAGAGCCCATCCACCAAGTTTCCGAGGTCCTTCGGCAGGACGCCCAGGCGCGACATTCCCGTGTCGATTTTGAGATGAACGGACAGCGGCGGCGCTCCACTTCGCGCAACAGCGCAGCCGAGCATCTCTAGCTGCTCGGGTTCCCAAACGACTGGCGTCAGCGCGCGATGTACGATCACGTCTTCGGAACCAGGACTTACCCCGCCCAACACAATGATTGGACCTCGAATCCCCGCCTGGCGAAGCTCGATCCCTTCCTCGACCAGACTTACCGCCAGCCCCCAAGCTCCCGCTTCGACCAAGGCCCGAGATGCATCGAGTGCTCCGTGACCGTAAGCATCGGCCTTCACCACGGCCAAAATTCGGCAGCCCGATCCCACAGTGTCACGTACGCGGCGGAGATTGTTGCCGAGCGCATGCAAATCAATGTGGGCGAAGGTCGGACGAACATCGACAATTCGCGGCTCTCTTCGGTCGACGGCACGACGCTCAGATCCCAGATAGGACACGGGGCTCACGATAGGAAAGCAAGCCTCGCTCGCCAAACAAAAAATGTACCTGTTCGAATTTATGAGTCACAGGCCACAAATTTATCGCCCATGGACCTTCGGCTAAGCTCACTGGGCACCGTTGACGAGCGTCTCGGTCAGGAGCATGCGACGGCCACTCGACCGGAGCAGCCCATCGCGCGTCATCGCGCTTAGAGTACGAGACACGGTCTCCCGACAAGATCCGACCATGCGCGCGAGCTCAGACTGGGTCGGCGCGGGGGCCAATATCCACCCCTCAGCGTGCGTTCCACCCCGTCCGTGACCTCTTGCAAGTTGAATGAGGGTCCGGCGAAGGCGCTCCTCGACGTCACACAGCGCCAATCCACTTGCAACCGACTCGACTCGACTTAGCCTCTCACTCATGAGACGCATCAACCGAATCAGCGTTGACGGGTTCTGAGCGATATGGGCACCGAGTGCGGCAGATGGGACCTTTGCGACATCGCTAGCAACCGCCACGACCGCCGCCGTTGATGCACCCATGTCTTCGAGCAAACACCCTTCTCCAAAGATCTCTCCCGGGCCGAGGCAGATCAAGATAATCTCCCCACCGCGATCGCCCCCCCGTACGAGATTCACACGTCCTCGCAGCACAATCGAAAGCCCCTCGGCCCGCTCGCCTTCTCGCAACAGGACAGTTCGCGCGGTCTTGCACTCTCGTATTGTGGCCCGAGCCAAAACACCGATCTCTTCAGGCCGCGAAGCCAAAAACGGATCCACGCAAGCCAACATCTGCTCGGTTGTCATCCGTTCCAACGGCATAGAGAGTCGAGGATTTTTGGGCATGGTGTGATTCAGAGCACAGAACATGCCACCGGCGCGAGGGCCCTCCATCGACCGGTAACTTCGCGTTTTTTATATGTTTTTTTGATGATGAGAGTTCTTTTGGCACCCCTTGGGGAGAGCGTCTGTTGCGGGAAAGCCTCATTTGTTGTGTTTTTGCAACAGTTCGACATCCGGACACGGTGTCGCACGCGCGGCTATGGCCGCACCGCAACTATTAGGTACCCTCCGCGGGTGCCCATGATCGTCCTCAACGGCGACGAGCATCGCAGCCCCGCAGACGCGACGGTAGCGACGCTTCTCGACTCCCTCGATCTCAACCCACAACAGGTGGCCGTCGAGCGAAATCGGGAGATCGTCCCACGTGCCGCCTATTCCAATGTGCGGCTGCTCGCTGGAGACAAACTCGAAGTCGTGACATTTGTGGGCGGAGGATGACGTGAGCGAGACTTCCAAAGACACCTGGACCCTAGCTGGCCGTACTCTTACCTCTCGACTGATCGTCGGGACTGGGAAATACAAAGACGCGGACGAGACTAAAGATTGTTTAGCCGCCACCGGAGCCGAGATCGTGACAGTGGCGCTCCGTCGCGTCGATCTCAAGGCAAAGGACAACCTCCTCACCTGGGTCGATCGTGATCGCTATATTCTCTTGCCCAACACCGCAGGCTGCTATACCGCCGACGAGGCCGTGCGAACGCTCCGGCTTGCCCGTGAACTCGGTATTGCCGATATCGTTAAGCTGGAGGTCATCGGCGACTCCAAGACCCTCCTGCCTGATAACGAAGAGACCCTCAAGGCCGCTCGAGTCTTGATCGACGAAGGGTTTACGGTGCTTCCCTATTGCTCCGATGATCCGATCGTTTGCCGCAAGCTTGAGGACCTCGGCTGCGCAGCCGTCATGCCTCTCGCGGCACCGATCGGCAGCGGCCTCGGAATCCGGAATCCGCATAATCTACGGCTCATCCTTGAGCAGGCCCAGATTCCGGTCATCGTTGATGCCGGAGTGGGCACCGCCAGTGACGCGGCGATCGCTCTTGAGCTAGGCTGCCATGGCGTGCTCATGAACACCGCCATCGCTCAAGCCAAAGATCCGCGCCTGATGGCTGCGGCCATGCGTGAGGCCGTCATCGCGGGACGAAAAGCCTACCGTGCGGGACGCATGCCCATTCGCCAGCACGCAAACGCGTCGAGTCCGACCGGGGGCCTTATCGAGTGAGACTCTTGGCGATCGCGCCCCCCACGGGTGAGGTCTCTTCCAAGATTATTGATCGCTGGGACCAAGCCGGTGCCGTTGGCCAACTCGGGGTGCTGTTGCGAACGCCGACGGCGCCCATTGCCAGCCTGATCGACCCTCGTTTTCGTGGGCTCGTTGAGGGCTGCCTGAGCCGTCGTATCCCGCTCATCTTGTCCTGCGAAGGGGAGGCGCTTTGGCGGGCGCTCAAAGACCCCGGTCCGCAGAGGCAAGCGATCCTCGATGAACGAGTCGCCGGCGTTCAGATCCGAGGAAACCCCAGCCCACAGTTGCTCCGCGAAATTCGGCGACAGCTTCCCGATCGGACGATACTCGGACGATCTTGCCATACGCAGCTGCAAGCCTCAGCCGTGCGCTTAGACTACACCTGTGTCGCCCCGATTTTCGCGCCTTCGACACTCCAACCTGGCAAGCAAAAAAAACCAGCGGGACTCCAGCTACTAAGGCGTTGGAGCCGCGTCCTTGGATCCCAAGAGCGCCTCTTTGCGCTCGGCGGAATGAGCGCGAGCGTCATCGAGCCCTGTCTTCAAGCGGGTGCCCATGGAATTGCTGGAATTCAGGCTTTCTTTGGTACGCGGAGCCACGTAGACCGCGAACTGGGCTCCATGGTGCCCCTCATACGCCGTTTTTTTGCGGACTGAGCCCGGTGCGTCGACAATCGATCGGTGTTTTCTCGTTCCATGAGCTCTGGTGACGATGAGCGACCTGCACGGAGTCGCGATCGAAGCCTGGCGACCCGGCTCGCGTGGCTCGTTCTTGTCGGCGGAGTGAGTCTTGTCATCGTGCGAGCCAGCGTCGCCACGGTGGTCCAGATCCATGGAGACGGGATGGCTCCGAGCATCATGGACGGCGATGCCGTCCTGTTGCTGCGCACGGACTTCAACCTCGAAAATGGTGACATTGTCGTCTACGACCCTGTGCCTGCTCCCGAGTTCCCGGACGAAGATGAAAAGCCGATCGACTCCCCTCGTCAATCTGGCAGCGATCACCAACGCCCTGAGAAGATCGACTCGACTCAGCCGTCACGTGGCGAACTTCGCAACGCCGCGGTTGTGAATGTACAGGAGGTCGAGGCCAACTGGAGCCGAGTTCAGGCGAAGAACGACCGCCGTGGACCACGCAGTTTTCGTGTCGGAAGGGTACTCGCCGTACCCGGAGATCGAGTAACGTTTAATGTCCAAGGCGCCGCTCTCGGTCTAAGTATCAACGGTACACCCCTCCAACAAAAACGCTCGGACCCCATGCGCCTGCGGCTCAAGATCGAGCCTTCGTCCAACAACGAGTCAGACAAAAAAGGAGACAACCGCGCACTCCTATATGCCACCGTCTATGAGTGGATCGACGACAATCGCTACCCGGTTTTAGTGTCCTCTGAGACTGCCGACTGGTCGGGCATGGGTCTACCGAGCGAGCTTGGTCCGGTCGAGGTCCGCGCTCCTGGCTACCTCGTTCTGGCGGACAATCGCGACGAAGGAGCGTGTTGCGACAGCCGTAAGCTCGGTTGGATTGCAAAAAAAAACCTCTCTGGTGAGGTTGTCATGCGCCTCATCGGGGATCCCCAGGCCACGCCCGACGTCGACCCTCGATCACGGCGATTTGGTTGGCTTCCCTAGCCCCCTACCGTGGCTGCAACACAAAAAATGGGCGACAGACCTGTGCCTGACGCCCGGAGCCACTGAGAAGATTCGAACTTCCGACCTGCTGGTTACGAATCAGCTGCTCTACCAACTGAGCTACAGTGGCATATCCAGATTTCTCTAGTGGGGCGTTGTAATGCGGCTCCGCAGCCCCGTCAAGAGCTTCAAAAAATGCGACACATACGCACATACGCACATACGCGATGTCCCTCTCGCTACGGCGGCGAGAGCACCTCGGGGTCGGCGATCCGTAGACGTCGCAATTCTGCGTCAATCTGACCTCGTAGCACGGCGTTTGAGAGCCCGAGGCGTCTCGCCGCCGCCGCGAGCGAATAGTCGAGTTTTCCTATCTTGACCCGTGGGTGCGAGCCCAGCTGCATGATGCCGTCCCTAAACACCGGCTCATCTTCAAGACCTACGTAAACACTCTGTTTCGCTAGGCTGGGGAAAGCCTGTAGCGCTTGATCCAGAGTCTTTTGATCTCTCGACGAGAAGTCGTCCCTCGAGACGTCCGAGAGATTCAGCACGACCCCCGCCTCTAGCTTCCCAGAATCATAGGTTGCCCGCGAACCGCGAATGGCACCTTGGAGGGTTGGATTTCGCACCGCACCTTGAAGATGAAACGATCGAATTTCCTTCTTCACTCGCTTTCGCCGTGGACCCGCGCCATGTTTTTTCGGCGAAACAACGACTTGCGGCAGGTCCTGCTGCCCCGTCGCCGTGCTCGAGTCGTCCCAGACCAACGACAGTGGTGCCGGACCAAGCCCACCATGACGAGGGGTCGGCGGTTGCTCGGGCGATCGCGTGAACCGGCCGACGTTCGGCTCGTCCACTTGCTCTTCGTACCAGTCCGGCAACGCGGTAGCCTGACTCCACAAATAGAGCCCTCCTCCGATGGCGAGTAGCAAGACCATGCCACCGCCCAAAATGAGTTTCTTTAACATCGATATCCTGGGTGTGCGGATTACCACAACGACTCTTCGAGTCCCTCGGCAAAAAAACGAACAGGCCCATGGCGCAAGACGGTCTCTACCAGTCATTCCGAAAGGGCAGAAGTTTGTCCCGCACGTGTTGATAGAGTCGGGTGGTCGCCTGAATGTCCCCAATATTGTAGGTAGCGATCGCTTCGATATCACCGCGCGCATACGTAGGGGCGACCATCGACCCATCCATGACATCCTTTGGGCTAGGCATACCCAAGGCCCAACACATAACGTCGAGCGAGCTGGGACCAAGTCCTCGCCGCGGCACCAAAACATTATAGAGGTCAAGGTGCGGACGTAGCGAAAAGGGGCTAGAGACCAGGTCGACGGTGGCTGGAACCCCATGAATTAGGCTGCGCATGATCAAAAATGGAACGTCGAAACCACGACCGTTGTAGGTCACGACGACCTTGGCCCCCGACGCGAGTTCCCAGAAACACGCCAACAACTCAGCTTCGCTCATGACTCGCATGAAGGACGGGAAGGAGTCTCGTTCTCGCCCCTCCGGAGCCACGGCCAACACGGTCACCTCCTGGTCCCCTACGTCGTCGATCTCGCCTTCCCCCACCGCGAGCGAGACGATTTTACCAAACATGGGAGAGAGTGACATGATCTTTCCTTCGTCGTTGTCTCCACGCTCCACGGCGGTAGCGAGCGCTTTTCCTACCGTTGGTGGCAGAGAGCGCATCTCAACCGCGGGTACGGTCTCGATGTCGAACACTAGGGTGCGAAAGCCCAAATCCGCCACGAGCGATGCCCCCTTGCCATAGACTGCCGTCGCGTCATAGCCGTCTTCATTCGTCTCCACCGGGCGAATTCCGAGCACCGTAAGCTGAACACTGCCCCGGTAGCTCCGGACTTCAAAGAGCACCTTCACTGCAGTTCCCGGTTCGATCTCGGTCGCCTGGCTCACGATCCGAGGATGGTCACTTCCCCAGATTTTTCCCGACAGCGATGCGCTCTGATCGGACACAACAATATCGACGTAGGGCTTGCCATCTCGCGTCCGGCCAGGACGTGCCTCTCGAAGGTTGGCGAATGCCGTGCATGTGCGCCCCGGAGCAGGCCGTGCATCTCCCAGACGGCTGAGAAACTCGTGTTCTGTTTGGGACGACATCGCACACAAAATAGCACGGCCTCCCCACCCGAATTGACCCACCTCGTTCACGACAGAGATTTTGGACTCAAGATCTCACGGTCCGATCCGAATTGCCTCGCACGATCACCCGATAAATTCCTACATCTGTCTGTTTCAATGAGATCCTCATTTTCGAAAGTGACGACCATGGGTCTTGTGAGTACCGACAGCTTGTTTTTGAGCTTCAGCCAAAAAACTGGACAACAGATTAGTGCGAGGTAGCGTGGTGACGATGATCGTGGCGTTGGCAGGTACGAAGGGGGGGACGGGGAAGACGACCCTATCCATCGCTCTGGCCGTCGCTGCTCAGCAACGTGGTCGCCGGGTGCTTGTGCTTGATACCGATCGGAGGGGCGATGCACTTTCGTGGCGACGCGTGGCGACAGGCGAAGCACCCGCTGTCCTCGGTCTCGACGGGCGCCAGTTGTCGAGCCCCGAGATGCTTCGCGCCCTCGCCTTCGGATACGACCTCACCCTCATCGATACCCCTTCGGGCGACCCCGAAGTTCTTGACCGAGTTCTACGCGGCGTCGACTTGACGCTCATTCCTGTCGGACCCTGCCCGATGGAAGTTTGGGCGGTCGCGGACACTCTTGAAAGAGTCCGACATGCCCGGAGCACCAACCCCCAATTACGAGCCTCGATCATCGTCAATCGAGTCGACGGCAGGACCTCGTTGGGCCGTGCGCTCCCACAGGATCTAGCAAGACTAGGGATTCCAACCCTTCGGACACGGGTGGCAACCCGCGCCATACACGCAGAGGCGATGGCCCACGCATCCTCAGCCTGTGAGTACGATCCCAGGTCGACTGCCGCCGCTGAAATCCTCGCGCTCGCCGAAGAGATTGAAACGCTCTCGTCGGCCCCGAGTTTTGCGGCACGTCTTTCTCACTAGCCCGCAATCCTAGACCGACCTGGGAAACAATGGGTTATGATCCGCGTGGAATCGCCATGCGAAAACTATCAATCGTCATCGCACTCGGTCTATTTTTTCCCGCCTGTGCATCCACCGGCGGGCGCCAAACCATCGCCTCGGTCGACGATAAGCTTGCGCTGGACTCCGTAGTTCTCTACCGCAACGGCATCGGCTATTTCGAACGCCACGGCGAGGTCGAGGGAGATCAACTTCACTTGCGCGTGCGAAAGGATCAGGTCAACGATCTGCTGAAGAGCCTCACGGTCGTCGATCAGGACGGCCAAGCCGTCAGCGTATCAATGCCGCTCGACCCAGGAAGTTGGGCCAACGCGGCTCTCGCCACACTCGCCCCAGGACAAGGTTCGCTTGCGCAGGTGCTCGACTCGATGCGCGGCGCTGAGATCGTGGCCGTCACCACCCGTGGGAGACGGCTACGGGGCCGCATCGCCATGGTCGAGGAGACGATCAATGAGCCGGACCCCAAGCTCGGGGGCTCTGCGAGAGTCCCCGCAGCCCCTGCTCTTTCAGAGTCAGTGGACTTTAAGCTGACCCTGCTCGTCGGCCGTCGAATGGAGATCGTACGGCTCTCCAAGGTCCGCAGCATCTCCCTCGAAGATGGTGACCTGGCCATGCAGCTTCATCGCGGCCTGGATGCCTCCGCCGGAGAAGGAATGTTTGAGCAAGTCGAAGTCGTCGTTCGGCTGGTGGGCGCCCGAAGTCATCGTCTTACGGTCTCCTATGTTGTGCAAGCGCCTATCTGGAAACCAACCTATCGGGTCGTGCTGCCCGAAAATGGCGAGGGTCCAGCCTTGCTCCAAGGCTGGGCCGTCGTCGACAATACGAGTGGGGAAGACTGGGATCAGGTACGCCTCGCGCTCACATCAGGTGCACCCATCGCCTTTCGATACGATCTTCATACGCCACGTGATGTGCATCGAGCCGATTTGACAGAGCGCGGCGTCCGAAAACAGGCGCGGGTCGCCGTCGGCGAGACCTCCTACTTCGACAATGACGCAGATGCTGAGGACGACGAGGAGGAGCTTGACGACATGAAACTCGCCGAAGCACAGTCCAGCGGAGCATCTCCAGAACCGCCGGAGTTCCGAGCCGACATGAAACCCGAAGCGATCGTGGACAGAGAATTTCTCGGTTCCGTGAGCAAGCGTTCCCGCGCGAACTCACGCCCTCGTCGAAAATCCCGTGTCGCCTCGCCGCGAGCGAGCCATGGAATCCTCGATCAATCGCGCGCAGACGGTGGCGATACCCATGGAATCGACGTGGACTCCCTACGCCGCAGTACCCGCGCCAGCGCCCGCGCCCAGAACCTCGCGGGCCTGACTCGGGTCAACCTTACGAACCGTGTGACCGTACCGGACGGTACCTCAACGATGGTGGCGGTTCTCAACGAAAACGTCGAAGCCGAAGAAACATATTTGTTTCGGCCGGGCGGCGCCGGTACCGGCTACGAGTCCAACCCCTACCACGTGGTGCGCTTCACAAACACCACCGACTATGTTCTCGAACCCGGTCCTATCAGCATCTATTCAGGGGGAAGCTTCATCGGCGAAGGCCTGAGCGAAGCTGTCGGAAGCCATGCCAGCGTCACGATTCCCTTCGCAGTTGAGCCCGCCGTCATCGTAACGTCTTCTCAAGCCCACGAGGGACAGGAGATGCACATTAAACGAATTGTTCGTGGCGTGCTCGAAGTCGAAAGTTTTCGGCGAATTACGACGACGTGGAATGTCAGAGGACCGAAGCGAAATCGCAAGTATCGGGTGCTAATTCGTCACCCTCGCCAGGGCAGTAGTTACTCCCTTCAAGGCCGGCCACCGGGCACCGAGGACCTCGATGGTGCCTACATAATCCCGATCGATCTACCGGTCGGAAGCCGTCAAGCCAGTCTTAAGGTCGTCGAGCAGACACCGTCTTCCACGACGCTAACAATCTGGGACGGGCGAGCGAGCGAGCTCCTCAAAGAAATGTTAACTCTGCCGAATCTCGACGCCGCGACACGATCAAGACTGCAACCGATTCTCGCTCTACGCCAGAAAATTGGCCGTACGGACACACTGATCGATGGCAAGAAAAAGCAGGAGCGTGAACTTGACCTGCGAGCGCAACAAACTCGTAAAAACCTAGAAGCGATCAAGAAAGACGGACGAGCCACAAATCTTCGGGCCCGCCTCAACCGACGGCTGGAGGCCTTTACAAAGGACGGAGATAGGCTCGGACGTAAAATCGTCGAACTCAACAGCGACCGTCTCGAGATGAAGATCGAGCTTGAAGATGCCCTGCAGGACCTCGATCTCTCCGCTCCCGCACGCTCACAATCGATCACACGAGGTTCAGAACATCAATAAATGCGTGTATTTTCGACGACGCACAAAAAGTTGAAGATTGAACAACACGCTGAGGTCGCTGAAAATCTCAGCGCCCCCTGACGATGGTAAGACCACTCATCTTGTTCACTCTTTCAACCAGATGAGTGCCTTACATTGGATGAAGATTCAGACTCCCGCGGAACCGGATCCACCTGCGTCAATCAGACCCGGGTCGCTAACGATTGTGCGCTCAAGAATGTCGCCCAAGGCACGCCCCTCGAAGAGCAGGTCGCCGAGGACTACGAGATTGTCGTTTGCGACGTAATCGCCTTATCGACCGCCTCCCCCACAACACGCCCGAGTTGATGCAAGCTCAGGCAGATGTCGACGTCAACTGTCAAGGTTCGGGTCATCTGCTCCTCCCCAGTTCGGGTCATCTGATCCTCGGGTCAGGCCTGGCAGAACAGGGTGATCCAGTTTT
>CAYTFJ010000055.1:0-30976 GCA_964437075.1 uncultured Nannocystaceae bacterium
TGCCGCCACTCTCAGCACGTCTTGAGCCTCGCGGCCTCCGAATGAGTTTCGGGTGTTATTACGGACTCAGGACACTAGGTGTGATGGCACCGGTCCTGGTTTTTCTCGGAACAAGAGTGGTGGTCGGCAAGTTGATCGGTCGTAGTTTTGACCGGGGCGCTACGGTCTTTTTACGATCAGGGTGTTCGTTTGCGAGTGCGGCCCAGCGCTGTGTTGAACAGCATTCCGCCAATTCGCATATCCTCACGGTGCCTATCGAGTTGGGAAGCGCTGCGATGTGGCGAGCTTGCCGTCGTACCCGTGCTCTTGTTGATGGCGCGACATGGCTCCCGGACTCGATCTACTGTCCATTGCTTGCAAGCGAGGCCCACGATTTTGTCAAAAAGGTGAACCCCGTGCTCCCGAGTCCACTCTTTTGGAACGGCATCGTTGCGGAAGACGCCTTTACGCAGCACGCGTTTTCAACCGTCGGGGGAGAATGCCCCTCGGCCGGCATCGATCGTTAGTGGGCGGCAAGGAAGCCGTGACTGTAGGGATGTGGACGGATGCACGGTGTTGGCTCCATTTCCCCAGGAGTTGCGCCGGTGTGGCCCGTCGCGCTTTTGTGGGCGGGGTGTCGCCCGGGAGGAGATCGACGAAGGCCAGGGAATCCGGTGGGTCGACCCGGTGGGGCAGCCTCACGGGGGCTGTTTTGGGCAATTCCGGTCGCGAGGCGATAAACTTGCTATACCTGCGGTGAGAGATACCGTTGTGAGTCGCTACATGGCCTATCAAGAGCAAGAGAGTCCAAACGAAGTTCAACCTCCCGTCGCGGTTCCTGAGCACACGCTCGGAAAGCCCTGCCCGTGGACCATCGGCGAGTCGATGAGCCTGGCGTGGAACGCGGTTAAACGTGATTTCGGGGTGCTCGTGTTTTCGGCGTTGATCGGCTTGGCCGTGGTAACGGCGCCCGGGCACGTCGTCGACCTGCTGTTCGAAGTGGGGTTGATCGAGACTTCCTCGGTTTTGTATGTGGGTCTTGTCGGCGGCGCGGCTGCTGTGCAGATGCTGGTGTCTTGTTTCTTCTCTGTCGGGATGATGCGAATGTTTTTGGCGGCCGCACGCGGACAAGACGTAAAGATGTCAATGTTGTGGAGCGGAGGCGACCGTTTTCTGGCGATGTTGGGCACCAATGTCTTGGTCGGTCTGGCCGTCTTCGGCGGGCTCGTTTTTGCGATCGTCCCTGGGTTGATCTTGGGGCTTGGCTTGCCGTTGAGTGGTTTCTTTTGTGTGGACCGGGGCATGGGTCCGGTGGCCGCCATCCGGGCGTCGTGGTTGGCGATGTCGGGGTCGAAGATGCACTGGTTTGGTTTCGCCATCGTCGGGCTTGGCATCTCCCTTTGTGGGTTGCTTGCCTTCGGAGTCGGATATTTTGTGGCCGTTCCTGTGCTTGGCGTGGCAACGGCGGTGATCTATCTGCGACTCACCGGGCAGCCGAGCACCAACGAGTGGGACGCGACGACGACCCACTGGCGTGGTGAATCGCAGATGGATTAGCAGCCGCCGAGGCGGCTGGGCATCGTGCTGCTACCGGCGCGTGCGTCGGCGATAGCGGCCGGCGCCGGCGAGCAGGCCTGCGCCAAGGACCAGACCGAGCAAACCGGCGGGTGAGTCTCGTTCTGGATGGATGGTGCCGAAGCACGAGATGGAGGCTTCAGCCTCCGCGGAGCAGGATCCGTTCGAGCAGCTGGCGCTTGCGCTGGCATCCACTTCAAGGTTGAGAATGGCGTCCAGGGCAGCAACGCACTCGGCGAGTTTTCCGCCGTGGTCCACGTATTGGCCGTCGCAAAAGAGGGCACCGTCCGGGTCTTCACACGCGACTTTGCAGCCGCCTTCGAGCTCAGCCTCGCAGGACGCTGAAAATTCGGACTGGCAGCTGAACTGGCAGTCGAGATTGGCCTCGGCGGTGCAGGAGCCTTCACAACATCCTTCACACTGGGCTTCGCAGTCGGCGGACGGGGGGACCACGTCGCATTCCGCGTCGCATTCCGCGCTACAGGTGGCCTCGCAGCTCGCCTTGCAGCCAGCACCGTCTTCGGCCGTGCTGCACGAGGCCTCGCAGTTTCCTGAGCAGTCCAGCTGACACGATCCGGCGCAGTCAAACTTGCCTGGGTCAGCATCGCATTCCGCGACGCAGGTCCCGGAGCAGGTTCCGGTACATTCCGCCTCGGCGCTCGCGGAACAGGAGCCTTCGCAGCGGGTAAAGCTTTCGGCAGCACAAGCGGCCTTGAACGAGAGGGGGCTACATTCGGCGACACATCCGCCTTCCACCTTGACCACACACTCCGCCGCTGCTTCGACGTGGATATCGCCGCAGGCGGCGATCCCCGCCTGTGTGGTGGGGGAGAACGACGCGATCGCGGCCAGGGAGAAGGCTGGAGGCAAGAATCGAATAAAAGTGCGCATGATGGAATTTGTACGGGAGGCTAGAGGACCGCCGCTTGTGGCTGTGACGTTGCTGAGGGCCGGTCTATTCGACATCGTCGATGTACTCTAGAAGGATATGACAGTGCGGGAGCTTCGCGCTAGTGCCGTTTGGGTCCACGTCCTTGAGCTCCTTTTCCAAGGCTCGAGCCGGTTGCACGCTGGCCGATCCGGCGATTCGGAGAGCTTTTCCCCATACGGTCCGTGGCATCGTTCGAGCGTAGTAATCCGAGAGCGTCCCGTCGATGTAGTCTTTGTCGAGCGCTGCGCAGAGATTGTCCAAGTCGGCGAGTTCGGCGGTATTGCGCGCTGAAGACTGTATACCCGTCCGTCGGGGTGCTGCGAGGGAAGGGGACCGTTGTGGAGAGCCGAGACGTTCAGACGGGATGGCGCCGGTGGATGACGAGATCTTTGCCCGCTTCGTCTCGGCGTCGCAGGCGAGGAGTGAGGTGAGGATCCACAGCCCCGCGGATAGCGACACCCGGCGAGACAAGGGCTGAGGTGTGAGGCGGTGCACAGGCGGCATGAACCGAGCATATCCTCTGAGGTCCACGATGGAAGCCGGAACTGTCGGTTGAGCGTTTTGCGCAGCTGGTATCGTCGACGACCCTGTGTAGACTCCCGCCGTGGACGCGAGCGCTCGCTCGCCACAATCGCCGCCCGCAACGTCGCTCGCGGGGTGCAACCAAACAAAGCCGCAGTACGACTGTGCCCGCAGGAATTTCATCATGAGTAACAAAGACTACAAAGTTGCAGATATGGATCTCGGTCAAGCCGGCTTCGGCCGCAAAGAGATCGCCATCGCTGAAAAAGAAATGCCAGGTCTCATGGCTCTTCGTGCCCGCCACGGCAAAGAAAAACCGCTCAAGGGCGCTCGAATCTGTGGATGTTTGCACATGACGATTCAGACCGCTGTCTTGATCGAGACGTTGACTGAGCTCGGTGCCTCAGTGCGGTGGTCGTCGTGCAATATTTTTTCCACCCAAGATCACGCAGCTGAGGCAATCGCAGCCACAGGAGTACCCGTCTTTGCATGGAAGGGGGAGTCCGAAGAAGAGTACCTGTGGTGCATTGAACAGACCCTTCGTTGGCCCGACGGAACGGGTCCCAATCTGCTTTTGGACGACGGTGGCGACCTGACCCAAATCGTGCACGACAAGTATCCGGAGATGTTCGCAGAGATTCGTGGCCTCAGCGAAGAGACGACGACCGGGGTGCATCGGCTCTACAAGATGGCCGAGAAGGGTGAACTCAAGACCCGTGCCATCAACGTCAACGACTCGGTGACGAAGAGCAAGTTCGACAATCTCTACGGTTGCCGCGAAAGTCTCGCCGATGGGATCAAACGCGCGACCGACATCATGATCGCCGGGAAAACGGTCGTCATCGCCGGCTACGGAGATGTCGGCAAAGGGTGTGTGCAGTCCATGCGTGGTTTCGGAGCACGAGTGTTGGTCACAGAAATCGACCCGATCTGTGCGTTACAGGCGGCGATGGAGGGCTACGAGGTGACCACGATGAACGACGCCGCGTCCCAAGGCGATATCTTTGTTACCACGACCGGGTGCTGTGACGTGATTACCTTCGATCACATGAGCAAGATGAAGGATGAGGCAATCGTGTGCAACATCGGGCACTTCGATAGCGAGATCCAAGTTGCATCGTTGGAGAACAACCCTGACATCGAGGAGATCGAGATCAAGCCTCAGGTTGATCGCTTTGTGTTTCCCGACGGTCACGCGATTATCCTGCTCGCCCGCGGGCGACTGGTGAACCTTGGCTGCGCGACCGGGCACCCCAGCTATGTCATGTCGAACAGCTTTACCAACCAAGTCGTTGCTCAGTTGGCGCTATGGCGTGACACGGAGCGCTACAAGATTGGTGAGGTCGCGGTGTTGGACAAATTGCTCGACGAAGAGGTCGCACGCCTGCACCTCGACAAAGTGGGTGCTCGGCTGACCGAATTGACCGCGGCGCAGTCGGACTACCTCAGCCTGCCCGTACAAGGCCCCTACAAGCCCGATCACTACCGCTACTAGTGCCGCGAAGGCTGGCGCGAATCTGCGGGTCCGGTCTACGCGACAAGATCACTTGGAACGGGGCCGCCCCGGTCAAGTCTCGATGAGGCTCGACCGGGGCTCGTGGATCTTGGCGGCCGTCGCTAGAGGCCTTCGAGTTTTGCGGTCGCCTGTTCAAGCTTGGTCTGGGCCTTCGCAAAATTTTGTTCGACGATTGCACTCCGGCGCTCGAATTCCGGACGAGCCTGCTCTGGATCCCTGCCGGCGAGCATCGTTTCTTCCATTTTTGGCAACCGTTCGACGGCGCGTTGCCGCATCTCGACCATACGCTCGGCACGCTTCACGCTCTCGAGCCAGTATGCACGTTCGGCTGCGGGGCTTGCGAAGCTGTCTGGGACCTCGCGTTTGGAGGCGCCTTTGCCAGCCTCCGCCATCATGCTGTTCGCGGCCGAGTTCTTGAGCCGAGGGTTAAGCCGATGTGTGGCTGCGCTCGGGGCCGAGGTCGCGGCATCGGCCTCGCGCGGGCGGAAACGACCGGGGCCGTTTCCGGTTGTTTTGGCGGCCTCTGTCTTGCGTTGGACACCGTTTTTGGTGGTCGAGCGTTCGTCTTCCTCGCCGGAGCCAAAAAAGAATATTCCAGCGACCGCGAGGATACCGACTCCAGCCAAAATGGCCGGGAGCATCCCGCCGCCGGCTTCTTCTGCATCGTTTTTCGTCGGGGGGGCGTCTGAAGTCATGGTCTCGGAGTATATATCACGGCGATTCGAATGGCCTCCCCCCTTCCCAAGCGACGGTTGCAACGCGCACGAAACATCGACTCCGCGCTCGGCGCTGAAGGGCCGGGAAGCGCGCTGCCTTCTGAAGTTGGAAGTGGGTCGTCTCACGACATGATCGAGATCCCGCTGAGCGTGGACCTCGGTCGCCACGGTCAACGGCTGGACCGGTTCTTGGTGCATTGCTTCGGTCGCCTGTCGCGAAATCGCGTGCATAAGATGATCGGTCGAGGGTCGGTGTTATGCGGCGAGACAGGGGGCGTGTTCACAAAGCCTTCACGGCGCGTGCGTGCCCATCAGAAACTGCTCGTCCGTCGACCCGCCCCCGACGAGCCACCAGTCACGCTGACCTACGGCGTTGTATACGAAGACAACGACTTGCTGGTGATCGATAAGCCATCGGGACTGCCGGTACATCCCTCGGCTCGCTATCACCACAACACATTAACCGCGCTGATGCGGTCGCGGCTAGGGTCTGAGCACGGCTGGGAGATGGCCCATCGTCTAGATCGCGAGACCTCTGGGTTGATGTTGTTTGGGCGGCGGGGGGGATCTGGACCTGCTCTTAAAAAAGCATTCTCTTGCCGAGAGATCGACAAAGAGTATCTCGCCATTGTTCACGGGACTTTTGTTGGAAGTCGTGAAATTCGAATCCCCCTCGGCCCGGCCCTCGGATCCAAGGTGAGGATCAAGGTGGGAGAACGTGGGTCGGACGACGGGGGGCAAGCGGCTGTGAGCTTTGTTGAGGGCCTCGGTGAGGGATCGTTTCGAGGTGCACCGATCTCGCTGGTCCGAGTGCGACCGAAGACCGGAAGAACCCATCAAATTCGGGTGCACATGGCGCTGATCGGCCATGGCGTAGTGGGGGACAAACTCTATGGAATCGACGAAGATCGGTTCTTGGATGTCGTCGAGCGGGGACGGCCGATCGAGGCGCTGGAGGAAGAACTCGGTCTCGGGCGGCACGCATTGCATGCCCGTCGACTTCGTTTCCTCCACCCCGTGACGGGGGAGCGACTCGAATTTTATGCACCGTGGCCAACATTGCTCCACGAGGTCCTCGCTCTGCCAGAGGCTGTTGCGGCGGTCGATCCTCTCTCGCGGTTGCTGAACCCGCCGTCTGGACGGAACCGGGACCTATGATTCGCTGCGGCGCGGATCAAGAGCCTGTGCGCGCGGTATGAGCACAGAACTGCCGGGCTTGGTTTCGATAATCTTACCGATGATGGCTCGCACTGAGACCGTTCGACCGTCGCGGACCTCGATTTTTACCTGTGCACGATCGCAGCCCGGAGCGAGACGAAGATCTCGATCCGGAAGGTGGATGAGGTTGATGGCGGGCGCCTCTGCAGCCATCGGGAGCCGGGCCTTACCTGATCTCCAGGTCATCGAGCGGGGCGAATCGGAGGCAAGCAGTTTTTCGACCTCCTCAAGCGGGTGTAGGCGCTTGTGTTCGAGGTCTTCGAGATGGCGGACAAAGGCGCCGAGGGCCACAGCTGCGCCTATGGCAGAAATAGCGAGCAGTGAGCGGCGGACACGGGATCCTGAGTTGTATCCGGCGAAACGCCCGCGGTGATGGAGAGTCTCCGGAAAAACGGTGAGGAGCTCATCATCCCGGTTCATCGATTGCCTTCGTCGATCAGCCTGGCTCCTTCCATGAGCAGGCTGGTCGTCGAGGTCTCCACCGTATCTTTCATGTCGATTTCCATCCCACGAAAGCTAAATTTCCCTTTTTGCCACGTCAGCATCTCGTAGACACACTCACGGGCTTCGGTCGCGGGACTGGCGTCGATCGTTGCATGCACGACCCGGCCCTTGCGGAGAAAAATTCGACCGATCCGCTTGTCTGGGCTGTAGAAGAGCGCGAGGACCCCACCCTTTCGCTCCATCTCCATCATGACAAGCAGGCTCGAGAGTCCGAGTTGTTCGAGCCGGCCGTTGAGACCTGTCGCTCTTCGTCGAGGTTTGGCGATGGGGGGCGCGGCCTGGGACGGCGCATGCCCAGGCTGGGCTTGAACGAAGCGCTGTTGTGGGCGGGCTGTGTGGGACGGCATTGACGGCTGCTGGCCATGGAGCCCAGGGCGGTGGTCAACACCGTTGAAACCTGCGGGGCCGAAGGCTGACGACTGCGGCTGAGCTTGTTGCGGCTGTCCAAAGCCCTGCGAGTTTCCGAATCTTGATTGCTGAGCGAAGCCCGGAGCCGGAGCGTTCGAGCTGTCGGAGGCCGGTCCCGATTGCTCTCCTGCGAGCAGTCGCAATACACGACGTTCCAGCTCGTCGAAGCGAAATGGTTTCGACACGTAGTCCTGCGGTGTCAGGCCGAGTGCGGCGAGACGATCTTCGTCTTTGCCGAGAGCCGTGAGAAAGAGGACTGGAATCTCCGCAAGTCGGGGAATGTTACGGAGCTGTTGCACAAAGGCCCAGCCGTCCATCACCGGCATCATGACGTCGGTGATGACGAGATTCGGCGGAGATGCCTGAACCTTTTGAAGCGCCTGGCGTCCGTCCCGGGCCGTCTCGACGGCGTAGTTGGGGTTCTTTTCTAGGCTGGATGAGACCATCCTTAGAATCCAAGGATCGTCGTCCACGACCAAAACCCGTACAGCAGTCACTGTACCCAGCGTAGGCAGCTGGCAGCGGAGTGTCAACGAAAGCGTCCCGAGAGCGAAAACGCCACCTGTAAGCCGCGCCATGTGCGCAGGTCGCAGGCAGGGTCGGTGCAACTAGCTCGGTCGGTGGGCGGACCGGTAGGCCGCGAGCGCGAGGCAGCAGGCCCGGGATTCTGCGCTGGGATCTCGGAGTCTTGGACTCAGGCCAAATCCGGGGCGAAGCCCGACGTGAACCGTCAGTCGAGTATGACTCAGGGAGATGAGCTCTCCGCGGAGGATCGAAAGGCTCAGGCTGAACGCTGCCCGCTGCGCCTGAACGCACGGTCCATCGAGGTCAAGCAAGGCGAGCAGCATTTGAGCGGTCTCCAGGATGGATCCCGCTCCGCCGCTCTCGTGTTGGCGGCGCCGGAGCGCTCTTTCTACTCTTGTACGAAAGGGGTGATCTCGCTTGCTCAATGAGGCGACGCATCGCGCAAGGTGGCACAGAGTTGCGGTCGACCATTGACTCGATCCTATCGTGAACTGTTGCTCTAGCCAGGTGATCCCGCGCTTGATGCTGTCCGAGACTGAGCAGCCGTTCGCCGTTGGGGTAGCGAGAGCACGTATCGCCTGGGCGGTTCTGACGATCTCGCGTTCGTCGGTGCCACGAGAGCGGCTCGTCGCTACCTGGGCCGAGTCGCCCCAAGGAAAACGAGTGTCGGCCCACGTGATCTCGCTCGCTTCGAAACGTCCAAAGCTACCGTTTTTACGCTGGTGATCCATCACGGCGGCGAGAGCCTGGCGCAGATAATCTCGGGATTCAGCGCCGCGGGTCTCGCCGTGCACCCCCGCGCCAAGTGCGCCAATGGCAGCGCATGTCGTGTCAAGATCGGCATGCCGATCGGCGCCGGGCTCCAGTGGCCAGTAGGATCCGAGAGCGGGGAGGGGCTCCCCAGAAAGGGGGAGGTGACGTAGGTCGGGTGTCTGGTTTTGGCCGAGCGCCGCCCGAATCTCGATCTCGACCGATCTTTCAGGACCCGAGATACCTTGGGCCCAGTGACGCTGTCCCTCGTATTGGACCCAACCCCTCGCTCGCCGCAGGTAGCGAAGACCCGCGAGTATGCGCGAGTCTTTGGAGCTCGCACCGTGCACCCGTAGGGCGAGCAAAGAGAGCAACGTCGGGCGAACCGAAAACCATCCGCCATGGGCTTGCTGCGTGTCATGCATCCTATGCAGGCAGGCT
This sequence comes from uncultured Nannocystaceae bacterium, assembly GCA_964437075.1. Taxonomy (GTDB): domain Bacteria; phylum Myxococcota_A; class Polyangia; order Nannocystales; family Nannocystaceae; genus CAYTFJ01. Next base: position 9,086 of record CAYTFJ010000055.1, read on the forward strand.
CGTTTCGCTCGCGTGTCGGCGGTCGTGCTCGAGAACTGACGTAGAAACGTGTGTGAGCGGGTTGCGATCGCTAGGAGGTCCTCGGGGATCCCCGAGCGGCGGATACGGGGGGTGATGGGCACACCGCGAACATCGCGTAGCAAGAGGGGGTCCGCGTCGGGGACGTGCAGCCGGGTGGGAGCCAACGTGAGCAGTTGGTAGGCGGTGAGCATCTCTCGGGCCCACGGCGATGGGCTCGATTTTGTCGGACGCTGGGAAAATCGAGGTGTCCATAGAGCGGTTGGGACGGCAGGCAACGAACTCCACGGAATGGTTCCGCTCATGGCGAGCCAAAGGCGCACTGCAAAGTTCCCACGCTGTGCGCCACCAAGCTCTAGGACGCGTCGACGGGCCGCTGCCATCGATTCTTGATGTGGATCGTCCCCGGCTTGACGCCGTGCCCACCAGCCGAAGACGGTCAGCGAGAGATCTACTTCTCCAGCGAGGTTTGTCCACGCGCCATCTTCGCGTTGTTGGTCGCGGATCCAGGCGACCATGTCGAATCGTTCTTGTGGGTCGAGGTCGGCGAGGAGCGAATCTGCGAGGAGCAATTCACAGGTAGGGCCGATGTCAGGGATGGATACCAACAAAGGGCTGGGGTCCGGGCTCGCGCCGAAGCGTTGGAGCCAATCACGCAAGACGTGAGCGCTGGCCTCGTGCGCCTGATCGACGGTCCCGGTAGCGTCGGAGCCATGTTGCCGAGGTGTTCTGTGATTTTTGGTGCGAGGGGGGGGGGCTTCAGCTTCGGCGGGCGTGGGCATGGGCATGGGCAGCACGAGGGCGCAAGAATCGCATATCGCTATACCGCGCGGGATCGGGTGTTTCCTATCACAGGAATCAGGCGTTGGAGACTCGGCAGTCCCGACAACGATGGGGGCCGGAAGGGACATGGCACAGGAAGTGTTCTTGCCTGGATCGGCGGGCCCTGCAACACTGTTGGCCATGTCTCCACGACTGCGCCATCTCGTTGCCCTTATTCCGGCTCTTACGCTCTTCGCCGGATGCGATGATTCTGGGTCCGACGATCACGGGACGATCAAGATTCAAATGAACGTGAACGACACAAGCACCAATGTGTTCGCGGGGACCAAGCGGGTTGTTGTTCGTGTCAAATATGGTGAGAGCTGTCTGAAATCGTTTTACAAGGAGACGAAGCCAAGTTGGGCCGCGCTCGGCACAGATGGCGCTCCTGTGTTCGAAGAGTGGTCGAGTCGTTTGTGTGATTCAGGGGAGTTCTCTAGCGTTCCCGACTGCGAAGTCATGAACATTCAGCAGATCGAGGATCCGAACAATGGGAATCTCAGCCTTCAGGTCGAATACAAGATCAACGACCCTGACATCTATCTTAAAGAGTTCCGCGTGGGCCCGATCCCGACCGAGGCGCTGGCGGGATGCCACCCGAAGATCATCGTAAACGACAGCAGCGTGCAGGGCTTTAGCGAAACTAGCGGAGGTGCTCAGGAATGGAGGGTGGCGAGCTACAATCCAGGGGTGACCGCGACAAACGAGGGGGCGTCGGTCGTTGTGACCGTCATTTCCACGGGATCAAACGGCAACTAGTTAGTCACTTGGGTATGGCACGTCTTTTGGGCCTCGTTGTGCTGGTGTTGTTCGTGCTCGGCGCCGGGGGGACATGTTTGAGTTCGTCACTGTTCTCTGGTCCTGGGATGACGCGTTCGATGGCCGAAACTGAAGAGGTCGAAGTCCGCGAGTGTTCGCTAGGGCGAGCATCAGTTTTAGCCGTGCTCGATGATGGTGGCTGTGGGCACCTGTTGACCGAGCGGGGCCCCGGTGATGTGATCCTGGAGTCCTCGGTGACGGCGCACGGTGGAGGGACCAAACGGGTCGGAGAGGGCCCTGTGCCGGAGTTTTGTTTCCCTCTATCCCGCTGTGAATTTGGTGGGATCGTGGGCTCGTTCGGACCCCTTTTGGTTGTTCAGCAGCGCGGCCTCCATAGTGAGATCCCGCAGGATGTTTGGCTTGGGACCTTGCACGATGGCATCTGGCGCTACGTGTCCTTGTGGCCTGGAGAGCGAGTTTTGAGCGAAGGGACACCTGCGGGGCCGTTGTTCGCTCTTGTCCCTCATCGCTGCGGTGAGCACCTTACGTTGCTTGCGCAGCCGCGCCTGCCGATTCCGGACTTGGAGGTCCTCTCCGAGTACAGCCGGGCCCATGAAGGAGTCTTGGACGTTCGGACGGGCCTTTGGAAGCGCGGACCGCTGGCGGGGATTCGACGAGCAGCCTGCGAGCCGTTTGCATTGGATCTACCGTGAGACCCACGGTTGGCCTATCGGCCGTCGGTGAGTTCCTGGCAGAGATCGACGATCGATTGGGCCGCGATGATGGGACCGAGGTTCGCTGGGGACCTAAGGGATCCTAGCGAGACGAGGCGAGGGTCTTGTGCGCTATCCAGGAGGGCGCTGGCCGGCGCAGACAGTCGTGGCTCCAGGGTACATTGTTGAGCGATCGAACGCAGGTGGTCCATGTAGCTGCGTCCCCAGGTATGCTCACACTGGCTGCGGCCCCATTCTGATTCCATCGTCACCAATACGCCATTGAGAGCCATTCCAGCGGCTCGTTTTGCGTGGGTCACCAATCGCCGCGGGTGGACGAGCGCTTGCGCCCCGCGCTGAAGTTCAGTGTGTGCGCTATCGAGCCACTGTGGTGCGCTTAGGCGCCAAAGCCAATGTGGGTCGGTCATGCCAGCTATCCGGATCCGGAACCGGAGTCACTGCTGGTGGAGCCATCGCCACTGCCGGAGTCCTCGCCACTGCCGGAGTCAGAGTCACTACTGGTTTCGGTTTCGGTTTCGGTTTCGGTTTCGCCGCCGCCAAGATCTCGCCGCGAGGGAAGATCGTCCCGAGTGATCAGCGATGGGACCTCGGCAGTCTCGCCATCGTCTTCCCGATCCGTAGCGACACATTGCCCGACACGCAGCTCTTCGCAGTAGCTGTGTGTGCCGTCTCCATTGGCATCCGGAACTCTGATGTCGGGGCTCAGTCGGCGATTCGTGTTGTCCACACACATAAGGTCGCTTTTACAGTCGGTGTCGCAGCGACAGACATCGCCGATACTCGCCTTGCAGCCCGCGAGACTGAATGAAGCCGCGAAAATACCCACAAGCGAGAGAGCGCTAATAAGGCGGTGGACGAATTGCTCGTGCGGGGACATCGAAAGACAGCCTTTGGACCGCTAGCTCTAACACACCCCGTTACAGGATGGGCTTGTATTCGATCTTTAGGATTTCGAGATCGCGTTGTCCGCGCGGAAGACTAACGATCACCTCGTCGCCCTCTTCTTTGCCGAGAAGCGCGCGTGCCAGAGGCGCCGAGATCGATATTTTTCCGTCGGAGACCTCCGTCTCATCTTCACCGACAAGGATGTAGGTCTCGTGTTTGTCGGTGTCGTTGTCGCACAAAGACACCGTGGCACCGAAGGCGATGGTGTCGCTGTTGATCTTTGTCGGATCGATGACCACCGCTTTCGCAATCCTGTGCTCCAGGTATTTGCTGCGCGCGTCGATTTTGGCCTGGGCTTCCTTTGCTGCGTGATACTCGGCGTTTTCTTTGAGATCGCCGTGTTCGAGCGCTTCTTCGATGTCTTTGACGTTCTGAGGTCGATCAACCTGTTTGATGCGCTTGAGGCTGGCGCGTAGCCTGGTGAGTCCACCGGGGGTGATTGGAAAGCTCTGGTCGCTCATGATTCGATCCGGGGCGAGGCGAGCCCGTGCGTTCTAGCGTCACGGTCGAGCTGCGCCTGCTCGGGAGTATACCGCGGCGCGCGGTGATAGTCCTGTATCGAGATCGCAGGCAATATTTGTCCCGCCATTCGCGCTGACTCGATCGCCCGGGTCGCGGCAATGGCGCCGCGCACCGTCGTGAAAGAGGGAATCTTGAGTGTGAGGGTTGTGCGCCGTATCGAATACGAGTCCCGGATCGATTGCAGGCCGATGGTTGTGTTCACGACCATGGCGATGTCGCCGTTTACAAGTCGATCGACGATATGAGGTCTGCCCTCCTTGACCTTATTGACCTCCTCACAGGGGATGTCGTGCGACCGAAAAACCTTGGCATTTCCGCGTGTGGCAACAATCGTAAATCCAAGTCGGACCAGATGTTGAACGACGCCAATGACGTGGGATTTGTCACTGTCGCGTACGCTGATGAAGACTCGGCCTTCTTGGGGGAGCTGGACCTCGGCCGCGGCGAGTCCCGCATGAAACGCTGCACCAAAGTCGGACGCGATCCCCATGACCTCTCCGGTGCTCCGCATCTCGGGACTGAGGAGAGTGTCGACACCCGCGAATTTCATGAAGGGGAACACAGGAACCTTCACCGCGACGTGCTGAGGCACACGTTCTTCAATTCCTAGATCGTCCAGCGATTCTCCAGCGGCGATACGAGCCGCGACTTTTGCGAAAGGAATGCCAACGGCCTTCGAAACGAAGGGAACCGTTCGCGAGCCACGTGGATTAACCTCAAGAACGTAGAGTCGATCGTCTTTGTGGGCGTATTGCACGTTCATCAGGCCGATGACACCCAACTCGCGGGTGAGCGCTTCTGTCGTCGTGCGGATCTCGCGAAGAAGATCTTCATCGACGTTGATCGGTGGCAAGGAGCAGCTTGAGTCGCCCGAGTGAATGCCGGCTTCTTCGATATGCTCCATGATTCCCGCGATCACAACTCGGGTCCCGTCGGACACGGCATCGACATCGAACTCGGTTGCGTTGTTGAGGAATTCGTCGATAAGAACCGGATGATCAGGCGAGGCCCGAACGGCCTTGCGCATGTAGCTGTCGAGGTCGCTGTCGGTGTAGACGATCTCCATGGCCCGACCGCCGAGTACATAGCTGGGCCGTACAAGCACCGGATAGCCGATGTCGTGGCTGATACGAAAGGCCTGCTCCGTCGAGCGAGCGACCCCCCAACGGGGGGCATTGATACCGAGCCTCGCTACCATTTCTCCGAAACGCCCACGGTCCTCCGCACGGTCAATGGAGTCCGCGGGGGTCCCCAGGAGTTTATACCCGGCACTTTCGATCGCAGCCGCGAGTTTTAGCGGCGTCTGGCCGCCAAATTGGACCAGTACACCAACGATTTCGCCCCGTGTGGACTCGAGATCGAGAATGTTGAGCACGTGCTCGCGTGTGAGTGGCTCGAAATAGAGGCGGTCACTTGTGTCGTAGTCGGTAGAGACGGTCTCCGGGTTGCAGTTGACCATGATCGTTTCATAGCCAGCCTCGCGCAGCGCAAATGACGCATGGCAGCAGCAGTAGTCGAATTCAAGGCCTTGACCGATTCGGTTGGGTCCTCCCCCAAGGATGACGACCTTCTTTCGATCACTGACATCAGACTCATCTTCGTCCTCATAGGTCGAGTAGAGATAGGGCGTTTGGGTCTGAAATTCTGCGGCGCAGGTGTCGATGTGTTTGAAGACTGGGCGGATATTTGATCGCAGCCGTTGCGTACGGATCGCCTCCTCGGTGGCGTCGCAAAGCGAGGCGATTCGGAGATCCCCGAGCCCATTTCTTTTCGCCCACAACAGGGCATCGGCCGCTGGTGCTCTACCTTTCGGGCCGGATGAGATGGATTGTTCGCAGTCGATGATCGCCGCGATGTGGTGAAGAAACCAGGGGTCGATTTTTGTGCGATCGAAAATTCTTTCGAGCGAAATTCCGCGTCGCATCGCCTCCCCGAGCACCCAAAGACGGGCGGGGTTTGGCCTCGACATCATCGTTTCGAGACGGTCGTCCGTGAATTCTTCGTCGTTCCAGTCGAAGCCCTCAGTACCGGTTTCGGTACTGACGATCGCTTTGCCGAGTGATTCGCGGAAGGTTCGTCCAATGGACATCACTTCGCCTACGGACTTCATTTGAATCGTCAGCGTGTCGTCAGATCCCTTGAACTTCTCAAAGGCGAAGCGGGGGATTTTGGTCACAACGTAGTCGATCGTCGGCTCAAAGCTTGCGGGAGTCGAGCGCGTGATGTCGTTGTTGAGTTCGTCGAGAGTGTAGCCCACGGCGAGTTTTGCGGCGAACTTGGCGATGGGAAAACCGGTGGCTTTAGATGCCAACGCCGAGGAACGGCTGACTCGAGGGTTCATCTCAATAACGATCATCCGCCCATTCTCAGGGTTGATAGCAAATTGGATATTGCATCCGCCGGTGGTGACGCCAATCTCAGTGACGACGGCTCTTGCAGCATCGCGCATGCGTTGAAACTCCTTGTCGGTAAGGGTGAGCGCGGGGGCGACGGTGATGCTGTCGCCGGTGTGGATGCCCATCGGGTCGAGATTCTCGATCGAGCAGATAACGACGAAATTGTCTTTCGCGTCGCGCATGACCTCCAGCTCGTATTCCTTCCAGCCCAGAACCGACTCCTCGATGAGGGCCTCGCCGCGCATGCTCTCACCAAGTGCGTGGCGAACCATGGCTTTATACTCGTCACGATTGTAGGCGATGGCGGCCCCGGATCCACCCATCGTAAAGGAGGGGCGAATGATCGCTGGGAAGCCAACCTGTTCAAGTGCGGTCCACGCTTGGTCGAGACTCTCTACATAGACGGAGTTCGGGACATCGAGACCGATCGCTCGCATTGCGGTTTTGAAACGGTCGCGATCTTCGGCCTTCTCGATGACCTCGATCGATGCACCTAGGAGCTCGACGCCATGATGTTGAAAAATTCCCCGTCTGGCTGTCTCGATCGCTAGATTGAGCGCGGTCTGGCCACCGACCGTAGGCAATACGGCGTCAGGACGCGTCTCCGCGAGCAGCTGATTGAGGTTGTCGGGGGTGAGCGGCCGCAAAAAAGTACAATCGGCCAGCTCCGGATCGGTCATGATGGTCGCCGGGTTTGAATTGAGAAGGACGACCTCGTATCCCTCTTCCTTCAGCGCCTTGACGGCTTGGGTTCCTGAATAGTCGAATTCACAGGCTTGACCGATAACGATCGGTCCGGAACCGAGTACGCAGATTTTCTTGATGTCGTCGCGGCGTGGCATGGTCGGCTCTCGGTCGTGTCGCCTCTTTGGCGCGCGCAGCACCAATCCGGGACCGCGAATTCAACGCGGTTCTGGTGAGGCGAGACAATGATAGAGAGTCCGCCTAGCGGCGTCGGATCCGGTTTCCCTCGATCTTGTGTTCGCTCCCGAGCCGTGACGCGAGCTTCGGAGCGAGCGCGCCCAAGTCCCACTCATGTTCGGCGAGACCCTCGAGGATGCGTGTTCGCAGCCGGACAGAGTCCTCGCCGTCCTTGGTGAGCTGCGCACAAAGCGGGGCAAGACATTTCTCTTTTTCGCCGATGTCGAGCAGGGCCTCGACGACCTGGTACCGGACGTCCTCATCTTCGTCGGCGAGATAATTGGCCAAGATCGTCGGTACGCGATCGTCGTCGATCTCGTGAATATGCGTCAAAAATTGGTTCTTTTTGGTGCCGTGGCCGTCGTGGGAAGGCGGATAGGTGTCGAGTAGCGCCTGAAGCACCAACCATTCTTCGTCCTCGTTAGCGACGTCTTCGAGGATCCTCAGTGGCCAGGCGATCGAGTCGTGCTCGAGACTGAAACGTTTGATCGCAGGGAGAAGCGGCTTCCCGACCATGCCCAAGCGTCGATAGATCCAGCCCTTTTCCTCTTCGTCCTCGATGCTTTTGGTCGAGGTGATGGTAAATCGTCGAAGCAGACCGACATAAGCGGCGTTCGCCTCGTTGTCATCGCGGCCAGCCAGATCGAGGAGCGTCTCCATGGCCCGATATCGCTCCGCGCTTTGGGTGTACGGGTTGATCGCCGTCTTGATGAGCTTGGCGCTCTTGGATTTGTTGCGGTCGCCACCGCCGCCAAAAAAGTCCTTGAATCCCACTGTTGAGTCACTTTCGAGGGCCCGTTGCGAGCCGGAATGGCCCTAGAGGGCAGATTATGGCGAGACGGCCAAGATCGGTCGCTCTTGTACCCTGGCCTGCAGGGGCCGGCAAGGCGAGGGGCAACTGCGCCGGAATCGAGGCCCCGGTCATCGGCACGGATCAATGTTCGCTAGCCGTCGGAGGCGTCGGAGGCGTCGGAGGCGTCGGAGGTTTCCCCGCCGAGAGCACATTCACCGTGGTGGTCTTCGATTCGAGATCCGTTGCGGTGGCAGCACCGGTCTTCTTCGCAGGTGTAGCCAGCAGGGCAGGAGTTGGCGTTCGCTGGGACACACTGAAATAAGACTGCGGCCGCCGGTGGATCGAAACAGCCAAGAGAAAATTGAATAGCGAACGCGCAGATCCAGACGGTGGCGTATCGGCGTGTGGTGGGCGTGTGGCGCACCGAAGCACGGTGGGGGAAGGCTCGGGGAAGGGTCATTAGAAATGGAACTCCAAGCCGCCCGGGAGGGCTCGTAGTCGACTTGCGGTGGGTTTCGTTTGTCGTTTTCGTGCGCGATGAGCGGCAAACAAGGCGAGACTCGCAACGAGGAAGACGCCCCCGGATACGAGAAAGACGCGGGCTGCCGCCTGATGTCGGAGCCCTTCGCTGACTCGTCGCTCGTACTGGTCGCGAATATCTTCATACTGAAGGCGTCCGCCAGTGTTCGTGTCGAAGGCAAAGGCGAGATGTTCCAGCTCGTCTTCTCGGCTCTCTACGATGCCAGCGAATACGCCTCCTGCTGCGGCGAGGCTTACCGCGCCGAACAATGTCCACCAGCCAGCCGCCTGGAGTGCTGGCATGCGCGCGGGGGCCTGAAGAACATCGTGGGGATCGAGGGTCTCACCTTCGAGATCTGCGGCGGCCCGATCGCCGTCGTTGGCGTTACTGACCCTGCCCGCGACGCCACCGCCGCGAGGTGCGGACACGCTTTGAATCTCGGTGATGATGGGCTGAGGCTCCTCGTGTGCCGTCCGCGCCGCGATTGTTTCGGTGTTGGCAGTGGGAGCGTTTGCTGCGCGTGGTCCGGCTGTCTCATTCGGGTCGACCGTATCGGTGGCGGGGTTCGAACTCCCGATGGAGCTGGATTCGGTGCCGGGTGGAGGCGCAAAGACAGCCGCTGTTGGTGGTGGTGGTGCGGTGGTGGAGTCCGAGCCCGGATTTTGAGTGGAGAGGGCTCGGGGGGCGGGTGCATCACCATGTTTAGGTCCCGTGGGGGCAGCGATCTCACTTGCGATCGGCTCGATTGTTCCGGGGGCAGGTTGCGCGAGGGCGTTCCTGTGCGCACCGCTGAGCGCGACTGCGCACAGGAACGCCGCCGCGATGCGGCACATACCGGGGTCGGTGGCAGGGCATTTCACTCCAGGCAAAGAATAGGGCAGGGTCGAGCCGCTTGCGAGTCTAAAATTGGCCACTGCCATAGCCTTGAATCGCGCATCTCCCACGGATTTCGACTGCGCCGCCCAAGTTCTGAGCCGGGGATGGAATGGCACCTGCTTTGGCGGCGAGAGATCGTGCGGCTTCGCCGGACATTTGCTATGCCCGCGTGGCCCCGTGCTCAGATTCTTCAAACCATTCGCGTCGTCGAGGAGCCTTTCGCCGGTCCTACGTCGCGGTCTCAAACTTGTCGTGGCCGCGTTTTTGATGGGAGCCTGTCGGCCTGAGGGACAGAGTCAAGCGCCGAGCCTAGATTACCCAGCGGCGATGGCCTTTGAGTTGGAGCCCGACTTCACCGGAGAATGGTACGGGGAGATCGCGGGGCGCCCGGGCACCATGTTGCTCGGGGAGCTGAACGTCGGCCAACTCTATGGATCCTTCGAAAGCGATGACAGTGAGGTCGAGTTGGTCCTGCTGCTCGACCAAATTGTCCTTGACCTCGGCACGGGGGGATCCGCCCAAGCAAACCGCAGTGATTTTACATGGCAGGATGGCCGCGGCAGTCGAGGGATAGGGTGGTTGATGATCAACCGAGAGGATACGGCGATCACCGGCGACTATGGCTATGGTCAGCGAATTACTGGAGAAGGCGGGTGGAGTTTTATCCGGGTAGATGATGGCTAGTCATGCAGGATGTCGAGGGCAAAAAGGGCGGGCAAAAGCACTTTTTGATCGATCGCCAGATCCCGAATCTCGGGGCGAAATGCTAGTGACGTCGGACGGGTGCTCGACGAAGCTCAAGCCCCGGAAGATCGGGTCCGAGCGAGCGCAATTGGAGGCAAATTCCCGGCCCCACGTGATTGAGAACCAGCGTCCCGCTGTGGACGGCCAACCGGCTCGCAGTCTCTGTTAGCCAACCGAGGGCCGGGTGAGACACCGAACGCAGCCGGGTGCAGTCGAGCTCGAGAAGGAGGCAGCCGTTTGTAATCCGTTCTTCCACTGCGGCACGTAGTGCCAGCAGGCCATCGATATCGTCGAGGCTCTCAGGCACTTTGATGCAGGACCGATCTCGATCCGTTTGTACCGCATGGAGCATAGTTGACTCTTCGTTCCAATCGTCGCTCTCTTGAGCGTCTGGGGGCCCGGTTTCGGGCCGTGAGTCGTGATCGGAACGGGTATCGTCGCCTCGATGCCTCGAGCGGGTCGGCGCGGACCGCCGTCGGACCGCGTTGTTCGTGATCGGTCGATCGCTGGAAAAATGGCGCTCAGGCAACGGGAATGGCCGTTGTTCCGGTGGGATCGATCTGTCCTGGAATGTCCGCCTGAGCGTGCATCGTGATCACACATGCCGCGCTAGTCTGTCCGCATTGCAGGGGGATTTCCAAGGAGACAGGGACCGTATGGGGCGTGCCGGCTTCGACCGTCGCAGCGACGTCGACCTGCGACTCGGCCAAGATTTGTCGGGTCCAGACTGGCGTAAGTTCGCGTCGGTCCGAGCGTTCTTGGGCTTCGGTATCGTTCACTGTAGTTCCGCTCGAGTCCGTCCAATGACGGCGAGCTTCGACGATACGTAGAATCAATCGGCGAACCGTGGCAGGCCGGTTTCCACCATGGATATGAACGTCTGTTTCAGCGACAGAGCCGGGGCGTACCGGACCGTCAATGCGATCAAGTTTGACGCGGGATCCCTCAGCACCCAGACACTCACTCATTCTATCCGAAAATCCCATCTGAACGAAGGTACACCAGCTTCTGAGCCTTAGGGAGAGATTCGTGGTCTAGTTTTTCGGTGCCGCGAATGATGATTGCGGTGCTGGCTCTGCGACACCCACGACGGGCTGGGACGAGGCGGATTCCGCAGGAACAATCTCGACGAACTGGGTGTGAAGATCCATTTCGGTGTTTAGGCCGTTGCCCGCCGGCGATTGCAAATGAATTTTTTGTCTCAGACTGAAGGGCTCGCCCTTGTCCACCAAAAAATAGAGTTTGCCGGCGATGCTTCCGCCACGGCGTTTTCCGGGAATCTTCGGGTCAGCAGTCGAGACATCTCCCGACATGGTCAAGACGGCCTTTTGGCCAACCTCAGGATCGTCTTCAAGCGCCTGAAGACGCCAGGTCACGGTGCGTTGCTGTACTTGTCCGCCTACGTAGAGTCGACAGGAACTTGGCCAAGTTTCACCGACGGCAACCGGTTGGTCGGGGAAACTTAGGCAGAACATTCGATGTGTGCCTCGTAGAGCCATCGCCTCTGCGCCCGTAGACAAGCCTTCAGGCGCGGAAACTTTCGTCGTGCCAAGGCGCTCTCCTTGGGCGTTGATTCGATGAGACGACACGAGCGGCGCGACCTTGGCCTCACCGATCTTCAGCGCCTTACCGAGAGGAAGCTCGGCATCGAAGTTGCGAAAACGGTGTTCGAGAACGCAGTTACGTTGAGCGCCTTGTCGCTCGCAATCGAAGATCCGAAGTTCTTCTTCTCTTGCAAACCCCATCGGTTTTCCGACGAGGGCAAACGTTGTCATACCTACGGTGGTGGCGCGATAGTGGGCGCCATTGCGCAGCGCGAGCATGAGGTGAACTCGGGGTCCGTGGTGCTCGGTCGTCCGGTCAGCAGCGACGACAGGGGATACCGGAACCGAGGCTCCAGCCTCGCCCCCCGATGCCAACGCCTCCACCGGTGGTCGGTCGAGCGGAGGACTCGCGTCGCAGCTGGCGACCGACAGAGAGGCCGACCCAATCAAACAAATCCACCGGAAACGCACGCCGCGAGGATGCATCGATCGGGACGGGCCGGACAACCGACTTGGGATACCGAAAAAATGAGGAAACTGCCATGAGCTGACTCGTGCGTAAGAGATCGAGATGAGCGTGTGAGACTCTAAGACCAGATCTGTGCAGATCACCTCATGATGAGCTATATGACCACGAATAGGCCTTGATCCCTGATGTGGATCAAGGCATGGTTACGACGCAAAAACTCTCGTGCACGTAAGGAATAGAATGCCTCGACCTATGAAGATCGGTGAACTGGCGCGTAAGACGGGAAAAACCGTCCGGGCCCTGCACCTGTATGAAGAGATGAAGCTTCTGCTTCCCGATCGGTCCGAAGGTGGTTTTCGGCTCTATAGACCTGACCATGTGGCCAGAGTCGCTTGGATAAACAAGTTGCAGGCGATGGGCTTCAAGCTCAGTCAGATCCGAGGGCTGTTGGAGGCCGTTGAGGCCTCGAATAGCGCGCCTGGCGCAATGGACGGGGTGCGCGAATTGTTTGGCGCTAAACTTTCGCAGACCCGGGAACAGGTGAGGCACCTGCTGGAGCTCGAGACGGATCTTACTGCGAGTTTGGCCTATCTTGAGGCTTGCCGGGGCTGTAGCGAAGCTTCATCGGAGGCGTGCGCGGAGTGCGACGACGACCGGCATGTGCTTCCGGGGCCCGGCCTCGTGACGGGTTTGCATCTTGGGCGCCGGGGCGAAGATGGCGCCCATGTCGAGATCTGTGAATCTGATAAACACAGCCTCCCAACCGTCACCGATACAAACATTTCCGTTCGGCAGCCGGCAACGGAGGCCGCCGTCGACGCGGGCACCTCCGCCGCCGGTGTATCCCCAGTCCAGACGGATGCACCCGCCAACTGATTTTCGATGGGCGGTTGCCGTCCAAACCCTTTCCGAAACACGAAGTCCGATTCGATCATGAAGTTCCCAATCTATCTCGACTACGCAGCAACCTGCCCCGTAGATCCCCGGGTGCTTGAGATTATGCTTCCCTACTTTTCCGAGGTGTTTGGGAATGCCGCTAGCCGAACGCATGCGTTCGGTTGGTCTGCCGAAGAGGCCGTGGAGTCGGCTCGAAATTCGGTGGCCAAGGCCATTGGGGCCACGGGCAAGGAAATTGTGTGGACGAGCGGTGCCACGGAGTCGAACAATTTGGCGATCAAAGGGGCAGCAGAGTATCTCGGTGCCAAGGGAAATCACGTGGTCACGGTCACCACAGAACACAAAGCTGTGCTCGACCCGTGCAAGCACCTTGAGCGCCAGGGTCATGAGGTTACGTATTTGCCAGTGGGCACAGACGGTCTAGTCTCGCTGGACGATTTGGCCGGGGCCATCACCGACAAGACGATCATGGTCTCAGTGATGTTTGCGAACAACGAGACCGGGGTGATTCAGCCGATCGCTGAAATCGGAAAATTGTGTCACGAGCGTGGAGTGCTGTTTCACACCGATGCGGTGCAGGCCTTTGGCAAGATTCCGATCGACGTATCAGAGATGAACATAGATTTGATGAGCATTTCAGCCCACAAAATCTATGGGCCCAAAGGTGTTGGGGCTCTCTACGTTCGTCGACGACGGCCGCGGGTGCGTCTTTCCCCGCAGATTCACGGTGGCGGGCACGAACGAGGAAACCGCTCTGGGACGATTAATGTTTCCGGCGTGGTGGGATTTGGTGCCGCGGCTCGAATTGCGCTTGAGGACTTTGAATCGGAGGGCGCCAGAATCCTCGGGCTTCGAGAGCACCTTCGCCAACGTCTGGCCAATGAGGTCCCGAACTGCCAGGTCAACGGGTCCTTGGCTCACAGGGTCCCTGGGACGTTGAACGTGTCGTTCAGCTATGTTGAGGGGGAATCGTTGCTTATGGGTCTCAAAGACATAGCGATATCCTCGGGGTCCGCGTGTACGTCGGCGAGCCTTGAGCCGAGCTATGTGCTTCGGAACATGGGGCTCAACGACGAGCTAGCCCACTCGAGTCTACGGATCACCGTGGGTCGCATGACAACACGGGCCGAGATTGATTTCGTCGTTGATTCGATCCGCGATACGGTTGCGCGGCTGCGCGAGATGTCGCCTCTGTGGGAGATGGTCCAAGAGGGAATCGATCTCGCCTCGATCGAGTGGGCGGCACACTAGACAAGATTGAGACAGTCTCAATCGGAGTTTTCCAGAAAGCAAGTCAAATGGCATACAGCGATAAAGTCATCGACCACTACGAGCAGCCCCGTAACGTCGGGTCACTCGACAAGTCCTCCGACACTGTGGGTACCGGGATTGTCGGGGCCCCCGCATGCGGCGATGTGATGAAGCTGCAGATTCGTGTGGATGCACAGGGGGTGATCACCGACGCAAAGTTCAAGACCTACGGTTGCGGAAGTGCGATCGCCAGCTCGAGTTTGGTCACGGAGTGGGTTAAGGGGATGTCGGTCGACGACGCGAAACAGATTCGAAACAGCCAGATCGCTGAAGAACTGTCGCTTCCGCCGGTTAAGATTCACTGTTCAGTGCTGGCGGAGGACGCGATTAAGGCGGCGATCGCAGATTATCAGGCGAAACAGAAGGTCGATCAGGGCGAGGACGTTGGATGAATCCCGAGCCGACGAGTGAGCCGACCATGGTGGAGCGTCGTGTCGAAAACCCGGGAGTCTCCGTGACCGCTCGGGCCGGCAAGGTGATGCGCGATCAGTTGCATAGACGAGGGACGCCGGAGTCGGCGATTCGTCTTGGTATCCGTGGTGGCGGATGCACGGGATACTCATACCTCTTCGAGTTTGATGACGGAGGGGGACGGGCCAACGATCACGTGTCGAGGCAGCATGGCGTCGAAATTCATGTGGACCCGAAGAGCATGATCTTGCTCGCTGGCACTGAGGTCGATTTCGAGACGGGTATTCGCGGACATGGTTTTAAGTTCAAGAATCCCAACACCAAGGATAGCTGCGGTTGTGGTGAGTCGATCGCCTTCTGAAAATTTTTTTGATGTGCTAGGGCTTCCAGCCGTCTACGCCATCGACCGACGTGTGCTCGAGGACGCCTATCTCGCACGGGCAAAAAAATCACACCCGGACCGAGTTGCCACGGCCGATGTGGCGATTCAGCGTGCGGCGCAGGAGCGGACGGACTTATTAAATCGGGCGTATCGAGCGCTCCGAGACCCTGTCGCTCGCGCTGAGTATCTTGTTGCACTCGGAGGCATCGATCTCGATCGTTCGGGGCCCGGCGGCGCTCCAGATCCCGGCCAAGCGTTCTTGATCGAGATGATCGAGCGCCGAGATGCGCTCGATGCCTGTAGGGCCAAGGGCGAGCAAGCTCTTGCATCTTTCGCCGACGAAATCGAAGGCGAGGCTGAGACTGTACTTCGTAGGGCGGTCGATGCCTTGCATGCCAACAATACCGAGCTCGCGGCTCAGGAACTGGTGACGGTTCGGTATTTGAAGCGTTTGACTGAAGAAATTGAAGGTTCGCTCGAGGGGTGAGCGAACTCCAGGAGAACAACGAGCACCATGTCTTCAAAGGAACCATCGTTCGACGACGCGGTTGGCCTTTTTCAGATCTCAGAGCCCGGTGAGGGTTCCGCCAAGTCGACTCGTCAGGCGGGACGTGGCATTGGCATCGATCTTGGAACGACCCACAGCTTGGTCAGCATCGCTGCGAATGGAGCGCAGCCCACCGTCCTGGGTGAGAAGCAAGCACTTCTGCCTTCGGTCGTTTCCTACGCCACCGAGAGGATCGAGGTCGGTGAAGCCGCAAGAGCTCAGGCGTTGGCGTTCCCTTCGCAGGTTGTAAGCAGCGTCAAACGCTTCATGGGTCGGGCACCGGCCGACATTAAATTTGAGCATCCCTACGTGATGCCATCGCGCGATGCGGATGGTGAACCGGCGAGGGTTGTACGTTTGGATGTTGGTCGCGCTACCTTGGTGACTCCCGTCGAGACTTCAGCGAGTATTCTCAAGGTGCTACGCGAACGGGCGGAGCAGGAACTCGACGGGGACGTCGATGGTGCGGTGATCACTGTTCCCGCCTATTTTGACGACGCACAGCGTCAGGCGACGAAAGATGCGGGGCGCCTGGCAGGCATTAAAGTGTATCGACTGCTGGCAGAACCAACCGCGGCGGCACTGGCCTACGGCCTCGATCGCGGCGAAAGTGGACTTTTTGCCGTCTACGACCTGGGCGGCGGGACTTTCGACATCAGTGTGTTGGATCTGCGCGAGGGAGTGTTTAGGGTCTTGGCGACGGGAGGCGACTCTGCGCTGGGCGGTGACGATTTTGATCGTGCGCTCATGGCCTATTTGTTTGATGTAGCGAAGATTGATCGTGCCTCGCCGCAGCAGGTTCAAGAAGCGATGGCCGAATCTCGTCGCGCGAAAGAATCGCTCAGCACTGCGGATTTCGTGATGGTATCCCTGCCGCTGAGCGGCTTGTGTGACCATCGACTCGAACGGTCGACTTTTGAAGGCATGATCGCAACCGCCGTCGGGCGAACGATTCGTTGTTGTAAACGTGCGCTCAAGGATGCTGATGTCACTGTCGAGGACGTCGCGGGTGTGGTGTTGGTGGGGGGATCTACGCGAGTGCCGAGTGTGCGTGAAGCCGTCGAGAAGACCTTCGGTCGTCGACCGTTTTGTGACATCGACCCGGATCGAGTTGTGGCTTACGGTGCTGCGATCTTAGCCGATGTGCTGTCCGGTAGCGCACGAGAAGGCGTGACGCTGCTTGACGTCGTCCCTTTGAGTCTTGGCCTAGAGACCATAGGCGGCATTGTCGAGAAGATCATTCCGCGCAATGCCACCATCCCAATCAGCGCCCGGCAAACCTTTACAAACTACTCCGAAAAACAGACGGCAATGGCAATAAATGTCGTCCAGGGCGAGAGAGAATTGGCGAAGGATTGCCGCTCGCTGGCAAAATTTGATCTGCGTGATATCCCTCAGCTTCCCCCTTCGATGGCGCGTATAGAGGTGACATTCGAATTGGATGCGGACGCGTTACTCACGGTAACGGCGAGGGAGTTGATGACGGGATCCAAGCAAACCATTGAAGTGAAGCCCACCTACGGGCTCGATGAAGTCGAGGTGGATCGTCTGGTGATGGAGAGTTTAGATCGTGCACGCGAGGACTACGATGCGCGAGACCTCGCCGAAGCGAGGGTTGAATTTGGCAGGGTCGCGTTGGCTGTAAAAACGGCCTTGGTGGAGGTCGGCGAGGTCGATGGTATGCTGGTGGAGGGCGAGGCCGAGAGCATCACGGCCTTGATTGCGGAAGGGGACCTGGCCATGGCGAACATGAACGGGACGGGGCCAACATTAAACGCGCTGCGGGAGCGACTCGAAAAAGCGAGCGCGGCCTTCGCCCAACGGCGAATGGAGCGCGCGCTCCGTGCCGGCATGGGGGGCCAGACCCTTGCGGAGATCGAAGGTCGGCTGGCGGACGACGAAGAACTTGACCGCATTCGCGGGTCAGAACACGCAGAGATACTGGAGCGCTGAGTCGATTATGGCAAAAATTACCTATGTTGGTGGCCCGGACGGCGAGATTACGGTCAGCGCTGCGAGGGGAGAGAATCTGCTCGCTATCGCTGAGCAACACGGGATCAAATTGGGATCGGCTTGTGGTGGTGTGTGTGGCTGTTCCTCCTGCCACTGCCGTATTCTTGAGGGCGCGGGTTCATTGGAAACCGCCAGCGACGCCGAGGAAGATCGTCTCGACATGGCGTTCGATGTCCAGCCAAACAGTCGCTTGGCCTGCCAAGTGACCGTTGCAGACCGTGATCTGGTCGTCGAGTTGACCGAAGAGACCGTTGAGACCTGGTACAACGAACATCCCGACCAGCGGCCCAAAGGTTGAGATTGAGGCGCTGGTCTTTTGTACCAGCACCACGCATCATTGGCCGGTTCGTGATTCACATCCATCGTCAAAATGTTCGTTTCGGGGATTGTGACCCGGCGGGAATTGTCTATTTTCCGCGTTTTTTTCATTTCTTTCATGAGGCGATGGAAACGTGGTTTGATGAACACCTCGGCCAAAGCTACGCGGACGTTGTCGTTGGGCGCCGACTTGGTTTTCCTTCGGTGCATACTGAGGCTGATTTTCGTATCCCGACGCGGTTTGGGGAAGTCGTGCAGGTCCGTCTTCGGGTGGAAGACATTGGACGTAGCTCTTTGCGACTGGGATATGAGATCTCAAGAGACATGGCAGGGATGCAAGCACGACCATCGACGTCTCAGCCGATCCGGGTTGTGGGTCACTCGGTCGTTGTCGTGTTGGACATGAATCCAGCCAGCGACGGGTACATGCGCTCTCTGCCGATACCGGATGACCTTCGCGCGCGGATGACCGAATTTCAAGGTCGCTAGTTTCTCCGGTGGCGAGGGCTGGCGGGGGACAATGATGGCCTGATTTTCGTGGTACCGTGCGGCCATAAGTCCCATGGCTGAGAGACGGAAAATCGCCGAGGCCTCACCCGAAAGCCTTCATCGGGTCTTTACGGTCCCCGAAGCGCCGGATTCCACGCTCGGTCGCATTGAAAGAGATATTTCCCAAAACCTCATGGGATTTCTCCAAGACAATATCGTCGCGTCGCAGCGGGAAATTGTTGATATCGAGCGCGATTTCACGGAGACCTTGATTCCCGAGGAGCCGACCTTTGTGTCCGATCACACGGACTTTGTGCTCAACCGGCTCGTCGCCGAGTCTGTGCACACCGCATCTCCGAGTTTTATCGGCCATATGACATCGGCGATTCCCTATTTCATGTTGCCGCTGTCGAAGATCATGACGGCACTCAACCAGAACTTGGTGAAGACCGAGACTTCAAAGGTGTTCACGCCGCTCGAACGTCAGGTGCTAGCGATGTTTCACCGGCTCGCATTCGGCGAGACCGAAGCCTTCTACGATCGGTATATTCACGACAGCGAGAGCGCTCTAGGGGCGGTTTGCTCGGGCGGAACCATAGCGAATCTGACAGCGCTTTGGGCCGCACGCAATCATGTGCTCGGGCCTGATGGTGAGTTTCCAGGCGTCGCGGAAACCGGGTTGTATCGAGCCCTTCAGCACTACGGATATGAGGGGTTGGCGGTGCTCGTTTCGGAGCGAGGCCACTACTCACTGTCGAAGGCCGCTGACGTCTTGGGACTCGGGAGAGAAGAACTTATCTCGGTCCCGACAGGTGTCGACAATAGCATCGATCTCGGCGCGCTCGAAGACCGGTTGCACGCCCTTGAACGCCGTCGGATCAAGGTGCTGGCTGTTGTGGGGATCGCTGGGACCACCGAGACAGGTCACGTCGATCCTCTCGATGCGATGGCCAGCCTGTGTGTACGCTTTGGCTGCCATTTTCACGTCGACGCTGCATGGGGTGGTCCCTTGCTGTTGTCGAATCGCTACCGGGGCTTGTTGCGAGGGATCGAAAGGGCCGACTCAATCTCGATCGATGCACATAAACAGCTCTACATCCCGATGGGGATCGGAATCGTGCTATTTCGGGATCCGCATCTGGTCGAAGACATCCGTCACTATGCCCAGTACATCATCCGGCGTGGATCGAAAGACCTTGGACGGAGCAGTTTGGAGGGGTCGAGGCCAGGTATGGCCATGTTGCTGCATGCCGCCCTGCATATTTTCGGCCGCAAGGGCTACGAGTTGCTGATCAACGGCGGAATAGAACGTGCAAAGGTCTTCGGGGAGATGATCGACGCAGACCCCGATTTTGAGTTGATCACGGCGCCGGCGACCAATATCCTGACCTATCGCTATGTTCCACAGGCATTGCAAGCCCTCCTGGAAACGTGCTCGAAGCCGCAGATGGCTTGGGCCACTGAACAGCTGAATGTGTGTACGACGGACCTGCAAAAGGCACAGCGTGAGCGTGGCCAGGCCTTTGTTTCACGAACAATGCTGACGCCAAGCCGCTACGGGGGCTTGGACGTGGTCGTTTTTCGGGTGGTCTTGGCGAACCCGCTGACGACCAGAAAAATACTCGCGGCGGTTTTGGATGAACAGCGCGAACTCGCGACAACAATTGTTCGTGTGCACGAACGATTTGTGGCATTGGTGGATCGGCTGACAACGTCCCACTCGGAACGGACCTAGAAAAACATCATTTCGCCTGGGTCCATGGGGTCCTCTTCGTTGTCTACCGCCTCGCTCTGGCTGTCTGTGTCCAATCTCTCCGAGGCGGGTGAGACCGGGAAATGAAAGCGGAAGGCGTGACGTTCCTGATCCGTGATCAGCCGAGACGACATCTTGTCTCGCAGGGTCTCACGGAGCGTTTCCATTGTGTCCGGTGCAGGGATACCCGTCCCGGCCCATTTGTCTTCGATCGCCACAAGTTCGTCGATTCGATGTTCCAGAACTTGGCGCGCGAGATCAAATCCTTGGACCGGGACCATGAAGTCGGATCGCATTTGAATCAGTTCGGCGATCTCGGACTCCAGCACAGAGAGTGTATCCGGCCAGCTCTCTTCGCTGTCGATGTCCATTATCTCGAAGTCATCTCGGAGGTCTTCGAGTTCATCTACATCAAGAGAGCGAAGTGCAAGGATACCTAGCGAATGCTTGATTCCAGTGACGAGATTCAGATTGTGGATTAAGTTGCCGACAGCGACGCCGCGGTCTTCCATGAGGTCGGTGAGCGCTCTGAGGTCTGGTAGGAAATCCGGGAAGGTGAGCAACTGTTGATTGAGCTGCAGCTCTCGGTTATCAATATCACCAAAGATCTCTTGAATATCGGTAGCGCGTTGAACCAATTTTTTACGCAAGTCTTCGGCCTGCTTGCATGGCGAGCGCATACAATCTGTGATCGCCAGATGCAGGTCCTGAAGGACAGGGCCAAGGGGGACATGATCAATCACGTGAACAGCAAGAGCTCGATCGTAGGTACGGGCGCGTGCTGAAATCCTTCGTACCAATTCGAGCATTTCGAGCTGAATGCCCCCCATGATGCAGCCGCCCAACTCCACCATGTCGTGTAGAAAATGAAAGTATGCGGGCACAAATGGTGGTTCGCTGGACCCATCGTTGGCGGCTTGGGTGTGGCCCGGAACGATGTTCGCACCGAGTCCGAGCACTTCGATATTACCGACGGTGGTTCGTCCTTGCTCATCGATGGTGACCTCTGACAGTTCGGAGCAAAGAGGGGGGCCATTTGGGCATCCCATGACCCGGAAACCCACTTGCCTAAAAACGATGCGTCGATCTTCGTTGTCGATGAGCTTTAGGTGACGGAAGGTCTGCTCGTCGACTCCGGTCAGTTCAACGGTGCGACTGCTATCGAGCAAGACGCGATGAAGCTCACGCAGACCCATCCATGTGCAAGGGAGAAGTCCGGAAAGATCGTAGGTCTGTCGGTTCTCATCGGATAGGTTCGCCAGAGCGATCGCACAGTCAGTGTTGTTTCCGGACAACCCCGCGATGCGGATGACTGAGTATGATCCGTTTTCACGGACACCCGTGAAGTGAAATATGTCCAAGAAAACGACCGTGAAGAACAAAACAACGAAGACGAGAAAATCAGCCCCTCGGCGATACCCGGCTCAGTTCCGGGAAGATGCAGTTCGGCTGGCGCACGCCAAGGGCGCGTCCGTCAAGGATGTCGCGGACCGGCTGGGAATCTCCGACAAGTCCTTGTACACGTGGATGAACCATGCCGATGAGGCTTGCGACAAAGTGGGAGGCGCCCACGAAATCCGGGATGAAAATGCGAAGCTCAAGACCGAAAACAGACGCTTGAGGATGGAACGTGACATCCTAAAAAAGTCACTCTTGGTTTCATACGGTCATCGCAACACTTGGATTCAATCCGGGGTAATCGAGAAA
>CAYTFJ010000056.1:0-30195 GCA_964437075.1 uncultured Nannocystaceae bacterium
GACGGCGACGGGACTGTTTTTTTGACGCAGGCCGATGGCGGCGGCGCGGTTGAGTCGACTTGCGACCCCTTCCTTCAAGATTGTGAGGATGGCGAAAAATGCGTGCCGTACCGAAGCGTCGCGGAGACCTGGGATGCGAATAAATGTGTTGCGGTCACCGGAGAGGGCTCGATCGGTGACACTTGTGTGTACGACGGATCCCTTGCCGGGACCGACGACTGCGACGCAACTAGTCTGTGCTGGGATACGAAGGACGTTGACGGCGCAGAGACAGGCGTTTGCACGGGGTTTTGTACGGGGACCGCCCAAAGCCCAATCTGCGGCGCGGAGCTCTCCTGCCTGATCGCCAATCAGGGATCGATCACCATGTGCATTGCCAGTTGTGATCCGTTGCTTCAGGACTGCACGGACGGTACAGGCTGTTTCTGGGCAAATGGCGAGTTCCAGTGCATCTTCACGACCCAGGACATCGCCGAGGGTGAGCCCTGTGGCTTCATCAACGATTGCGCAGCCGGAAACGATTGTGTTGGCAAGGACTCTCTTCCGGCATGCTCCGGGGCGAGCTGTTGTGCCGGATTTTGCGACATCGGTGATCCGACATGCGCCGTGGACGGGACATCCTGTGAAGCATTTTTTGGAGACGGCGAAGCCCCTCCCGGAATGGAAGACGTCGGAATCTGCATCGCACCAGGTGCCTAAGCTCAAAATCTGAGTGAAGCAAGGGGGGCGCCGTCTTAGCGGAGGCGCCCCTTTTTTATGCTGGACCGGAAGAGTTAGTACGGCGGTGGGGCGAGATAAAGGCGGAACCCAAATTCGGAAATCGACCGATGATCGGGAGTCTGGCTGCGCCACGCCAGCATCGCATGGTTCGCGGTCTGTCCAATGTTGTCGAAGTAGAGGAAACCACGCATTTGGGTTCCGGGCTGGAGGACACCCCATGGAAGAGCGAGACGGCGTAGAGCCTCGCTGCGGCTGTGAATGGGCTCAAAATCGGCCCCATTTCCGGGATCGTAGTTCAGATTGGCAGCGCCGTGAAGTGGGGTCCCCGGAGGTACCGTTTTAAAAGTCGCGCCGGCGTCCCTGAGGCGGTAACGAAAACCTCGGCCGTCGAAAAGATCAAAATCTCCGGGAGCCAGCAGCACGGGCTGCTGTCCCATGTTTGAAATCAGCACGTGAATGATCGTCAGTGGCTCCTCATTGCCGTTTTCATCCCATGCCTCGGTCGTCACGACAACGGAGATTTCGTGAGCCGCGTCGATGGCCACCATTCGATGGCCGCCATCGGCCGCCATGAGCCGGTAGTTCACCGTGGAGCAGCCGGTGGTGGCGAGTGAAAAAGCGGCTGCGATCAGCAACGTATGAAGATGACGCATGACTCGACTCTAGCAGACTTCGAAGCTGTGCCGCCTCTGGAGCAGAAGGGATCATATTTTGGCGGCTATTTGCGAGAGACGGGGGGCGGGGCACCATCTTCTAAAATTCTACTGACCACTGGAAGGCTCTGGTAGCCGCGCCGAAGCTCCCCGTCGCGAAGATCGTCGAGTCGAGCCTGTACGCTTGTCGCGGCTTCGCGTAGGAGCGAGGTCGCCTCTTTTGGGCGGTCGACACGTTTTAGGAGCGAGCCTAGGAGGTGAAGGGAATGGACTCCATCGAGGGGAGCCGCACCTGCTCTGACCAGCCGAACGGCGGCCTGGGCGTAGTTGATGGCGGCTCCGAATTCAGCCCGCGCGGTAGCGATGCGCGCGAGATTGTGAAGGGAGCGGACTTGTGCTGTACGGAGCCCAGCCGCTTTCGCCCGAGTGAGGGTCGTTAACGTGAGCTCACGGCCTTGCTCGATGCTCCGAAGGGATTCAGAGACGGATGCTTGGTCTGTCGCCGCTTCGTCGAGCAGGACTGCAACAAGAAGATTTTTTGCGCGAAGTTCGGTGCGAAGGTCCCCTCGCTCCAGGGCGACTCGCGCAGCATCTTTGAGCAGTTCTTGGGCGCCGTGGGGATCGCCCAGTTCGGCGACGACGTGGCCAAGCTTGACCATGACGTCATTGAGCAGGGCTGGATGCCCGATGGCCTCATGAAGATCCAGCGCTTTGCGCAGATACAGCTCGGCTCTGCGGTAGAGCCCGAGGGCGGTATACGTCAGTCCAAGGTTTGCGAGTTTTGTGCCCGTGGCAAAACGGTCGCCGAGGTCGCGGTCGATAGCGAGAGCCTGTTTGAAGCAGTCGACGGCCTGTTGGTAGCGGGTTGCGCGGCCCTCGACTTCACCGAGAGCATTCAGGGCCTGGGCCTCGATACGGCGTTGGCCCAGGCCGCGGGCGAGGGATAGCATTTCATTAAAGATCCGACGGGCGTCTTGCAGTCGTCCAGTGTGCAGAAGAATTTGTCCAAGGTTGGCGAGCAGTCCACACTTGACCCTTGGGGCCCCCGCGAGCCGCGTCCATGTATCGATCGCTCTTCTAGCGAGGGCCTCCGCCCGTTCGAGATGGCCTTGAGCGAGCATGAGCTCGCTCTCTAGCTCGGCGAGGGTGATGGCATACTCGTTCGAACTGGCGAGCTCTTCGATTCGGTCCCGGAGCCTGGGCAGCAATTGGGCTGCTCGATGGGGGCGACCACACTCCAGATAGAAACGTAGCAGTCGCAACGATGCAAGAATCTGCCGGTGGGCGCGCAAATACGAGTCCTCGCTCCACTCCGCTTCTTGCAGGAGCCGGCGAATATCGGCGCCTTGGGCACGCCGTCGTCCCCAGGCTCGCAAGATAGGCTCTCGTCGGGCGAGTAGCGAGAAGTGGCGAGGGTCGCGGTCAGGCATGGCTTTAAGGGCCTGAGTTAAATAGTAATAGGTATCGACGTTGCCCGCGAGCTCTTCGGCATTCTCTGCCGCCCGAATCGCGGGATCGATCGCTTCTTGTTGGCGGCCCGCTCGGACTAGATGGTCGGAGATCGGTCCGTCGTCTCGGCCCTGTGTGTAGTCTCGACGTGCGAGCTTAATTTCCGCAGCCCTCCCGTGCATGCGCTGATTTAGGTCAGGTGGAATGCTGCCTTTGCAAACCTCATGCAGGCTGATTGTCGAGAACCGTCGTTTCTCTTCGCCATCAGGCCCTTGGGTGGGATCACGCTCTAGGAGGTCAAGATCGACCAGGCGATCGAGGACGCTGTCCGAGGGGCGATCAAGAATTTTCTCGACCTCGGATGCTCGGAATCGGCTACCGAGTACAGCGCCCGCTTGGAGAGTCTCACGACTGCTAGGAGAGAGGCCATCGATACGGGTTTGTAACGCGCTCTCGATACTTGGAGGAAGATCGATTCGCGGACCTCGCTCCCGCACCAGCAGCCGTTTTCCCTGGGGATTCCAGGCGAGAACGCCGCGTTGCAGCAGGGAGGCGATGATCTCTTCGATGAACAGCGGATTTCCACCCGTTTGTTCGACGATCGCGTCGGCGAGAGATTCGGCATCTTTCGGGTTCTCAAATCGTCCGATGATCAACTCGCGCCGGGATTGCTGATCGAGTTCCTCGAGCTCAATGACTACGATGCTCGAACCTTCCCGTGAGGCCATGGCGTCTGCCCGCGCGCCTCGACGGGAGGTGGACAAGATAAGGATCGGGAGCGGGAGGTCTTGCGCCGTCCAATCTTCAATTACCCTGAAACTTTGTTCGTCGAGAAAGTGCAGGTTTTCCACCACAACCAGCACCGGACGTCGTTGGGCAAGTCCGCGTACGAGTCGACGGATAAGCTGTGTCAGACGATGGCGGCGCTCAGCAGGCTCGATTGGAATGTCGTTGTGGTTGACCAATCCGAGCGCCGATGCCAGCGCCAGCGAGAGCGATTGTGCCTCATCGACACCGTAGTCCTCGAGCTGCCGTTGAATCTCGCTGCTGGTAGTGTCGGGTGAAATCTGGAGAAAACGGCGTAGCATTCCAAGAAATACCTCGAGCGGCTGATTGCGTTTCGACCAGCGTGCGTATCCGTGGAAGAGCGCGTACGAGCCTGCCGGGAGCGCCGCAGTGAAGCGGTCGAGAAGCGCTCGCTTTCCGATACCCGGCGCGCCGACGAGGAGTACGCTACGTGCCTCCGGACCGCGAATCGCCGCGGAAAACTGGTCCCGAAGGGCTTTCATCTCCAATTCACGTCCAAAAAGAAGACGTCGGTTGAAGCGGACCCATCGTCTCTCGGATTCCGAAAGGGGGCCCAAGAGCGGCGCGATTTGCTGAAAATCGGCGGCCCACGGTGAACCATTGTGCTTCGGGGCAATGTCGGGGCGCGTGTAGCCTAGGGGGCCAAAACGCCATCGGCGCGTCATGGATTCGAGCAGCGGGCCAGCGACCATAACCTCATCGTCGATACAGCGCTGAGCGACCGACTCCAGATGGTTGCCCAATCCGAGTGGCAGATCAACGGATGTTTTTCCGCTGGCATCGCGAAGAACCGCGAGCTGGGTGCCAACGAGAGCGATCCCAAGTCCGACCCCTGGGGCGCTCTCTCCGATCGCCTCCCGTAGCGCGTTGGCGACTCGCAGGGCCCGCTCCGGGTCGTCGGTAGCGAGCACGGTCCCGAAGGCCAGGAGAGCCATCGATTCGTCGATGTGGACGATGAAAG
Source organism: uncultured Nannocystaceae bacterium (assembly GCA_964437075.1). Lineage (GTDB taxonomy): Bacteria > Myxococcota_A > Polyangia > Nannocystales > Nannocystaceae > CAYTFJ01. The sequence continues at coordinate 4,591 of CAYTFJ010000056.1, forward strand.
CTTCTCGTTTGAAGGCAATATCTTTAATGACAGTGAGAAATCGTGTGGTGTCGGAGGGAGGGTCCGTGGGTAATGCGGGGCGTGGATCGAGGGCGGCATGCAGGAGAATGACCCGGAGCGAACGACGTGTGGGGCCAAGGGGCATTCCCTGGCTGCGGCCATCGCCGAGGTCTCGGGTCGAGATCTGCGACAGACTTGTTCCTTCGAACATGATCTTCGATTCCCTTGCTCGATATCGATCAAGGAAGGTCTGAAGAACCTCATCGTCGATCACGGGCTCTGAACGATGTAGAAATGTCGCCAGGTCAGACTGCAATTCACGGACAGTCTGATAGCGGGCATCAGGGGCGCGCGCCAATGCGCGATCGACAATTCGAGCGAGTTCGTCCGCGATCTCTGGTGCGCGTTCGAGCAGCGGGGGGATGGGCTGGCTGCGGACCTGCTTTAACGCCGCGATCCGGTCTTGATTGCGAAACAGCAAGACGCCGGTCAGAAGCTCGTAGAGCACGATGCCCAGTGAGTAAATATCGGATCGTTGGTCGACCTTTCGACCGGAGGCTTGCTCCGGCGACATGTAAGCGACCTTTCCCTTGATGGTCTCGGTGTGTCGCTCGATCTCATCCTCGATTGGGGAGGCGACAGAATTTGAGCCGGTATCCGAAGGAGAATCATGGTCACACGCTCGGCGTGTACGCGCGATGCCAAAGTCGAGCAATTTAACCTGTCCCTCGAAACTGACGATGACATTGTGAGGGCTTACATCGCGGTGGACGATACCAAGTGGTTCTCCGTAGTCGTCTGATTTTCGGTGGGCGTATGCCAACCCAGAGGCAACTTGGTGGCCGATGTAGGCGGCAACGACCCCCGGGAAAGCGTCTTCTTGGCCGCGCACAGCGTGGAAAAGCCGCATGAGGTCGAGACCCTCGACCAACTCCATCGCGAGGTAAAATGTTCCTCCGATCTGACCAAAGTCGAAGACTTGTACGATGTTGGCGTGGTTGAGACTGAGGGCAATTTTTGCCTCGTCGACAAACATACGCATGAACTCTGGCTGGTCGGCAAAGTCGTGGCGGATTTTTTTGATCACGACCCATTTGGTCAGGCCTTCAGCAACTCGGACGCTGGCTCGATAGACCTCGGCCATGCCACCTTCTCCGATGAGACGGGTCAGTGTGTAACGTCCAAAAATGTGCGGGAGGTCGAGGGTCATGGCAATTGCGGAGCACGAAGGCCTCGCGCGGTAGACAGATCAGTGATCTTTAGGTTGTCGAAGCGGGTCTCTGCTTCCCAGCCGTTGAACGCGAAAAACTGATTTTCGGGCCCCGTCAGAGGTTGCGGGTCGATCATTGTAAGAAATTCTTGTCCATCGATGCCCCAGCGCAGCTCGTTCTGGCTACGCGTGATGACAAAATGATAGCGATGCCCGACATCGACGCTCGGGGACGATCGAGTCTCTCGATCCTCACCATGTTCGTTTTTTCGGGCGATGATGCTGAGTTTGTTGTCCCAGCCTCCAAAAATGAGGACATAGCCGGTGGCTGTGTAGCTGACGGTTGTGGCATAGCTATGGCCATCTCCGGCAATCTCTACCTTTATGTCGCCGGACTTTGTAGCAGCCCACGCATCGAACTCGATACGCACCTCGTGGGGGATTGGGCGCTTAAGCCACAGCGGGTGGTTTCTTGCTCCCGAGACTACGAGGGATCCATCCTCGATTCGTACACCATCGCCGGTCACCCTCCAGTCGTCACCAATGGTTCGACGGTTGAAATTTTCATCGATAACCACCCGCGCTCCCCGGCCGGTCGTGCTGTAGGTTCGTGGGATTTCGTCACAACTCGTCCCGCAAACGACGAGGCCGAATATTCCCCCCAAGTGGCGCAGATGGTTTGTCGGTCGAGCTACCATGTTCGGTCTTCAGGGGAGTTCGAGAGCAGGCGGATCAGCGTGAGGCGCCAGGGGTCGGCGAGTGTCGAAGGCACGTGCGAAGGCGCATCAAATTCGCCATCAACCCGGTCAAAGTCAGAGGGTAGAGGAAGGGGAGCGAGTGCCAACTCGAGTAACACAACGCCGGCGCTAAAAATGTCGGAGAGCGAGCTTGCGGGTGCTCCCCTGCGAACCTCAGGGGCGAGATAGCGCAGCGTGCCGGCGCGTGCCCGAGGGCGTGCGCTGGAGGAGGACTGTGACTGGGCGAGATCTGATGCGCGGTCGATCGCTAGGCCAAAGTCCGCCAACGCGATCGGCGATCCAGATCGTTTTTCGCGGACAAGGATATTTGCCGGTTTGACGTCGCGATGCACGGCGTGCACGGCGTGAACGGCGAAAAGTGCGCTGCGAAGCTGGGCGGCGATTCTTGGTAGATCTCTCCCATCTACGAGTCCGCGGCGGAGCGCGAGCCTCAAGTTTCCGCCCCGGCACAGCTCGAGGGAGACAAAGCGATGCCGCGGCTGGACGTCGAGGAGCGAGACGACATAAGGGCTACAGACTTGGGCGAGGGTCCTTGCTTCAGCAAAAAATCGAGCCTCAACGACGCGGGCCGGGACACCGTCGAGGCGGGCCTCTTCGCCGAGCAACCGTTTGATTGCGACCTGCCGGCCAACGTGCCGATCGTAGGCTTCGTAGACGACCGCGTGACGGCCTCGGCCCAAGGGGCGACCGATTTCGTAGCGTTCCAGGCCGACGGTTTCTGCGAGTTCTAAGGCTTCAAGCCCGTCAAGCAGCGCGACGCCGCGGCTGCGGTGCTCGGACGAGAGACCCTGTGACTCAAGGCCTTTGATCGACTGGGACCAACCCCGCAGTGCCCGCTGATGCTCTACATCGGCGGCGAGTACAGCCTCAAAATGACGCAGAGCGCTTCCGTAGTCGTTGCGGTCCAAGAAATGTTGAGCGAGGAGCAGGTTGGTGGCGTGGTGACCCTGGGGGTCGGGGAGTTGCAAGACGGCTCGGGCGAGCTGGATTCCGAGTTCCCGGTCGAGGGCATCCATGAGCTCAGCGGCGAGGCGTAGAGCCAGGTCGGACTGGGGGCTTCGTTTGAGGGCCGCGGCCATGGCGACGATCGCACCTCTGAGGTAGCCATCGTGCGACAGCGAGCGAATCTCTTGATCAACGACGCTAGCGGGGGCCGACTCTTTGAGATCTCGGATGAGTTTTGCGATCCCGGGGTGTTCTTCAGCACGCGTTGCCCCCTCGCTAAAACGCAACAGGATAGCCTCCACGGCTACGTGCATGGCTGTTGATCGCTCTTTGTTGCCGAGAAGAGGAATCAAGCTCAAGGAGGCATTGGGAGCATCGTCCTCAGGATCAGTCATCGGGTTTGCTCCAAGTATTCACGGACGACCAGGACCAGGTTGACTGGATTGCCTTCGTCGTCTGTTCCTCGTAGCCGTAGCCTGTCGTGAACAAGTAATTCTACCGGGGCGCCGGGCCCAAGAGGCTCGTTTTCCAGCCACATCGTAACGCCAGCGTCAGCGATAAGCTGGGTATAGGGGTCGTCAAATACCAGCGTAGCTGGTTCGATTTGCTCGGGTCCCATGGCCAAATCGCAACCCAAAGGCGCAAATAGGGTCCAGGGTCCCAGAGCGCCACAGGCTCGAACAAAGACCGCGGGTCGTTCATGGTTTCCGGTCGGCACAAGCTCGAGCGCCAGGGCAATTCCGAGTCCCAACTCTCCAGAGTCGTTCAGATCGGTCCATTCTCCGGGGTCCAGTGGATCCCCGTCCCAAAAACTTCCGGCCCGCGAGCCTCGGTCCGCAAGCCTTAGCTTGGGGTTTCCCTCGGGGTCAATATGCAGCTCGATCGCGGCATGGTCTCGTGACAGTGCGGTGCCGTCGACTGGAAATTCGGAGTCAGGAGCACGACCGATCCGCAGCGTGTGCCCGCTGACAATTCGAATCGCTTGGCCCGTCTCTGGGGAACTTAGCAGCAGTCGTCGTCGGCGCGGAAGACCATGATCGAATAGCCCTAACGTGCGCTCAAGATTCGGCTGGAGGGTCAGCCCTTGACGAGCGCAATGCCGCTTGTGTTCGAGCAAGAGCCGGTGGGCGAGTTTACGTCGGCCGAGTCGCATTGCGCTGTCGATCTCTGCCTCGGCGCGGGCTAAATCTTGGGCCGCGCGTTCTTGGTGCTCGAGAATGGCAAGGACAAATTCGAGCCGAGTGATCGCACCGGCGGCCTCGTAGGCCTGCGCAGCCCGATGAAGCAGGCCCATCGCTTCGTAAAGTTCTCCCGCCTGGGAGCCTTCATCGGCCTCTTCATGAGCGGATGCGGCCTCGAGGCTGAGTCCGCGACGGAGCGCCCCCTCGGGGAGGGCTTGAGCATGGCCAAGTAGGGCGCGAGCGAGGGCGGCATGGAGAGCACGCCCCTGTTCGCTCTCGCCCGAATTACGTGTTGCCCCCTCCCGCAGCGCCATGATTCTGCGACGATCATCGCGGAGAGTCTGGGCGTGTTCGAGGTGAAGATTCGCTGCTTGTGCATGTTCTCCGGCGACCTCAAACAGACGAGCGGCATCTCTCAATTCGCCAGCGTCCTCGAGCGCCGACGCTGCGCGCAATCTGCCGTGGTTCCGCGCGCGCGCACCCAATGAATTCGTATCGTCGTCGTTCACGCGCTTGGAGGAGGGAAGCGTGCCGGTGGAGGGTCGTTCTCGGGGCATGTTCTGGATGGGCGCGCGGAAGACTCCGATGTGGATTCGGCGGCCCGATGGAGCGTCAGAGGGACATCGATCGTCGCGTTCCACCGTAGCTGAATTGGGGCCGCATGCGAATACGATTGGGCAGGTATGCGCGGATAGCCCCGCTCAATCTCACCTGGGCGCAGGGGCACCGACCCATGAACCCCCATTTTCGCATTGGGGCCGTGAGTTCCCCGCGAGTCCCCAAATCACGGTCGCGTCCCCTCTGCGTCCGGCACGGAGCCGCGCCGAAGGGGAGTTTCCCCCCGTCCCGGCCGATACAAAACTGGGAAGGATCGCCTGTATGCCACCCACTCCTCGTTTGCAGCTCTCCGTCGAGAATGTAGATGTTTTTTTGATGCGCGGTTGAGCGGTGACGGTCTCCAGGATTACAATGCGACCGTGGCTCGGGCCTTGCTCACGCCGGTTGTTGCCGGACAAACTCGGTTCAGGATGCAGGGCTTCAGCCCCGACGCTCGAGGGATCGCCATGGGGCGGGAGGCCTTGCTTGTCTTTGAGTCCCTTGACCGCCTCGTGGGTTTTCTTGGAGCCTACAGTCGAGAGGCAAACCTCGACGATTTGGTTCCGACGCTAACACTGGAGAGAGCTCGGCGTACCGGGGGGGGACAAACGTTTCTGTTGCGCTGCCAAGCTGTGGATGGCTATGCGCTGGATCGGCTGATGCGCCTTGCCAAGGTGACGCAGTCTCCCGTGTACGCCGGGAGCGGAGCCTTCTTCATTCAGACGAGGGATCGGCGTGCACCCTTTGGCTACGATCTGGAGGTCTCCTCGTCTGAAATCGATCGTGCTGACGATGTGGACGTGCTCGTGGTCGAATTCGAGTTTTCGATGGGGTTCTCCATTATCGAAGGAATCGACCCTGTAGAATTGATTCTGCAGTTGGCGTTGCGCCCCGTCCCACTTCCCCGCGGGGGGGTCGCCGAAGATCCGGAACTCGCGGGTGTGCGAGAGATGGCGCTGCTGCTAGTCGCCCCCGGCATATCGGAGCGCGTGCTGTCGTATCTGTGGCGCGTCGAGGCGGATATGGCTGGGGTGCGCGTGCAGATCGAAGAGGACGCGCGCTCAAGCCTGTTGGTGCGTCTTCGCCAGCCCGACGGACATCTTCTCGATATTCTCCGGGCGATACCCGGTGTTGAGTTGCTGGCTCCGGTGTCGCCGCGGGCCGCGGTCGAGGTTGGATACGAGCACCCAATCCATTTGGCCTCCGTCGGGCGCTCATTGCCTGGCGACGATATGTACATCTTGCGTGGCGGAGTGGGCCGGGTTGAACGGATGGATGGTGCCCCGCGATTCGTACAAGGGCGTCATCTTGTTGCATCCGAGGTCCAAGTCAGAGATTGGGCACCGCGAAAGCTTGCGGTCGAGGAGCTGGCGCCTCTTCGCGTGGAACTTGAGCTGCGCGCGACGGCCCATGCTCGCGAGCCTCGCGCGTCGTTAGTCGCGTGGCGCGATATCGAACTTTTGCGGCGCCTTGTCTACGTTGTTCCCCCGAGCGCGCTCGCAGCGGCACGAGTTGTCGCGCTTGAAGAGGGCTTGTTGGTGGTCTCGGGAGCGCCACGAGCCGCCGCGGAGCGAGGCAGCGACCAAGGATTTGGTGTCGGAAGCATCATCCCTCTTGGCGATCGGTTGGTTGAGATCGCTCCAGGAGTGCTCGTGCCTGATGGCTACGAGCTGTGGCCACGTGTGCGTGCGAGCTTGATTCGAGAGCTGCTGGGATTGGATGGCGATGACCGGGTCTTGTTCCGGGCGCCGGGGCTCGACCCGATCCGAGTCCCTGCAGATGAGATGATCGCACTCGATGCGGCGGTGGTCGGCAGCTTGCAGCCCGTTGACCTTGAGGCTGCCGACGTCACCGTGACAGATGCTGGCCCTGGCACGATCGAGAATCAAAGTCTCGGGAGATTTGCGCTTTGGGGTTTCAAGTCCCAGGAAGGCGGTTCCTGAGTTCGAGGTTCGCGTGGCGGACTTCGAGTTCAGTTCCAAGGGGGGGACACAGCCATCGGCACCGAGCTTCAGTCTTTTGTCGAGTCCTTTGTCGTGCCGCTGCTCTCGGGCGGAAAGGTGCACGTAGGGGCGCCCTTTTCATGTGACGATCGCAAGGAGATGATGCGTGATGCGTCTGCCCTTAGAGATCCGAGTCTTCAATTTTTTCGGCTTCGTCGCGGACAGATCTTGATCGCTCACCCGGAACTCCCGGATACCGAAGAAGATGATCTTTCGCTGTGGCTTGGTCTACACAATATCTTGTTGTTGGATCACCCGGATACCCACCGGGTGTGGGCTCGTGACTCAAGCTGGGTCCGAGTCGAACTGGAGACTCGACGGCTACTGAGTTTCGCGGCGCCGACCGATATGGCCGAGGCGTTCGCGCGACACTGCAGCGTGGGTGCTTTTATTGAGCTTCGGCGCACAGATCACTGGGTTGTGGATGGCGATCTGGAACGGCGATATCAGGGACAGACGCCGAGGTCCTCGGGGATTGGACGGGCAGGATTGTTCGGGCGATCCCCGCAAACCCGCAGTGAGGTCGTACGATGGCTCGACCAAGTGCATGAGCCACCGGTCTCGCGGCTGCTGGAAGACGCACTTTGGTCCAGCCCGTTGACGAGCCTCTTGCACCCAGAATTTTCCCCTGCGGCTTGGTCTCCGTTGTTCGCCACGGAGCTCCTGCGCAAGCGCGGACTTGCGCGGGCGGTGGTCTATCGCTGGGCGGGTGCGGGCGACTGGTTGCAGGTCGGCGCCGTGGTCGCTGGCAGCCTGTTGCGAAGTCTCGATCTTCTCACCGTGGTTTTCGGTGCATCTAACTCCAAAGACGGCGTACGTGAGGATCCCCCCCAAGGATCCGATGTTCGCGCGCTCTCGGGCGAGCCGTTCTCGACGGCGCCCCAGGATGTCGCCGCAGTGATAGGGGCCTTGATCCATCTTCACTGGTTGAAGGTGTTGGAGTTCGACGCCCGGATCGCCCCAGGCGCGGCCGCGAGCGACCGCGCGGTGCAGGCATTTCTTGCCCTGCCCCTGCTGTTGCCGCAGATCGAGTCTGTCGTCGGGTCTCCTTGGTCCGGTGGCGGGCACAAATCTACGAGCTTCCGTCGCTGGGAGGAATATGTTGCCCATGTGCGTAACCTGTTGCCACGCGATACTGTTGATAAACTTCTGGCCGCACTCACGGCTCGAATCGTAGAAACGACGAATTAATGAGCCAGACATCGCAGCCTCCAAAGTCCTCAGGCGATCCATCTGCTCCGCCCATGTCCATCGCCGAGTTTTCGCGTCGCCTACAAGCAGGAGCTCGCGCACTGGAGTCGGAGTTCCTTGGCAAAGAAGAAGTCATTCGGCTCCTTTTCGTGAGCGCGATCGCTGGTGAGCATCTGGTGATGGTTGGGCCGCCTGGCACGGCAAAAAGCGCGCTTGTTCGCGCGTTCTCGGAACTGTTGGATACGACCTGTTTTGACTATTTGCTGACCCGTTTCACCGAACCCAATGAAATTTTCGGACCGGTCGATATACAGGCCTTTCGTGACGGAAGCTACCGGCGGCGTATCAAGGGCATGTTGCCGACCTGCGAAATTGCTTTCTTGGATGAAATTTTCAAGGCCAACAGCGCCATCTTGAACAGTCTACTTAGTCTCTTGAACTCTCGTCGCTACAGCCACGGAAGCCACAGCGTCAGCGTCCCACTAATCTCGATGTTCGCGGCGAGCAACGAAGTGCCCTCGGACGACGCCCTCTCGGCTCTTTTCGATCGTTTCTTGCTGCGCGTTCGAGTCGACTATCTCGACAGCTACCATTTTCGTGGGCTGCTACAAAAGGGTTCAGCGCTTGAGGCCAAGGCGATGGCGAAAACTGAAGGTCAACGAACGAAGGTTGTGTGCGGTCGTGACCTCGTCGCTATGCAGTCGCGTTTTGGCGAACTGCTCGGCGCGATGGATGAGGAATTCTTGGCGACGTACAAGGGGATCGTGTTCCAAATTCGGTCCGAAGGGGTCGGGCTCTCGGATCGTCGGGTTGTTAAAATGCTGAAGCTATTTGCAGCATCGGCGGTGTTCGACGGGCGTGACGCCGTGAACGACTCCGATTTTTTTGTTCTTCGCCACGTTTGGAACACGCCGGAACAGCAAGACCTCTTGCAGGAAATCGTCGGTCCGGTGTTGGATCGGTGGTACGAAAATCATCCTGATCAGCAGCGTATTGGGGCCACTCCGACAAGCATTGAAGATCTGCTCGCAGAGCTAAAGATCATTCGAAAGACATTGGGGAGCTCGGAGGTTCTTTCGGATATGCAACTGTTCTCGCAGCTGCGTAACCTAGGCGATATCAAGGCGGCATTGAGACGAATGCGGGACAATCCAACAGCGGATCGGATGGTCGGCGAGGTGGATCGTCTGCTTGAGACGATGTTCGCTTCAAGTCGATTTGTGTAGCCAAGGCGCGACGATGCCCGAAGAAGACGACGCCGACATGCATACATCGCCCTCTGGGTCGGAAAGCGGCCTGTCGTTCCGGCATCTCGGGGCGAATGCGGAGCGAGAAGTCGGAGGGGTGGCGCTCTCTGAGCTAGAGGGCGTAGGATCCACCGGGCTGATGCGAGCCGTGGCATGGCACAATGTCTTGGTTCGGCTCGGGATCTGTGTGCCGTTTCTTGTCACTCATGACGTTGGATGTTTGCTCGTGGGTCTAGGTCGACCCGGGAGCGTGAGTCGAGGCCTAGGCGAGGCTGCAATAGGCGAGTCTTGGCGACAATTTCTGGTGGAGATGGCTGATACCGATGTGGCTCGATCTCAGGCGGCATGGAAACATCGTGATGCGATGGTCGGTGTTGTTCTCGCTCGGATCCTATCCGTCGTCACCCCCTACATAAGCGAAATCTCGCGTGCTCGCCGACCGCTCGAACTGTCAGGCGACGCAGTTCAATACGCGCGTCTAGACCCCCGCTCGGCCTTTACCCGCTACGCGCAGGATTTTGCGATCGACTGGATACAGACGATTTGCTCCAATCGGCTGCTTCCTTTGCTTGAGACTGAGCAGGTTGACATGGATGCGCTTCGGCTTCTTGGAATGTTTCAGGGTGGGAACGAAGGAGGAGATGGGGTCGATCTCGCCGATCTTTACAACGTAATCGTTAATCCAACATTGGCGGATGTCGTTGATTTTTCACTTGAATTATTGCCCTCACTTCTTGAGGTTCGCCAGGAAATGGGTCAGCAGAGTTTTGGTATGGATGGCTATGCCTCGATTGAGAGAGTTGGCCAGATCGAGAGCCTCATGTTGTCTCAGCTTGCCTATGACGACGAGGTCTTTCTCCAAAAGCTTGTTGATCGTGAGCTCTTTTATCACACACACGAGAAGCAGTTTGAGAACGAGAGGCGATCGCACCACGTCTTGGTGGATGGAAGCGCCTCGATGCGGGGCGTTCGCGAGGTGTTTGCAAGAGGTCTAGCTCTCGCGCTGTGCAAACGACTCGCGTTATTGGGAGAAGATGTGCATCTTCGCTTTTTCGATAGCCGACTCTACGACGGCGTAAAAGTGGGGGGTTCAAGCGGAGCCGAGGTGCCTTACGTCCTGCAGTTTCGTGCTGAGCATGGACGAAACTATCGAGCTGTTTTTCGCCAACTCGCGTCTGAGCTTTCTGCGCGGAAACGTCAGCCAACGAAGTCACTGGTCTACATTTTGACCCATGCCGAGGCCTGTTTTCCGATCGAAGAAATCCAAAAAATTTCGACAATCGCCGCGATGTACGGTGTCTTCGTCTTGCCGAAGGGGCCCCTCGATCTTCCCTATCTTGACTCCTTGCATCGAGTTCACGTGATCGACGAGGAGTCTCTATCTCTCACTCGCCGCGCTGGGAGTGCACATGCGATCATCCACGGGGTTGAACGCGATCTTGGGCAACGTAAGAGAGGTCGCCGCGAGGAGGGAGGGATCGGCAATGGATAGCGCGGTGCACTGGTGGATACGCGCGTCGGCGGCCTTGCGTGCCCGTCGTTTCGAAGACGCGCTCCCGTATTTGCGCGATTTAATTGGAGTCGTCGATAGGATTGATTTCGAGTACGAAGAGTGGCTAAGGGCCTACGCGGAGGCACTGCGCGCGCTGGGCCGCGACGACGAGGCGGCGGCGTGCTCGGCCTATCTCGGGGCGACCGAAGCTCCGGTGCAAATGAGCCTCGTAGACCGAGTCGGCCGAGCTCGTCGCGGGGACTCTCAGGTCTTGATGAGCATTCGCTTGGGCGCTGTCTACCTGTCTCGCGCCGGTTTTAATGCTGTTGCTGCGCTTTGGTTTGAGGCCGGTGCGATGCCCGTTCATCGCGCAATTGAGTTGGAGCGAGGGGGGCAGGACGAGCGTGTCGCGGAACTGTGGAAGGTGCTCATTGACGGAGAAGTCTTCGACGATCGTCCCTACGAGCAAGCGCTGGCGAAGATTAATTACGGCCTCTGTTTGCACCGTCTCAAATCAGGATTTGCGAGATCTGCACTTATCGAGGCTACGACGGCCGTAGAGGAGGTCGCCGATGGATTTGAGACTCAGGGGCTTCGCGAACGGGCATTTGATTGCTACCAGTTGTTGGCGCGTATTGGTGTTGAGACGCTCGCTTTCGAGAATGTCGCCGAGGGCTATGTAAATAGTATTCGGATTCTTCGAGACGACGGTCTGAAACTTGATGCGTTGCGGTTGTATGAGGCCTTTGCCGCCCTCGCTGGTCGTTTCGATGAGTTTCATGCGGTCGCGGGAATCCTTCGTGAGGCCGCAGATTTTTGTACGCGCCGGGGCCTTCCGTACGCAGATGACCTTCGTCTGCGTTGCGCAGAGGCCTGGGTGAAGGCAGCAACAGAGGCCCATGAATCTGGCCATCCTCTCCAGATTGTAGAAAATGCCTACGGGTCGGCGGCCGAGGCCTTTGTTTCCGTTCGGGCCTTTCGAATGGCTGCCGGGGTCTACACGACGCTGGCGGGACTCAATCTCAAGGGGGGCGAACGCTATCGTCGGATTCTGCATCGCATTGGGGAGAACCCCAACGACCGGGTGAAGCCTGTCCCGGTGCCGGATTTTCTAAAGCGGCTGCCTGACTACGAAGAAGTTTGGTACGTCGACTTGGCCGAGTGGGAGCTTGAGGGCAACCCGGCCCTCATCGCCGCTGGAGTCATGGCCGATCGGCGTTTTCCAGATTTTGTACGCAGGCACGGATTGCTGCTGGTTTTGGAGATGATTCAACCCGGAGAGGCCATGGGCACAGACTTGATTGTCGCGCGTTTGCAGGCCATTCGGGCGTACCCTGCGATTTCAGCGCTCGAGCGTCTATTTGCCCGCGGTGATGTTGCCACGCAGAAAGCCGTGGTCGCAGCCCTCGGAAATTTTCGATTCAAGCGTAGCTTTGCTCTTCTCACCACGGCCTTGTATTCCGACGAGATCACGGTGCGCAGCCAGGCTGCCGACTCCATTGCCAATCTCTACTTTCCTCATGCCTTTGACCGTCTTCGGCGAATCTATGAGACACGTGATTTCCCGGATGGAACAGATGCCAGAGTTGCGGCGATCAAGGCGATCGGACGTGTCAATACGCCAGAAGCCCTCGACTTCTTGTGCGATCGCTTGCGGGAGGGCGAGGCGCCTTTTTTAGGACACGTACTTTCTGCCCTGAGCGAGCTTTCGAATCGAGATCTGGTTCCGTACCTCAGTCAGCAACTCGACTTGATACCGGTGAAGCATCGGCCGCTGGTCGAAGATCTTCTGCAACGGCTCTCTGCCTAACGCGGGCAGGCGATGCCGAACGAAGTCAAAGTGTTGGGCTACATCGTTTTGAAAAACAAACCGAAAATGAAGGCATTTGTGTAAGGGTACTCACCCCCAAAGCTGTGCATGAGCCCCTGCCAGCCGAGGCTGAGTCCGACCATGCGGTGCTGAGAACCGCGGTCGGTGTTGTCGACCGCGAATCCGGCATTCAGGCGTACTCGCGGGCCATGTGGAGCGACCGCGTCGGGTGATGGGGCGCCGGAAGATACGGGGGCGGTTGTGCCATAAAAAAAGCTGTATCCCGCCTCAACCTCCAGCAGACTCCGCTGCGCCAGGCCGAGACGACCTAGACCCACGGTTGGACCACCACCCACGAGGATATTGTTTTGGACGACCGGGTCCCCCTTCGTCTGTGTAAAACGAATTTTTCCGGCGTAGAGCGATGCGTCGACGGAATAGCTAAAGTAGTTCCAACTCTGCCCGAAACCGATGCCAAGTCCAACGGCCCGGCCGCCCCGAGACTGTTCGTTACCAAACATCGCAAATGACCCTTCTGCGCGCATCAAGAAGCTTGCGGGGTTCTCGGTCGGTCGATAGAGGTTCTTGAAGTACCGGGTGCGATTGGCCTGCCCGCGCTGTTCACCTCCGACGACGGTCCTCGGCGGTGACGGTCGGGCTGAGGGCGCCAGAAGATCGGCGGATTCTGCTGCTGATGACGGCAGGCGACGAGGCGCTTGTTCGGGTTGAGGAAGCAGAATCGAGTTTGGTGTCAGTTGAGGCTTGACGGTCGGTTCTGATTGCGCGGACGTTGTTTGCACAGTGATCCCGCCCGGGCGATGGGGATCCGCAGGAGAGGTTGCCGCTTCGTCGGGTGTTGGGTCTTTTGTTGCGTCCACCGGATCTGCGCTTGAGTCGTTCGGGGTCGCAGTATGGGGGGGGACCTGTGACGTCGGCGGTCGCGCTTCAAGCGTAGCGGTCGACGTCGGAGCCGCGACGGCCACGGCGGGGGACAGAACGAGGGCGATTCCGAGCCAAGGCAAGACGAGGACCAGCGAAGATCGTAGGAACGCTGCGTGAGGCCGTCTCGTGAACATGAAGTGAGGCTACCTGCAAAAGCAGCGCGCCGCGAGGAGGTGGCTCTGACGGAACAAGACTGTGCCGCTCGGTTCAATGACTCGTTGGGCTTGTGATTTTAGCAGGCTAACAGACCACAGATAGGGGGCGATAGGCATCAGAATCTGTGAATTAGTTGTATTCAAACTCACACGAAATGTGATGATGCGAGGTGGTCGGAGAGCTTGCTCTGGGACTTGCATTGCGACCCAGGGCCTTGGACTATGCGGCGGCGAGAACACTCAGGCGCAGACTCGTGCCTGAGCTACATCTCGACGGAGAAACAAATGTTCGTAAATCGAAAACAGGGCCTTAGGGCCATTGCGACGCTTCAGGCCACGTTGTTTGCCGTTGCGATTCCCCTCGTTGGATGCGGTCCGATGATATTCGCGGACGCCACGGCGCTTCAGATCGCCGGGACGCCCCCCGCTCCACCTCCACCCCCGGCCGTCGAGCAACCGAAGGACGAGACCGTGGTCGTGACGAAAGATTCTATTATCATCAATGACAAGATTCAGTTCGACTACAACAAGGCGACGATCAAAGAGGTCTCGTTCGGGTTGCTCGACAAGATCGTAAAGGTCATCAACGAGAATACCCACATTGCTGAGTTGTCGATCGAGGGCCACACGGACAGCGACGGCTCCGACAGATACAACGAGAAGTTGTCCGACAAGAGGGCAGCTTCGGTTCGCCAGTACTTCATCGATCACGGAGTCGTTGAGGGTAGGCTTGTGTCCAAGGGCTGGGGTGAAGCCAAGCCCGTCGATTCCAATGATAGCGATGCGGGCAAGGCCGCGAACCGTCGCGTCGAATTCATCATTACCAAGCAAGAGACTGTCATTGAGACGGTACGAGTCGACGCGAAGACAGGTACGCGAACGGTAGTGGACTCGAAGGTTGCACCAAAAGCGACAGCGCGTGAGGTCGTCCCGGCCAAGAGCGCATCGGAAGGGGCGAAACAATGAGAATCATGAGCAAGACCATCGCCGCGGCCCTTGTGTTGGCCACGGTAGGAACCTCCGGTTGCGCATTCTTTGCACGCAGCGCCGAGGACTATCGGGCAGTGACACGCGAGTTGGTGGACACAAAAACCGGTTCAATTCGAGACTGCTACGACGCCGCTCTCTTAACGAGTCAGGGCGCGAGCGGGTCTGTGGTTGTGAACTTCACCGTGGCAAAGAAGACTGGGACGATCATGAATCCTGCCGTAGACGAGTCGAGCACCGCGCCGGCCGATCTCAGCCAGTGCGTCGTTCAAGCCGTTGATGGGCTGGTGCTCGACCCGCCCGATCAGCGTGATGGCTTGGCTACCTTTACCTGGGAATTCACCGCGAACGGGTAATCGTCAGTCGCGTACGAGCTCGATTGCGGGCGGAACGAGGAGCGGGGGAGAAAGCCCCTCGCTCCTCATTTTTTGCTCACGTCAATTACGCTTTGGCCCGCGCTTAGGAAACTGGAGTGCGCCGTCTCTTGCAGCGGAGCAGCGTGTGAAAGCCGATCTCACCGAAGTCTTCTTCGATAGTGAGTCCGGCGGCGGCGAGGCAGGCCAGCATGCGAGCAAAACTGAACATCTTGCTGTTGCCGTTGGCGACGGCTGTGAAATAGAGAGAGGTGTTGATCACACTATAGCGCGCCGCTTCGTGCTCTTGGCGATCCCAGTAGGTTTCCAGAATATAGAGCCGCGCCTCGGGGCCCATTGCGGAGGCTGCGCGTGTAAGGATACGTATGACTTCATCTTCGCCGAAGCAGTCGAGAAACTGACTCATCCAGATCGCGTCGAATCCGCTAGGGAGGACGGCGCTGCTATCGAGAAGATTGATCGACTGACCAGAGACTCGGGACGCGAACCCCGTATCCTGTGCGTTGTTGAGGGCCACAGCGATTTGTCCCGGAAGATCGATGATGGTCACTTCAACCGCCGGATCGAAGGTGCAACAGGCGAAGGCAAACTTTCCCGTGTTGCCTCCTACGTCGAGAATGCGACGCGGGGATCTAGAAAATATTTTTGGAAGCGCGCGCTCAAATACGCCGTCGGAATAGTAATGGTCAAAAGCAAACCAACTGCGTTGCGCGGTTTCTGGTAACTCCGAGAGTCCGTCATAGATGGTCTTCCATTGGCCATGTTCCGCGAGTCCGACCGGCCGCCCTTCGGCGATACTTTGGTCAAAGTGAAACATCGCGCGGTAACAAACGTCATGAACGAAGTCCATATTCACGCGCGTCATGGGATCGCGTAAGATCAGGTATCCGACCTTCGTTACTCGGTAGACACCATCATCGAGTTGCAGCATATTTGCCGCGAGACCCCCCTCAAGGAGCACCCGGGCCGCGTAAATCGAGAGATTGAGGTGATCGTGGATGGTCTCAGGGGTCGCGCCAAAGGGGAGTTGGTCGACTAAGAACTCAAGCACACCGGTATCGCGGAGCGTTCGAGCCGCTTGAAACATCATTGGCCCAAAAGCCAATTTTTGGGCCTCGAACTTGGCTTCGATGTTGGAACTCGCGTCGGGGAATCGTCGTTTCATGATCGTGGAGCCTCGTTCGGGCCAGAGGATAATGGATCTCGAGGCGGAGTCGATGATGGTGCGAGGGGTTCGTCTTCCTGATCCCAAAATGGGAAAAAATTGAACCAGTTGTTGGGCGCGATCTTGCAGAAGTGTTCGAGCCTCATGGCGTAGCGCTGGACGCATTCACGCAGGGCTTCCTGACGGTTTCCGCGTGGAAGAACGAGGGCCTCTGCGAAAGGCTCGCAGTAGAGGTCGTAGCGGTTTGGGGCTCGATGCACAGAGACCACAAAATACAGTGGGCAGCGCAACGTGGCGGCTAACAGGTAAGGACCCACCGGAAACCGAGCCCTCCCGCCCAAAAAATCGATGGCTATCGACGTGCCGTGCCCGTGACGATCTCCCAAGATAGCGACGAGCTCTCCGCGTTCAACGGCTTCGCCAACCTTGAGCGCAAACTCTACGCTTCCCGGCGTAATTTGAAGCATGCGGGTTGTGGATTTTGGATTGATTCGCTGGAGGACTGCGTTGATGCGTTCTGCATTTCCGAAGTCACCGACGATATTGATCGGGATGTCTCGGGCCACGCTTTGGGCGCGCATGACCTCAAAGCTCCCGATGTGGGCGCCGAGCAGGACTGCGCCCTTCCCTTGCTCGAGGAGATCGAGCAGATGCTCGTGGCCGTGGTATCGAATATCGAAGTTTTCGAATCGATCGCGCACAAAATATAGGCGGTCGAGCACCGTGTGAGCAAAACAGCGTATGTGCGCGTAGACGGCAAAAAATCCGTGGGGCTGGCCTAGACGCTGCAGGTATTCTGCGGAGCCTCTGCGAGCGTCTCGAGCTGCGAGTGCGTAGTAAAAGGCGAGGACGCCTACGAAGGCCCGTGTAAGTCGGCGACCCAAAAGGTCGCACATCGCCATCACCAGGCGCAGCCCGAGTGTGGTACCCAGTTCAGGAATTTCTCGCCATCCCCTTGCTGAAGCGTTCACACCCGAACCATACTCGATCCTGACTCCTGAGCGAACCGACGGGTGCGGAGCAGCCGTGCACTTGTTGACAACTGAGTTAGACGGAACTGAGAGCGCTCTCGAGGTCGCCGATGAGATCATCGACGTGTTCGATGCCGCAGCTGATGCGGATAAATCCGTCGGTGATTCCAAGGGCCTCGCGTTTGTCCTTCGGGATCGAGGCGTGGGTCATGATCGCGGGGTGTTCGATCAAGCTCTCTACGCCGCCAAGGCTTTCGGCCAAAGTGAAGATTTGAACTTTTTCAAGAAAGCGACGCGCGCCAGAGATGTCACTCGCCAAATCAAAGGAAATCATCCCCCCAAAACCTGACATTTGGCGACAGGCAAGGTTGTGCTGTGGGTGACTTGCGAGTCCTGGATAAATCACTCGTTTGATCTTCGAGTGTTCGGAGAGGAAGTTGGCGATGAGACCGGCGTTGTGAGCGTGTCGTTCCATACGCAGCGCGAGAGTTTTCATGCCGCGCAGCGTAAGGTAGCAGTCGTTCGGCCCCGGAATGGCTCCGCACGAGTTTTGGATGAAGTAGAGTCGCTCAAAGAGCTTCGGGCACCGCATGGTCACGGCCCCACCCACGACGTCGGAGTGCCCACCCATGTATTTGGTCGTACTGTGGACCACGAGGTCCGCACCAAGCTCAAGCGGTCGTTGAAACACGGGGGTCATGAATGTGTTGTCGACCGCAAGTAAAATCCCTCTAGCCTTGCACAGAGCACTGATGGCTTGGATATCGGCCATCTTGAGCATCGGGTTTGTCGGGGTCTCCAGCCAAACTAATTTCGTCTTCGCTTCGATTGCGTGTTCAACAGCTTCGACCGTTGTGGCGTCGACGTAGGTGAATCGATTTCCACGGCGGGTCATCACCTTGTCGAAGAGCCGAAAGGTTCCTCCATAGATGTCGTCGCCCGCGACAACATGATCTCCTGCATCGAGCAGTTGGATCACAGCGGTCGTCGCGGCACATCCGGAGCCGAAGGCCAGGGCATGTTTTCCCGTTTCAAGGGCCGCGATAGCACGCTCAAGTGCAAATCGGGTCGGGTTGTGAGTTCGACTGTACTCGAACCCACTGTGTTGCCCGGGGCTTTTTTGAGCGTAGGTCGACGTCTGAAAGATCGGAGGCATTACTGCGCCGGTGATCTCTTCGGCATGCTGGCCCCCGTGGATTGCGAGGGTTTCGATGCGTGCGTCCGCAGGAAGATGGTCTTGGTCAGACTCGTAGGTGGCCATGGCTGAATCTTGTCTGTGTCGAGGCTACTTTGACGGGGAACGTGCCGACGATAGATAGTCGATCAGGTCGATCTTCGTGAGCACGCTTTGAAGCTTATGATCGTCGAGAACAAGCACGACTCGGGCCTCGTTGAAAATGGTCTTGAGCAAGGTAAGGCGCGTGTGAGGTGTTACGGTGGCGTAGTCCGCCGAGACGAGGTCGCCAAGCGGCTCGTCGAATCCTCCCTCGTTGTCGACAATGTAGTTCAGCAGATCGATCTCGGAGACGATGCCGCGATGGTGTTGATTCGAGTCAAGCACGGGAAGCTGACTAATTCCGTGTTCTTTCATCATGCTGACCGCCTGGCGGACGGTGGTGCTCTCATCGACAGCGATCAGCCGTCGCGGCCGGTTTTTGATCAGATGCGCGACGGTACCTTCTTCTTCGTTCTCGTTGAGAAATCCGTTCGATCGCATCCAATCGTCGTTAAAGACCTTGGAGAGATATTTTTGCGCGTTGTCCGGGAGCAGGACCAATATCCGCTTTGGGGTCTTGAGCGAGCGAGCATACTTGAGCGCGCCTTGGACCGCCGCCCCACAAGAGCCGCCACAGAAGATGCCTTCGCGGCGTACCAAGTCGCGTGTCATCATGAAACATTCACGGTCGTCGACTTGAACGATGTCATCGAGAATGTTGAGGTTCATGGTCGAAGGTAAAAAATCTTCGCCAATGCCCTCGACGTAGTAGCTAAACGATTTGGTCAGACGCCCGGTTTTTACGTACTCATAGTAGAGTGAGCCCACCGGGTCGACACCTACGATCTGGATATCGGGGTTGCGCTCCTTGAAGTAGCGTCCGCAACCTGAGAGCGTACCTCCGGTTCCCATGCCGGACACAAAAACGTCGAACTCGCCACCGGTTTGTTCCCAAATCTCGGGTGCGGTGCTGAGGTAGTGAGACTCGGGATTGGCAGGGTTGTGGTACTGGTTCGCGTAAAATGCGCCAGGCGTTTCTTCTACCAGGCGTCGTGCGACGGAGTAGTAGCTGCGTGGATCGCTGGGCTCGACCGCGGTCGGGCAGATCACGACCTTAGCGCCGTAGGCCCGCAGTGCATCGACCTTCTCGGGGGACATCTTGTCGGGCATCACGAAGATGCATTTGTAGCCACGGATGGCCGCGACCATAGCGAGACCGGCTCCAGTATTGCCGCTTGTGGCCTCGACTATTGTCGCGCCGGGACCCAGCATTCCGCGGTCTTCCGCGTCTCGGATGATGTTCAGGCCAACACGGTCCTTCATTGACCCCGCGGGGTTCATGTATTCGATTTTGACGTAGATCTCTGATTCTACGTCCGCGGCGACCGCGTTGAGTCGAACAATTGGAGTGTTGCCGATGGTGGCGACGATGTCTTCGACCGCGCCTTTCATGAGGGGATTTGTCACACGTTCCTCCATTGAAGATGCTGACGATAGAATGTTTTGTGTGCCCGGGAAATGGTGAATTGCCGCAATTTTTCCACAATCGGGACGAACTCACATGAGTGAGGCGCCTGGGCTCACGGAAGCTTGTGAGGAAGCGCCCATGGCCTGTGATCTGTCGACTCGACGGTTTGTTGTACGTTTACTTCGACTCAAGCGTCGAATTGTGCCGTCGAAAAAAAATCCGGCTTGAAACGAGAAGGCGGGTCGCCATTTACGCTCTGTCGTACTGAAGTGTCGCAGGGTGGACTTCGTCGCCCCGAGTCCGAATGCGAAGGTCAGCGCCATCCTGTCGACTTTTGATGTGACCGACAGCTCGGCACGCAGGATGTGATTGTTGGCGATGATGGGTGCGCCTATGCTTTGGCTACGACCATCGTACGCGTCTTTGAGCATGGGGATCGGCAGCAAGTAGGCATAGCCTCCCGCAAGGCCGAAGATTTTTGATTGAATTCCTAGATAGATCTGGGGCTCGATGGCAAAGGGCATCGAGTAGCGGCTGTTGGCGACGTTGTAGCCCGCTGCCAGTGCAGATCGGAACATCATGTAGCGGAGGAATTGAATTTGATAGCCAAGGTCCAGCATCAAGGGGGCGTAGTGAAATCGTTTTGTGAGCCCGGTGTCGGTGTCTTTTGCCTTGCTCAGTCGCACATAGTCAGAGTGAATTGTTAGGCGCAGCCGGTGTCGGGAAGGCATCTGACGCGTTCGAGGGTCGACGGATCCATCACTCTCGTCGAAGGTCCGTCTCGTGGTGGCGGCCTCGGACTTGGCTGACAGCAGCAGGAGGCCGGTGATGCCTAGGGTGCTGATCGCTCGGACGATGCGCACGATGGCGGCTGGGACTGCACTGGAGACGATATGCGGCACCGGCCAAGGATCCAAGGAGTTTGGGTTCAAGTCAAACTCGTGGATGGGCAGAAGTCGGTTGCGGCGACTGTTTGTTGGGGTCAAACAAAGACGTCGAGTAACACGCAGACGAGGTAGGCGATGCTGACGTAGCCGTTGAGATCGAAAAAGGCTCGGTTGATACGGTTGAGCCGACCAGGACCGACGATCCAGTGCTCGTACACCAAAATCGTGGAAACGAGGGCGACGCCGCCAAGGTGCCATGCGCCGAGGTCCTCGGCGACATGAACACACAAGAGTGCGCCGGCGGTCACGACATGAAGAGCTGCGCTGAGGAGCACTGCGCCACGTGTGCCGAAGGTCACCGGGATCGAGTGCAGGCCAACGCTGCGATCGAACTGTTCGTCCTGGAGGCTGTACAGAATATCGAAGCCCGCAACCCACGAGGCCACCGCGATCATCAAGATCGTGGGGGTGGCGAAGCTGTGGAGGTTGCCCGTCACGGCGACCCATGCGCCCGCGGGACCCATGGCGAGCGCGATACCGAGGATGAGATGACTCGCCCACGAGAAGCGTTTGAAGAGGCTGTAGGCAAATATTACGAGCAGGCAGAGCGGCGAAAGTGCGAGTGCTACGCCCCCCAAAGCCCAGGTAGATCCCAGAAATACCAGAACTGACAGCCCCGTAAACACGCTCACGGCAGCGAGCGTGATCTTGCCGGCGGGAAGCTCTCGTTCTGCGGTGCGGGGGTTCTTCGCGTCAATTTTCCGGTCGACAATTCGGTTGAAGCCCATGGCTGCTGTTCGTGCTCCGGTAAACGCAAGAATGATCCAAAGCATTTTTGCCCCGGTTAGGCCCTCCGTGGCAGCGACGAGCTTGCCCTCGGTCGCCGCAGCGTGGGCCAAAGCCGCCGCAGCGAAGGTGAAGGGCAGCCCGAAGATTGTGTGGCTCAAGCGAACGAGGCCGCCAAATTGGCGTAGACTGGACAGTAGGGCCATGGAATAACATTCTACAGTCTAAATGGGATGGCGATCCACCCCAACGTGCGACGTGGATGAGTCTCCGCGGGGCCGGCGGGGCCCCGCGGCGAAGTGGATGGTTCGAGCACGATTAGGCTCCGTTTGGAACCGCACTCAAATGCAGGTCGATCGCCTCCTCATCAATGCGGTCTGACCGCTCCTGGCGTGCGGGATCGAGGGATTCCACCTCGATCGAGTTTGCGAGAGTCTCAGCGCAGACGAGCCTGTGCAGGTCCTTGTGGGCGAGCGCGAGGGCGACAGCACCGTCGCTACAGACCCTCAAATCGATACGATCGCTGACGAGGAGCCCGCGTTGCTTCCGAAGGTTCTGCACGCGGTTGATCAACTCTCTGCAGAGGCCTTCGTCGCGCAGGGTGTCGTCGAGAGTGGTGTCGAGCACGAGCGTGATGCCGTGTTCGCTCGCGCTGACTCTGCCCGGTCGAGGGGTTCGCTCGATGAGTAGATCCGCTACGTTGAGCAACTCGCCACCGACCTCAATTGTTTGACCGTCGACGAGTTTAGCGACCCTCGCGTTGTCCAACTGAGCGACCGCGGCAGCGACCAGCTTCATCTTCTTTCCGAGTCGCCGTCCAAGCACTTTGAAGTTCGCTTTTGCAGCCAATGAGACTAAACCTGTATCGTCGGCGACAACCTCGATGCTCTTGATATTTAGTTCGCCGCGAACGTCGTGGGCGAAGAGCTGCACCGCATCACGCACCTTCGAGTCCCGACTTGCGACAATCAATGATGCCAATGGGCGTCGTACGCCGAGGCCTTCCTGCTCTCGAAGACCCATGCCGAGTGCGACCACCCGACGAACGGTCTCCACTTGGTACTCAAGGTCTTGGTCCCGGTGCTTTTCTTCGACCTCTGGGAAGCGCTGAAGGTGGACCGAGTCGCCGTCCTTTTCGGCGGCAAGCCCCGTATCCACCACCAGCCGGCGATACAAAGTTTCGCTAAAGAAGGGTAAAATGGGGGCGATCGCGTGGACGGTCGTCACGAGAACTCGGTACAGCGTTGCGTAGGCCGCATTCTTGTCGTCGGGACCGGAGTCCCGACTTCGCCAGTATCGGCGGCGGCCCCTGCGGATGTACCAGTTGTTAAGGTCGTCACACAGCTCGAGAAAAGCGGGCACAAGGTTGTGCAAACTGTAGGCTTCAAACTCCCGTCGCATACCACCGACAAAGTTTTGAACCCGACTTAGAATCCAGCGATCGAGGGCCGACTCGGGCTCGAATTGGAGAGCATCGTTGGTCGGGATCCAGCCGTCGGCTCGGGCGTAGGTGACCAAGAAATTGAAGGCGTTCCAGAGGGGAAGAATGGCGGTTCGTACTGTGTCGCGCACCCCCTCGCCCGTGGTGTCCCCCGCATGTTTACCGAATCGCATAGGTTCCGCGCGGACAACCGGACTGTTGATAAGATACGCGCGCAGTGCATCCGCACCATGGGATTCGATGACAAGACTCGGGTCCGGATAATTTTTTTCGGACTTGGACATTTTCTTACCGTCGGCCGCGAGGATGAGGCCATTGACGATAACGTTTTTGAATGCCGGACGGCCAAAGAGAGCGGTGCTCAAGACGTGCAGGGTGTAGAACCACCCGCGAGTTTGGTCGAGGCCCTCGGCGATGAAGTCCGCGGGGATATTGTCGACGACATAGTCGTGGCGACGAAGGTCGAAGGGGTAGTGGTTCTGGGCGTAGGGCATCGAACCCGACTCGAACCAACAATCGAACACTTCGGTTGTTCGTCGCATAATTCCTCCGGGAGTTTTACTCGAGGGGAAGGTGATGTGATCGATGCTCTCGCGATGGATGTCGTCGACCGATCGCGGCTCCATCCCCGCGAGCGTCTCGAGTTCTTCTCGAGAGCCTATGCAGACGGTGTCTTCTGGATCGATGTCGCAACGCCAAATGGGAAGCGGTGTGCCCCAATATCGATTTCGGCTGAGATTCCAGTCTCGGGCACCGTCGAGCCAGTTGCCGAAACGTGAACGGCCAACGTGTTCCGGGACCCACGCGATCTTGTTGTTGTTGGCAACGAGCTCCTCGCGCATTCCCTCGACCTTCATAAACCAGGTGGCGAGAGCCATGTAGAGGAGAGGTTTCTTCGTGCGGTAACAATGGGGGTACGCGTGAACAATGGTATCTCGGTCGACCAGTTTGCCCTCATCGCGTAGCAGATCGACGATCCCTTTGTCGGCATCTTTGGCGAACAGGCCCTGAAAAGGCCCGACTTGATCGTCAAAGATACCGTTCAGGTTGAGTGGATTCACGAGGGGGAGACCCTCTGCTTTTCCGACTGCAAAATCGTCTTCACCGAATGCGGGCGCTTGGTGGACGATGCCAGTCCCGCTGCTGGTCGTCACATAATCCGCTCCAACCACGCGAAACGCCCAGCGGGAGCCATCTTCGTGTTGGCGATACCGCTCAAAATAGGGGAGCACGGGCGCGTAGGGCCGTCCAATAAGGTCGCGTCCCCAAACCCTAGCGATCTCGGTAGTCTCTCCAACGCGCTTGCGATCTTGATAGTCGGCGAGCCTCCCAGGTTCTAGATAAGCAACTTCGCCGCTCGCGTTCACCCGAATTTTTACGTATTCAACGTCAGGGTGGACCGCCAGCGCGAGGTTGCTGGGTAGGGTCCATGGTGTCGTGGTCCAGGCCCAGAGATACGCGTCTTCATCCTCGAGTTTGAAGCGAACAGTGATGCTCGGATCTTGACGACGTTGGTGCCCCTCCTTTTTTGTGACTGGATCTTTTTCTTGGGGACCCTGGGCCACCTCAAAATTTGAAAGTGGGGTGCCGAGGGCTGGAGAAACCGGCTGAACCCGGTATCCGCGATAGATCAGGCCCTTGTCCCACAGTTGCTTGAAGACCCACCACACACTCTCCATGTATGTCGCGTCCATGGTCTTGTAGTCGTTTTGAAAATCGACCCAGCGACCCATGCGTTTGATGACACGCTCCCACTCTTGCGTATATCGGAGGACACCGGCCCGGCACGCTGCGTTGAAGGTCGGGACTCCTAGTTCTTCGATTTCGCTCCGTCCGTGAACGCCAAGCTGGCCCTCGACGATTGTTTCGATTGGCAGACCGTGGCAATCCCAACCGAAACGTCGCTCCACATGATACCCGCGCATGGCCCAGTAGCGGGGCACCAGATCCTTGATCGTTCCCGCGAGCAGGTGGCCATAGTGTGGAGTCCCTGTGGCAAAAGGGGGGCCGTCGTAAAAAACGTAGTCCGGCTTTCCTTGGCTAGAGTTGCCTTCAAGGCTGCGCGACTCGACGCCATTCTTTGCCCACAGTTCTAGGATGTCGCGTTCGATCTGAGGCAGATCAAGCTGAGGCGGTGGGGCTGCGAACCCCTGGACGGCGGTTGGGGACGTGGACTCGATGGACTCGTTGGACATGAGAGAAGTCCCGACGCTAGCCGCGACACCACCCCAGGGCAACGGGCGCACGTCACGTCCCTACACGTGCCTCGATCCGGCCTGCAGCTCCGTTCCTCTAACGGGTCCCCGCGGGCGAGCGCGGCGTCCCTTGGTTTAGCAACAAAGGAGGCCAGCCCCCGCCCGCCGGGTTGCCAGGCTGGGGCTGCGTCGACCCGCGTGCATCCTTTTCAGGTTCGCCTAAGGTAGCGCGCCTTCATTGATCCATGTCTCGACCAAGGCGATCTCTTCGGGACTGAGGCGCGGAGCCCCCTGTCCCTTCGGCATCACGGCTCCAGATCCACCTACGCTTGCCTGTGTGTCCTTGAGTTTGTAGGGGAGGTAGCTGTTCTCTGCCGAGTTTGCTTCAACCCGCTTCATTGGGGCTTGGGTAGCATTTCGTCCGACGAGGTTTCCGTAGGCGGTCGCGCTGTCCAGGCCCAAATTTCCCGGGGAGTTGCCGCTGCGATGACAGCCGCAGCGATCCGAGATCAGGGGCAAGATATCCGATTCAAAGCTAAGCGAGTCGTCGCCGTCGCCGTCGCCGTCGCCGTCGCCGTCGCCGT
>CAYTFJ010000057.1:0-30082 GCA_964437075.1 uncultured Nannocystaceae bacterium
CGCCGTCGCCGTCGCCGTCGCCGTCGCCGTCACCATCACCGGACTGGGACTCGGACTGGGACTCGGACTGGGACTCGGACTCGGACTCGGACTCGGGAGATGTCTTGCATCCGGTTGTTCCCGCGGAAAATGCGGTTATCACGGAGAGGAGTAGGAACAGAGGTTGGCGATACGTTAGTTTCATGCGGTATAAATCCTAGTGGAGAGCGGTGAGCGCGATGTGCGGTGGCAATGCTAAATCGCGCCGTGGGCGTGGGTTTCGCTGGTCATAGTGGGTCACGATGCCAGGATTGGGTCACTATAGTTGTGCCGAAGTTGGTTTTCGTAAGTTTTTGTCGACACGGCTTTGTTGCACGATCTAATGACTGCATCGGTGGCGGTGAGCAAGCCGGGAGCACCAAGAAATATTCGATGTTTCTCAAAATGGGTCCCGCCGCGCGACGGAGAGTTTACCCGGTCGTTTTTTGTGTTGTGCAGTCGAATTATCGACGTGAAAGGAGTGAATCTGTATGGGGCGTCATTCCTTTGAGCACTCGGTCGGAAAAGGATGAAGTGTTGATGCCGTATTTCGTACCGCGCGGTCTTGAGCGTCACGATTCCCGGTCAATGCGCCGTTGTAGAACGCATGGCGTGCGGAGCGAGGGACCAGTAGACTGCCCGCGAATTCGGAGAAGTCGTGGCGCTACGCGTTTTTAATACCCTCACTCGTAAAAAGCAGGACTTTGTTCCTGCGCACCCTAAGGTGGTGCGCATCTACACCTGCGGCCTCACCGTCTATTCCGCGATGCATATCGGTCATGCGCGGACCTATTGTTTTTGGGACGTTTTTCGGCGCTACCTAGAGTACCGCGGCTATCACGTGATCAGCGTCATCAACTACACGGATATCGACGATCGGATCATGGGGGACAGCGCTGCGGCAGGGGAAGGCTGCCTTGACCTGGCAGAACGGGTGATCGGTAGCTTCCGTAGCGACTGCCGCTCGCTACAGATCAAGGACTACGCGGCCTACACTCGGGCGACCGATTTCATCGAGGGGCAAATCGAGGCGATTAAATCGCTGCTAGCCAAAGGCCACGCGTATGTCGTCGGAGGAGAGGTGCTGTACGACGTCCGCAGCTTCGCCAACTATGGGCAACTCTCGGGCAATCGTGTTGGCGAGGGTGTTCAAGATTCTGGAGGACGCCTGGATGGCGCGTCAAAACGTAAGCGTAACCCTGAAGATTTCACGCTGTGGAAGCCTAGCGATGCGGGGCAGCCATGTTGGGAGACTGGGGCTGAAGCTTGGCCGAGTGGCCGCCCCGGCTGGCATATCGAATGTTCTGCCATGAGCACGATCTTGCTTGGCGATCATTTTGATGTGCATGGTGGAGGCGCAGACAATCGTTTCCCGCACCATGAAAATGAACTCGCGCAGGCCGAGCCACTGTGCGGGCATCCCTGGGTTCGCTACTGGATGCACCCTGATCTCCTTCAACTCGTCGATGATGTGGGAAAGCCGGTCAAGATGAGCAAGTCGCTCGGGAACGTGATCGGGATCCCCGAACTGCTCGAACGATACGACCCGCAATTGGTGCGATGGTTTTATGGGTCGTCGCACTATCGAAGTACCCTTGCATTTGGCCACAAACTTCTCGAAGAGGCTGGCGAAGGCTTCAAGAAGATCCGGAGAGCCGTACGAGCCTTGGAGCGTCGTTTGCTGAAGGCGTCCGATGACGAGCTACGGCTCGGCGTCGTGGGCACCTATGCGAGCTTACGGGAGGAGGATGAGGCCGTACCGCGTGAGCGTGAGACGTTTTGTTCTGGCGCCTTCGGGGCCCAAGGGCAGGTTTTTATGGGCGCCTTTATTGCCGCCATGGACGAGGACATGGGGACGGCGGCGGCGGAGGCGGCGATCTACGACTACGTGAATGCGCTTTTCGCGGCGGGAATCGAGCAAAGCGACGATATCGCTAGTTTGCGGGCTGCCTATCGTTGTCTTACCCGCCACCTCTACGTGCTGGGCGTCGAGTGGCCCCATGCGCGGCTGTATCCAGAGCTGGCAGCAGAATGTTTTCCCTCGATCGATGACGGGGCCGGCGCAGCTCCCTTGGAGGCCGTAATTGACCGACTGCTCATGGCCCGTGCACGGGCGCGAGCCGACAAGGAGTGGGCCAAATCCGACCTTATTCGCGATCTTTTGGCCGATGCTGGCGTGTTGGTCGAAGACACGCCGAAGGGCGCCCGTTGGGAACTCGCAAAGTGAGAGTTTAGAGTCGAGCGCAGGCGTCGATGAGGTCTCCCACTGTCAGCCGGTAGGGGACACCTTGTTGCGTGAGGTCGTTCCAGATCCCGATGAGATCGCTGTCGCGGGGTTCGCTTCGCAGGACTTCGCCGAGGGCTGCGACGGCTGCGGCTTGGCGGCCACGGTGGAGAGCATCGTAAATGGCGCCTTCCACCTTGTGGTCCGGGCGCGATCCGACGGGGGATGATAGCAGCCCGTTGGAGGCCGATGAGGTCGTGCTCTCGTGCGCTCCAACATGATTCGGCAGATTTTGCCGAGAAGACTGCCGGCTTTGACGCTCAATGATCACGGGCGCCGGGGGATTTCGATGCCAGCGTCGACGACCATTCTCGCTCCAACGGTCTTCTTCCTGACGTTCGGGCAGGGGGGTGTCTCCGCTCTTGACACGGTCCTGCAACGCCTTGCCCCGTTGAAGGATCTCTTCGCCGTGTCCCTGTGGGAGAACGGTGACGACGGTGTCTTCTTTGATGATCGCGTAGAGCGTCGTCCCGAACTCGATGACGGGCACCAACATCTGTGGCTCACCGAGCATCGCGTCCAGCGTTTTAACCACGTCGCCGCGCTCTTCGGCGGAGGAGAGCGCGGCATCGAGCCGATCACGAAGGCTCTCATCGTCGAGGTCGCCCATGGTCGTGACCAGCTCACGGAGGCGCTGCACGGCCCGATGGGTGATGCTATAACGTCGCTGGCCGGCAAAGGATCCATGCATCATTCGCGGCGATGTAACCCAGGAATGCGGCGATATCCAGCCAGGATTGAGACTTCATATTCGGGCACCAACGAACAGGACTTTTTGGTGGTTCACCACACCACGATTGATGGTCGTAATCTGTCGCGGTAGAAAAATCTGTGGTCAGTGATGCCGATGCAAACCTTTCGTTTCGAGTTGTTTAGCGAGATCGCGTGTCACTAAGTCGATTTGA
Organism: uncultured Nannocystaceae bacterium; assembly: GCA_964437075.1. Lineage (GTDB taxonomy): Bacteria > Myxococcota_A > Polyangia > Nannocystales > Nannocystaceae > CAYTFJ01. Next base: position 3,208 of record CAYTFJ010000057.1, read on the forward strand.
GATGTGCGCCATGGTCGCATTTTTGAAGAGAGTTCTTGCAACCTCATTCACCGACCCGCACTCTCGTCACTGTGCGCCTCTCTAGATGGATCGCGTCGTTGTGGATGGGGTCCCTATGCCTCATTGCTTTGCCGAGTCATGCCGAGCCCTTTGTGGGGCATGGTGAATCTAGCGCCGTCCAGCATGCTCGCGACGAAGCGCTTCGCAAGGCGAAGATCGATTCGTTGCGGGCAGCGATCGACGGTTTGGTCGTGGCCTTGGATGCTGCGGAAGTCACCGCGGTGTTGGCGAGCCACGAGCTATGGACGGGGGCTTACCGCATCGTTGACGAGGGGCGCATCGAGGGGCGAAGCTCAATTCAGATCGAGGTGGAGGTCGATCTTCCGCGCCTCACGAAGCGGGTCGCCAAGTCGAAGCCACGTCCGAGAACCCGCGGCTATCGTCTTGGGAAGGTTGTTTTGGAGGGGTGTGCCTCGAATGTGATCGATGCTGTGCTGGCACCGCTTCGGCTGCATGAGATCTTTGTGGAGGCCCCAGCCTCGGATCCACTGCATTTCAAGGTTCGCTGCGAAGCTCTCGGACGGGCGAGTTTCACAAGTACAGAGGTTGCGCGCGTTGCGGTCACCATCGGCGGCGCGCTGAAGGGGTCTTCGGTGGGCGCGGGTCTAGCGACCTCGGCGGAGCAGGCACAGCGGATCGCTGGGGAGCGTGCAGGGGCGGATTTGGCGCAGAAGCTGACGATGCGACTGGCTGCGGATGTCGTGGTTCGGATTGAAGAGCCGTGGCCGGCATCTCGGATACGCCGCATCGAGGGAGCGCTCCGCGAAGCGGTGATGGGTGTACGCGAGGCCGAGCTTGTTGCGATAGAGCCCTCGGGGACCCTGCGAATCGACGTGCTTGGTGATACGCTGGACGCCGCGACGCTGACTCGAGAACTCAAGCTCCTCAGTTTTCCTGATTTTCAACTCGACGATATTCGCATTGATTCGCCCTATGAAATCACGATCCGCCTTCACTAGGAGACATCTTGCAGGGGCTCATGTCCTCGCGCTGGCGATCGCCGGCTGCGCTGGCCACGGTTCATTTAGTATGTTGGGTATCGATACCCCGACTGCGGATCGAGACGCCGATGTCTATGTCGATGGTGAGTACATTGGTCAGGTCGATCAAGTCTCTGGACAGCTGCGTCTCGCCCCTGGGCTTCATCGGGTAGAAGTTCGTAAACCTGGTCGCTTTCCAGTGCAGCAAACCGTTCGAGTCGAGAGGCGATCGCCTACGAGCGAGACCACGGTCGTCGTCGATCTTCTCTCTGATCCGCGTTGAGCGATTCAGGGGACGCGAGACTGGAGGCGTTTGCCGACCGCGGCCGCGCTACTCGCCCACTTGCGGAAGTGGCCCGGGCGGGGGCGGGAGAACATCGTTGGCGCCGGAGTCTCTACGAACTTTTCGCAGGCTCTCGTCAGCATTTTTTTGCGTCCTGGCGGCCGACCTGTGCTTGGCAGCGACAACAACACCCGTCTCGGCATCTCGTTTTTGCAGGATAAGTGCGGTCGCGGTGACCCGGGCACTTCGCTGGTCAGCGATAGCATCCCGTCGTGACATATAGATTTGAACGAGCCGTCGCGCCGCGTAGTGGGCCTTGATACGCCATGTCGGCTCGTTGGCGATCACCACGGCGAACGCGATCTCGGGATTCTCTGCCGGCGCAAACCCGAGGAACCAATTATAGTTCAGGTAGGGCTCGCGTTTTCCTGTGAGGCTTCCGGTCTTGCCCGCGACCCGAATGTCTTGCAGGTAGGGCGTGCCGTGGTCGTCTCTGAAGCTCTTGCGTGCGGTGCCCTCTGTGGTGGTTCGGACCATCATCGCCCCGATATCTTTGGCGACGAGTTCGGCGATGACGCGAGTGGATTTCGGCCGGGCTGGGGTGATGTCATTTCCCGTAGGGTCGATGACATGATCGATGACGTGAGGAGGCTGATAGATGCCCTTCCGGGCGAAGATGCTGGCGACGAGCGCCCCATGCATCGGGCTCAAATCGACGTGCCAGAACCCGGCCGCGACCTTGGCTCGTGCGTAGTCTTCGGAGGGAATGTGTGCGGGGCTCGGCTCGATAGGAAACTCGAAGGGAATCTCAACCCCGAACTGCATGGCGTGGGCCGTTCGGTTGAGCTGATCCTCATCAAGGTTTTTAAGCGCGAGTTTGCCGATTACGACGTTGTGGGAACGAGCGATCGCCGTGGCGAGAGTCTCGCAGCGGGTGTCTAGACTGGCATTGTCCTTGAGAAGAAGATCGCTGATTCCGGTGAGCCCGCCGTGAAAACAAGTCTTTGTCGTGGGCGTGGCCGCCTTATTTTCAAGCAAAGATGTCGCCGTGATGAGCTTGAAGGTCGACGCGGCGGGAGCCCATGCTGTCGTGACTACTTCGAGAGGATCGACTTGGGGATCCATGGTCGAGTGCCCGGCCATGACAAGCACTGAATTATCTCGCAGATCCAAGACAACCGCACCAGCGTAGGGGACCTCCCGGTTACGAAAAATCGTCAGCGCCGATTGCTGCAAGACCGGATCGATGGAGTACAAAAGTCGGTGACCGTCGAGAAGATCTTGGACGTAGCGGCCGTCTTCTGGGCGAAGATCGGGTTTCGGCGACGAAGAAGGCTCAGAGGCCGGCATCGGTGCCGCCACTTCGGTCGTCGGGTGGTCGCCGGTATTCCTGGTCGTAGGATCGGCGGAAGGCGGCGACGCCGTGCTGAATTCGACAAGCTCCAACTGCGCGAGATCTACCCGATCTTCCCATGCCATCACTTTTCCGACGGTCTCGGTCTCGATTTCAGGTAGCGCGGTCGCGGGCTTGCGCAGCAAGTCGCGGTCGTTGGGAATTGTCTGGGATTGGACGTAGATAGCGATAGATCCCAGGCTAGCTAGAAAAAAGAGCGCTCCCAATCCGCCGAATCCAGCCCGTTGTGCAGCCACTTTGGGCCCTATAGCAGCGGAGATGCACGACCGCAAAATCGTGTACAGTGCTTGGTGTTGGCGCGAATTGCGGACGAGGGGGACCAAAATCGGCCGTATGCGTGATATTCGCTCTTCGAATTGACGCGAAGGATCGTACAGACTTCTGCTAGTCTCTAACGGTCCGGCAATCGCCGATATCGAGCGCCCTAGGTGCTCCAGATGGCACGCATGGTGCGAGACGAGACTATTGTAACCACGGTCAACCACAAGGTTGATGAGACTCTCCCTGGGAAGAAGCGCAAGAACGCTTGCTTGGTTGTGATCTACGGTCAGGACCTTGGCCGCAAGTACAATATTGCGGGGAACCGCCTGACGATCGGCCGTGCGACGAGCAACGACATTTGCCTGGGCCAAGATGCAGTCTCCCGGGAGCACGCTCACGTCCTTGTAGAGGTTGATGCGATCAAGATTCGTGACAACGAATCGACCAACGGTACCTATGTCAACGACAGCCGGATCTCCGAGACGTATCTTCGAGACGGTGACCTCGTAAAGGTCGGTCGCTCAATTTTCAAGTTTCTAACCGGGGATAATATCGAGAGTTCCTATCACGAGGAGATTTTTCGATTGTCGACGATCGATGGACTGACACAGGTCTACAACCGTCGGTATTTCATGGAGACGCTGGAGCGGGAGCTCAGTCGGGCACGTCGCTACGATCGGCCGCTCGCGCTGCTGATCTTCGACATCGATTTCTTTAAGAAATGCAACGATACCTATGGGCACCGTGCGGGAGACTACGTTCTTCGCCATATCGCGGACTCCATCAACAGCCGAGCTCGGAAGGTCGACGTCGTCGCCCGCTACGGCGGAGAGGAATTCGCCATTATTCTACCCGAGATCGATGTTCTCGGCGCAGACCTGTTTGCCGAAAAAATTCGTTCCCTTGTTGAGCGTGAAGTCTTTTCTTTCGAAGGAAAGCAAATCTCGATTACGCTGTCGATCGGGGTGTCAGAGCTGGATCCAACCTGTGCGAATGCCGACGATCTGATCAAGTGCGCAGACCGGCGGCTCTATATCGCTAAGGATACTGGGCGCAACAAAGTGGTGAGCGAGGGCTGAGCCCATAGAGCGTGGACGGGCGCAGTCGCGCCCCATGCTCGAACTGTGGGATCTCCGGGGGGTCCCATGATTCAGGTCCGTGCACTGAGCAGACCATGGATGACTCTCGCATCGCTGTGCTGACCTCTGGGGTGGCGGACCAGATCGCCGCCGGGGAAGTGGTTGAGAGGCCGTCCTCCGTCGTCAAAGAGCTGGTAGAGAATGCGATCGATGCGGGGGCACGCCGTATTGAGATCTCGTTGGATGAAGCTGGACGGCGGAGAATTTGTGTCCAAGACGATGGTCGAGGCATTCACCCTGAAGATCTTGAACTCGCGCTCCGTCGGCACGCGACATCGAAGATTCGCAGGGCGGAGCAGCTCCTTGACGTCTCGACCCTTGGGTTTCGTGGAGAGGCGCTAGCGAGCATCGCCGCGGTCGCCAGGGTCACCCTGCGAAGCCGAGTGGCGGCGGCATCGGTGGGCCATGAGTTGGTGTCGGTGCTGGGGCAGGTACCCGAGAGCGGACCGCGAGGCATGGCCCACGGCACACGGATTGAGGTCGAGCATCTGTTCGCGGCAATCCCGGCGAGACGCAAATTTTTGCGAAGCGAGGCGACTGAAGTTGGGCATTGTTGTGATGCGGTGATCAGAGCTGCGCTCGTGCACCCTGAAGTTCGCTTTGTGCTTAACCATGGCGGTCGTGAGCTGTTGAATTTTTCTGAGACCGAGGCCACCGGACGCATCGCTCAAGTTCTCGAGAGACGGGCGGTCGGTCCGTTCTTCGAGGTCTCCGGTGAGCACGAGGGCGTAAGAGTCCGGGCTTGGTTTGCGCCGCCGGATCAGGGAACCCGTCAACGTAGTGGAATCTTCATCGTCGTTCGTCGACGGGTGGTGAGCGAACGCAGTCTCGCGCAGATCCTAAGGGCGGTTCATGGCGAACGACTTCCAGCCGGATGCCATCCTGTCGCCTGTCTTTTTGTCGAGCCAGCGAAGGGCTCTGTGGACGTGAACGTGCACCCACAAAAATCAGAGGTTCGTTTCTCGGCGCCTCAAGAAGTCTACGCTGCTGTGCGAGAATTGTTGGGGCATGGGATGAAGGCGGCCCCGTGGCTGACGATTTCGGAGGGGCCCCCGGGCCGTGAATCGTTCGTGGAGACGCCCGGATCGACCGACAGATTTGGGGCTGGAGCAAGCGCGGGGGCAGTCGTGGCCGGGGCTCGAGGAGCCCTAGAGAGTTGGTCGAGATCGACAGGCGAGGTTGCGCGAGAACCGACGGCCACTTCTCGTGCCTACCGCCTATCGACACGTGCCTTAGGCCGCGATTATGGCGGCGAGAAGCGAGGGATCGAACGGCGAGTCGCCCTGCTCGGTGGGGTCTCCGGTTTGGAAAAACCGACCAACTTAAGCCGCGATAGGATCGACGACGCCGAACCGTTGTCGCTGGGAGAGACGCCGTCGAGGGCGGAGGATGGTGCCACTCACGCCGCCGTCACGACGGGCCCCGCATTGCTGGCTTGCCTTCCGGGGCCAGTGGCCCTGTTCATGGACGAGGCACAGTTGCTCGCCGTTGATCTCCGGCGATTGCGGGCATATCTGCTGCAGCGGCGGCTTGAGCGAGATCTTCGGGAGGTGGGAAGTAAAGGCCAGATCCCTTCACAGGTCTTGCTCAATCCGATCGTTGTTCGTCGTGAACCGAGCGAGCTCTCGACCTTGTTGCGGGGGCGCGACGCGCTGGCCGGACTCGGTGTGTTGATCGAGGAGTTTGGTGAAGGCGCGTTGGTCGTTCGCGCGCTTCCTGCGCAGCTAAGGAACTGTGTTGAAGATGCCGACGTCTGTGATCTGTTGGTGCGCGTTGTTCCGTGGCTAAGGTTGCGAGAGCGGGTCCCTGAAGGGGAGCGAGATGCGGGCGAGAGCACAGCACGGGATAGGGCACTCGTCGCAATGTCGAGAACCGCGGGGCGCGAGCCAGCACCGCGACTTGCGCGACGTTGGATCAATGAGCTTGTGGAGGAAGGGGTGAACCTGGAGAGCGTTCCGGGTATTCGTCGGTGGAGCGCTTCCGAACTCACGATATAGAGGCCGCTAGACGCGATGGGCAAATATCGAGAGAATAGGTTTTGGCGCCCGGTTCAACCCATGAGTGAAGAGGAACAATGCCTACCGCGGGCCGTCGCCGTTGTGGGTCCGACGGCAGCGGGAAAGACGGACCTGGCTCTGCGGTTGGCGCATGACCTCAAGCTGCCGATTTTGTGCTGCGATTCGGTTCAGGTCTACCGAGGCTTGGACATCGGATCGGCGAAGCCGGGGCAAGTGGAGAGGACTCGTGTGCCTCACTTTCTTTTGGACCTCATCGATCCGGACCAAGAATTTAGCGCGGGGGACTACGCCCGCGCCGCGAAGATGCAGCTGGCAACGGGCCCGGGGATTTTTTGCGGAGGCACTGGCTTTTATCTTCGCTCGGCGCTCTGGTCCGTCAGTGGTGATGGTGCCTCGGGCTCGGCCCTGGACCTTTCGCGTGACGAGCCCCTGCGGCGAGCCTTCGAGCGAACGTGGGAGGCGCGTGAGGCCGCCAAAGAGGGCGCGGTTCACGATGCTCTTCGCGTTGCAGATGCGGAGACCGCCGGCACGATCCACCCCAACAATGTCGTGCGAGTTTTGCGGGCGCTTTGGCATTGTGACCGAATCGGTGGTCCTTTGAGCGACTTTCGTCGCAAAAACCCTCCGCGTAAGTGCTTGAAACTTATGATAATTGTCGTCGATCCAGGAGTGAATGAGGTCGATGTTTCAATCGGTGCACGGTGTGACGCGATGTTCGCGGCGGGCTGGGTTGAGGAAGTGGAGAAGCTGCTGGCGGCTGGGTACGATGCCAGCTACAAGGCCATGCGCAGCTTGGGCTATCGACAGCTTGTCGACCACTTGCGCGCGCCCAAACGTCTCTCACTTGCCGAGGTTGCACTGGACATCAAGAACGCCACTCGACACTACGCTCGTCGGCAGCGAACGTTCTTCCGTCACCAGTTTAGCGACCTTCCTGAGCGCCAGATCGTGCATATCTCCGACCCCAACGACTGCCCTGTCGACCCGATTGCAGTATTTCTGCGAGGTGATCCATCGTGAGCAACACGAAGATTCTCGAATTTGAGCGGCCTATCGTCGAACTCGAAGACAAAATCCGCGAGCTGAAGCAGCTCCTCTCTGGCGACAACGAGGACATGGCCGCCGAGATCGAGCGTCTTGAGGTACGGGCGTCCCAACTCCAAAAAGAGCGATATGCCTCGCTCAGTCCCTGGGAGCAGCTTCAGCTGGCGAAACATCCGGACCGGCCCTACACGCTCGACTACGTCAGCGAGATGATCGACGGATTCTTTGAACTTCGTGGTGATCGCGCGTTTCGTGACGATCCTGCGATCGTGGGTGGCATCGGGTATCTCGGCGAGCGCCGGATCATGCTTATCGGGCATCAAAAGGGCCGAAACACCAAAGAGAATGTTTTGCGGAACTTCGGTATGGCGCGTCCCGAGGGGTATCGAAAGACCCAGCGTTTGATGCGTTTGGCAGAGCGTTTCGGACTCGCAGTGGTCTGCCTTATCGACACGGCTGGGGCCTATCCGGGCATTGGCGCGGAGGAGCGAGGACAGGCCGAAGCGATCGCCGCGAATCTTGAGCTGATGGCAGGGATAAAAGTCCCGACGATCTCGATTGTGATCGGTGAGGGGGGCTCGGGCGGGGCGCTGGCCGTGGGCGTGACCGATCGTATTTTGATGTTCGAGCACTCGGTCTACTCCGTCATTTCGCCACGTGGTTGCGCATCCATCTTATGGAAGAATCCCGAGGCGGAGCAGTCTGCCGCACAGCAACTGAGGATGACGGCGATCGATCTACATAATTTCGGTATCTGCGATGAGATTGTCCCAGAGGCCCCCGGGGGGGCCCATCGGGGTTTGACCGAGACGGCGGCGACCTTGAAGTCGGCGCTTGTCCGGCATCTAGAGGCGTTGGATGCTCTTGAGGTCGAAGAGCGGAACGAGCTTCGCTACCGCAAATTTCGTGAGATTGGCCATCTCGAATGTAGCTGAGAAGGCTCTTGAGCGCGGTGTTTGGTCATGTTCTGCTTCTTGTCGCGATCTTGCAGGGCGCGACATTGGTTCGAGTCTTGCGAGGTGACGCCGGGGTTCAGCGCGGCTACGCATTCGTTGTTGGCGCGGTACTCTTCGCGGCGATCCATGCCCTAGGAGAAGCGGAGCCGTTTCTAGGCATAATTGCCCTCGCGCTGAGTCTACTCACCGTGATGATCCCTTGGTGCCTGGAGCAAATTTCTCGAGCCGCCCTGGCTCGTACTCGTCTCGTGTGGGTGGCACGGATCGCTTCTATCCGTGCCATGCTCATGCCAGGGGCGGGGCTGTCGCATCAGCTGCCAATGTTGCGCGGGTTGATGCTGCTTGAGACGAAGGGGGCCGATGCGGCCTTAGTTCATTTTAAAGATCTTGTTGCCCGGGCGGGAGATGGGGAGACCGCGATGATCCACGAGCAGATCATCTCCACTTTATTCTACGCCCATCGCTGGACCGAAGGCATAGATCACTATGAACGTAGTTTTCGCCGTGGATACGCCGCGTTGCGGCCCTCCTTGGCAGTGGCGCTGGTGCGTGCTTACGGAGAGCTTAGGCTGATCGATCGCGCAGCCGGACTGTTACGAGCGATGGAGGAAGGGCCCCTCGGCAGTGACCCTCGGACTGCAGAGGCGGTGGCGCGTGCCCGGCTGACCTTTCTGGCCTATTCGGGGGAGTCGACGACATTTGATCGCATCGTTGCCGACGAGAGCTATCGGAGCTTGGGCGTGAGCCGTGCGGGGGCCGTTCTGTTTCATGGCATTGCGCGGGGTCGAGCAGGCGACGTGGTGGGGGCAGAAAAAATCCTCGAGCGCGTTCCTGGTTTGGCCACCAGCCGTGACCGACAGGTTGTTTCGGCCAGCAAAAAAGCGCTGGAACAGGTTTGCGGCGGAGGCCAAGGGGGTCCTGATGCTGCGGTGCAACTCGAGCCCGAGCAGCGGGCCTACGCTCAACTTGTCGCGAATCGCTTGAATGATTTTTTGGAGTTCAGTGTGGCCAACCCCGTATTGCGAGTCACATGGATGACCTACGGCTTGTTGGCGTGCCTTGGCGCCGTGTTCACGGTGGTCAATGCAGAGGGGGGGGGCGGTCCAGGCCTGCTGGCACGCGGGGCGTTGATCCCGGAAATGTGGAGCGCAGGTTCGTGGTGGCGTGTATTTTCAGCCCCATGGATTCACACGGATTTCATCGGGCTACTCTTCGATGTCTACGCGCTGTGGATCGCAGGCCAGATCGTCGAGAGATGTTTTGGGCCGGTCCGTATGGCGCTTGCCACGGTTGGTGGTGCGGTGACTGGGCTCCTCGTTGGGATGAGCTTTGCTCCTGACCTTGCATCCGGCATCGCAGGCGGCAATCTGCTGGCGATTGGGGCGATTACTGCCGGTCTGTGGGGGCTGACGCCTTCGCGTACCCCGATGCTCGCCACGCGAATCCGACGGAATCTCTTGCTCACCCTCTCCGTGGTGTTTTTGGCCAACCTATTGGCGACTCTCCCTGGCCCCTACGGTCAAGGTAGCTCGCCGGTGACCCTCGCTGTGTGTGTCGCGGTGAGCTCGTTCGTCGTCGTTTTTCCACGAACACCGCCCCGTTGGGTGTTGCGGGTGTTCGCGGGATGCGCGGCCGGGTTAGTGATGGCCACAGTGGCTGCGTTCGTGATGGGAGCCAATGAAGATGTTGAGGACCTGCTGTTCCGCCAAAAAAAACAGGTCTGCTCGCAGCGGGGACTTGAGTTCCAGTTGCCGTCGACGTTCGTTGTGGTCTCTGAAGAACGTCGCGTGAAGGGGTCGCTGTTGATCGTTGAGGGTTTCATCGACGGTCTTGAGTTGGGGGCCAAGAACGTCGTCCAGATCGCGGTGGCGGATGCGAGACAGTTGTACGACAGGCCTGGAGGGGCTGCGGGCCAAGGGAAGGGGGCGTTTGGTGAGAAAGAGCTCGCTACCGGGTGGTTCGCGGTCGACACGAGCATGCAGGGTGTTCGAGGAACACGCCGGCCTTCGAGTATCTCCACTGAGCTTGCCAAGCTGATTGACGCCGATTCAGATCACTACCGGGCGGTCGATCTTCTCCAAAACGGCGAGCTGGTGGGGCGAGTGGTGGAGCGTCGAATCGAGACGAGCGACGGAGAACGTATCTTGATGATTGCGGCGACGCCCGCCCATGCCATGGAGCATGGCGATCCCTTCTACGCACAGATTCTGAAGAGCGCGGTCGTTGTTGGAGATACAACCTCCCGCAAAGAGGCGCGTTGCCGCTACTGATGAACTCGCGGGCCAGGGAGGCTTGGGCTAGCGCCTGACCTCAAACGACAGGCGAGTGCTCGCCATGTCCACGATCGGGACTCGAGTTTTCACGATTGGGTCGAGGTCACCGATTTTCTCCAACTCCCGGAGGAAATACGGAGGAAAGCTTCGGAACCGTAATGTCAGTTGGGCCGTGTAGTCCCCAGGAGGAAGGGCCGCGACCTGATAGCCCGGACGGTCGGCCCCGTCCGCCGGGATGAGGTAGTTGCACTGCCACGTGGCCTGCCAAGGGAAGCTGACGGGGGTGAGAACTCCATGGGCAGCCACCGCACCTTCACCCATCGGTCGACAGTCGCGTTCGCCCTCGGTGCGCAAAATCGACTTTGCATCGTCGTCGGGGGCCTTGTCGATTCCAGCAACGTCCACCAATTGCTGGCCGTAGTAGATCAGCTGTGGGTCGCTACGGGGGACCGTACTGTGGCCCTCGACGCCATCGAAGAGGTCGCCATTCTTGTCGAGCTCTCCCGAGGAGACAACGATCTTTCCTTTCGCGTCGCGAATCTCGAGTGCGACCCACATCTGGCGTTCCGCGGTGGCGCCGCTCGGGAGGGCGTGACCGGCTAGATTCTTGATGACGAGACGCAGCGATGAAGAGTCCGAATCGTAGTATGCGCTGAAGTCGACTGCGGAACGCAGCAGCTGTGCCGTGGCATAGCGAATCTCCCAGTATCCAGGAAATTCGTCTTCGCCAACGAGAGAGACGTCGACGCCAACGAATCGATGGCGGTGAAGTGTGCGTAGAGGCGCATCAGGAGTCGCTCGACCCTCATATTCAGGCATGTGGCAGTCCTGGCAGGTCTTTCCGCCATCTTCAGCGAAGCTGCTCGTGGCCCATTCATCGAAGGTCTCTTCGACGAGAGCTCCTTTCGGGTTGGTCACCGAATGGCACATTCCACACAGATCGGAAGACTCGTGTAGCGCGCTGTAGGCCGAGGCATGAGCCTCGTTGCTGACAGGATCCTCGATCGTCCCACGACGGGTACCGTCCGGGGTGAGTATCGCCCGGGCGTTGAGCGGCTCGATGACATCGGTGATCGAATGGCAGACGTCACACGAGACTCCGTGAGCGGCGACAGGGCTAACATCGACAAGTTCCTGGGCGAAAACGCCGTCGCTGTCTTCCGTAATGATCGTCTCTTGCATCGCCATGCCCACCGGCGAGTGGCACTGGATACAAAACTGCCCCAGCTTCCCTTTTGTCTGCTCTTGGCCGACTTTGACCATGGCACGAAAGACGGGATCCGTGAGCGCGTAGGCATGATTGGAAGTCGACCATTCCGCGAAGTGCTGGGCGTGGCAGCGTTCGCAGTCTTCGGGGTTTCCAAAAATGAGCGGCCTTTCTTCACGATCGATCAGTAGATTCGGTGCAGCGGCGGGGTCTCCATGTTCATCGTTTTCGCTGCGAGCGCGTCCATCACAAGCGACCCCCGTGAGGACGGCAGCGGAAACAGCAAAAATGTCGAGAATCTTCATTGGTCCATGTCCTCGATCCATTCGTAGAGAAGATCGACGTAGGGATCCGTCAGTTGTTGGTCCCCAACCGGCATGGGCGCCCCCTCGCCCATTCCAGGAAACTCGATCTTACGCACCAAGAAACTTCGTTCGGGGTCGCCAGGTTTGACGAGCAACCAACGGTTCTCCGCCGCGACGCTGTTCACAGCCGGGATTCCGATAAGCCCGTCTCTGCTGCGTTCGAGCGTGGAAAGATCGAGTTCGCCGGCTTGGGTTGAGGCATCGTGACATGCTTCGATCGCGCAGGCTGGCTCGAAGACCATGCGTTGAACATTTTCAAGGGTGGGTTCAGGGCTCGTGTGAAGTGCATCTTGGGTGCCTCCGCAGCACGGAAGCGCCAGAGCGAGCAGCCCTACGACATAAACACGGGTCGCAATTGGACGGGCATCTGTCCCAAAAAATCGTCGACCAATCATCACCACCAACGGGAGAAGATTGCCGCAGTGTCTTCTAAAAAGTCAAGACTGAGTGACCGCGGAGATCGTCGTTCGAAGGGAATCGACTGGTTCGAGGGAGGATCTGGAGCGACATCGGCGGCGTCTGTTTGTGTGCAAAATTACAATCGAGGAAGGTCTTCGTTCGTGCTTCGGCCGAAGCCTTGTCCTCGCAATAGATTCCACTGCGCTCAAGTGTGAGTCGAAATACGATTGCAGGGGTACCAAAGAGTGCGATTTCGCGTGCGCCTGGGGAAAGGGGGGCGAGGCATGCCCTGGTTGCCCGCGCTTCGGGTGCGAAAATTGTGGTGGCTGCCTATACTGTTGCATGTGACGGACGGCGAGTCCTCGGGCGACCTCGCCACAGGAGTCCGTGAACTTCCACCATGCGCGTGCGCCGGAAAACAAGCCGACCCTACCTGAGCATCCTCGCGATGTTAGCGATCGCGCTTGTGGTTAACCTCGCAGGCGGCTGGGTCGCTCAGAGCGTAATCCGCCGCCATTGGGAGGGGTCGCTGCCCAAGGCGAAGGGGATGATGGCGATAGACCTTCTACCGGACGAGGAAGTCTCTGCCGAACCGCGTGACAAAGAAAAACTGGTGGAGAGCCGCTCGTTGAGCGAAGAGAAACGGCCGAAGAAGACCAAGAGAATCTCGGAGTTCGACAATCGGGTTGAGAAGGAGACGAAGGTTGAGCGCGGACACAAAGAGAGAGCTCTGCGGTCCGTCCAGAAGGGAGACGCACCGGATGCCGATGGTGCGATACGGTCGACCGAGGTTTCGCAGACGACTGACGAGGACGACTCAAGGGGCCGAGAGACGACCGCTCGAGAGGACTCCAAGAGTGCGGATACTGCTAGCGAAGAAGACCTTCGTCAGGCGGATGATGGCAGCTGGCGCGCTCATCCACGTGCCTCCGAGGCGAAGCAGAGACAGGGGATTGCGGGGTCACCCGACATGTTGCGCGAGACCTTCGGAAAGCCTGGTTCGATCGATCACCTAAAAGAGGTTGATGAAGGCGACGCGCAAGTCTTGAATACGCGGCGAAGTCTCTTTGCTTCGTTCTTCAACCGCGTGCGTGACGGGGTGGCCCAGCATTGGCACCCCGAGGTGGTGCACGCCGCTCGGGACCCAGAGGGGCGAATGTTTGGGAACAAGACGCGCGTGACTAAATTGTTGATCCGGCTCACGAAAGATGGAGATGTGAAACGTGTACTCATCGAAAATCCAAGTGGAATTGGATATCTCGATGAAGAGGCCATTCGCTCCGTACGCCTTGCTTCTCCATTCACGAATCCGCCACCAGGGCTTGTCGACGATGGATCTGGATACATCGACTTTGGATTTCGTTTTATATTTGAACTGAACGGCGGACGAAAAATCTATCGCTACACGCCTTAGAAAGGGCGCGACGATTCGACGGTGTACGCGGCGAGTGATTGATTTTCTCAATTCTCCTCGCCGCGCCCCTCATCAGGGCCGTGAATCTAGTTTTGCTGGTCCTTGGGCGGGGGGAGACTCTCGAGAATTTTCTTGAACTCCGGGTGATCGGGGATCATGCCCATCGCCGCTGTGCACACTTGTCGGCACTCCTCAAACAAGTTTGCGTCACGCATGCAGGTGGCCAAGTTCACAACAGGGTTGATATCGCGGGGACGGAGCGACACGACGACACGCAAGTGCTCAACCGCTTCGGCCGGTTTCCCTTGTTTGCGCAGGATGGCCGCGATTAAGTCGCGAATCTCGGCGTCGTTGGGTCGTAGCCGGACGGCGTTGATAAGATGGCTAAGGGCCGCCCCATCGCCTTCGGAATCCCGAATGGCCAAGGCCAGCATGAGGTGTGGCTGCCAAAACAGTTTGTCCTGGGCGATGACTTCACGCATGAAAACGGCAGCCTCGACCTGACCAGTGGCGTCGTCGCCGTTGATGGTCTCGACAGCCTTGTCGTAGCGCGCGTCGAAGTCCTTGACGTCGAGACCCAATAGACTGCGTCGAGCGAAGGCGTCGTCGTCGAGGCCACGCCGAGGTAGCTCAAGAATCTTGGTGAGAAAGGGCCGAGCCTTCTCGGCCTCGTCACCATCTAGGTAAAGATTTGCTGCGGAGCTGAGCACGGCCGGGTTGTTCTCATGTTTCTCCGCAGCCTCGAGAAGCAGTGTCGCGGCCTCTTTGACATCGTCGTCCTCATAGAGGTCCAGCAACATGTCGAGTGTCGACTTGGCCACTTGCGGTCGCTCGACCGCGGTCTTTAGCAGACTCAGCGCCTCCGCCCTGTCTTCGGAGCGCTCTTCGCTTGCCTCGTCGCCTCGGTCCCACAGGACATTGGCGAGGTCGCCATAGGCGCTCGGAATTTCACCTTCTTCGACGGCACGGCGAAGAAAGGGCTCGGCGCTGTCGAAGTTGTCGTCCTCGATCAACATGCTTCCGAGCATGGCGAGCACGGGGGGCGCCTCATTGCCACGTTCCACGGCGAACTGGGCAACCTTGAGTGCATTTGCGCTGTCGCCGGAGCGCCGCAAGGTAGCGATGAAATTTGTGGCGACCGGCACCGACTCGGGCGCGAGATTGAAGGCTTGGTTAAAGGCGTTGACCGCCGTGGCCATGTCTCCAAGCCTTCGGGCAACGAGGGCCAGATGGTGCCATGCATCGGGGTCATCTTTGCGTTTCTGGGCCGCGATATTGAGGGCCTGAATCGAGAGAGGGATCGCGGAACGATCGGGCTGGGCCGCGACAAGAATGTCGACCATGGCATGCAGCGCCTCCATGGCAGGATCGAAACTTGAGTCGCGGTTGATCGCGTCCATCAGCGGGTTGAGTAGCTGATCTGCGGTTGCGGGCACGCAGCGCCCTTGCAGAGCCGATAGATTGCCGAGGCCGACCAGGAAGGACAGCATCGCCTGTTGGTTTTCTGTGCCGAAATTCTCTTGCCAGGTGCTGGCCTCGATCGACTTCCCATCGTGGACCGCGAGTTCCTGCAGGAGTTCAAAAATCTTCGACGGGAGTTCCTCAGGGCTGCTCTCGAAGCTCCACTTACCGATCTCGGTGAGCGTACGATCTTCACCTTCGCCCGAGGACTCCACAAGCCGTGCCTCCAGCTTTAGTTGGCGCTCGTCGACGTAAAAATTCGGAACGAGAGCACGTTTGGCATTTTCGAAGCGGCTCATGCCCTCGAGGGCTCGTTCGTCTGTCCATTCGTCCCGGTAGATCAGCAAGGCTGGGACCTTGCGTGTCCCCTGCTCGGCCATCATGGTGAACACAGGCGCGGCGGCCTTGGCCCCGGAGCGTGCAAGCTCCTGGGCCCACCAGCGTTGGATCCCCATTGCCAGCGGCGCGCCTTTGCCTTCGTTGACACATGCAATTGGTAGCACCACCAGCTCGATCTGGGAGGCGGCCTTCGCCATTGCCTGTTCTTGAGAACGTTCGTCCTCAGCTGCGGTGTGCCCGGCATGGTCCTCGGTGAGCATTTCTGCATCGCCGCTCGGATCGGTAGGGATGTTGTCGTTGGTGTCTTCCTCGCCACCCATAGGCGCGCAAGCCTGCCCGATGGATGGCAAAGAGGCAACTGAAGTTCGTCGGAATCTGCGGCGATGATCCAAAGGACGTTCCTCGAGATCGATCGGAATGCTCTGCGCCTTATGCCCTGCGTCGGCGGATGTTGCGCGTTTCCACATCGAGCGCCGGTGCTTGACGGCTGCGCGAGGGGAAGGTTTCTGAGCGTGGCCGTGGGGCTAGCGGGTCGAGAGTTCGATGATACGGTCCATCATGCGTTGGACCTCGGCTTCGGTATTGTAGAAATGGGGGCCGATTCGGAGGCCGCAGCCGGGCCGCCAGTCGAGCTTGTAGCCTTCGTCGATCAATGCGCGACATGCCTGCTCGCTGGATGGAAAATTGATAGCGACAAAACCGGTTCGCCGGCCATCCTCAATTGGAGAGTGAAGCGTCAGGCCAGCGGCTTGTGCACGCTCTATAATCATGCCGCAAAGGGCGAGATTGTGTGCACGGATACGCTCGACCCCGATCTCAAGGAGGTTTTTGTAGGCTGCTTGTGCGACGTAGTACGCGGGAACGGACGGTGTGCCGCTCATGAAACGCCAGGGACCGTCGGCGTATTGGATGGGGGCGGGCTCAAAGTTGAAGGGCTGTGCGTGGGCCATCCAGCCGGTGGTCTTGGGCTGAAGCCGTGCGGCAAGCTCTGGTTTCATCCACATGAAGGCAGTCCCGGGTCCACCACACAGCCACTTATGGCTGCCGGCGACGAGGATATCGAGGTCCCATTTCTTGACGTCGATCGGAACCGCGCCGATGGTCTGGTAAGCGTCGAGCATCACGATTGCACCGACTTCGTGGGCTCGTCGACAGATTGCTTCGACGTTCTGCAAGGCCCCCGAGACGTAAATTGCGTGTGAAATCGAGACGATGGCCGTGCGTTCGTCGATCGACTCCAACATTCGATCGGTGTCGATGGTCATACCGTCCTCCGAGGGCACAAGACAGAGATTCCCCCCGTCGCGAGTGAATCGCTCCCAGACGTAGATGATGTTGGGAAACATCAGCTTTTCGATGACCACCTTGTTGCGATCTCCGCGAAGGTTCAGGGCGCTCGCCACCGCCGCTTGGAAGAAGGCTACATTTTGGTTGAGGACGGTCTGTCCTGGGGGGGCGCCGATGAACCTTGCAGCCGCGTCGGCGGTCTCATTGATGACCGCCGGCCACATCTCCCAGGCTTCGCCCCCCTCGCGCGCCCACACGTCGGCGTAGGTACTGAGGGCGGTCTTTGCCGCGGCGGGCATGGCTCCCATGCTGTTGCTGTTCATATATGTCGTTGTCGAAAGGATCGGGTAGTCCTCGCGATAGCGCGCAAGCTCGGGATCGAGTTTCGGTGTAATGGCTGGCGTCAGCAGGGGAAGGGGCATGGGGGGCTCGTGGGTTCTGGCGAGAATCTGGAGGGGTTGAGAGCTGTGGCGCGAGTCCGAGATGGCTCTGCGCCACAGACGACTAATCGGTGAGATCTTCGAGGTATTTTTCGTAGTCGCCGGGGCTCATGAGGGCGGAAAATGCGTCGGGGCTTGTGGGCTTGAGTCGGACCATCCAGCCGGCATCGTAGGGCGCGTCATTCACAGCCTCGGGAGCATCCTCGAGATTCTCGTTGATAGCGACGACCTTGCCAGTGACAGGGCAGTAGAGCTCGGAGACTGCCTTGACGGAGTCGATGTCGCCGAAACTATCGCCTTCGCTGAATTCATCTCCGGACTCGGGGAGGGAGACCATTGTGATGTCGCCGAGCGCATCCACAGCGTGTCTGGTGATGCCGATGACGATCGTACCGTCGTCTTCGGCCCGAGCCCATTCGTGTTCTTTTGTGTAGCGCAGATTTTGCGGAAGTTGGTTCATGGTTGTGACCTCATTGGCTGTGTGGCGCCTTCGCTGCGCCGGTAAAACGGACCCTTTACGACCTCGATGGCCAAGGTCTTGTTGCGCTGGCGCAGATGGAGCGCCGTTCCGGGGGTAGATTGGTCTTTGGGCACATAAGCAATGCCGATCGATCCTCCGATCGTTGGGGCGACGCCCCCGCTCGTTACGCGTCCCAACACGCGGCCGGCCCCATCGACAATTTCGGCCCCGGGTCTGGCGATGCCTCGGCCTGTGACCTTGAAGCCGACCAATTTTCGCTCGATCCCCTGGGCCCGCTGGCGGAGTAGGGCATCCCTGCCTACAAAACCCCCGGCGTCTGGTTTTACGACCCAGCCGAGCGCAGCCTCGTAGGGGGTGGTGGTCGCATCGATGTCATTGCCGTAGAGGCAAAGCTTTGCTTCAAGACGTAGGGTGTCGCGGGCGCCGAGCCCGATGGGTAGTGCTCCTGCGTCGACGAGAGCGTCCCACACCCCACGCGCATCACCGGCCTCCACAAACAGCTCAAAGCCGTCTTCGCCGGTGTAGCCTGTTCGG
Organism: uncultured Nannocystaceae bacterium; assembly: GCA_964437075.1. Taxonomy (GTDB): domain Bacteria; phylum Myxococcota_A; class Polyangia; order Nannocystales; family Nannocystaceae; genus CAYTFJ01. The sequence continues at coordinate 21,563 of CAYTFJ010000057.1, forward strand.
GCCGCAACCACCTTACGGCCGGCGAGCGATGTGTTTAGGAAGCAAAAACTGCCGATGTCGAGGGTGCTCGCGCCCGCGAGATTGGCGACAATCGTCCGCGCCTCGGGTCCTTGGATGGCGATCAGAGCGTAGTCTGTGGATCGGTTGATGATGGTGCAGAGATCGCCGGCATGGTTTCGGAAATGCGCGTAGTCCTTGTCGATGTTCGAAGCATTGACGACGATTCGGACGAATTGTGAACCCATGCGATAGACGATGCAGTCGTCGACGATCCCGCCATCTTCGTCGCAGACCGCGGTGTAGAGGGCCTTGCCGTCGCTCAAGGTCGTGACGTCGTTGGTAATAAGCCGCTGGACGGCCTCAAGTGCGCGTGGGCCTAGGAAATCGATCTCGCCCATATGTGAGACGTCGAAAAGACCGACCTTCTCTCGGACAGCTTTGTGTTCGACGAGAATGCCCGAGTATTGCAGGGGCATGTGCCAGCCTCCGAAATCGACCATGCGCGCTCCGGCGTTGACGTGTGCGGCGTGAAGGGGAGTTTTTTGCAATTCCGACATCCTTGGGGACCCGACGAGGGAACTAACGCGTGGACGCGTGTTGTTGCAACCTCGGCCTAGGCTGACCTGCGTTGCGACTTCGGACGGCGGATCGCGGAAGATCGTGCACTGGAACTCGCAAAATCGTGCCAAAGCGTGGTTTGATCGGGCTGCGGCGCCAGCGAAGACAACCAGATCAGCCCAGGAACGTCGCGGGACGGCAATGTATGCATAAGCCTCGGCAATCGCGCTCAGGACCCGGTGGGATGGGGAACATTGTGAAGGTGCTCTGGCGCCCCTCGACCGCTTCCGTCACGATAGGTCGTGCAAATTTGCGCGGACAAATCGGGCAGTTTTTTTCGATCTGCGGCATGCGCGATCGTCGGGATGACGTGCCTTGTCGGGATGGCGGGATGCCGTCGCGCGGGGCGAAGCATGGAACCGGGCCACAAGGTCACCATTCACGAGGCGGACGCCTACGTGCTTGAGGCCATTCACAAGTCCACCGAAGGGGTGGTGTTTTACCCCTCGAAGTCGGCTGAAAAAAACTTCGATCTTCGACGAATGAGGACTTTGGCACAGTCGCTTCGCCAGCCAGCGGCTCATTGTTTTTTAGAGCGTGCGATTGCCGCGATGGAGCCCACGAGCGTCGACGGTGAGCCGGGCTATGATCACGTTCCGGCCGGCCAAGCCAAGATTCGTGCACGTGTCAGCGCGGACGGGAGCGTGATGCAGACGGAGGTTCTCGAGAGTGGGTTTGTCGACCTGAGCATGGAAGAGTGCTTGCGTCGGGCGATCTCTCAGTTGAAATTCCCTCAAAGTCGAGAGGGATTCGCCCACCACGTCGATATCATCTACTGGGTAAGTCTTGGCTTCCACCGAGAAGCCCAGACCGATGGTTTTCTCCTTCATATGCGCAGAGAAGGGGTGCAAGCTGCGATTCGCGCCAAGCGCTGCCTCAAGGGTAGAGTCGGGGCTGGCCAGTTCGATGTTGAGGGCCTTAATTTGTTCGATCGCAACGGGGTCAGCCTCGCAAACCGGGTGACTCGCTCTGGGCTCGAAGCGGATGTGTCGAGCTGTGTGGCCGAGGCCTTCAAGGGCATGCGAATTCACCCAGAGCGGGACGCATTTGTTCGCCCTGCGATCTCCAAGGTGCGATTCATTGTGGATGCCGAGGGGGCGATCGAGGTTGCGGACGAGGAGTGGTTGCGGCTTGTTCTACTCGAAGAACGTGCGGAGCGCGAAGAGCGCCGCAGGGCGCTTGTCGGCGGCGGCGATTCAGCGCCAAAGACGAGAGGGAAGGACCTTGCCAGCGAGGAAGATGGGTTTATCGATCCAGGTGATGATGCCGGTCTGGATGCAGAGCCGGTGGAAAATCCACAGACAAAATTGCCTGAGGTGCCGCGACCTCAACGATCTGAGAAGAAGAGGCGGCCGCCCGGGACCGCTCAGGACCCGGGCGTCCCTGGGGTGAAGCTACGACTCAACCCACGGTGAAGTGAGATCGGGGCTCAGTCGAACGCTCGGTCTCATTTCGGCACCGGAGCGTCCGCGGTGTGTACAACGATCTGACTGAATGGAATCTCGATGCCCGCAGTGTTGAGCTCTTCGTAGATTCGAAGGCGGACGTTATGAAGCATGTCGAGGTAGTCATCCGAGACGCACCACGGCATCACAATAAAATCGATTGAGCTGCCGCCGAATCCTGCAAAGAACACATTGGGCGCAGGGTCTTTAAGCACGCGGTCGGCGCTTGCCGCAGCGCGACCCAACACCTGCTGAACCTGGGTGAGATCGGTGCCGTAGGCCACCCCGATTTTGATTTGACCGCGCCGAGTTCCTCGTGCCGTGTGGTTGACAATCGGTCCTGAGGTGATCGTGCCGTTGGGAATGATGATTTTTTCGTTGTCGTGGGTCCGAAGCTCCGTGGCGAAGAGCCCGATGTCCTTAACGAATCCGGAGTGCCCGCCAGCCGTGACAAAATCGTCGAGCACGAAGGGGCGGAAGAACAAGATCATTGTGCCCGCTGCAAAGTGCGCCAAGCTCCCTTGCAGCGCCAACCCAATCGCTAGGCCGACCGTACCCAAAAGCGCGACGAGGCTTGTCGTCTCCACGCCAACCTGTCCAAGCGCGGTAATGATAGCGACGGCGAAAATGAGGTAGCGAGCAAGCGATGCAGCGAAACGTGCGAGAGACTCCTCGACTTTTCGACTGCGAATGAAACGAAGCGTCAGGCCATGGATCGACTTGGAGACGATCCATCCGATGACAAATATAAGAAGCGCGAGAGAAATGTCGATCGCAAGATCGACATAGGGCTCGAGGAACGGAGGGATGGACGTTGAGTTGGGAGGCATGATGAAGGGCTCGATGCTTGAGCAACACAGGTCGAAGACGACCTGTGTTTTCGAGCGACAGTCGCACAAAGTTACGACCGCCGGCAAAGACCTGGCTAGAGCGCCGTCACTCGAACTCAAGAATCTCGACGTCGAGTGACGGCTGCATACAGGGCGGGCAACACCAGCAAGGTTGAGAGCGTGGCGGTGATGATGCCCCCGACCACAACGGTCGCTAAGGGGCGCTGCACCTCTGAGCCCACGCCGCTCGCTAGAGCCATAGGGACAAACCCTAGCGCGGCAACCATTGCGGTCATGAGTACCGGACGGAGACGGCTCTTCGCCCCCTCGCGTAGAGCCGTGATCGATTCGATCCCCTGGCCTTCAAGTTGCCGGACACGCGACACAAGCACCATGTCTCCGAGCACCGCCACACCGGAGAGGGCGACAAAGCCAACGCCAGCAGAGATCGAGAAACTCATGTCGCGAGCCCACAAGGCGAGAACGCCACCGACGGCGGCGAAGGGGACTCCTGTGAAGACCCGGAGAGCATCGATGGCGCGGCCGTAGGTGATGTAGAGCAGGATGAACACCAGTAGCAACGCGATGGGCACCACGAGCATGAGCCGGTTTCGGGCGCGTTCGAGGTGCTCAAACTGGCCACCGATTCGAATAAAATAGCCCGTAGGGATCTCCACATCGGCGGCAAGGACCTGACGGAGTTCCGCGACAAATGATCCTACATCTCGACCACGGACATTGGCTTGCACGGTGATACGGCGTTTGGCCCACTCCCTCTGAATTGTCGCGGGACCTTCTACGATGTTGAAGGTAGCGACGGCGGAGAGCGGAAATTGCTCGCCGCTCGGACTATGGATAAGAATGGATTCGATTGCGTCGCGGGAGTTGTGGCCTTCTCGGTCGATCCGCATGATCACGTCGAAGCGGCGTTGCTCGTCTTCGACGACCTCGCCGATCTTGCGGCTTCCTAGCGACTCGATGAGCGCCAGTACATCCCCGGTTGGAATACCAAGGCGGCCGGCGGCTTCGCGATCGACTTCGATCGCGAGCATCGGTTGACCTGAAATCTGATCCAGCGTGACGTCTGCAGATCCCGCGATTTGTTGAACCCTTTCACGTATGGCTTCACCCCGCTCTTTGAGAACCGAGAAGTCGTCGCCAAACAGCTTGATGCCCACGTCGCTTCGGATTCCGGCGACCATTTCGTTCATTCTCATCTCGATCGGCTGGGTGAAGATCGAACGCATCCCCGGAAGCCCATCGAGTTCGGTGGCCATCGACCGGACGAGATCTTCCTGGCTGTCGTGGCGAGTCCACTGGTCAGTGTCCGTGAGCGTCACAAAGACGTCCGAGACCTCGAGACCCATGGGGTCTGTGGCGACCTCTGCGGTTCCAGTGCGCGTCCAGATGTTGGCAATCTCTTCTGGGAATGCCTTGAGAAGTTTCTTCTCGACCAAGGTTCCGTAGCGGATCGATTCATCGAGTGACACGCCGGCCATTCGCACCGTATTGATGACGACGCTTCGTTCCTGAAGCCGGGGCAAAAAATCTGTTCCGAGCTGTGATGTGAGTAGACCCGCAAGGAGAACGGTCAACGCGGCGCACGAGAGGACGACTCGGCGGTTGGCGAGCGTCCATTCGAGAATCGGCGCATAGATGGTTCGGAGCTTTCGGGTAAAGGAATTTGCGCCGGTGGCACCTCGGCGAAGCATGAGGTTCGCCAACACAGGCATCAACGTCACTGAGACCAACATCGATCCCATCAACGCGAGGATCACGGTGAGAGCCATCGGGCGAAAAAGTTTACCTTCGACACCTTCGAGCGTAAGAATCGGAAGGTAAACGATAGCGATTACCAACTCCCCGAGTAAGGTTGGCCTACGAACCTCCACCACAGCATCGCGGACGATTTCTTCGATCGAACGTTTGCTTGTATCCGTCTCGATCCGGTGGGCGGCATTTTCGACCATGATCAGCGAACTGTCGACGACCAACCCAAAATCGATGGCCCCGAGACTCATTAGGCTGCCCGCGATGCCGAAGTACAGCATCCCGCTGAAGGCGAAGAGCATCGAGAGCGGGATCGCCAACGCGACGATGAATCCTGCTCGAAAGTTGCCAAGAAAAGCGAACAATATCGCTACGACTAGAAGGGCTCCCTCGACCAGATTGGCCAGGACCGTCTCCAAAACGGCGTCCACCAAGGTCGTACGGCTGTAGACGGGGGTAACATCAACGCCCTGGGGCAGTGTGCCGCGAACTTCATTCAGGCGGCTCTCAAGGCGACGTGTAAGTTTTCGGCTGTTTTCACCCGCGAGCATGAAACCAAGCCCCAAAACAGCTTCGCCCTTGCCGCCAGCGGTGACGCCACCTCTCCGAATTTCGTGATCTTCCCGAATCTGCGCGACGCTTGATAGATGAATGGGATTTCCCTTGGCTGTGGCGACAACCATGGCTTGGAGGTCTTCGAGCGAGGTTGCGAGCCCGTGGCCCTGAATGAGCAGAGACTCTCCTCCTCGATTCACCAGGCCCCCCCCAACGTTGCGATTTCCGTTGGCCAGCACCCGAGCTACATCGTCGAGGGTGAGATCGAATTGAATCAGACGCAGAGGGTCGACGACAACGTGATACTGTTTTTCGTAACCGCCCCAAGTATTGATTTCGGCGACGCCAGGAACTTGGAGCATCTGGGGTCGAATGACCCAGTGGTGAAGAGTGCGCAGTTCTTGGGTGTCGAGGTCGTCGCTGTGCACGAGGTACTGAAACACCTCGCCAAGACCCGTGGCGATAGGACCTAGGGTTGGGCCCACTGCACTTGGTGGTAGCTCGACGTTGGCGAGTCGTTCTCCAACGAGCTGACGAGCGAGGTAGATGTCCGTCTCGTCATCGAAGATCGCAGTGACCTGAGAAAAACCGAATTTTGAGCTTGAACGTACCTCTTCGAGGCCCGGCATCCCGGTGATCGCTTGTTCGGTGGGAAAGGTCACTCGCCCCTCAATCTCCAGGGGAGACAGCGCGGGGGCGGTCGTGTTGATCTGTACTTGGACTGAGGTTGTGTCGGGAAAGGCGTCGACGGGCAGTCGATGCAGACTCGATATTCCGAGAACCACCAGCAGGGTTGTCGCCAACAGGACAACCGCCGGGTTGCGAAGGCAGAGATCGATCCAGCGAGTGAGCATCAGGGGCTCTCCGGGCCTTTTACTTCACAGCAACCAGCGCCGATCGATCCGGGGACAAGCTCCGTCTTGAGCAAGAAGGCCCCAGTGACCACCACGAGGTCTCCGATCTTGAGGGGTCCGGAAACGCGGAGAAAACCTGGAGGGCCTTCGGAGAGAATTGTGACCTCATGCGTAACGTATCGTCCAGCTTCCGTGCGTACAAAGACCACCTGTCGTGTGCCGACCCTCTGGACAGAATCCGAAGGCACGCTGAGTTCGGTGGAGAGACCACGCGCTTGACTGGCCGGGAGAGGTGAAAGCTCCTCAGAGATCAGTCCTGTTGCGAACTGATTCTCGCGAAGTCTGCCTTCGGCGTTGATCAAAGGGGCGCGGACCGCGACTCTTCGCGTGCGCGGATCAACCGATGGAGACACCCACGAAACGGTCCCCGTAAATCTTTGTTCGGGGGGGGAGGGGAGTGTGATCTCAAGGTGCTGACCGATCGATACCCGATGAGCATCTCTTTCGGGGACATGACACAGCGCCCACATTACGGACGTATCGGCGATCGTGGCCATCGATTCGTTGTCGTTTGCCAAGGTGCCAACGACGGCGGGCCGGTCGACGATCACCCCGTCGAGCGGCGCCTTGACGACGAAGCGACCGGCGCGGCGTCCTCTTGTTGAGCTCCTTGCGCCCGCACTATGCAGGCTTCCCTGCGCCGAGCGGACCGACGCTTCGGCCACGGCCATCTCTTGCTCGGCAAGCTCGAGAGTTCTCTTTGAGCTAATATTTGCTGCGCGAAGTCGTTGTTGGCGTTCGAGATTTGTCTTCGCAACGCGACGTTGTTCGCGGGATGCGTGGAGATCGGCTTGAAACTGACCGACTTTAAGGCTCTGAAGCTCAAACAGCGGTTGGCCCTTCTTCACGGTGTCGCCCAGTCCGACCAGAACTCGGCGAACGATGCCTGGCACGGCAGCGCGAACGCTTGCGACTCGATCGCTGTCGAACTCAATCTGGGCGTTGCAGGGTATTTTTGTGAGGCGGGTCGCGGCACGAACCGTCTCCGTTTGGATCCCCGCGTCGTCTTCGAGCGTCGGCCTATCAAAGACGATGGTCCGCCCCTCAAGCGGGCCCTCTGTCTCCGCTGCAGAGGGGTGGCAAATGGGACAGACGGACTCAGGGAATTCGTGTTCCGCGCACCAGTCGCCGGCCTCGATGAAGCGAGGGCGAAGTGCGGGGTTGCAGGTTGTGCACTGGCTCTCAGGAAGTCTGTGCTCTGGGCACCAATCACCGCCACCGGGAAGTCGCGCAGGAGCTGAAGGGGCCGAAAGGGGATGGCAAATCGGGCACACCGATTCTGGGAACTGATGGGCCGAACACCAATCTCCTGCGGACCTGTAGCCCTCGACGAGTTGTGGATTGCACTTTGTGCACATCGACTCGGGAAGCGCATGACCCGCGCACCAGTCGTCGGATTTCGCGAGGGGGGGGCGGGTGGCCAAGTCGGCCCCTGTCGCCCCCACGGGCTGGTCGCTATTGTCCGGTGCCGCCGAGGGCGTGCAGCCAAATCCCCAGAGTGTGCCTGCGAGGATGGCCGATGTCGTGGTGCGCCCTTGCTTCCACCATCGGTCGTGGGTCGAGATTGTCATACTTTGTCCTGTCATTGAACGAGAGTCTTTGATTGCGCGTTTGCGTATTTTACTTCAACCCATGTGGCGATAGACTTTTGTAGGCGGCCGAAGTCGCTGCGTAGACAACTAGGCCGGTGGCGGGCGAAAGCGGTTCACGGGCATGTTGTGAGTATGCAGCTGCCGCTCCGAGGCGCGACAGGGGCGACCGGTTCAGTGGGCGGGTCCAGAAACTCGGTAGCTCGAACCGTGCGAGAGCACCACCAAGGGATGGGGGGGCCGTCGACACAATCGCTCGGAGAACGCTCCGGAGCCTGGGACCGCAGATGCATTTCGTGGGACCCACGTTCCTTCGCAAGAGAATTGTCGATCTCGTGGGTGCAAATCGCGCCATGTTGCGGCGGCCTATACTGTCGGCCATAGAGTTCAGCGGTTTGATGTGCCGTCGTCAACGGTGGCACCAGCGCGACGGTTGCCAGAAACCACACGCCCAACCCACGAAGGGCTTGCATGGGCGGCGTGGCGAGTCTCATCAATACCTGATCTCTAGGTCGATTTCGCCAACAAGGCGAGCGCCCTCTGTTCCGAGAGACGAGGAAAATGGGCGGTGTTAGCCGCAGATGTCTAAACAGTTGTCAAACGTGCAAAATGAGACGTCTGCGTAGGCCTCGTTGGTATTCGGTAGGCTGCATTCGGTCATGCAAGATGCCGTGGTTCCCCCGGCGTCTTCGCAGTCGACGACACAGGTGCAGGGCACATCAACAGCGCACGCTGTCATCTCGTCGGCGCAGTTTGCAGCCCGGCATTCTGCACAGGTTGCACCTGCTCCGTCGCCGTC
>CAYTFJ010000058.1:0-28657 GCA_964437075.1 uncultured Nannocystaceae bacterium
CCGTCGCCGTCGCCGTTTCCGGAGTCGGAGCCAGTATCGCTGCCCAGTTCGTCATCGCTATCGTCACACGCAGCGGTCATGGACAAGCTGAGAAGTAGGGCGGAAAAACATGGGACTGTGAGAAATCGAGTATGGAAAAAACCGTGGGTTAGTTTCATGAGTGGTCCGTAGTGGTGGCCGCGGCCGGGACGCCACTGTGTATTTGGCGCAGACGATCACGCCGCACGATAGCGTGAGTGAGGATTCTCGGTTCGTCTCGTGTTGCTAAATTGTCGCCCCCGCGTGGATCTCGCTGTTTGAGAGCGTTAGGGGGGCGATCACTCCGCAAATCTAGTTTTAGCCCGCCGTCCACTCGATGGCGGGGCTGCCGAGTTCAGCGAGCGCTTCGTTTGTCGCCGAAAATGGCTTGGATCCGAAAAAACCCCTGTGCGCGGAAAGCGGCGATGGGTGTACCGATTCGAAAATTCGGTGACGCTCCTCATTGATCAGCGCTTTTTTTCTACGGGCAGCCGCCCCCCAGAGCAGGAAGACCAGCGATTGGTCGCGGCTCGCCAGCTTCGAGATGATACCATCGGTAATTTGCTCCCAACCACGGTTTCGATGGGAGTTGGCGTCGTGGGTTCGTACCGTCAGCACCGTGTTCAAGAGGAGCACCCCTTGCTCGGCCCATGCGCTGAGGTCGCCGTTTGTCGGTGGGGCCTCACCAAGATCAGCTTCGAGTTCTTTGTACATGTTCCGCAGTGAAGGAGGCGGTTGGAGGGGGGGCGCGACCGAAAAACTGAGGCCATGCGCGAGCCCAGGGCCGTGGTACGGGTCTTGCCCGAGCAAGACGACTCGGACCTGCTCTACCGGTGTTAACTCCAAGGCCCGAAATACATCGCCAACGGGCGGGAAAATTTCATAATTTTGTCGCTGACTCGAAACAAACTTCCGTAGATCCGTGAAGCTTGGCGCAGCAATTTCGTCCCTCAATAGCTGCTGCCAATCAAAAGGCATGTCTTGGAAGGGCTTCACGCCACAACCATATCGCCATTTGAAGAAATCTCCGACTCTCGTTGGGCCGCGAAGCCCGGCTTCATGTTAGAAGCCTGCCCGACGATGGATGCCGCCGTGACCGCGCTTTTGGCCGTACTGGGTGGACTTGCCTGTATCGTGGTGGCTGGGTTGTTGATTTGGTTGGCGTGGCCACTCCGATATCCCCTGGCGACCGAGAGTGACTACACGCATCGAAGAAGTCCCTGGTGGCAGATTTATTATGGCCACAAATATCTTCGACCGGTGCGGCGTGCCGAGAAGGGCAGTGGGCTCGAGGAGCATTTTGCGGATCAGGACTTCACGTTTTTGTTGAAGCCGCTGAGTGGTTCACGCAAAATTCGGATTGTCGCCACTGGAGACCTCATGTTTCGGAGGGATCTGCTTGGCGCTGGAGGCGCCAAGCTCTGGGATGATGTTGGCGAGGTCATTTTTTGCGCAGATCTCAGCATTGCGAATATGGAATTCGCAGTGAACGAGCGCAATGTGATCGAGAAAATTCTCCAGTTTTCAATTGCTCCAGCCCTCGCCGATCCACTCATGGGGGACTCTCGGTTCGGTCGATTTGACGTAATGTCGCTTGCCAACAACCATATCAATGATTCCTTGTCCGAAGGGATAGTGAGCACAATTAACTATCTAGATACGATTGGTATGAACTATGTCGGCGCGTCACTGACTCCAAGAGACCAGGAAGAAGTTCGTATCGTCGAACGTAGCGGCATCAAGATCGCGGTGTTGGGATACACATTTTCGACCAACGGAATTCTGCTCGAAGACGGGTTCGAGCATGGAACCAACGTCATTCGTTTCAATGCGCTCGACGAGGCGGACTACGACCCTTCACTCATTCATCGGCATATTGCGCGGGCGCGTGAGTTGGGGGCAGAGCTGATAGTCTCGTGCCACCACTGGGGGATTGATCTTGAACATTACCCACCCGCTCGGTTGGCTCGGCGAGCGCGGGCGTTGCTCGAAGCTGGAATTGACGTCATCGTCGGGCATCACCCACATGTCGTTGGGCCTTCAGAGCGTCACACCACACGCGACGGTCGCGATTGCCTGATTTTCTATTCTCTCGGAAATTTCACAGGCCGGGGTTTGTTTTTTCCGATTCAGCATCTTAGTCAGCTTGTCGAGATTACGGTTGAGTCGGGCTTCGACGACGGCGGGCGCCGAGTCGTTCGCCCATGTCATGTTGCGTTGACACCTCTCTATCACGCGATGCAGCAGACTCCTGAAGGGGTGGTCAATCGTGTCTTTCCATTGCAGGGCGCGCTCGATTCGATCGCCGCCAAGAGGCCTCAAAGTTTTCTTACACGTGCGGACATACGCAGGCTTCCCGTACTGGGACGTGCCTACGAGCGTTTTCGACTCCGAGGTGTAGAATATCGATGATACAAACGGCCGACCGAATTGGTTGGAACCGAATCTGAACCCGCGATGGGAGAGAAAACCCAAATTGGTTCTCGAGGCTTGAGTCTTTCATCGCATGTGACTGTCGTGAGGGCGACAGTTCCCATACCCGCGTGGATGCGTGCCATATCTCCGATCGTGGTCTCGGCACCCATGGGACGATCTGGAACGACCTTGGTGCAGCGTTTGCTCAACTCGAGCAAGGAAGTCGTGATTTTTGGTGAAAACCGGCAGTTTGTCGAGTACGCACCGCCCCTTGTCATGCAGTCGATCTCTACACATCTGCACAATGGTGTCGACATGGATCGTATTCGCGAAAAATTTCGCAGCCAAGGCGGGGAGTCTTGGGAAATGAATCGCCTGTGGCCCGATACCTTGGCCTACGCCGACTGCACCGTGCGATGGTTTCAGGATCTTGTGCAGGTCTATCAGCGCTCGGCGGAGGAGCTCGGCCACCAGCGCTGGGGTATCAAGCATCCTGTGGGCCGCTTGGAACCACTCGATCAGCTTCGCCAACTTCTACCTGGGGGAAGGTATATCTACGTGTACCGCGACCTGATAGCGACCGCGCGTTCAGCGAAGGCCCGGGGGTTTGTCGATGCCGACGGCATGGAGGGCTTTGGCCGAGGCTGGGCGTGTAACCTCGAGCCCGCTCTGGACCGCGTCCAAGAAAACTTCATGCTGCTGCGTTACGAGGATCTCGTCTCAAATCCCACCGCGTGGATCGAGGCCATCTCGTTGTTCACCGATGTTCAAGGCATGGATGCGAGTGTAATGGAGCGTAAGATCAACGTTCATCAGAAAGTTGTTGAGAGCAGCTACGTTGAGCCTGCCCCCGTGTCAGGAGCGGAGATCGAGGCCCTCGTTCGCGGTGGAGGCTCGACGTTGGTTCGCGCAGGGTATGGCCGCGGCGGTCCAGCTAGCCTTTTAGGTTCCGGGGAGCGATGAAAAATCGACCCTGTGCCGCTGTGCAAGCTCTCGAGGCGGGTCATCAATCCGTCAGAATGAAGGCTAGCGAATGAATAGGAGTTCAGTGTGTGAGAGACCTTCGTGAGCGTGCCAAAGGTCCTAAAACGCACCACCGACATTTTCGTCATAGTTGTTTTACTGACCTCATTTCTTGACTCGTCAAATCTGATCTGACAGCTTTCACCGGCGTCCTCCTCTTGATCGGAGCCTTATCATTGACTGCAAAAATTTTAGCTCAAGCCGAACAGGCGCCCGCCCCGCTCTCTCGATTGCGGGTCACCGAACCCAGGATTCAGCGCGTTGCGGGGCGATTGGAAGCGTCGCGGGATGTCATTCGCAAACAGGCGGGTGCCGTGCTGGCCCTCGTTTCGCGGATCGACGATAATTTCGCTCAGGCTCTCGACCTTATCTTAGAGACGGAGGGCCACGTGATTGTCGTCGGGATGGGGAAATCAGGCCTTATCGGCCAGAAAATTGCCGCGACCCTTGCGTCCACCGGTACACCGAGCTTCGCTGTCCATCCGGGGGAGGCCTACCATGGCGATCTTGGGATGATTCGACCATGCGACCTCGTGCTGATGTTGTCTTACAGCGGTGAGACCGAAGAAGTGATTCGTTTGCTGCCCAGCCTTAGGCGCAATTCAGTCAAAATCGTTGCGATGGTTGGTCAGCCTAACTCTCGGCTGAGTCGTGATGCCGACGTTACTTTGGACGTTTCGGTAGACAGCGAAGTTTGTCCAAACAATCTTGCTCCCACAAACTCCACGCTGGCAGCGATGGCGATGGGGGACGCACTTGCCGTTGCCCTGATGCGCGAGCGAAACTTCGGACCGCGAGATTTTGCGTGCTTTCACCCAGGGGGATCCTTGGGCCGTCGATTGTTGACTCGTGTGGGGGATGCCATGCACGTCAACAATCTCCCCTTTGTGAACGCGACCGATACCGTTCAGGAGACGCTATTTGCGGTCAGTCGGGGGCGACTTGGCCTGGCGCTGGTGCTGAACAAGGGGCGGCTAGTTGGCCTTGTGACCGATGGTGATCTTCGACGTGGGGTTCAAGATGGCACGGCCGTCTTTGAACATTCGACAGAGTCGATCATGACACCAGAACCCCAGACGGTAAATGCGGATACTCTTCTGGAAGACGCCCAGGCGACCATGCACAAGTGGAGGATTTCGGCGCTCGTCGTCGTCGATCGAGACGGACGGGTAGAAGGTGTCTTGGACATCTACTGCCGTTAGGTCTCCGATGTCGAAGAGTTGCGGTGGGGGCCAGGGCCGAGCAGGGGGGCGCGGCCTACAATGGCGCCGACCTACCATTCTCAGTTAGAACCGACAGACCATGACAAAAACGCGACTTTCTTTTCTCCCGGACTTTCCTGGGCATCGGGAAACGTTCTTGATTGCGGGTCCATGCGTGATCGAGTCAAAGAAAAACGTCTACACAATCGCGGAGACGATGAAGTCGATATGCGCTCGTGTCGGGATGGCCTATATCTTCAAGGCAAGCTTCGATAAGGCGAATCGGAGTTCACATCTTTCGTACCGGGGGCCGGGTCTAGAGGAAGGGTTGCGGATTCTTGAGGATGTTCGTCGGGATCTCGACATCCCCGTACTCACGGATGTGCACGACGACAGTCCAATTGACGAAGTGGCTGAGGTTGTCGACATTCTGCAGACACCCGCGTTTCTCGTACGCCAGACAAATTTTATGCAGCGGGTCGCAGCGGCGGGTCGGCCTGTGAACGTAAAAAAGGGCCAGTTCCAAGCGCCTTGGGACATGAAACACGTGGTAGCGAAGATGAGAGCCGTGGGGGCGAAGCAAATTACGCTTTGCGAGCGAGGCGTGACCCACGGCTACAATCGATTGGTCGTCGACATGACGTCGCTTGCGGTGATGCGAGAGACGGGGTGTCCGGTGGTCATGGATGCGACCCACGGCGTTCAACAGCCGGGGGGGCAGGGAAGCCACTCAGGAGGGACACGGTCGTTTGTGCCGGTGTTGGCACGAGCTGCGATGGCGGTGGGCGTGGATGGCTTGTTCATGGAGACGCACCCGGATCCGGACAATGCGCTGAGCGATGGACCGAACATGTGGCCTCTTCACAAAATGGAGACCTTGTTGCGCTCGCTGATGGAGATCTCGCGGGCTGCGCGGAGTTCGGCATACTCGAGCGAGGACGGGGAATGAACTTGGCGTCAAGAACAGTGAACTCAAAGCTGCAAGACATTCGTGTTCTGGTGCTTGATGTGGATGGCGTGCTTACCGACGGCCGGATCCACTACGGAGGTGCCGGGGAGATGATCAAGAGCTTCAATGCAAAGGACGGCTTGGGCATCAAGATGCTGCAGTTCGTTGGAATTGGGGTCGCCGTGATCACTGCGCGGAAGTCGGATGCACTCGCTCGCAGAATGTACGATCTCGGAATTGAGCACTTTTTCCCTGGCCGACCCGACAAGACTGCGGCGGTGGATGAACTCACGCAGCAATTGGGCGTCACACTGAATGCCTTGGCCTATGTCGGCGACGATGTGCTTGATTTGCCGGTGCTGCGACGGGTAGGGCTGTCGATCGCAGTCGCAGATGCACATGCAGTCGTTCGGGACGCCGTCTCGTGGGTGACGCAAGCGAAAGGTGGGGACGGGGCCGTTCGAGAAGTCAGCGACCTCTTGTTGGGTCGAGAGCGCCCGCTAGTTCAGGTGTACGACGAGTACCTTCAATCGCTGGAGGCGGGTAGCGCGGGCGAATGAGCGTGAAGCCAGTGTCCCTGTCGGGAGGTGTGGGCGGCGACCCGAGCTCCGCCCTTCCCGCCTTCAACATTGTGATCCCTGCACGGTTCGCGTCGACCCGATTGCCCGGAAAACCACTGCGCCTGATCGCAGGAAAACCGATGGTGCAGTGGGTCTATGAGGTTGCGGTTCGGGCCGGCGCCGAACAGGTTGTGGTGGCGACAGAGGATCTGCGAATCCGAGATGTTGTTCAGAGCTTTGGCGGGGTCGCGTGTATGACCGGTTCTGAACACAGCAGCGGTACCCATCGAATCGCCGAAGTCGCTGCGATCGAAATGTGGGATTCTGAGACGATCGTCGTGAATCTTCAAGGGGATGAGCCGCTGATGGAGCCTCGTCACCTTTCGGCGTTGGCGAGACTCTTACACCGAGATCCGGAGGTCGGCATTGCGACCATGGCGACCGCGATTTCGTGTGGCGACGATCTTTTTAACCCAAACATCGTGAAGGTGGTCTTGAACGCTAAGGGCTGCGCACAATTGTTTAGCAGGGCACCCATCCCATGGGTTCGGGGGGTGTTTGGGGTCCAGAACCGACACATCGTCGAGTTGCCTCCGGGGGTCCCGTTTTTGCGTCACCTGGGCATCTATGCCTATCGGGTTCGTAGCTTGGTTCGAATGTCGACCGCCGCCGAGGATCCACATGAGCGCGCAGAGTCGCTTGAGCAGCTGCGTGCGCTAAATTTGGGCATCGGAATTCGCGTTGCGGTCGTTGCGGATGGCGGCAGCTATGGGGTCGATACCGTTGAGGACCTCGCCCGCGTGGATGCCTTGCTGTCCGTTCGTTAAGGGCCAAAGGACTTGAAACCGACCGATGCCGAGGCAAGTTTCTTTCTGGAAATCGCGTAGACGGAGTGACAAATTTCGAAACAATTTCGGGGAACCATGGACCGAACTGGCGACTCACGCGACGACGAGAGATGTATTGTTGGATTGTATAGGTCGAGCGTCGTGAGGTACGGTAACGCCAGGCCAGGGAACCGACATGTGGGCACAGGCAAGAAACGAAGACCTGAGAGGGAAAACGTCAGCAGTTCATGCGGGCGAGTATTTCGCGGTCTTGATGACTGACGGCAAGATCCACGAGGGGGCTATCTCGGCGGCTCCCCCTCGGATCCGCTCGATGGTGTATGCCGCTTCAGCCGAGAATTTTGTTCGACCTTCGCATCAATGGCAGGCCGGGGCCCGTATGGATCGATGTTCGCGGCACCCCGGGATGTGTTCGGTCTTCGCCTACGAATTGACTAGGGAGATATGATGAAACAATTTAGCATGATTTACCTCTGTGGAGGGATAGGAAAACGCACCGCACTGTTGAGGCCCAAACAACTCGGTAGCCTCAACGGGATTCCGATGATGATCTACTCGCTTTTGGCGGTAGCGAATATTGACGAGGTTAGTGAAATCGTCATCAACTACCCTTCAGGACATCTTCAGGACATCAAGGATGTTCTCGCTAAGTATCATATTGTCAAACCAGTGGTGTACGTTCCGGCCGGGGCAACTCGGCAGGAGTCGGTGATGGCGATGCTCGACCAATGCTCGAATGATCATGTCATCGTACACGAAGCGGCCAGGCCACTCGCCTCTGAGAGAATGTTTCGGGATATCGTGGAACACCCGAGTGACAACGTGTCATTTCTCGCTGAGGTCCCATTCAGTGTGGCTGTTGTTTCTGAGAAAAAGAGGGTGGTTGTCGGTAATCTCGAACGCAGGACCTTGCGAAATATACAGTTGCCACAGAAATTCGATCGGGCAGTCTTGATCTCAGCCCATCTTCGGGCGAAGTCGTTGAACAAACGATATACCGAAGACACAGCGGCATGCCTGGACCTCGGGGGGGTCGAGATCGGCTATCTTGATGGGCCAAGCACGAACATTAAGGTGACGTATCCAGAGGACCTCGCGCTTGTCGAGATGATTATTCGTGGAGAACAACATGACGACTAGAACATGTATGATCACCGGGGCGTCTCGGGGCATAGGCGCCGCGACCGTTCGCACCCTTTCAGAAGCCGCTGGTTTTGAAACGTTCGTTCTCGTCGCTCGGCCTAGCGATGATTTCGATGCGATGGTGTCTGAGTGCCGAAGTCGATATCCCGCGAATACTTATGTCGTAGTTCAAAAAGATCTCGGAAGAGACAGCGATGTGGATGCGATTCTTTCCACAGTAATCGGGCTTGGGAAGACGATCGATGTGATCATAAATAACGCGGGGTACACCAATCCGTGTGGGGTTCATGAGATCGATGCTGATGACTTTAGGCATACGATGGAAGTTAATTTGATTGCCCCATTTCGTTTGATCCAGGGGCTTCTTCGTAACGGGAACAGGTTTGATTGTATAATAAACATCGCATCCACAGCAGGTATCACCGCACGAGCTGGATGGTTGACGTATGGGTCGTCGAAGGCCGCGATGATCTACATGAGCGACGTCTTGCGACAGGAGTTGGTCGTCTATGGGACTCGCGTTGTCTGCCTGTCGCCTGGGCGATGCGCGACATCGCTTCGGCGTACACTGGCTCCAGATGAAGATCCCGCCACAATCATGCAGCCGAGCCACGTTGCGAGCGTAATATCGATGATGCTTTCGAGTGCAGGTTCTCTGATCGATAGCGAGAATATCGTCGTTCGGCAGTAACGTGCTGAAGTGTATAGGGCATGCTGGAATGAACAGTGACTCGAATTTCGTCGATCTTGATAGCAAGGTCGGCTCACATCGCATCGGAGAGCATGCTCCTCGTGTCGATCGGGGCGGAAGACGGCAACCCTCAAGTGTATTCTCGAATCTCTGAGACCCTTCGTGGACTGGTACGTGGCGTTCGGGGCAGGGCCGTTTCGAAGGGCGGGAGGCTCCGGCTGGGAGACCGTTTTCGGTATGCGGTATTCTTGGACAATCGTTTCCCTGAATCCATTAAGCAGGTCGCATCCTATTTCTGTTCGGGTTTTTTGCCCGTCGGCGAGACAATTGTAGTCTACAAACCGTATCCGGGCGTGCGTCGGAGGGTGGAGTCTGTGTGTCGGAGTCTCGGTGTAGAAACTTGTACGTATTCGCGTCTTTCAGAGATCCCAAAATTTTCAAGCATGGTGGTGTTCTATCCGTTCAACGCGCAATCGAATTGTCGCGTTGTTGCGCAGCGAGATTGTCGCCACGTGTTGCTTCTTCATGGAGAGAGTAACAAGCCAGCTTCGGTGAAGCCGATTTCTAGAATTTATGACTACGTGCTCGTTGCAGGTGAAATTGCATGCGAGCGGCTGGTTGAGGCAGGAGTTTTTCGCCCGGTAGATGTGCGAGAGGGACGGCTGATCAAGATGGGCAGTTCTGTGATTGGTCGATTGGAGGGGTTTCGGGCCGCATCGGAGGCCGAGCGACGCTCGGGAGAGAGCGTGATTTTGTACAGTCCTACTTGGGAGGGGGGCGTGTCTGACGAGAACTTTTCCTCGATCGAGAACAGCTTTGGCGCCCGGTTGTTGATTTCGATTGTAGAACGAATGTCGGTACGGGGTGTTGTGATCGGGTTTCATCCGAACACCGGGCAACGGGACAATCGCTACATCGACTGGGCTCGGGGGTCGCTTCAAATGCTCGCAGATCGCAACATTCGGGTGTGGTGTGATGTCGACCAGGGATCTGAGTGTTGGCGTACGATTGTGCGCCCTTCGATTCGGGATGGAGTATCGGCGTCGATCGATTCTGTGAATGTTCCGGTTCGCTTAGGGGTGTCCGATATCTCGGCCATGGAGGCGATCTTCACGGCAAGTGGAGTTGAAAATTTGGTGATCGAGAAAAATAGGTCGCGGGCATGCATTCCCAGCACCTACCGAAAACTTCGAAAGATGGCGACGATCGACTTCGGATGTGACAGATCTGAAATCCCGGAGCTAGCAAGACGTGTCTGCGACGATCTTGAGAATGGCGGGACTGAATTTGGCCGATTTCGAGATGCGTGCGTGGGATATTCCGATCCGTCGCTTGCCGCCATGAACGAGAAACAGCGGCTCTCATGGCTGACCGACTACCTGGAGCGTGACATGTATTGGGCGAAGGATCCTCGATAGCTTGTCCGCTAGACTGTCGGGGGATCGACGAGTGATGCGGCGCCAATTTGCCCGTATCCGGGTCGAGTCTGCATTCGACGGATCAGCTTGGCTTGTCCCTCTGCGTGATAGGAGCTGCGCACCAGGGGGCCGCTCTCAATATGTTCGATTCCACGCGAGAGACCGTAGTCTCGAAGCGCATCGAATACACCCGGCGAGACATATTCGGTGATTTCCAAATGCTTCCTTGTTGGCTGAAGGTACTGACCAAGTGTGAGGATCGTCAGCTCGAGTTCGGCGAGTTGGTCGATGACCTGTTCAACTTCTTCGCGGGTCTCACCGAGGCCCAACATGATCCCTGTCTTTGTGAGTGCGCCCTTCGACCGGGCATGTTTGAGCACGGCAAAGCTGCGTTTGTAGCTGGCCTGAACACGGACCTCTCGACTCAGACGCGGCACGGTCTCAAGATTGTGTGCGAACACGTCGGGGTTCGCAGCGAGGACGGTATCTACGCTAGCGAGGTCGCCCTTGAAATCGGGGACCAAGACCTCGACCGACATGGACGGGGCGAACTCGTGGCAGGCATTGAGGGTCGCTGCCCATATCCGAGCGCCGCCGTCGACGAGGTCGTCGCGGTCTACCGATGTGATAACCGTGTGGTTGAGATCGAGTTCGCCAAGAATTTTGGCAACACGTCTCGGTTCGTCTTCATCCACGGCCTGGGGGCGACCCGTTGTGACATCACAGAAACGACACGAGCGTGTGCAAATGTCGCCGAGGATCATGACGGTGAGCGCTTTGTTGTTCCAGCACTCTCCAATGTTGGGGCAGCTCGCGCTCTGGCACACCGTGTTGAGCTTGAGGTCAGTCACTCGTTTTTTGAGGCGGGCAAACTCGGTTCCGCCGGGCATCTGCACACGCAGCCACGACGGATGTTTACGACGGGGACGCGGCGCGTGATCCGCGGAATTGATTACGGGAAGTCTCCGAGTCACTCGTCGGGGAGTAACACGGCTGGACTCCCGTATGCGCGGCGTCTGGGCGCAGACGGTGACGCGGTGACGCGGTGACGCGGTGACGCGGTGACGCGGTGACGCGGTGACGCGTGAGGTACGTTCGCTTCTCCGCTAGGAGAACTGGAGCCCCTCACGGACGTTCTGGTCGGCCTGAAGATGGTCGAGGGCATCGAGGAGGTTGTTGTCCCCGGGCGCGGGCATTCGTAGGTCGAGGCGGACGTAGAGATCGCCATGGTCCGCTGTGCCCTTGACGGTTCGTTGGACGCCCTTGCCGCGCAGCCTGAACGTAGCACCGTTTTGGCTGCCGGGGGGCAAGCTCATCGTCACGGTCCCCCAAGGAGTTTCCACGTCGATCTTATCCCCTCGGTAGGCCTCAAGCGCCGTCACAGCCAGCTTCATGTGAAGGTTGTTTCCTTTGCGCTCGAGATGTTGGCCAGGTTTGATCTTGATTTTTAGCAAGATGTCGCCGGGTGGGGATCCCGCTGCACCTTGCCCACGAAGTCGAAGCTTCGCGCCATCGGGAGCGCCCCTCGGAATCACCACATCCAAGGTTTTGATTTTTCCTCCCGAGGTATCGACTCGCAGAGGGACAGTCACACCAATCAACGAGTCGAGGAGAGTCACCTCGATTTCACCAGAGATATCTTGTCCCTTTCGTGAGCGGGATGTGCCCATGTTACCGCTGCTGTGAATACTGCCGCCACCAAAGAGCTTCGATAGCAAATCATCGAAGTTGGTTCCCCGAGCGTCACCGAAGTTCGAGAAGCCCGTGTATGCGTTGCGGGATCCGAATCCGGAGGGGTAGGCTTGGCCGCCGCCGAACCCGCCGCCTGCACTCTTGTACGCTCGAGCACGCTCGGCATCGAAACCAGAGGTGAGCGACATCTCCCCGAATTCGTCGTAAAGCTTGCGCTTGTCCTTATCGCCGAGCACGTCGTAGGCCTGAGACGCGCTCTTAAATCGATCTTCTGCCGCCGTGTCTCCTGGGTGTTTGTCGGGGTGGTTTTCGATGGTGATTTTACGAAATGCCCGCTTGATGTCGGTCACCTCGGCACTACGATCGACTCCCAAGGTTGTGTAGAGGTCCTTCACAGGGGAACAGCGTAAGGTCTGGAGCCTGGCTTGCAAGCCCGTAGCACGTTGGGCTTGTTCGGCAGCGATGCGAGCGCCGTACGGGCTTCGGTGAAAATGCGGAGAGACCGCCCTTGGACTGTTCTGAGCCGGATAGCCGGGGCAGGCGGTGGGTCCGGCTTGACGCGAGTGTTGGGCTGGGTCTCAGCGAGGTTAGAAACACCATCAAAAATCGGTCGCGAGGACATACCCCAGGGGAGGGTCGCCAGGGAGGGTCGGTGGGGACTGTGCGTCGAGGCTTCCGCCGGGCTCTTGCCTGTGGGATACACCCCAATTAATGAGATCGCGACTTAAGGTCATCCCCGCACTTCGTCCGGGTCCGGCTCTTGAGGGGCACCCCTACGCCGAGTTTCTGGGGCAGATGCAAAAACCAGGACGATACCTCGGAGGTGAGGAGCAAGCGATTTGCAAGGAGTGGGAAAGCCTTCAATGTCGTTTTGTTCTGGCGTTTCCAGACATCTACGAGATCGGGATGAGTCACTTGGGGACACGAATTCTCTACGATCTTATCAATCGAGAGGAGGACCTTTGTTGCGAGCGCGCGTTTAGTCCGTGGTCCGACATGGAAGCAGAACTGCGTGCACGCGAAATTCCACTTGTGAGTCTCGAAAACCGTCGACCACTTCGAGATTTTGACGTGGTCGGGCTTAGTCTTCAGCACGAGCTCTGCTACACGAACGTGCTCCTGAACCTAGACCTTGGTGGAGTTCCGTTGCGCAACGAAGACCGCGGCGATTCCGATCCGATCGTTCTCGGTGGCGGACCGACAGCAACACACCCAGAACCGCTCGCCGACTTTATCGACATATTCTTGGTCGGTGAAGCTGAGGAGACGCTGCCAGCCTTGCTACGCCAGATCGGTGTTATGCGCCAGAAGGGGCGGACTCGATTGGAAATATTGGCGATGGCCGCCAAAATCAAAGGGATCTATGTCCCACGATTCTATCGGGTGGAGACTGAGCCTCGAACCGGGCTTCAGGTCGTTGCTGGCCGCACTCAAGAAGGGGAAATTCTGGGCGTTCAAGCGCTTGTCGAGCGAGTGTTCGTTCGCAATCTCGACGATTTCAAGTTCCCGACTCGCTTTCCTGTTCCGTTTGCTGAGGCGATTTTTGATCGGGCGTCTGTCGAGATCACTCGCGGGTGTACCGAAGGTTGCCGTTTTTGCCAGGCGGGAATGATCTACCGGCCAGTGCGCGAGCGGAAGCCCGAAGACATCATCGAGGCCGTGCTTGAGGGGACCGACGCGGGAGGGTTCACGGACGCCAGTCTGACGGCACTGAGCACAGCGGATGTTTCGTGTATCGACCCGCTAATTCGTGCGTTGGTGCCCGAACTTGCCAAACGCAAGGTGTCGCTAGGGATCGCTAGTTTGCGGGCCTATGGGCTGCAGCCAGACATGCTCGATGAGATCAAGAAGGTCGGGATCAACGGCCTTACTTTCGCGCCAGAAGCCGGCACTCAGCGCATGCGCGATGTGATTAATAAAAATGTCAGCGACGAAGATATCTTACTTTCGGCGCGCCGCATTTTTGAGCGCGGCTACGGGCGGATGAAGATGTACTTCATGATGGGTCTCCCTACGGAAACCCAAGAAGATTTGCAGGGCATCGTCGAGACTGGGCGAAATGTAAGTAAGGTCGCTCGGGACCTTAAGTTGCCGAGACCTCCACAGATCACTGTGAGCGTCAGTCAACATGTTCCCAAACCTCATACTCCATTCCAGTGGGCGGCGATGGATACAGTCGAGTCGCTGGAGGCGAAGGTTGAGTTCCTTCGCGAATCGACCCGAAAGACCAAGCTCGGGCTCAAGACCCACGCAATTCGAGAAAGCTGGCTTGAGTGCATTTTTGCACGTGGAGACCGAAGATTGGGTCGCGCACTGGAGCTCGCATACAGGGAAGGTGCCCGCTTTGACGGGTGGCGTGAGGGCTTCAGTTACCCTCGTTGGAAACAAGCTTTTGCGGACGCTGATATCGATTGCGGCCTCTACACCGGAACGTTCCCACTGGACATACCTCTGCCTTGGAGTCACCTTGACATGGGCTTCGAGGATGGTTTCCTCGAAGGCGAGTATCGGCGTGCTCTGAAGGGGAGGAACTCACCGCCATGTGGGAAGCCGGCAGGAATGCAAGTTCACCACAGTGACGAAAAAACGGCTCAGGCCGATGCACGTCGTCTTGTTTGTTACGACTGTGGAATCGCCTGCGATCTCTCTGAGATGCGAGACGATCGACTGGTGGCGCTTCGCACATTAGATTCGGAACGGTCGAGATTCCGGAAAACACCCGATGCGCTACCAGCTGAACAAGTCGACGAAGATGTCGAAAATAACGATGATGCGTTTGCTCGCGGTGAACGAGTTGCCCACAGCGTTCTTCCGGATGATAGCGCGTTCAAAGAAAATGCTGAGGCTGCCTACAGCAAGGTTCGTATCTTCTTCGCAAAACGCGACAATCTGGTTTTTCTCGGGCATCTCGACATCGTCCGAATGGTGCCGCGAATGTTTCGACGCGCAGGGATCGAGATGGGGTTTTCGAGGGGATTTAAACCGCAACCCCGCATGAGTATGGGCCCCGCGCTAGCTCTGGGCATGGCGGGGGAGGAAGAGGTCATGGAGTGTGATTTGATCCTCGAACGATCGCACGAAGACATCAATCAACGTCTTACGGAGGGTGAACGAGCCGAGATGTCCACGGAGCTGTTCATGAGTGTGCGAAAATGTGCCCCGCCTGGGCTTGAAATCCTTGGCGTCCGGATCGTCGCCCCAGGGGAAATGCGACTGGGGGAGATGGTTGCCGGGGCCGACTTTAGCGCGGCGGTCCGGCCCGAGCGTGTAGCAGGGCTGGAGCAGCGTATCGAAGAGATCATGCAAAAAACTGAGTTGGTCGTCGAGCGCGACCGGAGAATAAAAAAAGGTAAGGGCAGACGTCGTGGTGAAATCGAGCGCGTGAGCATCGATATCCGGCCGTTCCTTGTCGACATTCGATTCGATGCGGAGGCTTCTCGGCTCCATTTTCGGGTCCAGAGCGATCGTGTGGGCCCGAGCCCACGTCCTCGAGAAATCGCCCGGATTTTCCTCGGTGACGGGGTCCCAGACATCGATCTTCGTCGCGATCGATTGCTCGCGCGCGACGAAGAAAATCGCCTTTGTGGCCTTCGCAAGCGGGGCGCCCGCTGGCGTCCTGCACATCGACGGCACCCGCCGCGGACTGAGGAGTCCGCGGCTCCGGCTTTGTCCTAGGACTCTAGGGGGTTCTCGAACACGGGCGGCTTGCCTCGCAACATCGCCTTGACCCCGATTTTGCTGGTGCTCATCGTTAGACTCTCGGCAGCGCGCTGCTCTTCGAGCGCTGATCCTTTTGCGTAGGAGAGATTGTTGACGTCCTCGATCGTGGCCGCGATGAGCTCACGCAGGTCCTTATCGAGAATAACATCGGACTCACTGCGTGGGTTGACCTCGCGGTTGACCTCGATTGGGACGGCACCTTCGCGAAAGGCTGGCGAGGGTTCTTCGCCCGATGCCAACGCCGCGGCGTAGGTCATGCTCGCCCGAGGCAGTTCGCGGAGGGGCACGATGTGGGTGACAAAACCCCATTCATTCGCCTCGGTCGCCGGGAAGCTGTGTCCGGTGAGAAGGACCTCGTTGATGCGGTCGTGGGCCTCGGGCTTGGAACTGCGGTGGATCAAATGGCAGCCACCGAGTCCCGGAAGGACACCGACATTGGGTTCGGGTTGCCCGAGCATTGTCCCTTGGGCCGCGATTCGTGCCGTGCAATTCGAGGCAAACTCAAGCCCACCACCGAGGACCCGGCCCACGAGGGCTGCGACCGTTGGCTTGCCACGTCGCAGCTTGGTCAAAGTACGTTTCCAAGTCTGGATCAAGTCAAGGGCGGCGTCTCTCCGACCGAGCACGGGAACAAAGCAGTTGCCGTCTGCGCCGTGGCCAAATTCGCGGCTAAAACGACCATCGGGAGCAATGACCATCGATGTGACGGCATCGTTCGATTGCATCAGCTCGTAGGCAGCGTCCAACTCGGCCACAAAGACGTGGTTTATAGTGGTGCGCTTGAGTGAGATAAGCCCAACTCCCCCGTGAACCGCTGTATCGATATAAATGTTGGCAAATCCCGATTGTGTGGGGCTCAAGGCATCGAGGGGGGCAACTTCGGCAGCTTTCGTGATGGACTGTTTCTTCAAGAAGGAGGCTGTGAGGGCACGGGATTGGTCGAAACCGAGGCCCTTGATGAGCGCGGGCATGCCCAGACGGAACGCGAGCGCGTTCTCACAAAGAAAGTTGAGCTCGGAGGGGCTGACGATTCTGGCTTTGATTTCGTATGCGCTCAGAGCGAAGAGCATGCCCAGCATGCGTTCTCGGACCTCCGCGTACTTTTCTTTGGGACACTTCTCTCCTCGCTCGTAAGGCCACTGTTTTCCGGGGTCTTCGACGTAGGGTCGCCAGGCGGCGGGGATTTTGTAGAGGGTGGAATCGACCTCATCCTGCATGAGCTCCATGCAGTGTGCGGATAGGTAGTTGGCGCCGCGAATGAGGTTGTGTACGAAGAAGGGGGACGTCCCGAGCTCTCGCTTGCACACATCATCAATTTGGGCCGGACTTAGGCCCATGTCTTCGTGCACACGAACGGCCTCAAGCATCATGCCGCAAAAGATGCGATCAGCGGCGAATGCGGGGACGTCTGAAGTCTCGATCGCGCTCATCCCGAATCCAGCAAGAAATGCCCGGATGATCTTGAGGGTGTCTTTCGAGGTTACGCAGCCGCGGGTAGGAATCTCCCACAGCTTGTTTGTGAGGTGGGGGAAAAAGGGGTGCATCACGCCTGAGCGATCGGCTCCGGGGAGTCCAGAGAAGAGCTTTTGTGTCGTGATTCCG
Source organism: uncultured Nannocystaceae bacterium (assembly GCA_964437075.1). Classification (GTDB taxonomy): domain Bacteria; phylum Myxococcota_A; class Polyangia; order Nannocystales; family Nannocystaceae; genus CAYTFJ01. Next base: position 17,282 of record CAYTFJ010000058.1, read on the forward strand.
CTGGTCGCCGAAAAGACGTAGGCCTCTGGATCTCGAGCGCGAATGGCCTCGTAGAATGGGCGCTTGATTTCGAGACGTTCCGGAATTGCCTCGAAAACGAAGCCGATGGCGATGTCGCTTGGAACATCATCGAGAGTACCGTGCACCACTTGCACCCCCTCGAGAATTCCGTCGATCTGCTCAGGAGAAAACTTTTTTGAGAACGCCTTGCGCAGCTTGTCTTTGACCTCGGTCACCTTCGGTGAAAGATCGAGAGCGATCACCGGGACGCCGTGTTTGCGAAGTAGGCGAGCGAATTGTCCGAGTTTGCCGAATCCGACGTTTCCACATGCGCCTGCGACTAAAAGCGCGCGGGGGGACTGCTCGGGATCGGGCTGAAAAATGGCCTGGACGGTTGGATCTTCGACCTGGGGCATAGCCGCACAATAGTGGCCATGGCGTCGCATTCCCACGTGCTTGGGGTTGAGGATTCCCACATCGGGGCCTAGCATGGGCGTCGATGAGAAGATCTACGCATGGTCTCGGGGGTTTGCGAGCCCCAACCCTTTGCTCAGGGCTAATCTGCGCGCTCGCAGCTTGTGGCGGCGGCGATAAATCGGGGGCAGAAAAGACAGCGAGCACGGAAGAAAACCGCGCAAAGGCCGAAAAATCCGTCTCGGCTGACGTGGGTCGTGGCGAGACGAGGGGCCGGACGGGTGAAAAACTGGCTGAATCGAAACATCGTCAGAAGGAGAGGAGCGAGCCCGTGGTGGCCGCAACGGCTCCAGGGACGACCGAGGGCCTTGCACGGGGAGATTCGACCGTTGAGATCGCAGCGATCGGGGTGCCGCAGTGTGATGACTACATTCGCAAGTTCTCGGAATGCCTCGACAGTCATGTTCCGAAGGGCGAAGCCGGCGGCCATCGACGGGTCTTGCGCGAGCAGATTGGATCGTGGAAAAAGACGCTCGCGGGAAACAGGGAAGTCGCGGCTGAGGCCCTTAAAATCGGCTGTCGAGCGGCGCTCGAGAGCGCCAAGGTTGAGACTTCGGACTGGAGTTGCCGATGGTAGCCGAGGCGCAAGGCCGTAGCCTTGGGGTTTGTTTGTGGGTCCTGGCAGCTGCCATTTTTGGGTCGGCGTGCGGCGGCGGCGAGGCTGACGGAGAATCGACACAAGCGGGAGGGAAGGCTGTGAACGGGGAGCGAGGGTCCGATGGCCCCGAATCTCCCGCCGCACGGGCAGTAAAGCTCGCGGACGGAACGGAGATCGGCATTGCGGACTGCGATGAGTTGATCACGCGCAGCCGTTGTACTTGGAACAAGCTGGGCGCAGCGCAGCGAAAGTCCGCGCAGTTCGCCTTTGAAAATTCTGTGAAAACTTGGACAAAACTCGCGGCCGAACCTGCGACGAGGCAGGCCGCCGAAGAGGCCTGTACGAGTTCATTGGCAGGATCCAAGGAGGCGTTTGCCCGGCAAGGTTGCTAGCTGCTCCCGGGGAGACCGGGAGCTGGGCCCTGGACCCCGGTTTTGGAGACTGTGAATGCTCCTCGCAACTCGCCGGCGACGAATCCTGTGGCTTTGTCATTCGGATATCGCCTGGCAATTTCGTCAGCCAGGTCAGGTTCGATTGCTGGGCCATGGCAGACGAGGCATGGTGGTGCGGTGACGATTGCTTTGATGTATCGGAAGGTCCTCACCCCGTCGGCTTCGACAATCTCACTCGCATCGAGGTTCATGACCGGCTCGCCTTTGCGAATACGGGCCTGAAAAACGGTGAGCATCCGCTGTTCCCAGTCGTCCGGGGCATTTTTAGGGTTGCGGATTTGAAGGGCCGTACGTCCGACACGCCATTCGCCGGTGGACGCCTTGTCGCTGATGTTCGGAGCCGAAACGCGGCACGCCTCGACTGCGAGTTTCGGTCCGCCCTTGCCCATTGCGGCCATCAGTTCCGCTTTTAGGGATGAGCCCATCGCTGTCGCTCGCCGCCGGGCTTCGTCTTCCATTTCGGCGTGCGAGTCTCCGGGCTCGACTCTGACTTTTTGTGTCGGCGTCGCTTCGGAGCTTCGGCTCACTTCAGATACGATCCTTTCCTTTGGTGCCACCGAATCCGATGCGCAGGAGACAAAAAAGGGTAGGCAGAGGAGGGTGAACAAGGAAACGTTGCGCATGGTAAGAGATGATTCTACACGAAGCGGAATCATCCTGGGTTGACTCGGACCGAGGTCGCCAGGGCGTGAAGCGCGCTTCATGTGGCGCGATCGGTGGAGGATCTAGCCTTGTCTTTTGCCTAATCTCTTCTCGATAAAGGCGTGTATCTCGCCTCGACCTCGCCTAACCTGCGTCGCTTGAACACACCTGCAAACCACGACCGGCGCCTCCACTCTGGAGATGACGATCCCCGACGAAACATCGTTCGAAACACGATCTCGGGATACGTGCGACAGGCCATCGAGACGGTGGTTTTTTTGGCCATCACGCCGTTTTTGATCAAGACGATCGGTGTCGATTCATTCGGCCTGTGGTCCGCGGTGTGGGCGGTCATGAGTTTGTTGATGCTGTTGGATCTTGGCGTTGGGCCGGCTGTGATGAAGCTCGTCGCGGATGCTCGTGGGACCCACGATTTTGATGCTCATCAGCGATCGGTAGCGACAATTTTTTGGCTGTACGTGGTTCAGGCCGGCGTGGTCGGGTTGTTGGCCTATGGCTGTGTTCATTTCTCGTCTGTGATTTTTCCCAAGCTGTCGGCGACTGAGCTTGCACAGGCAGAATCAATGTTACTGATTCTAGGATCGTCCGTGGCCTTGGTGATGCCCTTGTCGATTTTTCGCGGAATTTTCGCGGGCCACCAACAGGTTCGTTTCGTCAACTACTACGAGGCGACAGGTACGATCGTCTATTTCTGCCTGGTGCTGTTTGCGTTGCCACATTTTGAGTCCCTTGAGGCTCTCGCGGCGATGAACGCAGGCTCGATGGTGCTCGGTTTTGTGCTGATTGCCATCCACGGGAAAATCGCCCTTCCAGGAACCAGCCTGCGCTTCAAATTTGTCGATTGGTCATTGATCCCGAAGCTCTGGAGCTATTCTCTTTTTTTCATGTTGGCTGCGGTCGCGTCCGTAATCGCCACGCGGGTCGACACCCTAATTGTCGAACGCGTCTTTGACCTCCGAGCGGTGATGCTCTACACGGTCGCAATTCGGGTCACGAGTAAGGCTTCGCAGGTCGGCGTGCAAATTTCGCACTCGCTGTCCTCCGTGGTCGCGGAGATGGCAGGAAGCGGAGATGACGCGGGGCTGCGCAAGGTGTGGCTTCGAGGAAGTCGGGTGAGCGCTGCGTTGGCCTTTCCCCTAATCGTAGGCCTCGCAGTCCTGGCTGAACCGCTTCTCGTTTGTTGGATATCGGAGGAAGCGGCCGAAGCGGCCCCCTTGGTACAGATTCTTGCGGGAGCTGCAATGGTATTGGTCATTCATAGTACCAGCCAACAACTGCTCGCTATGCGTGGACAGCAGAGACCTCTGGCATTCATTGTCTTGGGCGGACAGGCAGTAAACCTTAGCTTGTCAGTGGCGCTGGCCCGACCGTTGGGCCTCAAAGGCGTGGCGGTGGCGACATTGCTCGTCTCGTTGATCGAGGGCAGCGTGATCATCTTGGGGATGGTGACGCGGGCGAATCAGTCTACGCGTCGAGAGTTCTATCGCGTGACGGTGGTGCCTTGTCTTGTACCGGTCGCGGTCATGCTCGTAGCCATGCAGGTATGGATGCACATGCATCCCATCTCTTCATTGATTGAGGTCGGGTTCGTCGAGGCAGGAGGGATTTTCTTGTTTGGGGCGTTGTATTGGCATCTCTCGATGAGCGAAGAAGAGCGAGAGGCAGCGCGGGCAAAGGTGGAGAGGCGGCTTCGACGAAAATGATCCACGCGCAGAAAGAGACGCACTGGGGCGCCGTAGTCAAGGGGAGGGCGGAGCGATCTTGGTGCGTGCAGATCCCTCAAGATGGATCCTCGGCTGAGACGGCCGGCCAGTGGAAGGACGGTCGAAGATTGTGGCGCTAGAAACTCTTGGCTTGGCCTTGAGCCAGTTTTTACTGCTGGCCTCGGGATCTGCGGCCAACGATGCGGCCATCGGAGCCGGAGGGTCCGGGTCTGTCGGTATCTTGCCGGGGGCTGGCAGCGATTCGAGCCTTGTGCGTGTTACGGGTGCCACAGGCTGGCGTCGACGTACACGTAGATCCTCATTGCGACTTCGCTATCGTCCGCGGTTGACGATGCGACTGCCAGCGCCATCCGGAGAGAAGCGCCCACTACTATTGCACCAAGCGGACTTGCGGGTGAGTTCATCACTATCACCACGGGTTGGCGGTTCCATCGACGGGACACTGGCTGCCGGTGCCGTCGACTACGCGACGATCGATACATTGTTCGAGGGATCGGCGGCGGCGAATATTCCAGCAGTGGTTCGGGTGCTGCGGGCGGACGGCGGTGCCGAGCTTCGCACCGCAGTCTCCCCTCGGCTTGTTTGGCTAAACGCGTTGCGTGCCTCGTACACCAAGCCTCTTGGTGATGAGGATCCGCCGGATCCATCGAATGACCCCGACGACAATAGTGGCGCCGCGGTGGGTGGCGGTGTTCGAAAGTCTGGAATCGTTGCGCTTCGAAGCTCATTTCACTACACGATCGAGTCACGCAACTCGATAGGAGCTGGCATTGAGGGGCGCCATGTGGTCTCTGATTTTCCTTTTCGTGTGGTCGTGTTGGGTCTGAGAGGCATGTGGGGCCACGTTCCTGCCTCGGGCCAGCAGATCGCCATCGAAGGTGGAGTCAACTATGCTGCGGAGATTGGAGATGGGGAGACGTTGATCACACCATCGGTATCTCTGTCCTATCGGTCATCCTTCAGTCGTATGGGCGAAGAGCATACTTCGCTCGCATTCAGCCTGGGCATGCGTGATGTTCTCGAGCCGCTGGTACCGACGTACCGAAGCGTGGTGTTCGGTGGAATGTCTGTCGGTCATGGGATTGGGCGACGGTGGGACCTTGGAGCGTCAGTGTCAGCGACCACAAGTGTGCTTGGCCGGTCGCTCGGGCCCTCTCGCTCTGAGTCAGCCCTGGCAGCATCCTTTCCCGTGACATACAGTGCTGGGACCAACCTTTTGTTGAGCTTTGGACTGCAGTCTTCGGTGCGAATCTCTGATTCGCGCCGAGCCCAGGCCCAGGGTCCACAGGGGCCCCAAGTACTGGCGTTGGCATTTTTTGGGATGTCCGCTGCGACGGGTACGCGGCCGAGAGACAGCATGTGGCTTTGGCGCTAGCCAGGTTCAGGTGGGGGATGGGTGACTAGCGATGCTTTTTAACTTGCCACCAAATGATCCGCGCCAAGAATATGAAATTTCCGACGAGGTAACGTCGCCACATTCTCCGCGGCTCCATGCAGAGTCGCCAGACCCATTCCACGGATAGTTTTCGCATCCACATGGGCGCACGTCGCATTCGTCCTGAGAAGAAGTCGAAGAGACCGCCGACGCCGATTCTCACTCGTGGGGTGAGTTGGTCGCTATAGTCGTAGATCCACTGCTCCTGACGGGGGGCACCGAATGCTACGAGAAGGATATCGGCTCCGCTTGCGTTGATCTTGCGAATGACATGGTTACAATTATCGTGGGGAAAAAAACCGTGATGCGTGCCAGCGATTCTGAGGCCGGGATAGAGTGCGACCATCTTTGCTTCAACCTCGGCTGCGACTTCAGGGGCCGCACCAAGCAGGTATATCGATTGGCCGAGCGCAATGCTTCGTTGGCACAAAAGCGGGAAGAGGTCGGTGCCGTTGACATTGTCGACAATGGGTTGTCCGCTCAGTTTTCCGGCGATTCGGATCCCAATCCCATCGGCGAGAACAAGGGTGTTCGCCGACTTAAGAACATGGAGGTACTCAGGATTGGACGCGGAGATGTTGATGCAGTCCGCGTTGACGAAGTAAACCGCAAGTTCTTTGCCGTGGACCACAGCATCTGTGATGATGCTCAGCGCGTCTGGCATCGCCACGTTGTCGATCGCCACTGTGTTCAAGGTAATTTGGGTATGGCGATCCACGCGGGGTGTTGATTCTTCAGTCTTGATCACGAGTTAGAGGTGCTTTCGAACCGACTTGTGGCGAATCTTCCACATGAACCCATCCCAGTAAAAGTGCGCCATGGATTGGTAAATCCCCCAGTACGCGATCCAGGTTGATGTCCGGAAACCCAAGAACTGGGGGCGGTCTTGCTGGGGGAATATGTAGCGGCCGTAGTACTTGAGGTAGATGAAAATTGCCGCCAAGACCAATGTGAACAACCCGTAAGCCAAGACGGGGTGACGTAAAATTTTTCCGAGGAGCGGTGCGTGGTCCAGACTTCGCTGGTATCGGCGGCGCTGATAGGCCCACACAAACACCATGTATTCGAGCGAGTGGCTGAAGGCGAAAGCGAGGTAAGCTTTCATTGGATCCACGACTAAAAAGGCGCCCGCCATCAGGGATGTACCGAGCGCCATCGTCAGCCGTGGTCGATTTTTGAATCGATTGGATTTCCATTCCGCGCGAAGCCACAGAACGATCACAGCCACAACGAGAGTGGTTGCGATCGGGGTCAGATAGGCGGATACGCGCTCCATGGCATCCGCGAGGGGAGCGATGTACTCACGGCCTTTTGGAATTTTCCTCATGGCCAGTCCGCGATACTGGGGAACCAAGTATACGAAGTAGAGAGGGAGCCAGCAAAACACCAAGAGGCGGTCGACGTAGCCAGGGACTTGTACAGTCGCTTGGCTCTTTGCATTGTACATGCGCAAAAAACCGTACTTTTGCATGTAAAAATGCCAAAGGTTCCAGACGAACGCGATGAAGGCGACAAGGTTGACGAGTTGTCGTGGCGATATGCCACCGCGAGGGAGGCGGGTATCGATCGCTGGACCCCAGAGATACGTCGCTGCGGCCAAGACCGCGATAATGAGGGTGCCGACGAAGGGGGTCGGACGCATTCCGTCATGCGCCAAGCTGTCGGTCGTTTGATCATTGTACCGGTCGGATGCACCAGCGCTGAGTCGCAAGTCGAGGTAGGCCGACGACCCGAGGGCCGCTGCGACCCACCACCAGGCTGGGTCTACAGAGGCGAAAATGCCGATGCCGCCGAAGGAGAGTCCGTTGGCGAGGGCGAGAGGTACCAAAAGAGCGATGGATTCTCGGGTACGAATCGAGCCGACTCCGCCGTCCCTGCGGACGATCTGGATGAGCACGAGTGCGTAGCTGATGACTGCGGTGACAACCGTAATCGAGAGCAGGACACCTTTTTGGGCGGCGATCACTGGGCTTGCAGCCCACAGCGCCAACAAGACGACCGGTAGAAACAAAAAACGGGCAGGGAACTGCTGGCGCACCTCCTTGTCTAGGTAGACCAGCGGAATCGTATAGTGGCGGTGAACGTCGGTCGCTGCGAGAATGAGCAGGTAGAGGCCGACGTAGGCGACGTCGAGCTGCCCGCCCGGCGGCTTTGGATCGTTTCCGGCAAACAGCACCAGGGGCACGAGCACCCAAAGCCAGCTAAACGCGTAGGCACAGGTATCCACCCCTGGTGAGGTGTTCCACGTCGATACCGCCTCAGACGGACGAGGAATACGAAAAAAACCGCCGATACCCATGGTTGGGAGAGTACCTGTGTGGACTCTTCTTTGCCGGCAATTGGGTGTCGCCGGTTGAGTCTGTCCTAGGTGTCGGCGCCCACGTAGAGTGCGCGGGGTCGGTATAGACGGTGATCGGACCACAGCTCGAGGACATGGGCCGCCCAGCCAAATGAGCGCGCGATCACGAACATCGCCGTGAAGCAGTCGGGAGGAATGTCCAGCGCGTTGAAGACCGGTCCCTTATAGAACTCGACGTTTGGATGGATCTCCTTGCCGGCCTTGGCCATTTTGCGTGACATATAGGCTTCGACCCCTTGAAGCGTGCGAAAGACTTTCTCTTGTTCGCCTCCTTTGCTGCTGCAAAGCTCGTCGGCGAGCCCCCGCAGGATCTTTGCTCGTGGATCGATGGTTCGATAGACCCGGTGTCCCATGCCCATGACCTTGCCGCCCGCGGCAAGAATTTTGTCGAGCGACGCGTCGACGGCCTCCGGGCTTCCGATGCTTTTTGCCATCTCGAACGCGGCCTCGTCCGCTCCGCCGTGCAGTTTTCCATAAAGCGCGCCAACTGCGGCAGAAAGTGTGGTGTGGAGCGGTGATAGCGTCGAGCCTACAACTCGTGCCGTGAAGGTTGAGGCATTGAAGCCGTGCTCCATCTGCAAGATCGCGCAGATCGAGTAGACCTCAGCCTCGCGCTTCGTCGGGGGTGTTCCGCGAAAAAGCGCAAGAAAATTGGTCATAAGATCCATATCTGGATCGCTTTCCCTGAGGTCGAGTCCCTGTCGATGGCGGTGAAAGGCCGCGATCGCTGTCGGAATCTTGGCGAGAAGGTCCAAGGCTAAACGACGCTGCTCTCCAAGGTCGCGTACTCTCGATATCTTTGTGCCGTCGTCCTTGGTTTCACGCTCGGTCTGAAGATCCGAAGGCCGCTGCTGACCGAGGAGTGGAAGCACGCACTGGATGACCTCCATGGGGTGCTGATCCTTGGGCAGCGCACGAATCACAGCGAGCACCGACTCTGGCAGCTCGCGCGCGCGACTTACCTCAGCTCGGTATTGTGCAAGAGCCGCCGAGTCTGGCAGCTCATTGTGAAGCATGAGGTAGGCAACCTCGTCGAAACTGTGATTTTTGACGAGCTCCTCAATGGAATGCCCGCAGTAGATGAGGCGGCCCTCGGACCCAATCACGTGGCAGATCGCCGACTCGTCGGCAATCACGCCCTCCAAACCCTTGCTATAGCTGGTCGTCATCGTTGTTTCCTCGCGATGTGCACATCATAGGGGAGCCTGATGAATAAGGAAAACGAAACGTTTTTATGGATTGATAAGATGCGCTAATATCCCTTCATGGATCTGCGTGAACTGGAGACCCTTTCGACGGTCATCGAGGCTGGAGGCTTTAATCGAGCCGCGAAGCGGCTCGCAGTCACCCAGTCGGCTGTAAGTCAGACAATCGCGCGGATGGAGAGCAAATATGGGACGCCGTTGATCGTTCGTGGAACCCCCCCCAGCCTGACCCCGGCCGGAAAGCGGGTCATGCAGTTCGCCGAACGAATGATCGTCGAAGCCAATGCATTGGAACGCGATCTGACCGACATCGGCCGTCACTCACGGGGGCGGGTAAAAATAGGTGCGTCTCAGGGGGTGACGAATCTTTACCTACCAGGACTGCTCAGTGGGCTATTCGACCGATATCCCGGGATTAGCTTAGATGTGGCGAATCTCGCGAGTCGCGAGTTGGTGCTTCGGGTAAAGAGGGGCGCATTGGAGCTGGGATTCGGAGTGTTTGAGCGCAGCATGGATGACTTTGTGACCCATCCCTATGGGCGCGAGACCATGAAACTCTATGCGAGCGCGAAACACCCCGCGTATCTGGGAATGCGACAAGGCGATGAGAAAGCTTTAAAAAGGGCCCTGCTGCTCACTTCATTTCTTGACCCTATCGAGAACCGGCCGGCTCGACAGCGCTTGCGTTATCGGTTTGCGGGGGTGTGGCAGGTGGTGAGCTCGAATTTACGTATCGAGCTGATCTCTCGCGGCCTCGGGGTGGGTTATCTTCCCGATCATCTTGTTGCGCGAAGCTCGGAGAGCGCGAGGCTCCATCACGTTTCGGAATTCGAGCATTCTGCCTTTGAGCGAGAGATCGGACTCTATTTCGCGAAACGGCGCGATCCGAGCGTCGTTGCATGTGATTTCATCGCCTACTGCGATGAGTATTTCGCTGAGCGGCCCATGTCTTGAGGAATACCCTCAACCGATTTGATTGCCGATCGAGAAAGCGCGGGGCGCGGAATGTCGTGCCGAAACGATTCGGCGACGGGGGCGGTTGGAGGGTATGGGCTCGGGCATCTCAAGGCTACGCGGTCTTGATGCTCCGGAAAACGACCCGGATAATCCGCCGCAAAAGTATCGTTCACCCACGTCGCTGCGATCGATACCAAGTTGTTTCCATTTTTGTCGCGGAGTCTTGGGGCATCGCTCGCGTCATAGTGAACGAATATTCCACAGTTCTCTCCGTAGGGAGAGCAATCTGCGACGGCCTCACAAATGTAGGGCTCAAGGTCAAATGCAAGCGTCAGGCGCAAGGTCGAGTGTTCTTCGCCTAGACGCTCGAGCGCACCTACCTGGTTCTTTCCGTGGCGAAATTGAAGGGTCGGCGACTCTCTGCGAAACATGTCGCCGGTGTCGCCGGTGTCGCCGGTGTCGCCGGTGTCGCCCGCTGCCCAGGTCACCGGAGTTCCGTTTTCGAAGTGGTCCGCGAGATCGAAATAGTAGGTACGCTCTGCGGTCGCAAAACCTGCACTGATTCTAAACTTCTCTGGACGCGTGGGACCTGGGCGATCCATTGGTTCCGAAAAATGCAACAAGATGGTGCTGTAGGTCTCGAACTCCGCCGAGACCAGTTGAGGAGGGACTGTCTCGCTGTCGACGCAGCCAAGAATCCCCAGCGCATAAATTGCAGACCACCATGGAAGCGCTGTCTTCATTCGGGGGCTGTCGTGCACCATCGAAGTGAAGTGAATCACATCGTACGATCGCTGCCAAGCGATTGCGCTTGGGTCGCGCTGGATGCCTGCGTGTCGATCACGGATAGCGAAGTGTCACAGACGTTTGGGAGAAAGACAGACAAGAAGGCGCCCGGATGACATTCAATAAACTTCACCTGACCGTTGTTGCGACATAGGGGCCTTCTGCGGCATTTGGTCCCATGTCACCACCCCCTTGCTCTGCTAGTTTGTGGGCAATGAGACGCCTTGCTGTTGCAACGATCGCGCTGTCGCTCGTCGGAATTGTCGCATGTGATGATTCTGATGAACCGAAGAAAATGCCAATGAAGGAGTGCTCGGAGGAGACTCGAGCGGAGACCTATGTGTCTGGAATGCACAAGAAATCTGGCGACCATACAATTACCTTGGTCAATGCCGATCCGGGGCCGCCGGAGCGTGAGGACAATGTCTGGGAGCTTGAGATCTCTACATCCGCAGGTCCAATGGAAGGCGCGACGGTGTCCGTGACCAGTTGGATGCCAGACCATGGCCACGGAAGCGCAGTCGATGCCGTCGTGACCGAGGAGGGCACCGCGGGAAGCTACGTCGTGGACCCCGTTCATTTTCAGATGGCCGGTTTTTGGGAGGTCACGGTAAAAGTGGAGGCTAGCGGCATTGACGAAAGCGTCGTTTTCGGTTTTTGTATCGAGTCCTAGTGTCCTGAGTCCGTAATACCACCCGAAACTCATTCGGAGGCCGCGAGGCT
>CAYTFJ010000059.1:0-28649 GCA_964437075.1 uncultured Nannocystaceae bacterium
GAGACGGAGACGGAGACGGAGACGGAGACGGAGACGGAGACGGAGACGGCGATGGGAACTAAACGTGGATCTACGGTGGGTGGGTGGTGGGATGAACTCGGAGCTAGAGGAAGGGATGAACCAACATGAACAATAGGAAGATGGTTGTGAAGGGGCTTCCGCTGGTGTTGTGCGCTGTGCTTGGCGCTGCAGCTGGTGGATGTAAGCAAGATGAGGATGACGCGGAGTGTGTCTCCAACGAACAGTTTTTTCAGGAGCGAATTTGGACACCGGTCATGTCTCAGACCTGTGTCAGCTGCCACAATGCCTCGGGGGCCGCGAAGGACTCTCAGTTTGTTCTTCAGCAGTCGGATATGCCTGGATATCTTGACGCGAATCTAGCGACGGTGGAAAAACTCGCAAAGATTGAATACGACGGGCAGCCATGGCTTTTGGCAAAACCCACGGCCGTGATCGAACATGGTGGTGGCGAGCAGTTCAAGCCGGGCAGCCAGGAGTATGATGATTTTTCTGAACTCGTCGATCGCATAGCGAACCCTGTGACCTGCGATGCCTCGGATGAGCGCTTGGACAGCTATTGGGACGGCGTGCAGATGCTCGATGACGTCGAGACGCTTCGTAAGGCCAGCGTCGCGTTGGTCGGTCGGCTTCCTACGCCGCGGGAGGAGCAGACGGTCCGTGACCTGGGGGAGGTGGGCCTGGATGAGGTCCTCATGGAGATGATGGCCGAGGATGCTTTTTACCTTCGCATCATCGAATTGTTTAACGATTCATTGCTCACCGATCGCTATTTGCCTGGTTCGGACGCGATCGATCTGTTGGACGGAGAAGATTATTCGAACCTCTACTGGTTCGACAATCTCCCTGACGATGCGCAGCAGAATGTAGCGAGAAGGTCCTCAAATTTGGCGGTCGCAAGGGATGCACTCCAACTCATCGCGCACGTCGTGCGCGAAGATCGACCGTTCACGGAGATTTTGACCGCGGACTACACGATGGTCAATCCGTTCTCCGCAAAGAGCTACGGGCTGACGACCAAGTTTGATGACGAAACCGACGTTGACGAATGGCGAGAGGCTGCGCTTCCGGGAATCCCACACGCGGGCATTCTAACGTCGCATATGTTCATGAATCGTTTTCCGACGACAGCGACCAATCGGAATCGGCATCGCTCCCGTATGCTCTACAAGTTCTTCTTGGCGACGGATATTCTGGCACTCGGCGAACGTCCGGTCGACGCGACGAGTATCGATGGATTCAATCCGACCCGGGAAAATGACACATGTACGGTCTGTCACACTCATATCGACCCGGTCGCAGGTGCACTTCAAAACTGGGATGATCGAGGACGGTACCGACCGCTCGCGGATGGCTGGTATCCCGAGATGTACAAGCCGGGGTTTGCCGACGCGGAGTTGACCTCGTCAGAGTCCACGGAGGGGGCATCCTGGTTAGGCTATAAGATTGTAGAGGACTCTCGTTTCGGAAAATCGATCGTTCACCTCGCTTTCCAGGGATTCACAGGGCAGACGCCATTGCGTGAGCCCACAGACCCCTCGGATGCCAATTACTTGGGCAAGTTGGTCGCGCACGATGTTCAGTCGATGGAGTTTCAGGATATTGCTGCAAAATTTTCGGAATCCGACTTCGATTTCAAGGTGTTGACGGCCGAGATCGTGAAGTCGCCCTACTTTCGGGCGAAGAGTTTCGTGGCCGCTATCGATGAGACTGAGGAATCCTCGGAGTCGACGGGGGGGCGAGCGAGTGAGTTGCACGCCGTCGGAACGGCGCGGTTTTTGACTCCTGAGGGCCTCAACCGAAAGATCACCGCGGTCACGGGCTATCCATGGCGGCGGAACCTCGAGGACCAGGACCTTCTTCTTTCGTTCAATCAGTATCGGATATTCTACGGCGGCATCGATTCCGACTCTGTAATCCAACGGATCACAGACCCGAACGGCATCATGGTGAATGTCGCGGACCGCATGTCCAACGAAATTGCGTGTTGGAACGTGCCTCGAGATTTTACGAAGTCGTCGTCCGAGCGGGTTTTGTTCCCATTTGTAGAGACGGGCTACGAGCCTGAGGATGCAAATGGATTTGAGGTTCCGGCGGTGAGCGAGTCGATTCGCGCAAATATACGTTTTTTACATGAGAGGTTGCTGGGGGAGTTTTTGGCCATGAATGACCCCGAGATCGATCGAACATACGGATTGTTTGTTGAGGTGTGGCGGGATGGAAAAAAGGGTCTCGCTAGCGAGGACTATTCGCGCAATCTCCCGGGGCAGTGCCGCGCGGAGGAGGATTTCTGGACAGGTGAAGACCTGGGGCAGATAGCGATCGACAGCGATCCCAACTACACCATTCGTGCCTGGATGGCAGTGCTCACCTACATGCTCGCGGACTATCGATTCCTGCACGAATAGGAGAATGTCATGAAGAAAACTATCCAACGTCGGGATTTTCTAAAGTTATCATCGCTCGCGGGTTTGGGAGTTGTTGCTCCGTGGCTCTCGGCAGACGGCTCAGTGTCTGATTATGAGGCGGGAGGGTCACGTACCTTCGCTAGCTACGAGGGCCCGCTTTTTGTGCTTTTGAACGCGGCCGGCGGCTGGGATCCAACGCTGCTTTGTGATCCAAAGGGGGCAAAAAATCTTGAGGAACCGGGAGATGCGATCAACCGCAGCTATTTGACGGACGATATTCTCACGGCTGGAAACATCGCCTACGCCCCGGTGGGTGCAAACGATGCGTTCTTTCAGAAGTACTACAAGGATCTTCTGGTTATCAACGGCCTCGATGTGCAGACAAATGGTCACGATACGGGGACCCGGCACTCATGGAGCGGGCGGTTGACCCAGGATTTTCCAAGTTTTGGAGCGATTGTTGCGGCCAGTTATGGGCTTGAGCTGCCGATGAGCTATTTGAGCTTCGGTGGGTACGATGTCACAGGGGGCATCGTGGCACGGACGCGGACAGGGAACACCAACGCGCTGACTTCGATCGCCTATCCAGGTCGCACAAACCCTGCGGACCCAGAGGCGCTGTTTCACAGTGAGCGGGCGACTGAGCTGATTCGAGGTGCTCGCTCGGCCCGTGAGCGTGACCTCGCAAGTTCCTTGAGACTCCCGCGCATCGAGAACGCACAGAACTTGCTCTTCGCGGCGCGCAGCGGCGCAGGCGAACTCAAGCGTTTGCAGGAGTACTTGCCCGATCCGCTCGACAATTCAGGAAACCGACTGTTTCGCCAGGCAGAAGTTGCGATGGCGGCCTTCCGGTCGGGGCTGTCTATCGTGGCGAATCTCTCCGTCGGCGGCTTTGATACCCATGGAAACCATGATGACGCCCACACGGGGGCGATGGAGCGGTTGATCGAGGGGGCGGGGTTTATCATGGACGAAGCTGAGCGCCAGGGCGTCGCAGACCGTTTGACGCTGGTGATCGGGTCGGACTTTGGCCGGACACCCATGTACAACGAGAACGCAGGGAAGGACCATTGGTCGGTTTCCAGCATGATGATGATGGGACCTGGAATCTCGGGAAATAGGGTCGTAGGGGCAACGGATGATGGACAGCGTCCGATGAAAGTCCATGCGGGGTCGTTGAAGTTGGATGAAGACGGTATCCGAATCGAGCCTGAGCATATTCATGCGCAGCTACGTGAGTTGGCGGGGGTCGACGACGGCGAGTACGGCCGAATGTTTCCCGTCATACCGAGCGAGGACATGCCTTTGTTGGGCTAGAGGTCGACTCGCTCGACGGGGGGAGGCGGAAGACTCTCTCCGACAAAGCACCGGCGTGCAGGGCATGCGGCCGGTGCTTCTCAATTTTACGCGGGAGGAAAACTGTCGTGAAGCTCGTGTATGAAGTACCACTGCGGCAGGTGGTTCATGAGCCTCTTCTCGAGGGAGCGGTAAAAACTGTCGACGATGTCGCCACTGTCGAGGGTGTGACGGTCGACTTCGTAACGGAACGAGTCGTCGCCGGTTCGGATCATGAAGGGGGTGACAACAATGAGGTTGTCGTCGTTGTAGCGGGCCAGGAACTTGTCCATGCCTGTGCCGCCCATGATCGTCTTGCCGAGGACACTCACGGGTTTACAGAATTGGTTGTTCTCGTCGAAAACGTTCGAGATGATCTTTTTTGTAGCGAGACAGCGGATCATGTGGACTGAGGGATCGGAGTCCTTCTCGGCGAGGTTGATCAACCGCGTCTTACCCACGCCTTCATAGCGCTCAGACATTGAGTCGATGTTCGCGCGCAGCATGCTACCGACGGGTTCTGGGAAATTGCCCACGAGGTTCAGGTCGAGGCCCCGTGCCGCGAGCACTGTGGACTGCAGGTAGGTGCCGCCGAAGTGACATTGGCCGATAAAGACCGCCTTGTGGGTGGCTTTGGCCTCAGCAAAGACGTCGAGGCTGTCGCCCATCTCGACCCTTTGGGTGGCCATCCAGTATGCCTCGTGCTTTTTTACGAGTACAAACAGCTTCTCGTAGTAGTGGATCACGATCTGTCGGAGAACCTCGTCAAGGGCGTCGCCGGAGTTCGGCTGACCCATGTAGGCGAGGTTGTCCGCGATTCGCTGGACATCCTTCGGGTGGTGTTCGTAGTAGCGCATGCCAAGATCGATGATCTTAGGGCGCCCGAACTTCCAAGAGTGGGTCGCAACCAACTCAAGATTCTCCTTGTTCAACAACGACGAGCCAACGCTCATGGGTCGGCGAGCATAGGTGGATGGGGGCCCGTCATCAAGTACGATTGGCCCGGCGGAGGCGGAGGCCTGCGATCGCGGGGAGAACGGTCAGTGCGGAGATCGCCGAGACGCAAATACCCAACACGGCGACCGTCCCAATGCCGCGTAGGCCACCGCTGTCAGCCACCATGAAGGAGCCAAAGCCGATGGCCGTGGTTGCGCTCGCACCGAGAATGGCCCGCGCGGTGTCGTCGATCTCTTCAACGAGAGCCTGACTTCGCCCCTCGGCTGCCCCGATGGCCGAGGTCAAATACACACCGTGATCAACGCCGATCCCGAGAATCGCGGGAAACACGGGAAAGTTGAAGAGATTGAAGTGGATACCAAAGGTCCCCATCGCACCGAGCATCCACCAGATGCCGACGAGCAGGGGGAGCAGCGTCATGAGGGTCTTGGCTGCGCTGCGCAGCTGAACGAAGACGATGGCGAGGACGACGAGGCTCGCCATTCCTAGAATCACAGGCCACTCGTCGCGCATCACATTGTACATGGCTGCGAAGACCGTCTCTTCACCCACGTAGGGAGCGGAGTCCGCGTTGTATGCGCGACTCTCTTCGATGAGGTTCACGCCCTGCAAAATATCTCCGTAAAAATTTGGGTACGCGAGGATCGCCCAACGTCCATCCTTGGTGCGTAGGCGATCGAGAATCTTGTCCGGGAGATCCTCGACCGTAAACGGCTTCGCCTTGAGCATACGTCGGAGGCGCTTGGCCTCCTCGCTGGACATGGCGTGGGCGGAAGCATCGTTCCCCCCCTTGCCCTCGAGTCGGTTCCACGTCTTGTCCGAAAAGTCTTCAGTAATTTCCTGTATACGTTCGTGTCGGTTCTGCATGTTCAACGAGCTTGGGGGCATCAGCTGAACTGCGGAGAACAGGCCCACGACCGAAGACGGGCCGCTAGCGAGTCTGAGCTGATGGGCCGCGACCGCGTCGTTGAAGGTGCGCTCTAGCGTCTCGTAGTCGTCCACGAGGTAGGCGCTGGGGTGAGTGTGCTTCCCAAAGATTTTTGCAGCGAGTTCCCCGTCGGCATCAACCAACTCACGCACGTGGTCGGACTTCAGAGTTCGTGTATCGCGTTCAAAGCCATTTTCACGGAGTTCAAGGAATCCTGGCCAGCAGAGAACGGAGACGGCGACCACCGCAAGGAGAACCATGGGCGCGCGACGGATGAAGGTGCTGAAGATCAGCTTTGAACGGCGACCGCGTTTGCGCAGGCGGGCGCTCCGCTTCGGCACGCCTGTGAGTGCCAAGAGTGCGGGGAACAAGGTCAACATCGCTAGCAGGCAGAAGGCGACCCCGCAGGCTCCGATAATTCCAAATTCTCGAAACACCGGAAAATCGGAGCCGATCATCACCGAGAAGGCTCCGATCGTTGTGCTGGATGCCACGAGCAACGGACCAAACAGTGCGCGAAAGGCGTGACGGATCGCGTCGATGTCGTCATGTTTGTCTCGTTCGGCCCGCACACGGCTCAGGAGATGGATACCTGCGTCGATACCCATTCCAAGGATCACTGAACTGATCAAGCTCGTCATCGTGTTGAGATGCGAGAGCATGATCTGCGTAAGACCCATGGACCACGCCACCCCAGCAAGGAGCGGGAGGAGCAGGACCATCACCGCTTTCCATGAGCGGTATAGAACGAAGAGCACCGCAATGACCCCGAATACCCCGATCAACCCGCTACGAACCATGTCGCGCGGGACATGGCGTTGCTCCTCCCCTTTGGCCACATAGGGGCCGACCAAGTTGTACTCAAGGTCCGTGTCGCTCCAACTTCCTGGTCGCTCGTGGACCGCTTTGATAGCCTCGCGCAGGGCTTCGGTGACCCGCTGACAAAACTTGAGGTCGGCGGACGGTTGCGATGGAAAAATGAAGACGACGAGTGCATCGATTCCATCCCGCTCGTAGTAGCTTTCGAAACCAGCCGAGTCCTGGGCCTTCTCTCGCTTCGTATCGACAAATTCTCGTAGCTTATCGCCGGCCTTTGGATCGGGGTCCCCAACACAGAGATCCGGGGCTCTAGAACAAAGCTCAAAGTGCTCGACCGCCATGACACGCTCGGCCAACTCCTCGATATCATCATCGGAGAGGTAATACAGGGCATGATCGAGGAAAAAACTGGCCTCTGGGGCTTGGTCTACATCGCGGACAAGCGGATGATCGGCCAACTCAAGAGCCACGGCATCGGCGAAATCGTGGCGGGCATCGGCGGTTCCTAACTTTACGATGAGGTCGACAGACCCGAGCGTGCCAAAACCATCTTCGAGTTCCTCGAGGCTCTGAACGATCGCGTTGCCCTCGGGCATGAGTGTGCGCAGATCGCTGTCGAGCGTGAGCTTCGACGCGAATAGGACCGCGACAACCGTGGCGAGCAGGCCAAGCGCCAGCACGGCTTTGTGGTAGCGAAGGACCGACTCGATCCAGAGGTCACGAAGTAGCCGCGTGATGGTAGGCAGACCCACAGCGGGAGAGCATGCCCGATGGGTTCATCAGGGTCCAGCCGAAGCGGCTTGTATGAAGACCTCTGAATGCGGGTACGGTCGGGCTTCGGTGCGCGCGGGAGTGGGCGGAACTCAGCTTGGGCCCGGGGAGGCGATGCGTTGAGATGCGAGCGAGGTGAGCGCCGTGGCGCTCTGTGTCCATTGAGGTTGGGTGGAACGGGGACGATCGGCGACCCCCAAGAAGGTCATGCCCGCATGTTTTGCACCGAGCTGATCCATGTCGGCGCGGTCTCCGACAACGAGAGTGTCCTTGGCTTCGATGCCAAGCCGCCGCGCGACCTCGAGAAAGGGTCGGGACGAGGGCTTGAGGGCGCCAGACTCCTCGGCAGAGAGAAGCAGGTCGAAGAGGTCTCGGTCGATGTTAAGGGCAGCGAGTCGTTCGGGGATCGCTGCATAGTCGGATAATACCGCGAGCCGAATCTCAGCACGACGTAGCTGCTTTAGGACATGAACCAGACCGGGCCGGGCCTCACGTTTTGTGAGCAGTTCGACAAAGACACGAAGAAAACCCTCTTCATAAAATGTTTCGCAGACCTGCGGGGCACTTCCGCTGCGAAGGGACAACGATGCAAAGAGTGCGCGTCTAAGATCCGCTCGATCCGCGAAAGTTTCCTGCCGGATCTCTTCTCGTGCCGCGCCAAGATGCCGCAGGAGGTTCAGCTGGGGCACTAAACGAAGGGCGACCTTGGCCTTGAAGTGGCGTGGGGTCGCATACAATGTGCCGTCGAGGTCAAAGATGACGCATTGAATGTGATTTTGAAGGCGGATCGATGACGTGCTCATATGCTCGTTTCGTTTTTCTCAGCCTTGATCCTATCGTATTCATTGAGTTTATCCTGGACGATTTTTTGATAGCGTAGCGCCGCTTCTTCGCCGTCCTCGGGGATTTCCGAAGGAAAAAACTCAATGCTGATGTCTGTGTTTTTTCGTCCAAGCAGACTCACGAGTTGGGGGACCATGTGCACGCTGGTATCCCATTCAAGCATCTTGCGATCGGGGAGGTAGTCGATGACACAAACCTCGATCCGTTTTTTTTGTCGTGCGGCTTCGCGAAAGGAGAAGCTCTTGAAGGGCTGTCTCTCGGCCCCGGGACTCGCCTTTCCCTCAGGAAAAATGATGAGTCGGTCACCGTTACGAACAGTCTTGCGGATCCCGATGGCGGCATCCCGTTGCGATGCCTTGTTGCCGCGTTCGACAAAAATGTGTCCGTGGTCGGCGAGCGCCTGACCCAAGTAAAAAACCTTACGCATCTCCATCTTGATCACAAAGATGGCTGGAAAAATACTGAGCAACACCGGAATGTCCAAAAACCCCATGTGGTTGGAGACGATGATGTCGCCGAGGGGCCCCTTTCGTTCATTGATCCGGATGATTCGAATCCCCATGATCTTCGAGAGGCCCCGACCCCAGAGACCGACGAGGTCCGTAGGTCTGCGCACATGGGGTCCCCAACGATCGGGCATCAGGGCCTGTCGGATGCGAATGACGAAATGGACTCCCAGGGTCCATCCGAGGGCAATGGGCGCTCGAGTTACGACTCTGACGTATTTCCGAAGCATCGGTCGGGTAATGCTAACAGACCCGGAGGGCTCTTCGTATCGCGAACGGAAATATTCGAGTGACGACCGGCACCGATGACCCGTGTCGAGGACAGGCTCGTGGAACTAGATCTGTGATTGAGTGATCGCCGGCCGCTGAAAACGGACGCGAGCTGCGCGGAATTTGTCCTCCAGGCCGTCGGGAATCGTAGCGAGAGCTCCCTGCGCGTCCACATTGAGAATCTCGATACAAGCCTGCCACAGCGCTTGGCCAGAGCCCCTATCGATCATCTCTTGATGGACCGCAACACGATGTTTCGAGACGACTTGGGCACCCATTGGCAGACGAAGCTGGGCCAAAAATGGCACGTTACCACGGCGCTGCACGACCATTCTGTAGACACGGGCGCGGCTTCCGGCGACAAGTTCGTCAAAGAGTTCTTCCATCGCCAATTCTAGACATTCGTAGCGGGCGCGCTCGAGGAGCCGCAAGACGCCCTCAAAGGTTAGCTGGGCGTGGCGGTTGAGATCGTGTTCTTCGACGCAGCAGGCATAACTTCCGAAGTGCGGCTCGCCTCCGCTCTGGACGTCGATCGGTGGTGGTTGAAGCGGTGGGCGACGGCGTGGCGTGATCATTCCTTCCAAGTTGATCGGGCCGGCCGGAGGTGCGCCGTCGTCGCGCTGAACTCTGGAAATCTCCGTCGCGGACTCGACGAGCAAAGTCTTTCCGCTGAGGATCCGTTCGCGAAGGACCAGTCGGTCGTTTGTCGCGGCATCGACGGCAATCTCGACGTCGAGTGTCGCGCCCAGTCCGGCGGCATTCATGTAGCGGACGTCGACGGCTTCGATGCAAAATTCAATGTCCGGGTCGATTCCCCAGGCGAGTAGGGCTAGCCGACGGATTTCACCAAAATAGCGAAAGTAGGTCGCGTGGTAGACCGATCCGGTGGCGTCGGTGTCTTGGTAGTGCACGCGGACCTGGCCACGATGAATCTTCGGTGGTGCGGTCGTGGATTCAAGAGGGGGGGAGTGCGGGCGAAAGGAGGAGATGCGTGCCTCTTGCCACGCGTCTCCAAGCGCGACGCGGGCGGTTTCCATGCCGGAGAGCATCGCGCCTTCGTAGCCCCCTCCGGGCCGAACCCACGCTCCCGTAAGTAAGAGCCCGGGAATCGGTGTTCTCGCTCCAAGACGCAAGGTATTGGCCTGATCGGGAGATTGCGCAAATCCATAGATCGCGCCTTGATGGTTGCGGGTGTAGCGCTTCATCGTCCGCGGGGTGCCAAATTCGCGGACGACAAGGTGTTCCTCGAGACCGGGGTACCGACGGGCATATTTTTTGAAGAGCTGGTCTTCGACCTGCTTCTTCTCACGCCGGTAGTCCTCTGGGCTGAGATCCAGCCAGTTACGAGCGGGGGTGAGTTCGAAAAAGGAGATTTTGCTCCCGGCGGGATCGTCGTCCACGCCTTCATAGCTGGTCATGGCCCAATCGCTATGGTCGATGTCATGCTCGACAACTTGATCGTAGGCCGACTCAAGGTCGGTGCCGTGAAACACCATAGAGTTCCCTCGGGGGATGCCCAACTGACTCGGAGGGCAGTTTAGCCCGCAAAATGTCACGTACGCCGAAAGCGAAGGCTGCATCCGCTGTAGCCGAAATCGAAAGGCTGTCGAGGTGGACTCTGGAGGTAGAAGCTCAAGAAAAGTTTGAAAGGGATTCGCGTTGGAGATGACGAGTGCAGCCTGCACCCGCTGGCCGCCATCGAGTTCGATCCCTGTGGCCTTACCTTGGGTGGTGACGATTCGAGTGACGGGCTTGTTGGTGTGAACGGAGCTTCCAAGCTCCTTGAGGCGTGCACAAAAAGCGGCGGTGAGTCCGGCTCGGGGAATATGGGCGCTGCGGTCGACAAAGAAGCTGCCGAAGACTTTTGTCCAGTAGTTGGCCGCGGCCTTGGCCGGTGGTAGGCCGATATACATCCACAGCTGTCCTAGGACGGCGAGCAGTTTGGGGTCGCTAAGCTGCTGGAGGCGGACGAGGTCTGCCCAAGACTGTTGGCGGTATTGACCTTTGAGTTGGAGCGTCGCGGGATCATTCGTTTCGGATGTGAGCGCGTCACGCAAGCTGGAAAGGTGGACAAAGAGCTTTCGTAGACCTGCGGCCTCATCGGGAAATCGTCGGCACAGACTCTCCAAGGGCGAGCTGGAGGGGATGTTGATCGTCTCGTCGGGAAAATGAACCGTCAACAAGCTCTGTCGGGCTCGGACATCGAGTTTATCAAAGACCCCTACGGCTTCGAGATGACGACGTGTCGGATCGTTGGCTCGCAGGAGGCCGCCGAGATGGTGCAATGAGACGTCGAAGAGGAAGCCCTTGCGGCGAAAGGTGTGGGCATAGCCACCGGGCTGGCTGTGGGCTTCGAGAACACAGACACGACGGCCGCGGGAAGCCAATTCTACCGCACACATGAGGCCCCCGAGACCCGCCCCGATCACAATAGCATCGACCTGTTCGGGGAGGGGACCGCGGGTGTTCCACGGAACTGCCATGCTTAGACTTCGGAGGGAAGACTCTTGAGGGTGAGGCCCTCGAACCCAAGCAAGAGGTTGCCGGTCAGGTCGTGAACCGAGACGTCGAGGCGAGCGCCGTCGTCTTCGATCGCCTTGGGCTCGCAGCGAACAATCGCCTCACGTCCATCCATGGCTGCACCGATATGCAGACGTGCGATGCTGTGGGGGATCGCCAAGACGCCTCGGTTGAGAACCCCGTGGGCGGCCGCGACTTGAACCGCCATGTCGGCGACCACTGGGTTGAAACGAAAGCCGCCCGAGACCTCAAAGGAGCGCATCGCTTCGTCGGTAAGGCGAGTGAGTCCGTAGAAAACGCCGTCGTCCTCGGTCATTGACGCGACACCGCGAAAGATATTTCCGGTGTTCAAGACCTGACGAAAACGCTCGTCTATAATCTTATAGAATTCTGGTTGTGCGCCCTTCATACCTTCGCGAAGGGCTCGAATCACACGTTCGTCAAGCTTGGCGGTCGCCCAAGACCCCGGTATCGAGTCCGTCTCCGCCTCCGAAGGGACAGTACAATTTGCGAACTCGAGGTTGGCGAGCGCGGACTTGGGTAGATCCCGTCGGCGTAGAGGGAGCACTGCGATACGATTGTCGTCCGCGACGAGTTCGATTTCAAATCCCTCGTCTCGAACCCAAAGAGGCCTGCGGAAGGTCACATCGCGCAACTCTCGGATGTCGCTACCTGAGATCTCAGCCATCATCTCAGCGATGAACGTTCCTGGGACAACGGGGTTCCCAGCGACGAGGTGCTGGCGGAGGTAAAGATCGTGCGTCAGCGAGAATCGAGCACGTCGGGTCGGGACGCCGTTTTGCGGAGAGACAAGATTCGAACGCCGCAGGGTTGCAACCTGCGGACGGCTCGCGGAAAGCTCGCTCGACGCGTTGTAGACGGCAAGCTCTCGGTGCTCCCGTCCTCCACTGAGGGCTGTAAGGAACTTGTTGACGCCTTCGTCGATGCCCAAGAGGGTGAGGCCGCCCGCCGCAAAGCGCTCGGCCTGAGCAGCGGTGACCATGCCGGTACCCTTCCACGCCGTCCAATGAATCGTCTGGCTTTGCAGGTGGGGGTGAATCTCCTTGGCGTGACGGAGGAGGCCGGTCATCAGATCGTTGGCGAGGGCATAGTGGGTCTGGCCGGCATTCCCGAACAAGCCCGCCACCGACCCGAAGCCAAGGATAAAGCGTGTTTCGTTCCAGTCGAGCTTTTCCAGGAACGTGAGTACGGGGACCAACTTTGTATCGAAGGTCGAGAGCAGTTGCTCATTGTCGACCTCGACCAGCCGAAGCGATTTTTGGACTCCCGCTCCGTGAATCACGCCCCGGATCGGGCCATTTTTTGCGGCCTGGTCAATCGACGCGGCGAGCGATTTTGTGTCCGTGACGTCGCAGGTGTTGTAGCTGCCTTCAAGACCCGCGTTGGCAAGTCGTCGTTGGTTTCGGGCGATTTCCCACTGGGCTCGAGCCATGCGGCCGCGCTGCTTGGCCTCGCGCATGCCGAGCTTCTCGTTGCGGACCCATCCGATCTCGAGGTCCCGGACGATATCGTCGATACGGTCGGGGGGGGTCGTTAGCCACGCTGGACTTCCGTTGATCTCCGGGGTTCGGCCCGTGAGGAAGAGACGACATCCCGTCGCCTTGGCGAGTCCAAACGCACATTCGAAGACGATGCCTCGGGCTCCCCCTGTCACATAGACAAGGTCGCCCTTGCCGACCGGATAGCGGTTGTCGTCCGTTGTCGCCGGTGTCATGGCGGGGATTGGGCTTGTTTGTTCGGGCCCAGTTTCGAGGGTGGTCGAGACGACGTTCAGACGATTGTTGATCACGGTCTCCCAAGAGCTTCCGTTGGCGTCGAGCAACTGAAAATTGCAGTCCGAGAGTTCACGTTGCAACGAACGAACGAAACCTGCGGGAAATCCGCCAAAAGGCCGTCCGGTGGGACCGTTGGAAGCTCCGAATGCTCCGTCTTGAGAGGTGGGAAACAGGACCCGCCGCGGGGTGCTCTCCAGCGCCGGAACGAGTGCTCGGAAGCACTCGAATAGCTCCACAGTGGCGTCGCGCAGGTGTTTTGTCGATCGACGCTGCAGGTCGCTTTGGATCAGTGTCGCGTGGGCGACGTAGATGAGAGTGTCGCAAGCCTCGACCCAACGTTGGGTGGTCGGGGCGTCGGCCTTGATGAGTTTGTCCGGGCTCACCACTTCCACGGTGACCCCACCACGGCTCTCGAGGGACTTTCGTAGGTCCCGGCAGTCTCGTCCTCCGATGAGGAGGACTCGCCCACACTGGAAGGCTGCGGTTGCGGCGGCGGTGGGAAGGGTGGAGGTCACCACATAAAGGCCGCAGTCTTGCGGGGCTTCGACGTCTGTCTCGTCCGAGATGTCGGAGGCTTGCCGCGCTGCAGTCGATTCGGACTCGAGAGCGCTCGAGGACGCGCCTGCGGTCTGGCCGCTAGCGCCTTGGGCCAAGAATCCCGCGAGATCAGCGATAGTCCGTGCGCCCTTGGGCTGAAGGTCTTCGGGGAGACCATGCTCCTCGACCAAAATCGCCCAAATCTCTGCGCGCTGAACTGAGTCGATACCGAGATCGGCTTCAAGGTCGAGGCCGGACTCGAGCATCTCTGCTGGATACCCGGTTTTTTCCACCAGTTTTGCACGCAACCGGTCTTCCCATTGCCCCGCAGGACCCGCGTCGAGCGCCCCCCGGGTATTCTCGCTAGAGTCTTGCGCCGCGGGCTCAGACATTCCGGCTTTTGGTTTGGTGGGCTCGGGGCTTGGGACCGGCGGAGGGGTCTGTGGCCCGGCACCTGCGAGGCATTGCGCAAGCTCGCGAATTGTCCGCGCGCCCTTGGGTTCAAGGTCTTCAGGCATGCCGTGCTCTTCGAGCAAGATTGCCCAGATTTCAGCGCGCTGGACGGAATCGATACCAAGATCTGCCTCAAGATCGAGCTCGGGTTCGAGCATTTCGGCGGGGTACCCTGTTTTCTCCACCAACTTGTCGCGAAGTCGGGTCTCCCAAACTTCCAAGGAACCACCGATTGAGATTGAGCCTGGCTGAGTCGCCAGTTCGGCTGGCTCGGCTGGCTCTGAGGGCTCGTCGGCAATGGCGGATCCTGGTTCCGGGGAGGCCTCGTGAAGAAAACCGGCAAGTTCTCGAATCGTGCGAGCGCCCTTGGGTTGGAGGTCCTCGGGCAGGCTGTTTTCTTCAAGCAAGATCGCCCAGATCTCGGCACGCTGAACCGAGTCAATGCCTAAGTCGGCCTCGAGATCGAGTTCGCTCTCCAGCATTTCAGCGGGATAGCCGGTCTTGTCGACCAGTTTCGCTCGAACGCGATCCTCCCATTGCGCAAACGAAGCGTTGCCGCCCTGTGCCGATGCCGAAGTTCCGGATCGAGCGGGGGGAACGACGGCGAGGGGAGCGACGGGAGCCGCGGCGACGGGAGTCGGACTCGGTGATGCGGAACGCACCGGGGGGGCCTTGGAAACGTCGATATCCTCGTGATGACGGGGACGTCGTCGGGCAAAACGTGCGAATGCGGCGTCGAGCACAGGCAGGAGCTCGGGTTCATACTCGAGCAGATACGCGTGGAATTCGGCCACGATGCCGTGTTCGCGGTGAGCCTCCGAGGCACGAAGATCGAGGCGGCCGAGGGCGACCAAGACGGCCTGGGCTCGCCTGAAGGTCTCCTCGTCTCCAACCTTGGGGTGCAGCGTTGGCGTTGCTCGGTATTGAAGAGCATCCGGATCGCGTCCCGTGCCCAAGATAGCTTGGATCATTTTTGTGACCGACCATTTGGGGCCAACCTCAAGAAATTCACGCACGCCGTGTTCTTCAACCAGCGTATGGACGTGTTTTGGAAAGTTGAGAGGCGTCACCAACTGGCGGGCCAATCGATCGTGCAGATCCTTGGCGCGGAATCCCCTGGATTCGATAAGGTGGCCGTCGACCGTGGAGAGAATCGGAATTCGTGGCGCTTTTGCGGAGAGTCGACTGATATCCCGCTGCAGCGCAGCTTTTCCGGACTCCATAAACGGCGTGTGGAATGCCGCGGCAATCGGCAAGATCGTCGCGTCAATGCCACCGGCTTCGGCCATAGCGAATGCCTTTTCGATGGCTGCCTTTTCGCCGCCGAGCACAAAACGGCCCGGTGCATTTACGTTGCACAAGACAATCTTGTCGCCGACCATGCCCAACAGCCCATTCCGGACCTCGACGGAGGTGTTGAGGGTCATCATGCCGAGCGGAGCGCTCTTGACCACGCTCTGGGTCGCTTGGATGCGTGCGACCACGGCTCGGAAGGCGTCTTCAAGACTCCAGACATCGGCAAACGCTAACGCAGCAAACTCGCCAAAGCTGTGGCCGATCAAAATGTCGGCCTTGACTCCCATGCGCTCAAGAACCCGAGCCAGACCTATTTCGACGGCAAAAATCGTCGCTTGCGAGCCCTCTAGACCCCCAAGGCCGCTCTCTACCGCGGTGTCGGAGTACAAGGATTCTATGATCGAGAAGCCGAGCAAATCGCGCGCCAAGGCGTCGAGGGTCTCGAAGATGGCCTTGAAGGTTGCATCCCGGATGAACAGGTTGCGGGCCATCCCGATGTATTGGTTGCCCTGACCCGAGAAGCAAAACGCGAGTTTTCCGGTCGGCGTGCGGGTGTCATGGGCGAAGATCCCTCGGGCTTCGAGCAGTGCGAGGTTGAGGCCTTTGCTAAGCTGACCGTGGGTGAGCTCTAGTTTTTCGCGCAAGACCTCTGGAGAATCGAAACTCACCGCCAAGCGTAGCGGGGCCGTGAGATCTCCTATCGACTCAGGCAGAGTCGAGGTGCCGAGCGTCGACGCGATGAGCTCGGAAAGATCGATTTCGCTCGCGGCGGCTGCCAGAAAGACTCCCCCGGCCGCGGGAGCTTCGCGGCGCCCCGTGTCGCGAGTTCCGAGTTGCGGTTGGCGAGGCATAATCGGTCGTTTTTCTTGGGTCGTGGAGGGTGGGTTTGTCCCACCAGAGGGGATGGGGTTGCTGCGCTCGTTTGGAACCTCAACCACCAAAAAATAATTGGCGCCGCCGAGACCGAGAGAGTTCACGCCCCCGGCCTGGGGCCGCTCCGGCAGAGCGGTGTTCTTACGTAGCGGTTTGACCTTGGCTGAAAGCTGGTTGACCTCGTCTCGAACGGTCTGGAGATTGCGGATTGCGGGCGCTTCGCCGTAGCGAAGTGACCCGATCACGCTGAGCAAGCCGCTGGCTCCGGCGGCGCCGAAGAGGTGCCCGACGTGGGACTTAACCGCCGTAATTGAGACTTGGTCGGTGGCGTTTTCGTCGCGAAGCTCTGCCGCGATAGAACGGGCCTCGATGATGTCGGCGAGTCGATTGCCCGAACCGTGGGTGTCGACGACTGAGATGCTGTTGGGCGGAAGCTTTGCCTGTTCCATCGCGCGACGCATCGCGCGGCGTACCGCACGCTCCGATGGAGCGATCATTGAGCGGGAGTCGGCCTCGGAGGAACCGCCGACGCCCCGAATCACTGCGAGAATTTCGTCCCCATCGCGCTTGGCCGCTGCGTGATCTTTGAACAGGAAGAAAATTCCGCCTTCGCCCTGCAAGAAACCGTCGCTATCTTTGTCGAAGGGTCTAGCTGTGTGTTTGGCGGTGGCGCCAATGCTCGATTCGCCGAAGGCCAGTTCTGGGTTGATGCAAAGGTTGAGTCCGCCGCTGATGCAGGCCTCGCTGCGTCCAAACATCACTTGGTAGACGCCGGCCATCATCGCCGCGAGACTGGAGGAACAGGCGGTATCCACGACGAAGTTGGGACCGTGGAGGTCGAAGGCCTTGGACATTCGGCCGGAGATGCAGTTGCCCATCCACCCCGGGAGGGTGTGTTCTGTGACCGGCGGCCTGGTATCGATGAGCCAGCTTGCGCTTTCGCTGAGCGCGGCATCGAGTTTCGCGCCATCGATGGCGGAGAGCACGGCACATTCACGGATGGCTGCTACGTATTCATCACACATCATTGGCTCAAAAATGTCGCCAAAATGGTCGTTGTGAATCGCGCCGATGCAAGCGGAGATGTTCTTCGGGCCCTTTCCAGCGTAGCCCGTGGATTTTAAAAGCCGGTCGGTGAGATCAAGCGCAAGGAACTGCGTCGGAGCGATCTGTGACACCGCATTTGGAAAAATTCTGAACTTTGGGGAATTGAAGGTCCACTCGTCGAGAGGGGCGATTTGAGTGGTATCGATGGTGTCAGTGAGGTGCTGCCACTTGCAGGCGACGGGATCGACTTCGGTGAAAAGGTCTTTACCATTGCGGACGTTCTCCCAGAATTCAGCACTGGTGGCGGCGCCGGGAACCCGGCAGGCGACCCCAATGATGGCGACCCTACGAGTGTCTGTCTTTGTTCGGACTGGAGCGGTGTACTCGCGGCAACGTTCGAGGATGATCTGGTAGTTGATCCCGCCAAAACCACTGGCCGTGACGGCTGCGACCCGCTTGCCCTGCTCATTGAGGGGCCATGGCGTAGGGACCGTAGGGATCTCAAGATCGTTGCCCCGGTAGGTCGCTTCGTGGGTCAGCTCCTTGAACATCGGCATGTGCGGATAGGTCTCCGCTTCCATGGCTTTGATGGTTTTTATGACACCCACGACACCTGCGGCGCCTTTTAGGTGGCCAATTTGGTACTTGATGCTGCCGAGTTTCATCGGCGGCCGATCGCCGCGAACACCACCGAAGACTTCGCCGATCGCGTCGTATTCGTTGGCGTCGCCCACCACGGTCGATGTGGCGTGGCATTCCATGTACTGAATCTCTTCAGGGGCCGTGAGAGAGTCGTCCAGAGCGGCGACCATGGCCTCTTTACGGCCTTCCTTGGAGGGCGTGTAGATCGCGGTTCCCGCACCATCGCTCGAAGACCCAGAGCCACGGATCACGGCGTGAATGCGGTCGCCCGCCTCCAGGGCATCTTCAAGGCGCTTGAGGACGACCATGCCGCCGCCCTCGCCGATCACCAGGCCGTCAGCGCTCGCATCGAAGGGATTGGCGACACCCTTTGTGCTGAGGCCGCCGACGCGAGCAAAGCCAACATAGATCGCGGGGCCGGTCCCGAGATCGACCCCTCCCACGAGTGCGACGTCAGCGTCTCCCGCAATGAGCGCATGGCAGCCCATTTCCATTGAAACGAGACCGCCGGCACAGGCCGCATCCACGGTCATGTTGAACCCGCGAACTCCGAAGACTTGGGCCACCCGGTTGGATACTGCGCTCTCGATGTTGCCTGTGGCACCAAAGGTCGGATCCAGATAGTGGCCCCATTCGCGCAGCTGCTCGCCAAATTGTGTTTTGAGCGACTCGATGGTCGAATCTTTGACACCTCGTTCACGCAGCCGATCTGCGAGGTCGTGCACAAAGTCGTGGCGTCGAACATAGGCCGACGCGTGAGCATAAGAGTCGACCCCGATCACACCGATCACCGTGATTCCACGGTTTAAGATCGGATCGTCGAGTTCGATGCCAGCGTCTTTGAGGGCTTGTCGAGCCGCCTCAAGAGCGACAAGCTGGGCCCGGTCGGAGCCTTCAAGAGTCTTTGGTGGCAGTCGATATTCGAGAAAGGGAAACTCGAAGTCTGGCAAGAACCCGCCGATGCGCGTGTAGCTCTTGTTTGGATTCTTCTTGTCCGGAGAAGTGAAGCTGTCGAAGCGCCATAGTTTGTCCGGGACGCCGGAGAAATGGCTTTTGCCCTCCAGCACGCTGCTCCAGAGCTGGTCTGTGCCCAGCGCTCCTGGAATAAGGCTCCCCATACCGACGATTGCAATGTCGTTGCGTGCCATGTCTCAACAAAGGGTTCTGAGAGCGCCAGTGGCGTTCCAGGAGGGCCTTGTCGCCTATTTTTACCGACAATAGGAGAGCGCTTTTTGCGCCTGCGCTTGATGTAGGTCTGGCCTTGCGGAGGGCCGGACCAACCTCAATCTGTTGCTGAGCGCTAGACTGTGGTGTTTTAGCATCAGTCGAGGGATGTGCGCGATTTGGCCGCGTGAGTCGCTCCATTCACTGTGGAGACCCAAACGACTCGACCCGAGTTGAATGCGATTCGCAGAGATAAGGGTTTGTGAAGGGCCGTGTTCGTCCGAATTCTGCTCCGACTTGCCGGGAGGCTGGAGCCATCGGTTCGGGGAAACGCATCCATTAGGAGGTCAGGAAGTCGCAAAAGTTCCACTTTTCCGTCGCGTTTGGCGCACTTCTGATTCAAGATTGTGATGGGCGCGGTCTACCGATGAGCGTGTATGGCGCTGAGCGAAAGTGGGATCAGCGTCACTCTGTACGCCGAGCAAGAGGAGATCGCGGCCGACGGATGGGCGCTGATCACGGACATCTTTGTACGAGATAGCGCAAATGGCGGATGTGTTGCGGGGCAGAGAGCGGAATCTTAGGCGCCATGATGAGCTTCGCCGATTGCGCGTGCTAGGCGCCCCACGGCATCGCGCAGCTCGTCGACCTCGTAAAACGCGAAGGATAACCGCGCGTGATGTCGGTGGGCGGGCGACGGATAATCCATGCCACAGCGAATTCCAGGTGTGAATGTCACGCCGCAAGCCCTGGCGGATTCAGAGAGACGATGGGCATGCACGCCTTGTCCGAGGTCGAGCCACAAAAAATAGCCGCCGTTGGGTCGAAGGAATCGGCAGTGGGGAAGCTCGTCTCGCAGGGACTGGGCCAGGGCATCGCAGCGGCGCTTCAGGGTTGAGCGGAGGCGACTGATATGTGTTTGCAGGCTGCCATTTTCGAGGGTCGCTCCAACGAGTGTAGCGATAACGGGATTTTGTCCGCCACCGCTCCGTAGCGGCCCATATTGCGAGAACCGTTCGATGAGGGAAGGCGCAGCATGGGCCCAGCCAAGGCGCAAACCGGGTCCAAGAATCTTTGAGAAGGTACCGAGGCTGACGACACGACCGCGACCGCGGTCGTGGTCCATCATGCTGGATCGAACGCGACCATCAAAGGCGAGATGTGTGTAGGGGTCGTCCGCGATGACGATAAAACCAAAATATTGTGCAAGATCGACGAGCCGTTCAGCACGTTTGGGGCAAAGTTCCACCCCCCGAGGATTTTGGAACGAGGGTATGCAGTACACAATTGCGGGACGAATCCCGTCTTCAAGTGCGGATTCCAAGTGGTCGATTTGCAGTCCATCGTGGTCGACCGGAATCCCGCGTATTTGCAATCCGCGATCGCGAAAGATGCCCTTGGCTAGAAAATAGGTCGGATCCCCGCAAACGACGGTGTCCCCAGGTTTTGCGAGAACCTGTGAGACCATGTCGAGGGCGATTGAGGTGCCTCCGGTGACTAGAAGCTGAGACTCGTCGACCTGGGGACTCGCAGGTTGTTCAAGGAAGGACGCGAGTAAGCGAAGAAAATCCCTGGGCCCACGGATGGATCCGTATTGGAGGAGCAGGCGGTCCGCGCCTGGCCCTAGGGCGGTCGATGCCGCGTCGTGGATGAGGGAAAGGGGCAAGAGGCTGGGCGAGGGCTGACCGAGACCGAGATTGATGACCGAAGTGTCTGTCGAAGTCTGGATGAAGGAACCGGACTGGTGAGTGAGCGTCACACCCGATCCATAGCTCATCGTCCGGTCAAAAGACGCAATTGTAGTAGACGTCCCCGCAGACGGGATCTTGGTCTTCTCCGCAACTTCGTGTCTCTGTGGCGTCGATGCACTCGCGGGCGTAGCTTTTGTTGTAATCGCAGGCGTTCGAATAGGCTTGCCATCGCTCTTCAACCTCGGTGACACACGCGGCCTCACTGGCGTAGCGTTGCACGCATAAGAGTCCACCGCCGCACTCGGCATCGTTCGAGCAGGGCTCATTGAGACGGTCGATGCTGAGAGGCCCATCATCGTCGCGACAGATGTGCGTGAGCTGGTTGCAGCGGCCGGAGGCGCAGTCTGAATTTGCATTGCAGGCCGCTTGGCAACTGACTGCGAACCTCATCGGAGTACACTCGTATTTGGCCTTCTCGCACAGAATTTCAGCGAGTCTTCGGTTGAAATCCTCTGGATCGGAGTAACATCCGCTGCTCATGAGCGAGAGCGCAATGATCCCGAGAACCGAGAGCGATGAACCGATGGGGTCTTTAAACGGGAGGGTCATGACCCGCCGCTAGTTCTTGGGGCCGACCATGTCTTCCGGGCGGACCCAGGCGTCGAACTGTGCCTCGCTGACGTACCCCAGAGCCAACGCGGCCACCTTCAGGGTTGTGCCATCCTCGTAGGCTTTTTTTGCAAGTTTTGCGGCCTTGTCGTAGCCGATGTGAGGGTTGAGCGCCGTGACGAGCATCAGGCTGCTTGTAAGATTGTGACGGATTCGTTCGTGGTTGGCTTCAAGACCACGCGCGCAAAATACCTCAAAGTTGTGCAGCGCATCGCCAAGGGTTCGGACGGAGTGAAGCACGTTGTGAATGATGAGCGGCTTAAATACATTGAGCTCAAAGTTCCCGCTCATCCCTCCGACCGAGATGGCAACGTCGTTGCCTAGAACTTGCGCACACACCATCGTGAGCGCCTCGCATTGAGTTGGGTTAACCTTGCCGGGCATGATCGAGCTGCCCGGCTCATTGGCCGGGATCGTGATCTCTCCGATGCCGCAGCGGGGTCCCGAGGCCAGCCATCGGACATCGTTGGCAATTTTCATGACCGCGCAGGCGAGGCTCTTGATGGCGCCGTGGAGAGTCACGAGAGCGTCGTGGGCGGCAAGCGCTTCAAATTTATTCTCGGCTGTTCGAAAGGGGAGTTCGGTGAGTTCGGCGATGCGTTTGGCGCTGCGGACCGCATACTCAGGGTGGGTGTTGAGGCCCGTGCCGACTGCTGTGCCACCGAGCGCGAGCTCGTAGACGTGAGGGAGCGTGGCCTCAATGGCCTGCACGGCGTGATCGAGCTGCGAGACCCAACCAGAGATCTCCTGGCCGAGAGTCACAGGTGTTGCATCTTGAAGATGAGTGCGGCCGGTTTTGACAACCGCTGCGAAGGCATCGCTTTTCGTAGCGAGGCAAGTTCGCAGATTGGTTACCTTGGGCAGCAGGTGATGGACGACCTGTTCGGCCGCGGCGATGTGCATCGCGGTTGGAAATGTGTCGTTCGAGGATTGCCCACAGTTGACGTCGTCGTTGGGGTGGATCGGTGTCTTCGAGCCGAGGGTGCCCCCTGCGAGCTCGATCGCTCGGTTGGCGATCACCTCGTTGCTGTTCATATTTGTCTGTGTACCGCTGCCCGTCTGCCACACAAAGAGAGGAAAATGACCATCGAGTTTTCCGTCGATCACCTCATCGGCCGCGCGAGCGATCAGCTCGACTTTGTCCGCTGAAATCGCCGAGAGGTCGCCATTGGTGAGGGCTGCGGCCTTCTTGAGGATACCCAGGGCGCGGATCATCGGTCGGGGAAAATGATCGGAACCGATGCTGAAGTGGTGCAAGGATCTCTGTGTTTGGGCCCCCCAATATCGGTCAGCGGGGACCGCAATGTCCCCCATGCTGTCGGTCTCGGTGCGGGTCTGGACGTCCTTTGGCTCGCTCATCGGTGCGGACGCTAGCATATTGCGTAGTTCGGCCCACATGCGGATTCGTGCACCGTCATGGGAGGGGCGCCTATGGCGCTGTCCTGTTTGTGGTGGCGGGTGAGAGGAAAAACCGAATGAACGCAGGCCGAACAAGCCCGGAGCCCGCAGGGAACCGACGAAGTCGTGCTAAGGCAGGACGGGCACGTGGTCTCTTCAGCAACAATTCATCGGTTTGTGATCGAGCTTTCGGATATCGATGATGGCGTCTACGAGACCCTCGACCTCCGCATCGCTCGACATCCCTCGGAGGACCAAGAGCGTCTTGTTGTACGTGTATTGGCACGGGCGATGGCTCACGAGACAGGTCTCGAGTTCGGGCGTGGTCTATCAGAAGTGGAGGACGCGGCCCTATGGAAGATGACGCCCACCGGTGAGATCGAGACATGGATCGATGTTGGCGCCCCCTCAGCACAACGCCTGCATCGTGCGAGCAAGCGGGCGGAGCGGGTGAAAGTCTACACGCACAAACCTGAGTCTTCATTGCGGCGAGAGTGGTCGAGTCGGGCAGTGCATCGTGCGGACACGATTGAAATTGTTCAATTGGACCCAGGACTGATCCGTGACCTCGCGGCAGACCTTTCTCGAACAGTGACCTGGTACTTGACGATTCAGGACCGGATTCTGAGTGTTTCCGAGGGCGAGAGAAACCTGCAAAGTGAGGTCGTTTCGAGCACTTTGACCGCCCTGCTGGCTACGTAGAATGGATTCGGAGCCCTTGGTCGCCTGCCTCGGCGACTGTGTTCGGCGATGATCGCCCCAGCCTGGCAATGCATGGTGGCGTGACACAAGACTCAGGTGATAGGATCCCGCCACGTTATGGCGCATGTCGACGATTTTCGAATGCTCGTTGATTCTGTCGACGAAGGTCTTGTGATCGTCGAGATGACGTCCGAGGGCGGGGTCGCTGTGAGTCACTGCAATCCCGCGGGCTATGGGTTGTTGTTGGGCGATGCCGAGGACTTGAGCGCAGAAGGCCTTGGCGCGGTCATCGGAGCATCGAACCTTGCAGAATACTGTCGGTTGGCATCGGTCGAGCAAGGAAGCTATCAACTTGCGGTTTCCTTTCGCGGCGAAGCGCTCAGGCGCGGGGGCCTGTTCGCAAAAATTGCGCCGCTCGCCGAGGGCCGGGTCTCGATTGTTCTGTGGCCCTCAAGTTCGACCAAGTCTCTGGGGTTTTCGGTTGAAGATGTATGGCGAGTGGTGGCTGAGAATCCGGTGGACTGTTTTTCGGTTGTCGACCGAGAGGGGCGCTATCTGTATGTGAATCGCACCGCGGTCGGAATCCGATTTGAAGACGTTGTTGGCAAGCTAACCGTCTATGATTTTACTGATCCTAGAGATCACGAGACGGTTCGTGGGGCGATCGCAGATGCATTTAGTGATGGTCGAATCGCTTCGTGGGAGGCTTACGTGGCCGTCGTGGATCAGTGGTTCCATTTTGTCGCAGGACCGGTCACTCGTGACGGTGAAGTTTACTGCGTCTGTATCTCCTCGAAAGACATCACACAGCAAAAACGGGCCGAAATCGCGTTGCAAGAAAGTGAGGCCCAATTTCGGTCGCTGGCCGAAAATGCTCCCAACTATATAGTGCGCGTCGATCGCGAACTGAAATTGCGATATGTGAATCGCAACGATGGCTTGCTTAAGGGCCTCGTCGTTCTCGGTGAATCGGTCGAAAATGTGCTCGCGGGCGACGACCAAGTATCCATGCTTGTAGCCCTACGCGAAGTGCTGCGAACTGGTGATCCCCAAGCTTACCAGGTGAATTTCAGAACGGATGCCGGAAATCGTGTGTTTAGTTGCCGTGCGGGAGCTGTGCGCGGGGAGAGCTGCGTGGACGGCTTGGTGATCGTTTGCACTGATATTACTGAGCAGCTGGCATTGTCGGCGCGGATGCTTCATGCATCGAAAATGGCGTCGATCGGCGAGCTGGCGGCGGGTGTTGCCCACGAGATCAACAATCCTCTTATGGTGTTGTCCGGGAACACTGAGTTGCTTCGCAACCATCTCGAAGACAGCTCTCCAGCGGACACGGAGGCCCGTAAAATGCTGGATGAATGCGAATCGACGATTGCGCGAGTCTTCAAAATCGTCGATGGACTTCGAAAATTTTCTCGTGTGGGGAGCCCCGACGAGGTGTTCCGTGTTCATCATCTACTGCACAACACGGTCGACTTGTTGGCCGGAATTTTCGGATTTCGTGGGGTCGAGTTTGAATACTTTCTCGATGCTCAGGACGATCGCTGCAAGGGCGATCCAAGCGCCTTTCAACAGGTGATGACCAACTTGATAGCGAACGCGCGCGATGCCATGGCCCATCAAGAGCGCGCCCGTATCGTCTTGCGGACACGGTCGACCGCGGACCGGTCTATCGTAATCGAAGTTGAAGACCGGGGCACGGGCATCGACGAGGACCGAATTGGGCAGATTTTTGATACGTTTTTTACGACCAAGGCTCGGGGGGAAGGTACGGGAATGGGCTTGAGCATCAGCCGAGCGATCGTCACCGGGATGGGGGGGCGAATGGCCGTTCGGTCCAGCAA
Source organism: uncultured Nannocystaceae bacterium (assembly GCA_964437075.1). Lineage (GTDB taxonomy): Bacteria > Myxococcota_A > Polyangia > Nannocystales > Nannocystaceae > CAYTFJ01. The sequence goes on from CAYTFJ010000059.1 coordinate 25,488, forward strand.
GGGAGAGGGGAGCTGTTTCACGGTGGAGCTTCCAACTTGCGGCGAGAAGGGTGGAAGCGTTCCGATTCGAAAGCGGGAGAAGTCCAAGACACTGACTGGAACGGTCTTGCTCGTCGATGATGATCGTGGGGTTCTTGAGGTTGTGTGTCGAATGCTGCGCAGTTGCGGGCTCACCGTGACGACTGCGAGCGATGGCCCCACCGGACTGATGCATTTGAAAACTCAGTCCTTTGACCACGTGATCTCCGATCGAAAGATGCCCAAGATGTCAGGGGAGCAGTTTATTGCTCGTGCGGTGGCGCGCGGTGGACATCACACCCGCTACTACCTATTGACCGGGTGGTCGGAGGATGAAGAAGGGGGGGCGGAGACGGTGGTCCTCGGAGGTGTAGCGACTCGTGTGCTCCGAAAGCCGATTCGTTTGGCGAACCTGGTTGAGGTCTTGAAACTCCCGAGACCCCTGCATGTGCCCTAAAGAGACCTCGCAGCGGTCACGTTTCGATGTTTTGGAAGTTGTGGAAAATTGTCCCGAATGATCTCATCTCGGACGTTGCAGAGCACCGGTGGCTAGTCGTACATTGGAGGGGGAATGGATCCGGTGTCCTTCAAGAATTTTTCCGAGGGGCAGGGCTCCAGTGGAACTCGGCGGCCGGCGATCAAGGGCAGTAACGCTCAGGAGTTCATGCGCTACCTCGACGTTTTTCAAGCGGGAACAGGCGCCAAGGTTCGGGCTCGACTCCCTTCTGAAATTGTCCATGCCGTGTTCGGTGGGACTCGGGTGAGTTGGATCTCAGTCGAGGACGATGGGTTGTTTGTGGATGCCGTGATCGACGAGTTGGGGTCGCTGTGCGCCCGCCGCGCTCGGCGACAATTCACGGGGCAGGTGTTGGCGGTGAGTCCGCTGATGCGCGCCGTCTTTGACGGTGCGATTCGACGGTGCGATTCGACGGTGCGATTCGACGGTGCGATTCGACTGTTTGGTCTGAATGTTGGCAGCCTCGTGCGGATAATCCCCATCGGATTTCGCCAGTCCTATCGCGACATCGCTGAGATCGAGGTCACGAGGGGGGCGCATACGGCGACTCTCGTAATGAACGACATCGCTCCGGAGGTGCTGCGCCACCCAGGGTATTTCGAGCAATTTCATGGAGTGTTTCTCGGGCTCTACGAGATGGCGATGACAGACCCAGGCTTGGAGTTTTTGGTGGATACTGATGCGCGGCGCGTGGTGGTGATTTTTCGTTGGTGACTGCCCGCGTGGCCGAAGACCACTGTTTTTTTCCCGCCAATTGCGCGGCTTGGCTTTATCCGCGCGATATTGCGTGATCCACAAGACGGTGGACAGACGAGACGACCCGAAGGGTTCTGAGAATCCCCAAGTTGGTTGGCGTCGTAGGTTCCAATCCGGTCGATCGCCGCTACCATGCGGATCTCAACGAGGAACAGTATGAGCGAAGCAAACGAATCTCGAGGCGCGTTACGACCAATTCCCTACATGGGCGTTATCTGGGTGGTGGCCGAGGCGATGAAACTCGGCTTTTACAATGGCAACCCTGACTGGTGCAATCTTGGCCAGGGCCAGCCTGAGGTCGGAGAAATGGACGGGGCTCCGCCCCGTTTGTCGAGTCTCGAGCTTGAACCAGGAGACCACGCCTATGGACCGATCGGGGGCAACGTTGAATTGCGGCAGGCCATCGCCGACCATTACAACCGCTTGTATCGAGGCGGAAAACGTTCGAAATACGGTCCGGACAATGTCAGTGTGGCGTCTGGAGGACGGCTTCTTCTGACTCGTATTTTTGCTTCGCTCGCCTCAGGAAAAGTCGGCTACCAGGTGCCCGACTACACCGCGTATCGAGAATATTTTGACTACAATTCAGGGAGGATCGAGCCCGTGCTGCTTCCGACTACAGTCGGGAATGGGTTTGGTCTGCCGGCGGCCGCCTTCGATGCTGCGGTGAAAAAGGAGCAGCTTGCGGCCTACCTTTTCAGCAACCCATGCAATCCGACCGGCAGAGTCGTCGCCGGCGAAGAGCTGGCAGCCTACGTTGCGACCGCGCGAGATCGTGATTGTACGGTCATCTTTGATGAGTTCTATTCACACTTTGTCTACACTGCGGACGGGAAGCCGGGCGCCGGTCCGGTTTCAGCGGCCTCTCATGTCGACATTGTTGATGAAGATCCGGTGTTGTTGGTTGACGGGCTAACCAAGAACTTTCGCTACCCGGGTTGGCGCGTCGGATGGGCCGTTGGTCCGGCTGCGATGATTGAGACGATCAACCGGGCCGCGAGCGCAATTGACGGAGGACCGAATCAACCCATTCAACGGGCGGCCGTGAAGATTCTTGAGCCTGCGCGGGCAGATCAAGAGACCACCGCAGTCCGAGAGGTGTTCGCAAAGAAACGAGGGCTGATGTTGGAGAGATTGATCGCGCTCGGCCTGCGCCCAGCTCCGATGCCCGATGGGACTTTCTATATCTGGGCCTCGGTCGAGGGACTGAAGGCGCCGTTTAACAATGCGGACTCATTTTTTCGTGCCGCACTTGAGCGCAAGGTCATGACCGTTCCAGGCGCATTTTTTGACGTTAATCCAGGGGGTGCACGGACTGGAAAATCGCCCTTTGACCAGTGGCTTCGTTTTTCCTATGGCCCTCCTGAAGACAATGTTCGATTGGGTCTCGATCGGTTGGCCGAGATGCTCGCGGGATAACGTTCGACGACGGCATCTCGAACTTGTGTCGTGGAGGACATGGCGCAAGTTCGAGATGAAGCGAGTTTGAGATCAGGTCGTGGTGCCGCTCGCTACCGGTCGTACGAGGTGTTCGAAGACCATCGTGTGCGGGTTTTTCTCATCGGGTGGGCGGGACTCGCTGCTCAGTAGTTCCCAGTCCTCGCCGCGGAAGTCGGGGAAGCGGGTATCGCCTTCGATCTCGGTGTCGACCCGGGTTAGATGAAGCTCGTGGGCGCGGAAGAAAAACGAGCGGTAGATCGCTGCGCCGCCGATTACAAAGGCGTCGCTTTCTCCGGCACTTTGGGCAACGGCGATGGCGTCGTCGATTGTGTGTACAATTTTGCAGCCTTGTGCCTGATACTTGGTGTCCTGAGTCAGGATGATGTTGATGCGCCGGGGTAGCGCACGGCCGATTGACTCGTGGGTTTTTC
>CAYTFJ010000060.1:0-26754 GCA_964437075.1 uncultured Nannocystaceae bacterium
CGCCCACACCCACACCCACACCCACACCCACACCCACACCCACACCCACACCCACGGCTTGTGAGGTCGATGATTTTTCGTCAGCCGTCCCAGGTCTAGAGGCGAAACGATGGCACGGAGCCCACTGGCGCGACGCTCTACCCATCGCTCACGCCATGACCATGAATCCACACATCACCAGCGACCAACGGGTGCTGCTACAAAGGGCTCGGGGCACTTATCTGCCCACAATTCGTCTACGAAGGCTCACCAAACACAGCGCTCACGCCCAGCTGCGGCTGTTCATGTTGGCGGTGATCGGTAGGGGGAACCCCTACGCTCGGGTCATCTTCGGCAAGGGAATCTCTAGCGCTGGATATCCTGTCCTCAAGCCGATGGTGATCGACTGGTGCGACCAGGCCGCCCACATCATTGCCATCGCGCCCGAGATCGACGACGACGACGGCAATTTTGGCAGCCTCATTGTCGAACTCCGATCGTCGAAGTTCTAGTCATTCCGACATCCCCTTACGGTGCACACATATCCCCTGAGCGACGCTATCCTTGCTCGCTTTGGAAAATCCGCTGTGCCTCTTGTTCGATACAAATGCGAGTCCACCCTCCCGGTCGGCGCGCGTTCGCGTCCAAAACACTTCCGGTGGCAAGGTATCGCCCGTCGCCAACTCACTCGCCTCAGAGCGCGAAGGCACCCGCCAGTCCGCGATCCCGGCATCGCCTCTGCTGCGGCAAAAGTTCATTGCTGCAAGCCAATCGACACTGCGGCGCCCAATCAGAACCAAAAAATCACCAGAACGGCGCACCGTCCCGTCTTCGATTGCGGTCCCAAGTGGACCTTCGGCGACGTCCGAAGCTTCCGAAGCTTTCGAAACCTCGACGTCGTCCGCTCCGGAGTCGTCGGTCATGAAATTTGGAACCACGAGTCTTCGAACATAGTCCTCATCATCAACGGCTTCTTGAGCCGCGACGGGACCCTGACCCAGGACAACCACCTCGGAGTCATCTGCGATCGATCTCACGATAGCGACCTCATCATGATGGGACAACACCGGCGCCACAATCGGTGCCGTGTTCTTTGAGCGTTGTCGGTACGAATCGGTCGTGGCCCCCCTTGTGAATCCGGCCCATGCCACCAAGGCCACAGTGATGGCGAATAGACCCGCCATCGGCGCGGCCACGCCCGTGGATCCACTCGAGGGAGACCTCGGCATCGAGATGGGCGCGGACCCAATATCCAAACAAAGAGGCCCGCTGGAGATCGAAGTCGGACTCGAAGTCGAACTCGAAGTTGGACTCACGCATGGAGTTGGGCTCGGTTCGAAATCCGCCAAATACGCAGCCAGTGTCTCCGCCACGATCGCGGGCGGAACCATGTCCTGCGTCGGACGCTCGTCCGGACCTTCACACAGTACGCGTAGTTGAGCGCGGATCTCCGTGACACAAAGGCCGAGCTCTGGCCCGTCCATGGTTGCCGTCATCCACCGAAAGTCACCCTGTCTCGCATCGAGTATCGTCGTCCATCTTGAACAATCGACGAGGTCCGTTGTCGTGCGTACACAAAAAACAACCAACGTCCTGCTCACCATGCTGTTCAATGTGGCGGACAATCGAGATTCTTCATCCAAGAGCAGCCGAGAGGTCCCGTAGCCGAGCTCGACGAACGAATCATTGAGCGAACTGGCCCCCTCCTCACAATCGGGCAAATAGGCAAAAACGACGACCGGCCGGGAGTTCACCGCCGCATCGCCTGCATTGGAACCATCACTTAAATCATCATCCATCGGGCTGCTTCCTTCGACGCCCTTGACATCGACCGTTGCCCTCATCCCTTGAGAGACTCGTGGCCACCTTTCGGACGGATTGACGTGGCGCATGGCCCGCTTCCTTCCTCTCTCCCATCGCCCGTCCCACGTCGAGCCTCTAATATTTTCAGCGGGTTCGAAATGCTACGACTCAAGCATCGCCACCAGTTGCTCCTCCGAGAGCAACATCACGCCCAGCTTCTTAGCCTTCATCGTCTTGGCGCTCTTCGATTCGGGGTCAGCGAGCACCAAAAAATCGAGGTCCGTCGAAACGGTAGATACAAGCCTATAGCCCACCTGGGCAATCAGCCCAGCGTAGTCAGTCTTCTTTTTTCCGCTCGGGAGCTTACCGGTGATGCAAATGGTCTCACCACCATCGACCGGGTCGATCGAGATCGGTCGATCGTAAGTCGCCGTCACGCCCGCAGCCAGTAGCCGATCGATAACCATCGACAGCGCGTCGATCCCGTCTTGAATACGGTCTCCTAGATTCGGTACTCCACAACGCGCCGAAAATTCCTCGTCTCGAAGTCGGCCCCTTCGCCATTCTTCCAGAGAGTCTAACTCTCCCGCCGAAGCCTTCACCATCAGTTCAACGCGGCGCTCGCCGAGGCCTTCGATACCCAAAGATCCTAAAAACAGGGCCAAGCCAGGTCGTTTTTTCTTCTCGATTTCGTGAAGAACGTTTTTTGCGCGTTTTGTCCCCAATCGGAGACCACGTTCTCTATTGATCACGACTTCGGCAAGGGTCTCTGGGGTTTTCTCAAGTAGGTAGAGCCCCGACGGATCCTCCACGTTCATTTGGTCGATCAATGCCTGGCGCAGCGAGTCCCCAATGCCGAGGATGTCGAGCCCCTGAATCCACCGTTTGATCTTTCCAGAGGTCTTTTGGGGACATTCGCGGTTGAGGCAAATCGTTGCTGCGCCATCGCCCCCCATTACATTCCGTCTCCGACCTGTCGGAGATCCACAAAAAGGGCACTCCCGAGGCTCCTTGATCTCAACACGGTCACCCGGCAATGCCCGTTCTCGAACTTCGATGATCTTTGGAATAATATCGTTCGCTTTAACAACCCATACCCGATCGCCGATCGCCACGTCGAGGCGCTCAATCTCCTCCCAGTTGTTAAGCACCGCGTTGCGTACGGTCGTGCCACCGAGTTCAACAGGGTCAAACCCAGCCGTCGGAACCAAGACCCCCGTGTGGCCACCGCTGATCACGTAGCTGCGAACAAAGGTCTCATGACCCTCGGACGCAAACTTCCACGCCAACTGTCCCTTCGGTCGACCCGAAGTGGCGCCCAGACTCTCTTGATAGGCGATGCTATCGATCTTCACTACCACCCCGTCGATCCAAAATGGAAGGTCCGAGCGAGTCCGTACGACCTCGCTGTAGTAGGCCACACACTCGTCGAGGCTCCCGCAAGTCCGGTAGGGCATGGGCGAGAAGCCTAGACTCACCAGGACCTGACTCTTCGCGGACTCGCTTCTCGCCTCAATGCCCTTGCCCACCACATCGAAAGCGTAGACGCTAAGAAGGCTCGCATTTTTGCCATCCTTTCGGCCCATGATTCCCGTCCCCAGATTTCTCGGGTTTGTTGCGGTGCTCGGATCGACGATCTTCCAGGCCTTTTTGGTCAAGATCACCTCAAAACGAACTGCGCCCGTAAACGGGCCAAACTCGGGGTGCGCCGCGAAAGCCGGAAGCCCCTTGAAGCAAATTGCGTTTGCGGTGATGTCCTCCCCCACGGAGCCATCTCCGCGAGAGATAACCTGCTCAAGCCTTCCCTCACGGTAGTAGGCCGCCGCGCTTGCACCATCTCCCTTCAATGATGCATGCACGGTGCCGTTCTCGGCCATCTTCTTGTACCAGGTTGTGAACTCAGCCTCTGAGTTCACTTTCGCCTGGCTTCCCATCGGAATTCCGTGACGAGCCTTGGACAGCAAGCTCTTCGGGGATACCGGTGCCCCGACCCGCGCCAAGACATCATCATCGGGTGCCAGACGCCGCAACTCGTCCTCAAGACCATCGAACTCCAGGTCTGTCATCCGCGGTTGGTCCCCGAAGTAGTAGGCCTGTTTTGCCTTCAAAATGAGACTGCGGAGCTCGGCAATTCGGGACGCGCTCATGGGGGCACACTACTCAATCCACTCGCTCTCCGCACCTCTTCGACTCGATCTTGACCAGAATCGTCTCCCTCGACGCCGCGCATGAGCCCCGTCCGTTCAGTCGTGCTCTTCGGCATCACCGAAACGGTCAACCAATACGCAGGCGGCAATAAACAGCCCCGAAATTGTGAAACAGACCGCTGCTGTTTCGAACATCAAGGCACCTTCCGGAATAAAATAGTACTCAGCCACCCCCTCGATCGTCTGAAAGAATGCGAAATAGCCCAGCAATAGCCACGGCTTCCGCCACGCTCGGAAGCGAAACGCAAAAATCGACGTCAAGACCAGCGCGATCGAAAAAGATACAATCAGAGCTTTCATCTTCGGGCTTCAGAGTACATCAAGATGCATGATCGAACCGGCCGGATCTCGTGTTCCACTGGTTCAATTGGAGCGGATCCGCTGTGGACCTCGGTGCTGCTGAGGTCCACAGCACGTTCACCAACAACCATGCGTTTCGAAGATCCGCCATCGAGATTCATGGCTTGAACGCATCCAAGCGCGGCCATACATCGGGCCGTCATTCCCAGCGTGAGCCCAGGCGCGCGATGGAAATTTCGGCCGTCAACCGCACAAAAGAACAGCGTGCCATGGAGATCGACCCCCGCGGCCATTCTCGGTAGGAGGTTTTGGTCGAAGGTCTCATCCTGCGAAAATGTCACGGGCGGAGCCGTTTTTGCGAAGTCCTCCCGTCGTAAATTCAAAGCGCCCGCGCCCAAGAGTGCCGGCCCGCCCGCCATACCGGCATCCATGGGGTCATGCATCCGGTAGTGAACCCGGAGGTCACCCTTCAAGAGCATCCGACAATCTCGGTCCGAAGGCAGAGCGAGGACGAAACCAGCCAATGGGATCTCAGTGCCACCCACAACACGGTCTCCCACGATCGCAATGCAGTTCCGCCAGGGAACATCTCGACCCCAAGCACGATTGAAGGCAACAGCCTTCAATCCCAAAGCACCCACCTCGTTGGTCGCGTCAATCCGCACCCAATTTTCTCCCAGACGCACCGATACGGCATTGAGGCCGATCGTCTCGACACTCCACCGTCCTCGGCGTTCGACTATGGCGCTACGACAAAACACGGGCGGACGGAAGCGGTGGCCAACCAGCAGACCCACAGGATCACCTCGGGCGCTTGGAGTCTCGATCTTGGGCTCAGAATAGAGAAAAAAACCACCCGAGACCGCCGCGATCGCCCCGCGCGATCGAACCAGGTCCACGAGATTTTCGCCGCGGCAATCAAGCGTTTGAATATGCCCCTCGCGCTGGCGCAACAGATTTAGATTCACGGGTCCAAGGTCAGTCAACCCCTTGACGTGCGCGTGGGCGATGCCTGGGGCAATGTCATCCCAGCGAGCGTCTCGCAGTCGTTCTTCGAGCGTCGCCACAGGCTGTCCGAGGCTTGCGCTTTTGTGATGCAAGAGCGCAGCTTGTGAGTAGTAAAAATCGCATAGAGCTCGAACACGCAGTGCACGAGGATCTGGACCCGAGATGACTTCCAGCACCCGACACAACAAGGCGACTCGATAGATTTCCGCCTCCAATGCGTTCGACTGCGCCAAGATTCCAAACACGGCGCGAAAACGGCGGGCGAACAACCTCGCCTGGGCTTCATCGACGTCATTGAGTCCCGCTGCAACGGCCCGCTCGGTTGCCTCCACGTGTTTCGATGCCCATGAGACCAGCCTAGAAAACTCTGGGTCCCCCTCCACACCAAGGGGCTGTCCGCGATCGTCCGAGCTCGAATCGCACTTCTCTTCCTCGACAGGGGGGGACGACCCGAACGCCCGCAAGGTCCCTTCGACGGATAGGCCTTGGCACTCCGCGTGCGCGATACAGCAGCGATACCAGCCGGGATGCACGCAGGAAGTATGCATGAGTTTCTCGCTCGTTTCGGAGCAAACTCAATCACCCGCCCGACTGAAATGCTGAAACCTCGGCCCGTGGTCCACGCGACTTCTAGATCCCGTGTCATCTCCGCGACAGATACGCGACAGATACGCGTCAACGGCGGGCAGACTACGATCCATTGGCCCCCGTTTGCCGAGAGAGCGAGCGGTTGGCGCTCGCTCGCGAAATCGTTCACGCTAGGTGCTGTATGAGCGACGACGCCAAGCCCGACGTCCTTCGGATCGACAAGTGGCTGTGGGCGATTCGGTTTTTCAAAACACGCACACTCGCCTCTGCGGCCTGCGCGGCCGGACACGTCAAAATGGCTGGCCAAACGGTCAAGGCCTCGAAGCTCATCCGCTACGGAGACACGATAGAGGCGCGCACACCCGGCGGAGAAAAAATCGTCGAGGTCCTGGGCCTCGCCGACAAGCGAGGCCCAGCTCCCGCCGCTCAAGCACTGTACGCGGATCACACCCCACCGCCATCCCCTCTCGATTCCAACGCCACCGTCGATGTGCGCAGAGAACGTGGACTCGGTCGGCCCAGCAAGCGAGATCTTCGGAAAATCCAAAAACTTCGCGGTCACTAGTCACAGGTGCACGCTCTCCATCTTCATGGTGTCGCAGCCGTCACATGTTCCGACGATACTCGCCGCCCACTTCGAAGAGCGCGCGAGATATTTGACCGAGACTGCAGACACGCACGACATCCATCATCACCTCGAAGATGTTGCCGCCGTCCCGCGCCACGGTCTTGAGTCGTTCGATCGCCACCGGGCACTTTTTCGCGTGCCGAGCCTGAAACTCTCGCAGACGGGTGATCTGTGTGTCCTTTTCCTCTGTTGAGGCTCTTGTCAGCTGCACCCCTGCGGCTTCTTCATCGCCGGTCCGATCGGGGTTTTGAAACGTGTTCACACCGACGATCGGAAGTTCTCCTGAATGCTTTAGCCGTTCATAGTACAGGCTCTCATCTTGGATTTTTCCGCGTTGATACTGCCTCTCCATGGCACCGAGCACGCCTCCACGCTCGTCGAGACGAAAAAATTCATCCAGCACAGCTTCTTCGACAAGCTCCGTCAATTCATCGACGATGTAAGATCCCTGCAACATGTTCTCGTTTTTGGCGAGTCCTTGCTCCTTCGTGATGATCATCTGAATCGCCATCGCCCGCCGAACACTCTCTTGAGTCGGGGTCGTGATGGCCTCGTCGTAGGCATTTGTATGTAGGCTGTTGCAATGATCGTAATATGCAAAGAGTGCTTGAAGGGTTGTACGGATATCGTTGAAATCGATCTCCATCGCGTGCAAGGAGCGTCCGCTTGTTTGAATATGATATTTGAACTTCTGTGAGCGCAGGTCTCCACCGTAGACGTCGCGAAGAGCGATCGACCAGATTCTCCGCGCGACCCGTCCGATCACAGTGTATTCAGCATCCAGGCCGTTGCTAAAGAAAAAGCTCAAATTCCGCGCAAAATCGTCGATTTTAAGCCCGCGCGCTCGATAGTATTCAACGTAGGTAAAGCCGTTGGCCATGGTGAAAGCCAACTGTGAGATTGGGTTCGCACCGGCCTCTGCAATATGATAGCCGCTGATCGAAACTGAATAGTAGTTTCGAACGCCCTTTTGGATAAAATAGGCCTGCACGTCCCCCATCAGACGCAGGGCGAACTCAATTGAGAAAATACAGGTATTTTGCCCCTGGTCTTCCTTCAGGATGTCCGCTTGCACGGTTCCCCGCACAACTTGAAGGGTCCGATCACGGACTTCATCCCACTCATCTTGCCGCAACTTGCGACCGCGCTCTTGCTCGGTTTTCTCGACCTGTTGATCGATCGCAGTGTTCATGTAGCAGGCAAGAATAATGGCCGCAGGGCCGTTGATCGTCATGCTCACCGAGGTGTTCGGCGCACACAGATCGAACCCCTTGTAGAGTTCTTTCGCATCATCGAGGGTGCAAATGTTAACTCCACTCTCGCCAATTTTTCCGTAGACGTCTGGCCGTTCTTCGGGATCCCACCCGTAGAGCGTCGCGGAATCAAAGGCGGTTGACAGTCGTTTCGCGGACTCTCCCTTTGAAAGGTAGTGGAAGCGCGCATTCGTGCGCCCCGGTCCGCCCTCGCCAGCGAACATGCGTTTTGGATCTTCGCCCTTGCGCTTGAAATCAAAAACTCCAGCGGTAAACGGGAAGTGTCCTGGGGGGCCTTCAAGCATCATGTACCGCACGGTGGCGCCCGGTTCATCGTCACGAGGCAGGCTCACCCGTGAAACTCGCGTCCCCGAAAGCGTCGTAAACGACGTCGGGTAGCTAAATTCTCGTCCACGAACTTTGACAAGAAATTCGTCCGCGGCATAGGCCTCACGAAGACGTGGGAGAGTTTCGAGGGCCTCACGGGCCTGCACGCTCTGAGTACGGCGGGCAGCAGAGATCTGGCCGTCGATCCAAGCGATCGTCACCGCACGGTCGTCGTGCGCAGTCCCCGAGTCCTCAAGCGCGAGCGCCCGCGTTCTCTTGAGCCCGTCGAGTCGACGAGCAATTCCGACCTGCGCGACGACCTCAGCCTTATAGGCCCGAACACTTCGACCAATTTCGGCGAGATAATGAACTCGGTCCGCCGGAATCATGTCGTCGGTCTCCGAGACGATCGCCTGTTGCTCGAGCGGAATTTTACAGTCCCAGCCGGTACCGCCCGGCACACTCAAGTGACGGCACAACGCGGCATACAGACCGTTGACCCCACTATCATGAAATCGACTCGCCACAGTTCCAAATACCGGCAATGATTCGTCCGGAAGATCGTAGGGAATCGACCGATTACGACGCACCTGTTTACGAACATCGCGAAGAGCGTCCTTGCTCCCTCTGTGCTCGAACTTGTTGATGGCCACGAAGTCGGCGCTGTCGAGCATCTCGATCTTCTCGAGCTGGGTCTGGGCACCATACTCCGCGGTCATGACATAGATCGTCGCATCTGCGAGCCCTTCGATTTCGGCATCTCCCTGACCGATTCCGCTGGTCTCAACCAAGATAAGCTCGTATCCAGCGAGTTTGCACATACGCACGGCGTCGTGTGTAGCCACAGACAGCTCCGCCCCAGATGCCCGCGTTGCCATGCTCCGCATGAACACCTTCCCCCGAAGCAAACTGTTCATTCGGATACGGTCGCCGAGCAGGGCGCCCCCTGTCCGTTGACGCGTCGGATCGATCGAGACCACCGCAATTCTCCGCTCGGGGTGATCATCGACAAAGCGGGCCACCATCTCGTCGGTCAGCGAGCTTTTGCCGGCACCACCCGTTCCGGTAAGACCAAGCACAGGTACGTCCGGGATTTTCGCTTCGCGCACCGCACGCGAAAGAGTGTCCGCGGCTTCGCCTGCGCCCTCAAGAACCGTGATCAATCTTGCCAGCCGCGCGCTGGAGTCCACGGCCCGCGGGTCATCGATCGCCGAGCGCAGTTCCTTAAGCGCATCTGGGGGAGCCGTGGAAAAATCAGCGCCACAGATGATCAGATTGATCATGCCTTCGAGCCCGAAGCGACGGCCGTCCTCGGGGCTGAAGATACGTTTGATACCGTACCTATGCAGCTCTGCGATCTCGGTTGGGACGATCACACCACCGCCCCCTCCCCAGATCGTGATGTGTCCCGCCCCCTTCTCCCGCAGGAGATCGTACATGTACTTGAAGTACTCGATATGACCCCCTTGATAGGAGCTGACAGCGATCCCCTGGGCGTCCTCTTGGATCGCTGCATCGACAACCTCCTCGGCGCCGCGGTTGTGCCCTAGGTGAATAACCTCGGCCCCCTGCGCCTGGAGGAGTCGACGCATGACGTTGATGGCCGCGTCATGACCGTCGAACAGAGCGGCCGCGGTTACAATTCGAACCTTGTGCCTGGGCACATGAAGCTCTTTCGACCGATCGCCTGCGGATTCCTTGGTATCCTTCAGGGACCTCACGGTTTGTGCGCTGTTGGACATCGCGGCGCGACCATACGGACGGCGCTGCCACGGCGCAAGCCAGTCACCATGTGCGGCGACGGCGATAGTTTGTACGAGGTGCGCTGCCGTACAGTGCGCCCAAATCGCTGTCGGAGTTGTGGTGTTGTGTCGTCGGCAAGCCGCGAGACGATCCTGAACTTTCAGCGATCGACGACGAATCGCGCAAGGGTCTCCGTTCGTCACGTAACCACGCCCACTGAATAATCGGATCGTTCGATGTCTAATTCGGGATTTTTACAGCCGTGTTGAACAGGAACGGGCGAATTCGTTCACACCTCAACAAAGGACGGAATTTGAAGGTTCCTGCCCTCTCCGGGTAGACTTCGAGTCGCCGGTGAACTATGCCGATATCATACGTTCACGGACATTGGCGTACACTCCCGCACCCTTTTCGGCCCAGCCCGAAGCCGCGGTCCTTCCCCACGCGCACGGCTCGTAGCGACGCCCGTCGACCGGCCGCTAGCACGACATTCCCACCCCAACGATGAGCACCACCGAAGAGGTCGGCCGCATAATTAACGGCCGCTACGAGATCGTCCGCGTCATCGGCGAAGGCGGGATGGGCGTAGTCTATGAAGCTTACGACACCCAGGTCGATCGAAACGTAGCGATCAAGCTGGTGCGCGAAGAGTGTCTGACCGACCGCAAGTTTGTCAGCCGCTTCCGACGGGAGCTTGAGGTCACGACCCAGCTCCGTCATCCCTCGACAATCCGAGTGTTCGAGCATGGTGCGACAGAAGACGGTCGGCCCTTCATGGTGATGGAGTTGCTTGTCGGCGAAAGCCTCGCCGATCGCATGGAGAAGGAGCGCATCCCCGAGGTCGAGGCGCTCCAATACGCACGTCAGGTGGCCGAAAGCCTCAGTGAGGCCCACGAACATGGCATCTTTCACCGCGATCTGAAGCCCGACAATATCTTCATTGAGACCGTCGGAGTCAGCACCGTCGTCAAGGTGCTCGATTTTGGAATCGCGGGAGGCCTCGACGCGACCCGACTCACGCGGGCGGGTGAAGTCTTTGGAACCCCACAATATATGTCGCCCGAGCAGTGCAACGGACACACGCTCGACCACCGGACCGATATCTATTCACTGGGGTGCATCCTCTACGAAATGCTTGAGGGTCGACCGCCCTTTTCGGGAGAGAACCCGATGGCGACCATGCTGAAGCATGTAAAGTCGAAGGTTCCCACACCCAAATACGCCTGCGCCGAAACCGCAAAAGTTCTGTCTATGGCACTGCGCAAGGACCGATCTAAACGCGTCCAAAGTTGCGGACGACTCGCTGAATTGCTTGGCGAATGTATTGGCGCCGCGCGAGCCGTAAAAGAGGGCCGCTATACGGACAGACACTCGAAATCGGGACCACGAAAGATCTCGGAGTCTTCGGGCGTCATCACCGCAACGACTTCTTCCCTGGCGAGCGCCGATTCCATCGCAGCCGACTCAAGCGAAGACCGCAGCAAGTTCATCCTAGGCGGCCTCGCACTCGGGCTCGTGATCTTGCTGGCCATCGTGATGTTCGGAAATTTCGGCACCTCCGATCGAGGCGACAGCGGCACTGCCGATTCAGATGCCCTCCGCACTTCCGGAGTGGATCCCGCAACATCCTCGGAGACTTTACCGCTCGAAAAATTGCCAAAAAATCGAGCGAGCATCAACGCCAGCGTCCCAGACGTGACCGTGATTGTTGACGGCATCCTCCGATGCGAGACCCCGTGCACAATCCAGATCCCGGTCGGTGATGGCCAGGCCCACCGCATCGTCTTGCGCAAGGCCGGCTACATCGACGTCGAAAAGACATGGCAGCCCAAGTCGGTGGTCGAAAACCCGCCGGAATTCGCGGCCATGACAAAATCTCAGGGCTGATCTCACCGGCTCCGACCGGGACCTTCGTCGCTAAGCCACGGCCGTGGCTTAGCGACGAAGGCGCCCCACAAACGGATAATCTCGGGCTGTTGGCTCGTATTTTCGCATGGATCGCGCTTCGCGGTGCCTCCGCGGGAAGAGATGAAGCCTGCGACGCCGCGCATGAGACCTTCGAAAACAAATTCCACCGGTCTCTTCCAACCTGCGGGCCACAGTGTACTCTCCGCCCGTGGCCGAAGAAGACGAAGACTTTGCTGCGCTCCTCGACGAGTCCCTCACCGGGTCTGGGAAGTCGGGCGGAGGCAGCCTGCCCGTCGGCAAGCGAACTGAAGGCACGGTGGTGCAAATTGGCAAAGACACGATCTTTGTTGATGTAGGAACACGCAGCGAGGGGCAAGTGGCCCGCTGGGAGCTTGAAGACAAGGACGGTGTTCTCAAGGTCGAGGTGGGTGACCGCATCCGCTGCACCGTTGCGAGCGGAGGCGACCGACCGACACTTGTGACCGCCTTTGGTAAGAGCGGCTCCGCAGATGTCGGCATGCTTGAGCTCGCAGCCGAATCCGGCACTCCGGTCGATGGCGAGGTTGCCAAGGCCGTGAAGGCGGGCCTCGAGATCAAAATCGGCAAACTGCGTGCATTTTGCCCAGCGTCGATGGTTGACATCGGATTCACCGCAGACATCAGTGTGTTCGAAGGCCAGACGCTGCGTTTCAAAGTCCTTGAAGTGCGCGACAATGGCCGGTCGATCATCGTCTCGAGAAAAGCACTCCTGCTGGCAGAACGCGAGACCATGGGCCGCGATCTGCTGAAAAATCTTGCTGAAGGCCAGATCGTAGATGGCACAGTGCAATCCATTCAGGCCTACGGCGCCTTTGTCGATATCGGAGGCATCGAGGGCTTGGTGCACATCTCTGAGCTCGGCCACGGCCGGGTCTCCAGCGTCGGCGACGTGGTCTCCGTTGGGGAGAGGGTCAAGGTCCGGGTGCTAGCGATCGAGCAAACCGTCGCCGGAGGCAACCCACGAATTCGTCTGTCGGTACGACAAGCGGGTGACCAGGATACCGAAACAAGCGGCCGGGCAGAGATCTCTATCGTCGACGCGACCGTCACAAAGGTTGAAGCCTACGGAATTCTTGTCTCCACTGAGAAGGGCGCCGGAATCGTCCCGACACGCGAACTCGACCTTCCTCCTGGTGGAGACGCACGTCGCGCCTATCCCGCAGGAACCTCAGTTCGGGTGGTCGCCCGCGGCAAAGACAACAAGGGGCAGCTGCGCTTCTCTATCAAGGGGGTCGAAGATGCCGAGGCCCGACTCAACTATGCCAGCTTCAGAGCCGGGAAAAAGCAACGGGGAAAGTCGTCCGTTGGAAGTTTTGGCGAGCTTCTGAAATCCAGGCTAAAGGCCTAGAAGGCCTGGCCGACATTCAGAGGCCCTGAATCCACGCTTCTATGCGTTCAAGGTGTTCGGGCTTCATGGCGAGCGCTGGGGGCATTTGATCTCCCTCGCCGCCTACGGCACGGTGTGTGCCTTGAATTTTTAGCCACAGGTAGCTGCTCTCAAGATCCCTCGGCTCGATGCGATTCATGGACGGGATTCCCTCAGACTGGCGTTCGACCAACATCGCGTAGCTAGAGTCGCGGTTCAAAAGGAGGTCGGTCCGCCCGGCAGCCTCGGCGGCGATTCCTGCCATCGACAAATGACACGCACATGACTCCTCCCAAAGTGGTTGGATGTCGGATTCGTAGTCGATAGATTCACTCGACCGTCCCGTCTCACATGCCGCCAGCCCGGCCATGACGAGCCCCGTCCATCCGATCGCCGGAATTATTGTCCGCAGGAAGGACATCGCGGACACCGTAGCAGATCAACGTCGCACTCGCGAGCCGTAGTGCTTCGATACTCTACGCTCATTGCGGGCGGAAGCGCCCTGTTGGAGTCTAGCGCCAATCAACCACGGCGTTCATTCGCTGCGGTTAAATGGTCCGAAAACGAATGAGTACAAATTTGACCCGAAAACAATCACTGGGCCCGGTTCCGAAGAAAGCCACTGGGGGAAGCTGACCGGGGAACTTGGCGAGCTGTCGAGTGTCCGCAGAGGCCGGAAATTTTGCCCAGACCTCTTCGTACGAGCCGCGACAATCCATCGCCATCTGGAACAGGCTCAACGACGAGAGATCAAAACATTTGCGGTCGTAACTTTCGCCGCCCCAAGGGGGATCTACAAACAAGATATCACGCCCACCGCGGTTCATCTCACGAGCAGCATCTCCGAGCACAAACTGAACCTGATCTCGAACGCCGTAGATCCCAACATTGTGTATGGCCATATCGATCCGCGCTCGGTCTTGTTCCACCGCCATCACGGACGATCCGGCCCTGGCGAATCCAATGGTGTTTCCTCCGGCGCCACAACCGGCATCGAGGACACTTCGTCCCTCCGCCAGCTCACCGATCGACAGCGCAAGATCGTCCGCGGTCCACGAGAACTTCCCCTCGCCATCCAAACGTACGCCACTGCGCCAGGCTTGAGTCCGCTTGCGACGGCCACGCGCCGCCGTCAGTCGGGCCCCTCGAACCACGCCGCGGGCGAGTGGCGGGTCGACCACGACGCTTAGCTCAAGTCCCGCAAAACCCTGGCCGCGCAGCCTCTCAGCGAGATCTGCCGCGACCTCCCGTGCCAACTCCGCCCTCTGCCAGATGCCTGCGTGGCTCGCCTCCACCGTCACCCACTTGGCGCCCAAGCAACAAAGCAACGAAGTGTCTACGATCCACTCAGGGAGCGGCCCAACCGTAACTCGATGCCCAGCCACACTCGCAGTGTACGACATGCGTGTTGTGCGGCATGATTATTCGAAGTCAAACTCGCTTTGCCCGCGCGAATCGACCGATTCGATGTATCGTCCGCTTATGTCCGGCCTACTTCTCGGATCCGCCCTCTCCGCTTCGCTCTACAAGGTGATCCACATCGCCGGAGTTCTCTTGGTGTTCGTCGGCCTCGGCGGTCTCGCCCTGCGAACGATGGCGGGGCACGCCACTGAAAAAGACGCAAACTCAAAGTTGGGTGCGGTCTTTCACGGTATCGGCATGTTGCTGGTCATCATCAGCGGATTTGGTGCCATGGCAGCCTTGGCGGTGCCCGGTATGCCCGGTTGGATCGTCGCAAAACTCGTGCTGTGGGTGGCCCTCGGCGCAGCCATGGTCCTGGCCAAACGGAAACCGGAAACGGCGAGAGCTCTTTGGTTTGCGCTTCCGGTACTCGGGATGCTTGCGGCCTACCTGGCCATCTACAAACCATTTTAGCCCACCATCTGATGCGCCGTTGCTCTTGTTTCATCCTAGGATACCTCCTCACGGGAGGTATTCATGGCACCGGGTGCCTGGTGCCCAGCCAAGGGGAACAAAACCAGCCACGTCCGGTCGTCGAGAAAGCGATGGTGACTCAGGCGGAGCCACGACGACACGCCTTCACGTCCCTCCCCACCCATGACCCCGATATGCACGCGGCACGCCTGCCGCAGGTCCGACAATCTACGAGGCTGACAGCTAGCAAGCAGCCTCGACCCCGCGCACTTACGCGCGACGATGTCTCCGTATATCTTGAGGAAGCTCGCGTCTCGCTTCGAGCGCTGGGTATACGAAGGACGGCATCATCGCGGCCCCCCCGGGGCCTTCATGACGATCTTCGGCAGGCCTACCAAGAACATCGTGCGCAACACATTCATGGGACCTTTCGTCAGGTTCGCCAATGGATGTCTCTTGCAAAATTCGGACACGAGCACCCAAGCTCAACATCGAGTCGTGGCCCGCTCGTACGCTACGACCTTGCGGTGACGACCAGCGAGGACCATGCATGGCTACATTTCATCGTTCCTGCCCAGGGGCTCGCTTCGGCAACGTCGCTCGGCAACCATTACGCCCAGCACCACGGAAAACGGTGGGTGGCTCTGGCCGATCATCTACGACCGGGGGTCGATTTCTATCTCTTTAAGCGAACAAATCAACCATCGCTCAGCCGCCAGTGGGGAGAAAAAAATGTGATCGTGACCCTCGCCGGCCTCGCCCGCGACTACCAAGACCGGACCTCCACATTGCTCGGAATCGGTGACATCAGCGAAGTCACCGGGGGAAAAATATCCGACCATTGGACCCACAAACGCGGCGTCGATGCCGATCTATACCTTCTGCGGTTCGGGGATACCGACGAGACCCTCGCACCACAGAAAAAATACGATGAGGGCCCCGTCTGCGTTTGGCATACTTTAAAATCTGGAAGGTCGATCTGG
The DNA here is from genome assembly GCA_964437075.1 of uncultured Nannocystaceae bacterium. Classification (GTDB taxonomy): domain Bacteria; phylum Myxococcota_A; class Polyangia; order Nannocystales; family Nannocystaceae; genus CAYTFJ01. The sequence goes on from CAYTFJ010000060.1 coordinate 16,008, forward strand.
TCAACCGGCGAGCACGGAAAAAAAGGGATCGAAGTCGTCCCTTCCACTGGCGGAGAAACCTTGAGCGCACGACGCCTTCGGGTCCTTGCGACTTTGGTCCTTCAAGACGATACGATCGCCTATTTCGTACACAACGACCCCACTGTCCTCAAGTCGTTCGACCAACGAGCCGGTGAGCGAGTGCCCGGCCGCCGCTTCCTCCACGCCGAGAACCGCGCCTATTGGCCGCCCCATCGTGATCATGTGCACCTCCGATGGGATGAAGGCCCACTCCCCGTGGGCACCCCACCTCGCCCCTAGCGAGTCATACGCTCGTCCATTCTCTACCATGTGGGTCACTCTCCGAGTTTCGATCGCTGCGATGCACCTCAAGCGACTGACCATCGGACTCAACGTCTGCATGCTCGCTTCCGTCTCATGTTCAAAAACCGAACCCAACGATGAGGCCACCGATTTCCGCGTTCTCGACCTCGTCCCCTCCGCTCAAAGATCCTCGAAGTTAAAACTGACTTCGGGTCAATGCGGTGGCGAAGACCGTCACCAAACCCGGGCCCCCGGCATCGCAGATCGCCACCTCCGTCTGGACACTTGGCTTGCCAAACTACCAGCGGGCGAGGCGAAACGTACCCTCCTATCCCCGCAGCAAATCGACCGTCACAACGCACATCGCCTCAATGTCGAGGGGACCCACCGCGACATTTCGAGTCCCACAGTCTTCTCCGCGACTTCGATCCGGAATGAGATCGATGACCGGAAGACGTGGTTCGAAAAGAAGCTGCAGACTGGCGAGTTCGTAGAAGGTTCTCCGGGCTCATTTTTGGGTGCACAAACGATCATGATGGGAGCCCATCCACGCAAGAGACACGAAGATTTCCGTATCGTCCATCGCGAGGTCCCGCTCTATTGTGTTCCTCTCGATCACGGAATCTATCGGCCGAGCCGCGATCCTGAATTCGATAGAAACCGGTGTTCAAGCCTCCATCAGGGCGAAGCGGTTCGCCTCCTGCTCTCCGAAGCGCCGAGTCGATCTGGCAGGCGGCCCAAGCCTTGGACCTATCTTCGCACCGGCCACAGCGTCGGGTGGGTTAGAGGCCTCTCGGCCTTCACCCCTTCCCTCAGCCATGAGCAGATCCTGCGTTTCAGCCACCGACAACCTCGCCTGATGGTCCTAAAGGACCTCGTCCACTTGCCCTCGATTGGCGACGTTCGTTCGAGCCGAAGCAAGCTCCGGATGGGCGTCGATTTTCCTCTCGTTGCGGCTCGCCACAGCGGCAGGGCGCCACACCAGATCGTGATCCCCTCAGCGACCGGTCTCGAAATTACTGAAATCCCCGAGGGCCTTTCGTACGGCACGGAACGCCTGCCGCTCACTCGCCAAATTTTGTGGGCTACCGCATTCGCCGCGCTCAATCAACCATACGGCTGGGGCGGACATGGGGGAGGACGCGACTGTTCCCGATTCATATACGACCTATTCATGACCGTCGGAGTGTTTCTTGCGCGCCACTCGGCCACTCAAGCGAAACTCGGGTCACCTTCTATCGATGTTTCGGATCTCCCTACAGAGGAAAAGCGCACAGTGATCCGCCAGGCAGCCGCCCAAGGAATCGTCCTGCTATACATGCCCGGGCATATCATGATGTACCTTGGCAGCGAACGATCCAAGGGCAATGAACAGGACTTCGTGATCTCTTCACTCAGCGAGTTTCACATCCCCTGTGCCAACGGGTACGACCGGGTGCAACGCCTTGACCGAGTCACCGTCACGAACTTGGAGTTGGGGCGAGGCAGCAAGAAGAAGTCGTTTCTTGAGAGGATCACCACAGTCGCGGTATTCGGCGCGCCGACGGACTCGGATTAGCGGCCAAAGAATCGTCCCAACAATCCCTTGCGCGAAGATTTTTTTGCGAGCCATTCGCTGCGCGCGCCAAGTCTCGCCGCCGGCATCGCGCCAATGATCGCGTCGAGAACCACCCCGCGATGTACAAAAAGTATCGTTGGAACCGACTGAATCTTGAATGGCGCGGCCAAGAATGCATGAGTCGCGGTGTTAATCTTGAAGAAGCGGACCTCGTCGTCGGAAAATTGGCCGGCAACCATGGCAAAATCCTTGGCCATCGACATGCACGGACCGCAGCTCGGGCTCCAAAAGTCGATCACGGCAGCGCCGCCATCTTCGTCCATAATCTGTTCAACAGCCTCTACCGTCTCGAGATCGACATAGGGAAGTTCGTCCGACATGGGGCAAGAATAGCGACCCGGTGGACGATATCCACTGCCCTTCGCAGTCCGACCGACGCGGACCCAGCCCCGCGACCGCGCTCGCCGCTCAGCAAGCAGAGCGTTATGCGCACATCCAGATCGACCGAACGAAGTTCTGCCCTAAAATTATCGAGTCTTTGCGATGGTCGGTCGCCGCCAGCTGTGGCACCCTCACGCGGAAGGTCAGGCACCCCGCGTGCCCCTTCTTCAGGCTTCTCGTGAGCAAAGACGCCAACAAGCCCACCCCAGATAGAGATTTGGCTTCGCTCGGTCCCGCCGTGCCGAGAGCCGAGGGCCTGACGCGCAGCCCACCTGAAGCCAAAGAATCTCTCGCCTCCCGTCCGCCACCTCCTCTCCCACCTCCGACAAAAGCGGCCAAGCCCGCCCGCGCGGCCATGACGATGCCGCGCCCGAAGACAAATCTTCCCACTCCAGGCAGGTCCACCGTACGACGTGTCTCTGCGAAGGTTTCAGCGGGAAAGAACGTCGGTCTGGATCGGTCCGCAACATCGCCAGCCGAGGCGCCCGTATCCACACAATCGGCCTCCGCCTCGCCGGCTTCGCTTCCGACCCCTGGGCCGACCGGCACGAAGCGACGGACACCGCAGCGAGACCCTTCGAAGCCTACGGCGGCTTCCCTCCCGACCCCTTCGAGAGCGCGCAATCCTTCTTCACCCACCGCCGCGAAGCCTCCCATCGCCGCAGTTCCCGGTGTGGAAAAAATGCCGTCGCTATCGCCGTTCCTCCCAGCTCCCTCCAAAACGAAGGCTCGCGCGCCAGCAAAGCTACACGAGCCTTCGTTGCCAACACCCTCTGGTCCCGTATCGTCAGCGGGGCTCTCGGAAGGCCACGGCTCCTCGCTATCCCCTTCGGTCGTCACTCGTCCCGCCGCACCTCCCCCGGCGCCCCGGCCCTTGCCCACTCCCTCCGGGCGAACGCCGCCGACCGCTCAAACAATTTCCCACACATCCGCGGCGTCGCACCAAGTCGTTCCAGCAGGGTCCACAGCGCTTCCGAAGCCAAGCTCCGCCAAACTAGCGGCGCCAACGCTCACTCGGACCCCGTCGCGGCAGCCTCGCTCGGCCCCCAACCTCGAGTCGTCAGTGGATTCGCGGCCGACCGATACCGACCAAGGCCCGTCCAGGACCACCGAGACGACAAAGGCCCTGCCGCACTCCGCAGTACCGCCAAAGCTGCCCTCTCCCGGCCGCAGCAACGGGGTCACACGGCGTCGCCAGCGTGACCCCGTTGCTGCGCAGCCGACCGCAGCCACCGTCACTCCCCAGGTCACGGCAGTTCGCACATTGCCTCCGCTCCAGCCGCCAAACGCCGGCTCCGCGAGCACCTCGACAGCGCTCGAGACAAGTTCGGTCATCGAAGGTCTCGCAGCGGAGCTTGCCGGCGGGTTGTCCGACGAGCGCCCCCCAGACGACAGCTCCGCAAATCTCGAGCCTGTACCCCACGCCCACACGATTTTGGCGGTTCCCGGCCAAGCATCCTCCAGCGATGTGCCGACCTCCGTTGTTGGAAATCAGATTCGCCCTACCCCTCCGAGTTCCGGGCAACCCGCCACACCCTCTCCACAGCATGAACGGGGCCCACAACGCTCCCATCACAAACGGCTGGCCATCGTCGGGCTCGCAGCGGGACTCTTCATCCTTGCTTCTGCCGTCGTACTTCGTGCCGGGTCCAACGATTTCGGGCACGAAGTACAAACGAAGTCTCCGCAGGTCACCACGCCGTCCCAGAGTCCCACAAAGATGTCGCCCTCAGCGACCGCAGCTCTCGCTCCTAGAACGACCGCCCAAAAAACAACGGCACGACCGGCCTTCGACTCGGTCACCAATGTGGCCGGCCCCCTGGAGCCGTTACCTGCGGAGCCGAGCATCGCCACCGACGTCTTTCAGACCGACACCACAGAAAAAGAGGCAGATTCCAGCACGCCTGCCCGCTCCCGCTCCCGCTCTAGCTCCCGCTCGAAGAAAGCGACCCCCTCCAAAAAGACAGTCGCCAAGAAGCAGACCGCAGCGCAAAAGCAGTCGCCAGCGAAATCCGCAGCGTCGTCGCGCTCCCTGTCTGCGAAAGAGGCCCTCAAGCAGGCAAAATTGGCCTTGGCGAAAGGCGAATCCGCTAAAGCCCACAGGCTCGCTCAACAGAGCTACCTAAAAAATAAAAAATCATCGACCGCGGAGGTCATGGTGCTCGCGGCTTGCAAAATGAAGAGCCGCGCGAAGGCAAAATCAGCGCTGAACAAAGTCAACGTGTTCAAGCGCCGTTCACTCCGCTCGAAATGTAAAAAATCCGGCGTCAATCTTTAGAGACGGCCAAGTTTCCATCGTCGCTCGACGCTCATGACTCTGGCACGAGATCGATCTGGAAATGCGATCTCGCGCTCGTATCTCCCCAGTCATACGGCCATCACCATCGTGGCCCTTAGCCAAACATCGCTGTCGACCTGTTTTGAAAATCCAACCACAAAGACCGCGTCATTAGGTCCTACCGCCACACCATGGGCCTCATCTGTGCTGCTTTCAGATCCATTGAAGGTCGCGGTCCAGAGCGTCGCTCCGAGATTTTAGGACAATTTTCGAACCCAAATATTTTTCTCCTGGTTCGCGGTGTCGCTCAGTCCCCCGTCTCCCTCTATAGTCTGGGTCAAAATTGTCCCACCTGAGCTGTCGTTTTTCCCCGCCCAGATGTCTTTGTTGGTTAACTCTCGGTCCACCGCACCCGCAACAACGACCGCGCCATCAGATCCCATCGCAATCGCGTGAGCGACATCGAGCGCGACAGTATTGGTGCCATCTACTGTCCTTTTCCAAATGCTCGTTTGATCGCTCTCCCGAATCTTTAGGACAAAAATATCGTCGTTGTCCGTGCCCGGATTCTTCGACACCCCAGCGATACAGATAAATTGTGCAGTGTCGTCGATACAGATCCCGAAGCCCTCGTCCTCTCCCGAACCATCTCCATTGAAGGTCATTTCCCACAAGACTTCGCCACTCGAACTGGATTTTTACGAGAAGAAGGTCCTGCCCAACATCGGCCGTCTCCCGCGCCCCTACAGCGTAGACCTTGCCAGTGGGCGACACGACCACATCGCTAAACCTATTCGCCATGGAGTTCTCCGCGGAGTGAGTGCGGATCCATGTCTCTACCCCGGAAACTGTACAATCGTTGTTGCAGCCATCCAGTCGCCCTCGTTCCCGTCATCGCAGGCCTCAAGACCGTCTAGAACGCCATGCCCGCACACGACGACCTCACAGATCCCCCCCCCTCGACATACCAACCCCTCGTTGCAGATGTCGCAGGAGAAGCAATCGCAACCCTCCTCGCCCGCGCAGTCGCCATCTCCATCTCCAGACACCTGCGCAGTTGGAACGTTATCGACTCGGCACCCCATCACAAAAAAATGGGCGAGAAACACAATCGACTCATCAACGACATGTTCACAACAACCGCACTCGCTTGTCGCTCGTGGTCGGTCAAGGTCGAAGGTCCCGGCCTATTGTCGTCTCGCGGGAACTCTTCAATGGCTGCTGATCGTAGGCATGATTGCCGGTCTCCGCCGATGACCATCCCCGAACCATCCATTCGAAAATGCGCTCTCGAGTGGGGATTCTTGGCCTCGTGTATTCATCAGCCGCTCTCCCCGTCGACGCTATCCCTCTTCCACGAACCCCTGAGTCCTACCGCGCCAGTTGCACGGCGAATGGGCGGACTCCTCGCCACACACAACAGCGGGCGACTGGCCGCACATTCCGGCGAGGAATGAATCCAACGGGGCATTCGTTACTCGGCAAACAAATAGACCACGATACGTGGCCGCCTCTTGTACCCTTTTCGAGCAATGGACGACTCTACGGTCACCCACCAACGGATCTTGAGCGTCGAAGATTTTTCGCCGCTCGAGAAGGCGCTGAACCGCGCCCCTTGGATTGCACTCGACACCGAGTCCAATTCCTATTTTGTCTACCGCGAGCGGGTCTGTCTCATCCAGATCAATGTGGAAGGATCCCTGTTCATCATCGACCCCCTGGCCTTCGATGGATCGCAACTCGACCCAATCGCCCCACTTCGAAACCATCTTACTGACCCAGCGAAAACCGTCTATCTGCACGGTGGAGAATACGACGTGGCTGTTATGAAACGCGAATATGGCATTGCCATGAATGGAGTGTTCGACACCCAACAAGCCGCGTCATTTCTCGGATGGCCAAAAACGGGCTATCAAACAGCTGTTCAAAATATTTGCGGAGTTCATCTCGCAAAGGCACACAGCCAATACGACTGGGGTAAGCGCCCCCTAGACTCAGCGGCCGTTCAATACGCCCTCGACGACGTCATCTACCTACCGAAGGTTGCACGGGATTTACAAATGGCGGTTGCCGACGCTGACCTAGTACAGGAGGTCGAGCTTGCCAATACTGCGGTCATGGCAGCGGCTCCTCACGCCCCGAACTTCAACCCAGCCCAAGCTCTTGGATTCAAGGGTGCAAAAGATCTTAATCTGGACGACACCCGTCGACTCGTCGCACTGCATCGATGGCGAGATACTGTCGCACGCAGGCAGGATTTCCCGCCGGGAAGGCTCATTGCCAACCAAGCGCTCATCGCACTCGCGCGTCAAGATCCTGCGGATATGCCTGCGCTTCGACGAACCCGACTGCAAGGAAAGATCGTTCGAACCCTCGGCCAATCGCTCCTCGATTGCCTTGAAGATGCGCGATGCACCCCCCAAGCTCTTCCGGTTCGCCCCTCCCGTGAACGCCCATCGGCAATCTACAGACAACGTGAGACCGATCTTAAACGCTGGAGATCCGAAGAATCAAAACGAAGGGAAGTCCCGCTCCAGGTCGTGCTGCCTACACGTGTCCTCACCCGCCTCGCTGCGAGCGGTGCGAACGCTCTAGAGTCTATCGCCGAGCTTGGGTCAAAACGAGTATCGCTCTATGGTGACCGACTACGAAAACTTTGCGAATGACGCGAATCATATCCCAGGTAGTTCTCGAACCAATCGCTAGGCCATATCCGCCAGCGTCGCAACAGCCACGGTCCGCGAAGATGGCCCACACCACAGCATACCTTTGTTTTGCACTCGTATTAACAGCTTGTCTTCCGGAGCCTGCGCACCCGCCATCTTCGTCACGTGCCGAGAAAAGGCAGAACAAGGAAGACATTTTTGGAGACCCCGCGCTCATGCCGACGCGCGTAGGAGAACGCGCCCGTTTGGAAGTCGCCTTGGGTACAGAGATTGAATCAGCAATCGCCGACCTCGGATACGACGTCCGCGCTGCCGTGACGCTTCCAACGAGCTGCGCACTGTCACCAAAAGTTTTGGTCCGTTATCGATCCACCATGAACGGTGGCACCGCAATTGCGAGTCTTGTTCCTGGCGATCCCACCATGGATGCGGTCCTCTCTACGCTTCGCTCCGCCGCGGCCGCCATCGTCCCGGCAGCAAGTTCTGAAGACATTACGGTGCTTGTCGCCAGCCGGATTTCGGCTGCCGCCACCACCCCGCCTCCACGGGCCCGCCTGTCGATCGCCACGGGCCTAGCATTGCTCGCATTTGGACTGAGCCTCGGGGTAGCAGCCGAACGTTGGTACCGAAGCCAACGAAGACGACAGAAACAAGCAAAAAACTCCTCATGATAGAGATTCACGACCCGCCGAGAGCTCTGTAAGCACGACCGACCGTTCCACGTGCAAAGGTCAATTCGCCACCTCCACTCCACCAAATACCGAGAGGTCCCCCATCGAGAAGGCCCTGGCATTGAATGGCCCCCGCCGATCCTTGATACTCGCCCCGGTCTGTGTTCTGTTCAACGAAATCAAGATCTTTGTGAATGGTTCGATCGTGTCATCCATCGAAAAAAATGGACACGCCGTAAGACTTGATCGAATCGCTATCAGCGACATCTCCGGAACAAAGCAGTGATGACTTTTCACAAATATAACCTGACATCGTTTTCCCTTCTTGCAGTTGGACTCATGAGCCTCCCAGCGTGTTCGGAGGACGAAAGCCTCTTGTCTGCGGCGAACACTGCGACGAGCAGCGACGATGGTGATGGTGATGGCGACGGCGACGGCGACGGTGATGGCGACGGCGACGGCGATGGTAATGGCGACGGCGATGGCGACGGCGACGGCGACGGCGACGGTGATGGCGATGGCAATGGCAATGGCAATGGCAACCCCTGCCAAGAATGTGTCGCGGAGAATTGTGCGCATGAGGCGCTCGCCTGTGCGGTGAGCACGGACTGCACTTGCATCCTCCAGTGTGTCTTTGATGGAGGGAACCAACTCGAGTGCCTTGGGGCATGTGGCACCACTGGGATTCCCGCCGAGACGCAGGCACTTATGCTCTGCACGCTCGCAAACTGCCAAACCGAGTGTGGAAGTTTGCCTCCAGGAAACTGAACAAGATTCTGACCAGGTGCTCTATGTCGTTGATAACGTCGAGCTTCCCAGAAATTTGCCTCCAGGAAACTGAACAAGATTCTGACCGTGCGTGAACTTGAACCCTCCTAGCAGTATGGGGGGTCCAATACGCGGGTCCTCTCTTTGGCGGGCCGTTTGGGCCTGCTGCACTCGCACCGGCAGCGCACGGAATTCCTCCGAGGCCACGATCCGGCCTACTTTGGACCTACCACGATGTGTATTTCAGCCAGGCATCCATCGGGTCGATGCCAATGGTGATGGGATCCGTGCAGTCCTCTCGGCCACCGAGAAAGTCAAAGCTACAGATCTCGATTAGCGACCTCCCGTCCCTTCCCAGTACCCTGGTGGAGACGCTCCGGCTCGCCGGCGATATCGATACCACGGTCGGTGAACTCGAAGAGGTGGTTACTCGCGATCAATCTTTGGCAGCACGGGTTCTCCAGGTCGCCAACTCCGCATTTTATGGTTCGAGAAATATCGCCACCATCACGCGCGCCGTGCAGCTGCTCGGTATCGTGGAGATCCAAAAAATTGCGGCATCGATGGTCCTCGCACCCCAGTTCGAAACTTCCGACTCAGACCTACTCGATGGCGCAACGCTATGGCGCCACAGCTTAGCCTGCGCTCTGTGGACGGAGGTCGTCGCTCGAACACTAAAATTCTCAGGGATCGCCAATTTATTTACGGCCGGTCTGATGCACGATATTGGAATCCTAGTGCTCGCACGTGCAGCACAACCTCAGCTCGGTCAGGCTCTTCAGTGCGTACGTGATGGAACAATGACCCTCGCGGGTGCTGAAAAAAAGTTTCTCGACACCCATCATGCACGCACCGGAGCCACGGTCTGCGCAAAATGGATGTTGCCACCGATATTGACGAAACTCATCGCTATCCATCACTCACGCAAGGCGTTCGAAGATCCTCATGCCCGAGTCCTGGTTCTCGCTGAGCACCTCGCCGCATCCGCGGGAATGGGCGAGTTTCCGTGGTCACCCCCTTCATCTGCCCCCGCCGCCCTGCTCAAGGCTATGAACCTCTCCCAGGATGACATCGAATGTATGCTCGAAAAGACGGAACATATCGAGCAGACACTCGCTTGTTTCATTCTCTGAGAGTCCTTTCGGATCCAGCCCGGACGCCGAAAGATAGTCCCGCCGCGGAATCTTCCACGCCAGATTTAAGGAGCCAAAGGGTCCTCAAATCTCGCCGTCCGATACCGCGATCAAACACCCGCCATACCGACAGCACGGGACCAAACTCATGACTAGCTATCGGGGTGACCGAACTCGGAAAGCTTCGCGCCGGGAACAAACGTAACGGAGCTAGCGATCGGCGCCCCCTCGTCCGAGCACAACACTTGAACAAGACATCCCTGCTCGAACTCCATGACATAGGTCTTCGTCCCACCAGCGCCCCCCTCCGAGAGCAGTTGCCGCCATTGACGACTAGGATCGGTAATGATTCGGGGAGGTCTTCTCGACATGCGCGAGCATTGTGCCCGAACAGAGCCCGGAACGCACGGGGATCTACGAGAGGGAGGCTGATCGCTCCTGGCGACCTCCGACTTGATTCGCGCCGGTGCGCGCCGATCGCTCAGTTCGTAGTCTTTGGGCTCTAGTAGCGCTGACGTATAGAACTTCCAGTGTGCGACAGAACAATTCAAACACCAGACGGCTTCTCTCAAACAATCAATGAAAACTTGCGACGTGATTTTACGTGAGTAATCAGGCTACGCTGCCGTCGTCGTGCTTAGGCCTACGCTTGCAAAAATGGTTCTTCGTAAACTGCCAGCCGTGGTGGTTCTCTCCGGCTTCACCATTGTGTCTTCGGGATGTTCATCCGACGGTCTCAGCGAACCGAACATTTCACCGAACACCAGTGGAGCAGGCGACGGCGACGGCGACGGCGACGGCGACGGAAACGTCGAAGAGTGTGTCGGTGTCTCGCCCATTTTGAACGGAGACGGCGATGGGGACGGCGACGGCGATGGGAACGGCGATGGGGATGGCGACGGCGACGGCGATGGGGATGGCGACGGCGA
>CAYTFJ010000060.1:26854-28614 GCA_964437075.1 uncultured Nannocystaceae bacterium
GGCGACGGCGATGGGGATGGCGACGGCGATGGGGATGGCGACGGCGATGGGGATGGCGACGACGACGACGACGACGACGACTGCCCTGATTGCGCGCCTCAGTGGTCTCTCTTCGATTTTCAGCCTCAAAGTTGCGGTTTCGAACAAAGCTACGGCTTGGATTCTTTCCGCGAACACGTCACGCTCGTCGCCCTGCTACAAGGGTGGTGAACATTTTGCCAATCCCAGGCTGGGAAACTCGAGCAAATGCGCCTTGAATTGAAAACTCAAGGATACGACGTCCAGATCATCGCGGTGAATGGACAAAGTGCTGACAATGATAAAGATCAGGGTAAACTGATCGACCGCTGCGCATTTCCACTCTTTCAAGACACAACGGACACAGCAGCGTGGTCGATGTTCGGCGGTGGCAAGGATGATATGTATATCTACCGTGCCGATGGCACCCTCTCTGTCTACCTTGAATACGGAGAAAATGTCGTGACAAAACTTTCTAGCACCGAGGGCTATGACAATGTACTTAGTGCCATCTTAGCTGCACATGATCCGGATTAGATGGTCAAAAACCCTATCCCAACTGGGCGATGCTGACTGCCATCAGCGTCGCTAGCGCTGAAGATGTTGGCATTGTATTTTTTCCGGCGCCAACCTCGGCGTCGTAGATGAGATGTTGGCACCAGAAGGACTTGACCTGTCGATTCAAGATGGAGTTGAGGTGCCCACTAAATGCTTCTGGCTGCCAAGCGTCTCTCGCCGACAGCCACCGCGAATGGCGATCGTCAAGAGACCCGATTCACCACGGCACTTCAATGTGGGCGAGCCCGCGTGTTGCCTCGCGTCTACAACACGCACCCGAGACCGCTATCGATCTACCCGATCGGAATAAAATCGTCGCACGCGTCTTCGATGACGTCGGTGACTTCACTAAAAAGTGGCCCATAATCGGACTCACAGACACCCCCAACAAATCCATTGACGCCGAACAAGTTCGTAAAATCGACGATATGACTACCGTCCTCTTCCTGAAAACTCGGAGGGCAAGGGCCACCTTCATCGTTAACGAGTGACATCACTACAACATTCTCGGGATAGGTCTTGGCCGCGATGACCTCGTCGTACCAGGTTTGTGGCGTCCCGGATGAACTCGTCCCTTCGGGGTCGCCTGGTCCATCCCATTCGTCCGTAATGATGACGATCACTAGCAGCGCATCCTCACGCAGAAACCCCTCGTTGCATTCTCCTGGATCCCCATGAACCCTCTGCAACGCGGCAACCATCGCATCAATCGGTTTCTCTACCGGATTTCCATCCGTACCCACCTGCGCGGCGCATGAGAACGACTCCGAGAGATCGTCGGCTTGGGTCATGAAGTTGTGCCCCTCGGCATAGGGCCCGCATGTTTTAGCGCTGGAGTTGTCTCCGCCGGTGCTTACTACCAGGCCACCCAAGACCGAACACGATCCTGAGTTTGGTGTGTACTCGTCGGTCGTAATCACACCCACCTGGTAACTTTCGACGTCAGTCAGCGTCTCACTAATACCGTTGATGAACGCCGGAAAGTTTGCCACGAGGTTGGTCTGATTGTCGTACATGCTCACCGAATCATCGATGATGAACATGAAGTCGACCTTGGAGCAGCCATCGTCTAGGTTCCCATCGGGATCTGGAATCCCACCAACGTCCAATTTGATCCCGCCATTGGAGGTTCCGTCTCCGTCTCCGTCTCCGTCTCCGTCTCCGTCTCCGTCTCCGTCTCCGTC
>CAYTFJ010000061.1:0-6502 GCA_964437075.1 uncultured Nannocystaceae bacterium
TCAGCATGATCCAGCAGTGGAAAGTGACCTACGTGCTTCAGCAGGGCAAGATGTACTTGCAGGCTGGTTAGGGGCCGGTTTGACCGAGGTCCTCTTCCTCATCAAGGTGATGGAAAAACTCGGCAATGAGAACGGGATCCCGAGTCACCACGCGATTGGGTGAGTGCCGAGTCTCCTCGACCCAGACGCGCTCGAGAAGATGTTCTTCCGGCGGATGCAGACGGTGGCAAGGCAGTTCGGCGAGCGATAGCGGAACGGGTCCACATGGTCAGCGCCGTCACAGTAGCGATGAGCCCAATCAAACAAATCGGGCAGCGAGGTTGCGCCAATTGTTCGGGGCTCAGAGGAGGCGTGGGGAGTCGAAAATGAGCTCGCACATGCGGGGACCGGAATCCCGCCAGTCTAGAGTTCGATGGCCCAACGTGGTGAGAAGGAAAGGTCAACGATCTCTGCTTTGTAGATTTCGTCGACCTTGTAGGATCGGATGCCGCCAATCGAATCGCTGCCCTTCGATATCTCAAAAGCATAGAGGAGGACGTTTCCGGTCCCTTTCCGCCGGAGCGAATAGGGTTCCACGGTCCGAATGCTGTCATGGTAGAGGAACCGCGCGAGTCGCCGATTGCGTGCGGCGAACCGGATGGGGTCGGGGAGCCCAGGGACGGACGGCGCGCCGGCGGTTCGTCGGTGTTGGAAGTGCACGCGCGGGAGCACCACCTCTCGTTTCGGGGGGATTGGGGGCAGTGCGACGTGAGTGCTCGCTGGCTCCATCCACCATGCAAGCGCATCGAGCAGTTCGCCTGTGAATCCGGAAAGCTTGGGAAGGAGGGGGAGCTGGTGACGCAGTTGTTGATCCCAGTTCGTCTGCAAACCGACCTTGTCGATTTTGGCGATAATCTGCTCGGGGGTGGGAAGGTCGATTCCCTTGAACGCGAATTTCTTAGCGACGATGCGGGCTGCGATGTCCACGGAGATGTCGTTGCGAAAGTTGCGGCTGATGTGAACGATATCGTAAACGTCCCTTGCGCGGCCCCGTCGCTCATAGAGTGCTCGTGTCTTCTCTGCGAGGATCTCGTTGATTGAGTAGCAGGCAATCGTCGGCGGGGGGAATCGCGCGTCGCTGTACCCGTGGAAGATCTCACGATGGTCCGGTGGGTCCACGAGGATCTCATTTCGAGTGATGTCGAACTTGATGCGTTGCTGCGAGGACCGGGGCAAGCCGAGCGGTCCGCTGTAGGACAGCTTCGCTCGATAGGACTTTGTGCCCTGCTTGTTGTCGTGTCCCTCGACCTCGATTCGGTCGATGGGAAACGTAATACCGGATTCCTCGTGCGCCCATTCGGTGACTTCCACGACCGCCCGTCGAATCGTGTCTTCGGAGAGCGTCTCAGACGTGGGGACCGTGAAGTCCAAGTCTTCGGAGAACCGATAGGTCTCAAAGAAGCATTTTTTGAGACATGTGCCGCCCTTGAACACCCAGTGCGAGAGACTCGGGTGTTGGGAGATGCCGTACAGCAGCCATCCGACGATTATCCTGACTCCAATGGTACGTTGATGCGTAGGCGCCAGTGGCTGACGGTACGTCCACGGTGAGGGCCGGTCGGATCGAGGCGGCTGACCCCGCTGCTCATGCCTGCCCTGCAACGCGCCAACCAGGGCTCTCCGACATCTCCGAACAACTGTGCTGTGAATCCGAGGCGCTTAAAAACCGCGCCTACACCGAATCGTTCCGCGTAGTTGAGGAGGAGATCGGGCGATGCATGGCGACTTTGCCAGTAGTTGCGCGTGATGTCGAGTGTATGCCGGGCACCGCCGCCCAATGCAACGGAGTCGAGCACGTCGATGATAAGACGGCTTGGATCAGCAACCACAACCTGCGAGCTTCCACGCCAGATTTTCTTGGTGCCGAAGAGCCGATCTGGTTTCGCGGTCGCAACCAAAAAATCGACACCTCCATGGGTCTGTGCACGGGCTCGCTGGGGCACAGTCGCAACGACCGAGATGCTGTTGAAGATCTGGTCGGTCAGGTCCCAGTGTTCCGCTGCCGACCAACCTGAGATGTACCCAGGAGAGTAGAGTGCCATCGCTAGCTTCCATGGATCTTCGACCGCGGCACCCGCCGGTGTGCCGAGGGGGACAGGCGCGTAAAGTCCTCGCCGCACGCGAAGGAGCCAGCCCTTCTTCGCCATCCGTTGAAGGAGCTGGCTCGCGGCTGCTCTGTGGACATCAAGAAGGTCCATGACATCGGCGGTCGTGACCGTGGCCAACTCCTTGCGAGCAAAGGCGTTGGCCACGATACGCTCGCGGGCGCTTAGTCCGCACTGAAATGTATCTTTTGAGTGCACAAACCTTCTAAATATGAAGGTTACTACACTTCAGAGGACAACGAAGTGCGCAATGTCCGTGATATCTCGAACCGTTGGGTCTGGCCGTGGTCCGGGTCGAGATCCGTTTGTCGGCGTGTTTTACGCGACTCTCGTCACCTGGCCGCGAGCGGTTGGGGGGTTCCAGTTGGCCGCAGTCGTCGCGCAGAGGGTTGTTGATGATTCTCGTGGTTTTCGCCCCGCTTCGCGATCTCAACGAGTGGACATGCGCGAACGGCCGGCCCGCGAACGGCCGGCCTGCGAAGTGAAAGCGTGGGTTCGGCCCTCGGGGCTACAGCGTCCAGCCCCGCATTCGGTGCAAAAACGAGTGTAGGCCAGAAAACGTCGGGCAGGAGGTGCCGACCATCCTCCAGAAGGCTGGGCCGTGATTTCGATGCCGAAGATGGCAGAGTTCGTGCACGACGGCGTACTCCAGCACGGTTTTGGGCACGAAGACGAGGTGCCAGTTCAGGTTGAGCAGGCCCTCGGCGCTGCAGCTTCCCCACAGGTGGCGCTGGTCCTTGATCCGCAGACCGGTCGGTTCAACGCCTAATTTGGGTGCGTGGCGACGCACAAAGGCCTCGGCATCGGAGCGCAGCCGTTTTTTCATCCAGGCCGTGAGGGCCCCATGGACAGCGACCTCCCGAGCGGAGTCGGTCAACTCGGCGGGGGCCACAATGGAAAAGCCGTTGCGGTAGGCGACCGTCACGGCGTCCACATCGCGAAGCTGGACCACGAGCCGGAGTCGTCTTCCTCGATAGAGCACCTTCCCGCCGGTGGCGAAGCGCGTCGGGAACGGGTGGTCGACGGTGCGCTCCAGCATCTGCTCGCGCTTGTCGTAGACCCACCGGCGTTTGTCGTGCATGAACTCGGCGATCTCTTTGTCGTCTTGGCCCTCGGGGGCGACGACCTCGACGGCCTCTGGGGTCACGACGATGCGCTTGCGCTTCGCGGCAGTGGAGTGCCGGATGCGGTAAGGGATCTCGGTGGCGCCGACTTGGAGAATGGGCATGAACGGGTCGGTCTCAGGTCTTGATGTAGTGGAGAAGCGCGTATTCCTCGACCCGGGCGGGGATGTCTTTCCAGTCGGGGAAGTCCAGCGGGTGAACGATGCGCCGTACCTTGCCGCGCAGGGTCTTCTTGAGGCCGTCTTTGAGGTGCCAACCCTTGGGGGCGCTCTCGTCGGCGGCGTAGACGGCGTGGATCTGATCGGCGACCTGCTCCAGCCCTGAGAGGCCGGGCTCGGCCTTGTCGTCGGGGTCGTAGCCTGCGCCAGTGTCGTCATGGGCGGCGGAGGCCTCCGAGGCCTCCGAGGCCGGCTTGAAGGTCTCCAGGATCCGGTACACGCCGTAGGCCCGCTCGGAGAGCTTGGAGCCCTCGTGGGCGGTCTCCTCGGCCATGAAGTCCTTGGTGAGCCGCTCTTGCTCTTTGAGCAGATCGGCGATGTCGATCTGGCCTTTTTGGAACTTCTCGATGACTTCGCGCACACGCTCGGAAAAGCGGGCGTAGCGCAGGGGGTTTTCGGCGACCTTTTCGCGGGCGATTTTGGTGAGTTCGGTGTTCTTGCGGATCGCGGCCTCGCGCAGCTCCTGCGCGGACTTGCCTTCGTAGTCGAAGTCCTCCCAGAAGGCCGGGTCGGTCAGATTGCGAATCTTGCAGGTGACGGCCAATCCGGTGACGTGCAGGTGCTCCTCCAGCATGTCGCGGATCTTGGCGCTGTAGTCGGTGAGCGGGTTGCCTTCTTTTTTCTCAAAGTGCAGGCGCCCGTAGGCGAGCGAACCGACGACCCAGCGCAGGTCGTCCTGGTATTGAAGAATCTCGGGGTCGGGCGAGAGCCAGGCGTAGGCGGCGATGAACGCCTTGGCCTTGCGCGAGTACGAGAACCACGCATCCTCGGTGCCCAGGGCTTGCATGAGCGCATCGTATTCTTCGCGCTCCTGCTTTTTGTGGCCCGAGCGCTTGATGCCCTTGAGAAAGGTCATGACCTCGCGGTGGGCGGCTTCCAAGGCCTTGCGCGGCTCGTCGAGGTCGCGCATGGCGTTCTCCACGTCGGCGTTGCGGTAGGTGGAGAGCGCTTCGGCGAGGTGGTCGGAGACGCCGATGTAATCGACGATGAGGCCGTTGCCCTTGCGGTTCACGCCATAGACGCGGTTGGTGCGGGCGATGGCCTGGAGCAGGTTGTGCTCTTTAAGCGGGTTGTCGAGGTACATGATGCCCTCGATGGGCGCGTCGAAGCCGGTCAGCAGCTTGTTGCAGACGATGAGAAAGTGGGGCTGCTCGCCCGCCTTCGTAAACGCCTTTTTGACCGCGCGCTCGCCCTCCTTGTCGAGGTAGTGCTCGACCAGGCCGCGGCGCAGCTTGTCTTTGCGCGCGTCTTCGCTTGGCTTTTGATCCTCTTGGTGCGACGAGTACACGCACTTCGACCACCGGCTCGCCTCCGCTTGGGCCTCGTCGGGGTCCTTGCCCTGCTTGACCAGCCCCTTGGCGATCACGGCATCGAGCGCCTGCTTGTAGAGCACGATGGCCTCGCGGTCGATGGCGACGATCTGGGCCTTGAGCCCATCGGGCAGGGCATGCTGCTGAAAGTGGGTCCAGATGTCGTAGGCGATCAGCCGGACCCGCTCGGGGTGTTTGGCCAGGTCGGCGACGCTGGCCCCACGGCGCTTGATCGCCTCGACGACCTCTTCGGGCTCGTCGGCGAACCACTGGTCAAAGAGCACGTCGAGCTCGCGGCCCTCGAGCTGCCATTGGGTGAGTCGACCCGTGAACCAGATCGGCACCGTCGCGCCGTCGGCCACGGCGTCCTCGATGCTGTATTTGTCGAGGTAGCCCTCGCCCGGGGCGCCGAAGTTCTCGTAGGTGTCCTTGTCGGTCCTTTTGATCGGCGTGCCAGTGAAGCCAAAAAAGCGCGCGTCGGGCATCGTGGCCCGCAGGTAGGCGCCGAGGTCTTTCTCTTGGGTGCGGTGGCACTCGTCGACGAGCAAGACCCAGTTTTTGCTCTCGGGCATCGGCGTCTTTGAACCCTGGAACTTGAACACGGTGGACAGCACGGTCAGCCCGCGCGACCCGGTGCGGAGGGTCGCCCGCAGGTCGTTGACGGAGTCGGCCCGCTGCGGGTTGCGCAGCCCACAGTGGACGAAGGTCTTGCTGATCTGATCGTCGAGGTCGATGCGGTCGGTGAGGACCAGAAAGTTCAGGTTCTCGAGTTCGGGAGCGGCGCCTGGCGCATGGGTGAGATGGGTCTTGAGCTTGAGCGCCGTGAACACCATGGTCAGGCTCTTGCCCGAGCCCTGTGTATGCCAGATCAGCCCCTTGCGGGGGGTGTTTTTGGATGGGCCCGCGACCACGCGGTCGACAATTTTGTTGACCGCCCGGTACTGCTGATAGCGGCAAATCTTCTTGATGACCGCCTCCTCGGTCCTCTCAAAGACCACGAAGTGGGCGAGCAGGTCGAGCAGCCGGCCCGGCTCCAGAAGGGACCACAGCGCCGCGAAAAAGGGTTCCGTGAAGTCCGAGGACGGGCGGGGCCAGGGGTCCTTCCAGAACGACCAGTGGGCCGCTGGGGAGTTCGTCGCGCCGTAGAGCGTGTGGGTGCGGTTGGTGATGATGTTGAAGACGTTGGCGTAGAACAGGCGCGGGATGTCGCGCTCGTACTGCCGGATCTGGTCGAACGCCTCGCCCGACTTGTCCTTGGCCGCAAACTGCTTCTTGGCCTCGATGACGACGAGCGGGATCCCGTTGACGTAGACCACCACGTCGGTACGCCGCGTCTTGCCACCGCGCACGGAGAGTTGGTGGGTGACCGCGAAGGTGTTGTTGGCCGGGTTGGTGAAGTCGATCAGGCGGATCGTGCGGTCGGTGGCCTCGCCCGCGATGCTGGTGCTGAGGTTGCCGCGCAGCTTCTTGGTCCAGGCTTCGTTGTCCTGCTCGTTGAGCAGTTGCATGTAGACCGAGCGCGCCGTGTCCTCGGGGACGTCATTGATGCGCTGGATGGCCTCGATGAGGTGCGGGCGGAACAGGACGTGGTTGTCACCGTCGCGGAGGGACGCGTGGGCGGAGGGATCGACGAAGGTGTAGCCAAGCTCGACGAGGTAGTCGATGGCGGGCTTTTCTACGTCGCGGTACTCGGGGCCGGTCATGCG
>CAYTFJ010000061.1:6602-25554 GCA_964437075.1 uncultured Nannocystaceae bacterium
TACTCGGGGCCGGTCATGCGTCCACCTTCACGCGCACGCAGCCAGAGAGGAGGTCCGACATGAGGCCGGCCTTGAGGCGGGCAAGGTAGCGATTCTCACGTACACCCTTAGCGATCATAGAGTCGATAGCCAGCGTGGTGCCGGTGATCAGCTGTTGCTCGGAGGCTGGCGGAACGGCGAACAGTGCTGGGTAGAGGTGCTTGTTGTTGAGCTGTGGGACGCCCGAGTTGTCGCTCAGATTGAAGAGGCCGATGAAGAGGAGTAGTTCTTGCAGGTAGCTCGGCATGATGTGCCCTCGGGGGTCAAGCACCATGAGGTTGGGATCGACGGCTGTGGGTCGCGTTAGCGATCGCACCCGATTCTTGAAAATTGCCGCTCCTCGCTTCGGAAACACGAGGCATCCTTCGCCGTAGGTCCGCACCTTCGGGTTTGCTGCCCGGGAGAAGTGCTGATCCGACACGTGGATGGACGTGGCGTTTACGGGATCATTGAAGGCGTTGACCTTGATGAACAGCGCATCTCCGGTGGGCTGCATCTCAACTGCGGACGGCGAGTACCCACCGTACAATCTAAATAAGTGCTTACCCGCCACCACCTCCCACGACTCGGGGATTTCACCGATCTCGGTTTGCTTGAAGCGGGTGTGGCCGATGCCGCGGGTGAGGAGTTGTTGGAGCAGCCCCTGCTTGACCTTCCGGGTCTGGTCGATCACCGCCTGCGTGGCCTGGATGGCCTCGTCCACGCTCCCCAGAATCTCCGCGATCTTTTGCTGTTCGGGCAGGGGGGGGAGGGCCAACCATGCGCCCCGCACGTCCCGTGGCTTGATGAAGGGCTGGGCAGTCCCGGACCTTGCCCAGTAGTCCTCGTCGTTGGCGTAGTACCAAAGGTAGCGGGCGAGGCAGAGATCCTTGATTGGGAGAATCACCTGCGTGTTGGCCAAAGTGGTCCATTGGCCAGCCGCCAGGAAACACTTGCCACAGCGAGCACCAATCGAGGACAGCACCACGCCGTCGCCACTGAACTCAGCGGTGGCGACGAATCCATCTTGGCCGGCGGCGCTGTATGCCGGAATACCGGTGCTGCGGTAGTCTTTCGATTTTGTGAACTTGAGCTTCCCTCCGGCCGATACCGTCGCTACATCGCCCAGTTGCATGGCTCTCCAGCCTGATGGGAGGTCGGCCGGTTCAGTGGTGCTCTGTGCCATAGCCCAACTCCTTCAAGAACCCCAGCATCTTCGCCTCGGCCGCATCCCTTGCCCCACGTAGCTCATTCAGCTTCCCCACCTCCGCGGCCACGTCGATCGCCTCCGCCTCCTCGCCGCTGTGCACATACCGGCTGATGTTGAGGTTGAAGTCGTTCTTCTCGATCTCCTCGATCCCGACCACCCGCGCGAACCTATCCTGCTCCTTGTACGCCGTGAACGCCTTCGCCAGTCGGGCCACATTTTTCTCGGAGAGGTGATTCTGATTGCGCCCCTCGACAAGCTCCTCGGCCCCGTTCACGAACAGCACCTTGCCCCGGTGCGCCTTGGGCTTCTTCCGCCGGCACACGAGCACGCAGGCCGGAATGCCCGTCCCATAGAACAGGTTCGACCCCAGGCCGATCACGGCCTCGATCAAGTCGGCCTCCAGCAACCCCTGTCGAATCTTCCCCTCGCTGCCGCCCCGAAACAGCACGCCATGCGGAAGCACCACCGCCAGCATCCCGTCCGGCTTCAAGCTCGCCACCATGTGCTGCACAAAGGCCAGGTCCCCGTAGCTCGCCGGCGGGCACCCAAACTTGTCCCGGCCAAACTTGTCGCCGAGCGACCACTGATCGTGCCCCCACTCCTTGAGCGAGAAGGGCGGATTGGCCAGCACCCGATCGAAGGTCATCAGCGCCTTGCTGCCCTCGGACACCCAATGTTTCGGATCCCGTAGGGTATCCCCACGCTCGATGAACACGTCGTCGATCCCGTGCAGGAACATATTCATCTTGCAGATCGCCCAGGTATTGAGGTTGCGCTCCTGCCCATAAATCGTCAGCGAGCGCTGGTTCTTCTCCGCCCGCCGCAGGTAGTCGATGGTCTCCAGCAGCATGCCACCCGATCCACAGGTGGGATCGTAGATGCTCATGCCCTCCTCGGGCTGCAAACACTCGACCATCAATCGCACGACCATTTTCGGCGTGTAGAACTCCCCGCCCTTCTTGCCGGCGTCGTCGGCGAATTTGGCGATCAAATACTCGTAGGCACTGCCGAGCACGTCGTCCTCGACATCTTCGTGGCGCAGCCTGTACACCTCAAAGTGCTGGAGCAGCCGTTCGAGCACCGCGTCGGGGAACCGCTCCTTGTTGTTGAAGTCTACGTCCTGAAAGATCCCGCGCATGCGGAAGTTTGCGTCCTCGATGGCGTGGAAGGCCATGTTGAGGTGCTCGCCGATGTTCGTGCTGTGCTTGCGCACGTCCGCCCACGAGTGCCCGGTCGGGATGTGGACGCGGTGCTCCTCGGGGTCGGCGGCCATTTCCTGGTCGCCGTCGTAGTCGGCGAGGCGCTGCTCGTATTCCTCTTGCCACACGTCGCACAGGCGCTTGTAGAAGAGCAGCCCGAAGATGTAGTGCTTGAAGTCGGCGGCATCGATGGCCCCGCGCAGGATGTTGGCGGCGCCCCAGAGTTGGGACTCAAGTTTTTCGAGGGTCAGCTTGCCGGGGTCTTCGCCGCTCTCCGAGGCCTCGTCCGAAGGCCGCACGTCCGTGGGCTTGGCGGGCTTGATGGGCTTGGCGGGCTTGGCCGCTGCGTTCACGCGGCCTAGAATTCGCTCGGCGATGCTAGCTTTGGCCTTGCCGCGGTCGTCCAGGCCACCGTCGCGGCAGATCGACTTCAATTCGTCGCGGCTCAGCGCGGCGAGGATCTGTGTGTAGGGAGCACGCCCCGATCGCGCCAGCGCATCGACAACCTTCTCCTTGGAGGCACGTGTCGGAAGGTCGAGCTCAAAGCCCTGGGCCAGTTCGACGAGACGTTTTTTGGACAGGGTCGAGAGGGCATCACGTTGGGGGATCGAGGGCATGATAGAATGCGCAGTCGACGCGGGCGCCCGAAGTGGGACAACCGATCCGGCCGCCAGTCTGATCGGCGAGGGCGTAGCGGTCAACTTCGAGGCTCGCACGACGGCAGGTCAGGCGGGCGGGTGCACGCCGGCGTCCCCGAAGCCAAGCGCTGGGCCCTTGTCCCCGCTTCGCCGAAGATCGCCAAGAATCGCAGCGATGGATCCACAAAGGTGTCGGTGTCGGGCCGGTTCCCACGGGGCGGCCTCCAACATCTCGAATCCAGAGGGCTCGACGGCCGTCTCGATCCGAGGCCATCCGCGGATTTCGGGGACCAAGCTGATTTTTGCCCTAGCTTCGATCCGGGGGGGGCACCTGGATGGTGCCCATGATCCGCAAGTTTGGAAAGTTTTGATTTCAGGTGGTTCAGGGCCGATCGCTCACGTCCCCTCGGCCTACGGCATGCCGTAGATCTACAAATTCGTCGACGTGGCCAAGAACCATGAAGTCCATCGTTCGGCGCAACATTGCTCCACCACCCGGTGGGGAAACACAAGCCGACCTGCGACTTCGCATCGATGCTTGGCAGCATGTGTGCCCCATGCCCTGGACAACCCAAAAAAAGACACTGCTTCGACCGAAAAGCCGAGGTGAATGGATTGTTGTCACCGGGTGAAGTGACGGAGATCCGAAAGTATTTCGGGGGAGGTTGAGGGCCTTTCAAAAACACGAATCCGGTCAAGGCACTGGAGGGGGTGCAAACTGGCTAAAAAATGAACCTTCGACTCCCGTTTTGCCGCAGGTCGTCGATGGGCTCCAACGCGTGCCGGCCGAGCCATCCATGGGGTCGTCGATGAGCACCAGCATTGCGCATGTGGCGCGATTGGCGCATGAACAGTGCGCGAGTCAAGCGTTGGGCAAGAGTCGGGCGCGGGTGTGTGGGGCGCATCAACGGTCCCCGAAGCCCGTATCTGGGCGCTCGTCCAGCGACACGGATCTTTGGATTGGGTCGAGGAGGAGAGAGGCGGGGATGTCCGTGCATGATTGCACCCCGTGCGAGCGCATTGACGCTGGTCCCTGTCCGACGCTATGAACGGTCTTCCGTCCCCCCCGCTGAAGGCTGCCCTTGTGGCACTTGAGGGATGAGCGCGGCAATGAGTGAAACAGTCACAGAGCACTCTCAACTCCGCAAGGATGCGGTTTGTCTGTGGGTTTTTGACAAAAAGGGGCTCGGTCGTCGCGTATGAGATGCAGAAATAGCGCAAGATGCACGGGGTCGACGATGGGGTTCGATCGAGGGTCTCGATGACGGGTTCGCACGAAAAGTTAGCAGACATGGCCGGATCCCGTTGGTGGAAGGTCGACTTTCATACACACACGCCAGCATCGAGCGACTACGGGAAGGGTAAGAACCAGTCCACGTTCAAGGCTCGCTCGCCTAGCGAGTGGCTTTTGGACTTCATGGTCGCGGGCATCGATTGTGTTGTGGTTACCGACCACAACAGCGGGGCTTGGATCGACAAGCTCAAGCAAGCGCTGAAGGATCTTGAGGAATCAAGACCGGAGGGCTATCGGGCGCTGACGCTTTTTCCGGGAGTTGAAATCTCAGCGGGAGGCGGTGTACACGTGCTTGCGGTGCTCGACCCTCGTTGCGGGACGGAGGAGGTCAGCCGTTTGCTCGGTGCGGTGGGCTACAAGGGCGGTTCTGGGGAGACCGATGTGGAGGCCGAGCAGCTGGCTGCCGCGGTGTGCAGCAAGATCGATGAGGCGGGTGGCATCGCTATTCCGGCCCACGTCGATAAGCCGAAGGGGCTCTTTAAGGCGTCGGATAGCCTTGCGATCGAGACGATGTGCAGACATGACAAGGTGTTTGCGATGGAGGCGGTTGCCCTTGAATGGACGCGTCCGCAGGTCTATGAGAACATTAAACCTGGTTGGACCCAGGTGCTCGGCTCGGATGCCCATCACCCGAGCGGGGAGACGGGACAACACTACCCGGGCAGCCATTTTACCTGGGTGAAGATGGGTGCGCCTTGCCTCGCCGGGCTGCGCTTGGCGCTTCTTGACGGATCTTTGTCCACCCGACGCAGCGATGCCGTCGACGAGGATCCGAACCGGCACGCTCCGTTTGTGCTCGAGTCTTTCGAAGTCTCGGATGCGCGCTATCTGGGTCGTGGAAAGTCTCTCTTGCTGCGTTTCAGCCCGTGGCTGAACACTCTCATCGGCGGGCGTGGGACGGGAAAATCGACGCTTATCGAGCTCATGCGCGCTGTGTTGCGGCGGGAGGACGAGATTCCGGAGGCATTGAAAGAAGACCTCGCCAAGTACCGCAAGGTCACCGAAAAACGCGATGACGATGGTGTGTTGACGAAAACGACCCATCTCACTCTCACCTGTCGCAAGGACGGAAAGCGTTTCAGGGTGCAGTGGAGCGCAGATGGGGGCGCGGAGCCGATTAGCGAAGAGGGCGCGCCAGACGAGTGGTCTTCGACGAGCGGAAAAATCCCCAGTCGATTTCCGGTACGTATCTACAGTCAAAAACAGGTGTATCAGCTTGCCAAGGCTCCCGGCGCCTTGCTGCAGGTCATCGATGAAGCTGCGGCAGGTGGCGGCCGGCCGGACTGGGACGAACGGTGGCGCGAGGAGACAAGCCGTTACCTGGCCTTCGGCGCAAATGTGCGCCAGCTCGAGTCCGAGATTGGAGAAGAGCCGCATCTGCGAGGCGAGTTGGTCGACATCAAACGCAAGCTTGCCGTTTTCGAGGACGCGGGTCATGCCGATGTTCTCAAGGACTTCCAACGGAGGCGCCGACAACAACGGGCCGTCGAAACCTGGGAGCAAGGCTTGGGTAGCCAGGGGGAGCGCATTCGTGAACTTGCCCGCGATTTGATTCCTGATGAACTTGAGGATCCAGTGTTTGATGACACGCAGGCCCTTGCGCTTTGCAAAATCGCCTCGGACACCCGAGACCGTGTTAAAGCTATCTACACACAGTTGGAGAAGTTAGCGAGCGACGCGGATGCCGTCGCAGCGCACTGGAAGAGGGCGCGTGGCGGATCGGCCTGGGCCGGTGAAGCGACGACCGCAGAATCGTCATACGAGGCGCTGAAGACCAAGCTGGCCGAGGAGGGCGCTGGAGATCCTGCTGCGTATGGCCGGCTCGTGCAGGATCGACAAGGTGTAGAACAACGCCTTAACCGGTTTTCAGAGCAGCGTGGACAGATTGCCGGGTTGAAAAACCAGGCGAAGGCGAGCGCGGTACGCCTTGAAAAGTTGCGCCGCGAGCAGACCGAGACCCGGACGGAGTTCTTGAGCCAGGTTCTCAAGGGAAACAAGTACGTCGAGATCACGGTGGTTCCCTACGGTGCGACTTCATCGATCGAGCGAGAGATTCGAAAGATCCTCAGACGCGAGTCGGGCGGATTCGAGAAGGACATGGGTGCTCCTGGTGCGAAAGGAGGTCAAGGGCTGCTTTCGCGCTTCGATCCCCAGAGCGTCATCGCCGAAGATGATATTCGCAAGCTCAAGGAGGACATTCGAGCGATTGCAAAGGCCCCGCCGGGGCGAGCCGAGGTTAGAGACCAAAGGTTTGCGAGCCATCTCGCAGGCCTGAACCCTGAGGCCTTCGATCGTCTCGACTTTTGGTTTCCTGAGGATGCACTCAAGGTGCGGTACAGCGCTTCGAGCGACGGCAAGAATTTTCGTTCGATAGAAGAGGGTTCTCCTGGGCAGAAGACCGCCGCGCTGCTCGCATTTTTACTCTCGCACGGAGAAGAGCCACTCCTTCTCGACCAGCCCGAAGACGACCTCGACAATCATTTGATCTACAACTTGATCGTGATGCAGCTGCGCGAGGTTAAGGCGAGGCGCCAGCTCATCATCGTTACGCACAACCCCAACATTGTGGTCAACGGAGATGCTGAACAGGTCCTTGCGCTGCAGCCTTGTTCTGGACAGAGCTGTGTAGAAGCCGAGGGGAGTCTTCAGGACCCGAAGATTAGGGCGACCATCTGCGACGTAATGGAAGGCGGACGCCTCGCATTCGATCGGCGGTATCGGCGAATCTTCGTGGAGGGCGGTCATGCGTGATCGTCCACGGGAGCTCCTGCATAAGATCCGTCTTGGCGAAGATACGTCGCTTGAGTTGAAGGCCGTGACCTTTCGTGGCGACCGGCTTCAAGGCCCGAGGCGGAAAGATCTGGCCAATGAGATCGCAGCGATCGCCAACACTGCAGGCGGATCGCTTGTGCTGGGCGTCGACGACAAAACCCGAGAAATTTTGGGTATTCCAAGAGACAAACTCGATCTTACGGAAAGCGTCATATTCGAGATCTGCAACGACAGCATCGAGCCGCCGGTCGCCTTTCATAGCTATCGGACCGAGATTTTCGACAGTGCGGGCAATGCTCAGGCTGTGCTGCAGATCGACATTCCTCGAAGTCTGTTTGTGCACAAAAGCCCGGACGGCTATTTCCGCAGGCAAGGAAGCTCTAAACGAGAGATGCCTGGCGATGCCTTGGCGCGCTTGTTTCAGCAACGGAGCCAGGCTCGACTCATTCGGTTTGAGGAGCAGGCCGTTCCAGGGACGAGCTTCGCCGATTTAGAATCGTCGAAGTGGAAACCTTTTGTCGGAGATCGTGTCGAAGTGCCTGAATTGACTCTGCAAAAGTTGAGTCTTCTCCGCGAAGACGAGAACGGTGTCGAACGTGCGACCGTTGCCGGTGTGTTGATGTGTGCGCCGAATCCCGAGCGCTGGTTGCCGGGTGCCGTTATCACCGCCGTACGGTATCGGGGGATACGTAGGGATTCGAACTACCAGTTGGATGCCCAAGAAATCGTGGGACCGCTGGACAGGCAAATTGAGGATGCGCTGCTTTTTGTCGGGCGAAATATGTCGGTCGCTGCGACGAAAAAACCAGAAAGGACGGATGTCCCGCAATACAGCGAGAGAGCCATCTTCGAAGCCATCGTGAATGCGATCGCACATCGAGACTACTCGATCGCGGGTTCGAAAATCAGACTCTTCATGTTTGATGATCGACTGGAGCTCTATTCGCCCGGTGCGCTGCCAAACACGCTGACCGTGGAGAGCATGGAGCTCCGACAATCGACACGCAATGAGTTGGTGGCTTCGCTGCTAGCGAAGTGTCCATTACCCAACCACGTGGGCAACATGGGCCGTACGTTCTTGATGGACAAGCGCGGGGAGGGGGTGCCGATCATTCAAGAAGAAAGTCGCCAGTTGAGCGGCCGGGTGCCGACCTACGAAATTTTTGATGAAGCCGAACTTCGACTGACAATTTGGGCCGCGAAGCTTCCGTCGGCTCCAACGGAGCCAATGGAGCCAACCATTTTCTAAAGCCATTTTTCAAGCTCGCGGGTGTGCCGAACGGTGAATGTTAGGCGGGTTGCTGTATGTCGTTGTTTAGGAAGCTCGTTCAGCGGCCGTCTTCTTCCCCATCCGTGCGGGTCGAGGCGTACCTGGTGGATCGGAGTCTCGTGTCGGAGTCACGTATCGG
Source organism: uncultured Nannocystaceae bacterium (assembly GCA_964437075.1). Classification (GTDB taxonomy): domain Bacteria; phylum Myxococcota_A; class Polyangia; order Nannocystales; family Nannocystaceae; genus CAYTFJ01. The sequence goes on from CAYTFJ010000061.1 coordinate 15,143, forward strand.
CGTGAGAAGTAAACTGCAAGACACCTCATTTATAGAATATCTATCCTTGAGTAATTAGTAATTATGCTTTACGAGGAACGGTGACCCTTAAGTTTTTAATTGTTTCTGCGACATCCGCGGCACTCATCGTGGCACTCTCATATCAGATGGGGGTAAATCCAGTCGATACTAGTAATTTTCGAAGAGGAGAGATGGAATGTCATCATAAGGATGATAGCTCAAAGGATAAATGTGACTGTCGTTCGAAAGAATCTAACCCCGCGCATCAAAACGAGCTTGGTGACAGTGATTCGGCGACCGGAGGTCATGCGGAGATGATGGTTGTAAATATTCCGAGCCACAACCTCTCGGGTAGTGAAGCTCATTTTACGGCGTATGAAGTACCGCGAAAATTGGATATGCTCGACTCGGTATACAGAAAGCTGTTTGAGATCAACTCAGGCGATCGAGGCTACAACGGATTGAAATACGAATCGGTGACTGTCGCGGAAGGGACCGCAAGGGTTAATATGTCTGGCGAATGGTACCCGGTTGGGGATCTGAGCGGTGTGTACATGAGGAATGATGTCAACGGTTCTGCTTTTCAGTTTGGCTCGGTGAAAAGAGTTAAAGTGTATATTAATGGTAAATTGTTCGATTGGTGTGTGGATAGCGACGCCGATCCTGATGAGTCACACTGTGATACATCTCACCATGATTGGGATGACGCAAGAAAATGATGAAGACGGTGAGGGCGACTATGATTCGTGAATCGGACAGATTTTTAGTGAGGCCGTCTCCAACAAGGCTGCGTGTAGACACTCAGAGTGAGTAGAAAATTGTGATGCCGTCGATGATTCGTATTGCACCGTAGGGACCGCTGGTGTTCACCGAGACTGAATTTGAACGCAGTGGTGAGGGAGAGGCATCGAGCATGCCGTGCCACGCGGCCGCAGTTCGATGCCTTGGTACCCATGAACTCAGTTTGTGGCATTCATGCAGCAGACCTGGAGAATTCCCTCGTGTAGCGGATCGCTGCACATGTTGTATGTGTCATTGAATCCAAAATATGGATTGACGCACAAGGATTGGCAACGAGCATCATCGTTGTAGGGGGTCGCAGGAGAATACTCGATCGCGTCATCGTCGCCGTCGCCGCCGTCGCCGTCGTCATCGTCATCGTCATCGCCATCGCCCCCGCCATCGCCCCCGCCTGCGGTCGAGGTCTCATTTTTGCTGCCGGCATCGGAGGGGCCGGCCGGTCGAGAGTAGGGCAAAGATGGGAAGTATGCTCAGGACAGCCATGGATATGCATCTCCTGGTGCAGAAGTCTCCCTGTTTGAGATCTAGTTTACAAGTGTATTGAGACATCGGGAGTTCGGCATCGATGGATCCGCATCGATGCCGAGTGATATTTTGTCACGAGCGGTGACTTCTGTGTAGGCAAGACCGACAATCAATCAATCAATCATTCAATCACTCTCTAGATGAGAGTATGTTCTGAGATGGAGAATGTGGCGGATTGCGGTGCGTCGCCTACGTCCTAGAGTCGGCGGCGATTGTGAAGTGATGCTGCGAAATGGTTACACGCGTCCACAATGCGATTGGGCTCCGATTGTTTGACGGCTTTCCAGGCGGAGTGATGGGTGCGAGCACAGAAAGCTCAGGCCGGGGCTGGAGAGCATCGATTCAGTGGGGTCTAAAGTGAAAAGTAACCGCACCCATGATGCTGAATGGGGCGCCGGCTGCAAAGTGAAGCGCAGGTGAGATGTCAGTGCTGGAGGCATCAAAATTGGATGCATAATATTTTTCGACCTCGTGATAGCGATTGTTGAGCACATTTTGTGCGTCAACACCCATCTCGATCCCTCGCCAGCGGATGTTGGCCCCGAGATCCAACTTTGTATAGCGGGTGCCCATGTTTCCCTCGTCGAGAGGGCGTTTCCCCACGTGAGTCAGGCCGAGTGCAAGGTTCCAGCTGAAGTGCTCACCCCCCAGGTTGAAATCATGCAAGAGCACACTGTCGGCTCGAACGGCAATACGAGGGACTCCCGCAACTCTTTGGCCCAAATTCCATGCGAAGGGCCCTGCGTTATCCGGTTCGAAGTGGGCATCCACCCACGTGAGACTACCTTGTAGGTCGAGCCAGTTAGCGATGCCGAGGCGGAGCGAGGACAGAGCCCCATAGTGATTTGAAGCGCCTTCGGGGACGTTGCGGCCAAGGTCTTCGTCAAACGCGAGGTCCTTCGAGACGTGTGTGTAGAAACCGAGGAGTCGGGCATCGAGGCTCGCCCAACCTCGAATATCATCCCGCTGCAGTTGCACACCTGCCTCAGAAGCATGGGTTCTCGCCACATCAAGCGCTCCACGGGCGATTCCGTTGGGGTCGCCCGACCGCGAGCCCATGCCATAGGCGGCGATAAGGCGGAGCCCCTCGAGGGGGATAAAGTGAGCGGAGAAGCGTGGTTGAAGCGCCACCGCTTGTTGAGAGATCTCTGTTGTACCGCCGGTGTATTGGGATTCACGTCGTTGCACCTGTTGCACCCAGAGATCCATGCGGGCTCCGCCATGAAGCTCGAACCAATGAATTGGCGCGAAGATTCCACGGACGTAAATTGCGGGATTGAGGACGCGGATCGTGTGATCAAGGACGGTCGCGTACGATTGCCCCTGGTCGGACCGCAGACGGTTCACAGCCACCGTTCCCGTATCGTACCGAAGCTGGTAGCCGACATCGAAGGTCTGGAGACTTCTTTTCCAAAACAGCCGTAGGCCGAGCCCGCCTCGTCCGCCTAGCGTGATCGCGCGTGAGCCCAGGCGCAGACCGTCGCCGCGGGGGCCCTCTGGGTTGTCGAGATCGGTGGTATAGCCGGTGAAGTTCTCTCGGATTTCAAGCAAGCGGCCCGAGACGAAGATGGATTGCCAAGAACGGAAGTGGCCCTCCTCTCGAAATACCCGGGCCGCCGCGATGTAGCGTGAAACATCCCCGCCCTGATTCTCATCGTGGGTGCAATAGAACTGGCTGAAGCGGCTCTCCCCACAGGGGAGCTGTTGCGCTTTGTAGTCATCCTCTCGAATCATTCCTGCTTGCTCAAAGCGAGAATGATGTGCAGCGAAAAACATACGAAGATGTGTATGGCGACGGAATGTGTGTGCGTAGCCCCCCATAAGACGACCCGAGATGGACGCTCGATGGCTCCCGAAGCCCGCGCTACCTTGGCCGTCGATACCGAGAAAGGTACCGGTTTCATGGCCGCGGGGGCCAAAGAGTGCCAAGGAGCGCCAGGCGTTAAATCTCCCATATTCGCCCCGCAACAAGACGCCTCGCTCTTTCAGGCCGAGACTGTAGCCAGCGCTGCCTGCGATAGAAAAGTCGCCTTGTTCGGGATCAAAGGTTCCCTGGGTGAAGCGAAGCGACGTGATCAATTCTGGAATGATAAATCCGGTATCGGCAAAGCCATGGGCATCGGGGTTTCCGACCTCGTTGATCGGCACATCCTCGACCGAGAGTTCTAGGTTCTCGCCTTCGCCGGCATCAAACCCACGAAGGAGGATTCCGGATGGATGTCCCTCGCCACCGACATTGCTTAAGATCACACCAGGAGAGAGCGTCAAGAGATCTTCGGCCTTGCGCCTTGGCACCTCGGCGAATCGCTCAGGAATAATCTCAATATCGCTGGAAGCGCTCGTCGGTCGCTCTGGGCCCTCCGAAGCCGATTCAACCACGATGGTTCGTACTTCATCATGCTCGTAAGGTTCTGGGGGCGAAGAAGAAGCCGCTGCGGCAAGCGAAGATACGACCAGCGTGGCCGAGATCGGAAGAAAGCCCAGGAATGAATGCCAGGCAGGACAAAGATATTGTGGACGCATGACCGCCCCTTTCGAGAAACACTTGCACGCCCCTATTAAACGAGGGCGCGCGCCATAGAATTGAGGCGCCTCGTATCGAGGCCGCCACAGACAACATCAACCCTCAAGCCGTGGCAGGTGGGGATGTTTTGGGTGCAACGCGATAGCGAGAGCGGTTCTTTGTCGTGGAGGGAAGAGATCTCCAAAAAGGAGCTTCGATGTCGTGGACTCGATCGACAAGCAAGGTCGATCGGTCGAGACAGGCTGTTCCTTCAGCCCGATGGTCGGCCCAAAATCCACAATGGTGATGGTCTTCGGACGGTGTTCCATCGGGGCCAGGGGGATGACCGTGGTCGTCGACATGAACGATTCTTCCGTGCTCTGCGCACACTTCATGTTGAGTGAACGCTTCGCCAAGGAGCTCGCCCAGCCATCCGACGAGAAACAGCATCGCCAGACAGACCCGGAGGTACTGCCGCCATGCGGGTCTGCGAAGGAACGACACGAAGCGGGCAGTCTAGCAAGCCGTCGAGAGAAATTCGAGCCCAAGCGCGGAGATGTATCGAGGATTGTTCATCGGGTTCGAGACATCGGATCCGATGCGACCGGTGCAGTGAGGGTGGGGCGTTGACCGCCATCGTAGGTCACGTCATAGATCTCAAGCTCGAGCGGCCAGTCTCAGAACTCGAGGCCGACGGCAAATCCAGGCCAGAGCCTGATGCCGGCGCGTCCCTCGACATAGCTGTTCGTGACCCAGCCCAGCCCAGGTCGATCGACGGCGGGGGTGTTGTTCAGGTTGAGTTGCCAGAGCGCGTTCATGGTCGGTCCGCCCCAAATTGCAAAGCGCCGGGCGATGTGGACGCCGATCAGCGCGCGTAGGGAGGAGAGCTGCGCTTTGGGCAGGGGGGCGGTAAATCCGTCGTGAACCGCCCAGGTCCCAAGATCCAAGTCGAGGTAGAGTCGCTCATTGAAGTCGGCGTGGTAGCCGAGGCCGAGGCCGTAGCTCCACGAGGCGCCTTGTCCCCCGGGGTGAACCCCCCCGGCCAAAAATGTGTAGGTGTGTTTGGCACGAAACTTCACGGCGAGGTTGATCGCCTGGTTGTCGCTAAACCAAACATCGGCCCAGACACCGCCCTTTTTGGTGGGGGTGATGAGACCGATGCTGACATCGGCCTCCTCGGCGTAGTTGAAGAGCCCGATCTGGATGCCCTTGACGGTACCCGCAGCGATGTTAGCGAGACCGACTTGTGCCCCCCTGACATCCTTCGCCAGGTTCAAGCCCACTGCCAGCTGCGCTCCATTGAGTCTCGTATTCGAGAGGTTGATGCCGGCGGCCATTTGCACGCCGTTCACAGTCCCGCGTGCAAGGGTGAGGCCGCTAGCCACCTGTACACCATGAACGTCGCCCTTGGTGATCGCAGCACCCACCGCGTGCTGCACCCCATCGAGCGTGCCGCCGTTGTAGGCGAGGCCGACGGACCCCTGAAAACCCTTGATGCCCCCCGGACCCACGGATTGAAAACCGAGCCCCACGCCAACGCCGTGCAGCTCTTCGGAGATGATGTTGCCTCCGAGGGAGGCGCTGAATCCATAGATTCTGTCGACGACCGTCAGACCGATGTTGAGATTCATAAAATTGTAGATGCGTGGGCCCTCGTGTATGCCGTTGATGCTGAGCATGGGCGAGATACCGAAATTAAAGGGAACGATCATGACATCGTCTTTCGCCTTTGTTTCGGCGGTATCCTTTGCATGGGCATCGCTGGCATCGCCGGCTCCACGGGTCACGGTCGCCTCCGCCAGGACGACAGAGAGCTTTCCTGGACTCAGTTCTGCCTTGCGGCCCTCGTGGACTGTCAAATCTGCGCGCCAGATCTTCTTTCCGTCGTCGACCGTGATCGCGTAGGTCCCTGGTTCGAGCGCGAGCAGTACGGCACCCCCGCCAGGTTCTTTGTAGAGCTCGGCCGTGAGATTTCCTTGGCTGTCACGAATAAAAACACGGCCGCCCACTTCTCGCTTGATCTCGAGCTGCGCAGAGGTGTCGCGTAGATCCGTCATCACCAGGTCGCCGGTGCCGGCAAGCTGAATGTCGTAGGCGGCATGTTGGGCGCCTCCCTGGGTGGACTGCGTGCGTGCCAAAGTCTCGTCAAAGGCGAAGCGATAAGCCTCGTTCAGGGTGATGAGGCGATCTCGATTGAGGTCGGCGGCGCCGCGCAACCCAGTGACAAGGTAGTGGGTGAAAAACGAGCCACCAATACGGTCCGACTCCTGGGCGGCTTCGTCGGCAGAGCTCGATGTGAGGTAGGCATGCCCCTTCACCGAGGGCGAAGCCTGGGCCAGAAAAGATGAACGTTTGGTCCCACCCTTGAGTCGCGTAAAGGCCCCCGAGGCACAAGAATCAAGAATGCCGATACGCACGTCCGCGGGAACGTCTTGGATCAACTTGCGAAGCTCCGAGTACTTGACCAGTTCTCCAGCGAGCAAGAGCCCTTGTTCGTCCGAATGGCCAGAGTAGTAAAACACGAACTGCACCTTCTCACCGGGTTTCACCGAGTCTCGAATCGCCTGTGCGACACGAAGAAAGCCTGCCCTCAGCTCTTGTGGGGTGGGATCCAAGAGACTCTTGCGATCGCTGTTGGACACACCGCCGATTTCTTTGAGCACTTTCGAGAGGCTACGTGCGTCGGTGCCTGCGTAGCGCAGCTCCGTTCGATCGTCTCCGCCATTGTTGGCGCCGATCATCAGCGCGAAGCGCCGAGCTCCTGCGTATTGCTGCGCGATGGCATCGTCAGACGAGGCTTCTTTCTCGCTTGCTTGTGCACCGAAGGGTATCATCGCAACACCGAGGCCCAGCGCACACGCGGGCAATGACGCGCGAGCGAGGGCGGAACAAACGGCGCTGGAGATCGTGGAGATCGTGGAGATCGTGATAGACATGGTTTAACGGCGCTTGGACGTAGCGATGGATGGGCCCGGGACCTTGGGAAGTCGAAAAGAACTTTGATGCCAGGGGGTAGGCAGCGCCAGTGACCGACTCGCCGCATCGGCATCGTGGACGAGGGTCTGGGCAGCAGCCATGACGCGTGTGACATCGATTTCCGAGTTGGATGCCACAAAGATAAAGCGTTCAAAATCGGGGGCGTCGTCGAGTTCGTAGGCATGGGCGAGGGCCGTCTCGCCGCGCTCTGCAAGCCGTGTGCTGGATCGCAGCTGTTGTGGATGATGCAAGGTCACGACACCTCTTCCGTCGATCGACAAGACCACGCCGTGTCGATGTCCCGCTGCAACGTAGCTCAGTTGCAGCACGTCGCCCTCTTTCGCATCGCTGTTTGCATTGAGCCGGTCAATGGATCCGTCGAGACGCAGTCGCTGAATCACCAGATGGGGACTCAGGCCCTTCGATCGTGTGGATTCTGTGGATGGGGAGGACAAAATGGCCGGATCCGGTGCGTTTTTGAGTGAAAGCGAACCGATCGAGTTTGTGGGTGAGAGTGGCAAAACCAAGAGACCGAGGGCCAGCGCCGATAACGCCAATGTGGGCACCGCAGTAATCCGTCGCCAAGTTTTGAGCGGTTCTCGCCCTTTTTTGGCCGCCTTGGCGGTGATTTGAGCGGCGATGCGTTCCGGTGGATAATGCTGCAACATTTTGTCGTCCTCGATCCGCAACCGCTGAAGCGCAGGGGCAAGTTGGTGGCCCAGCTCGGCTCGTAGAATGTGCTGGGTCTGCGGCGGAAGTTCGCCGAGCTGAAGCTGCGCCAACCACATCGCTCGCGAGGCCGATAGGAGCCTTCGGGTTGTGGGTTGTGGGGCCCCTTTGGGCGGAACCGTGGGGTCCGTCGGTCTTGGGCGGGAGGTGCGCTTGGTCATCGGTCTCACTGGTTCAACACCGTGCCGAGGCAGAAGTGTCACCCAACTTAAGATTTCTGCTTGCGGGCTTGCGCTAGGGGGTCGCTTTGGAAAATAGTATCGCTCCTCTCTGGGGAGTGAGCGCCTCGTGGCCGTCGACGTCGAAGCCCTTTACAAGAGATACGGTCCGATGGTCATGCGTCGCTGTCGACAGTTGCTTGGCCACGAACAGCAGGCTCTTGATGCCATGCAGGACACCTTTGTTCAGGTGCTGCGGAACCGCGATAAACTCGACGAGCGGGCATGCTCAAGCCTTCTGTACAGAATCGCCACCAACACCTGTCTCAACCGTCTGCGAAGCCGACGCCGACGGCCCGAAGATGCCCAGAGCGAGCTGCTACAGCATATCGCCGGGACCCTCGCGGAAGAAGGTCGCTCGGAGGCACGCTCTCTTCTTGCGCGGCTGTTCGCAGGCGAAGCCGAGAGCACCGCGACCATCGCCGTGCTGCACCTGCACGATGGCTTCACCCTCGAAGAGGTGGCTGCAGAGGTGGGAATGTCGGTGTCGGGTGTGCGAAAGCGCTTGCGAAAGCTTCGTCGGGCGCTGCACGATGTTGATCTTGAGCCACTCTCCGCAGGGGGCAGTGAAATGCCGACCTCCACAAAGAAGCTGCTCGTATGACCGACGTCAACGATTCTCGGGCCTCGGTTCCTGACCTGATGGTCGAAAAGCTCGCCCTCGGTGAGCTCGGAGAGCAGGAATCGGCGCATATCCGCGAGCAACTCAAACACCACCTCGATCCTCGCTTGCAGCGGATCGAGGTGGACAACAGTGATTTTTTTGCGCTTTACCCCACCGTTCAATTTGCCAAAATTGCCGCCAAACAAGACGAAGATCGGGTGAAGACAAAGGCGCAGCGTAGGCTACGGCGGTGGTGGCTACCGTCGATGGCCACCGTGGGGGTGGCCGCGACCTTGGTGTTTATGCTGGAGGTGGGTCCCATGGTACCGGTGGAGTCCGGCGCAGAGGCCCTCATCATCAAGGGGGAGACCCGGTTGATCCTCAAGCTCCAGATGCCAGAGGGCGAGGTGCGAGTGCTTGGTGATGGAGATATGGTCGCGCCGGGTAGCCTCATTCAAGCGAGCTATGCGGCCGAGCAAATAGGCTCGGGTGTGATCGTCTCTTTCGATGGCCGTGGCACCGTGACCCAGCATTTTCCAGATCCAGAGACCCCAGGAGCCGGGATCTCCGCGCTGCAGATGCGACCCGGAAACCCCGTGCCGTTGGCTTCGGCCTTCGAGCTCGATGCCACCCCCGATTTTGAGCGTTTTGTGCTGGTCTTCGCCCCCGAATCGACCGTGGCCCCCCTCGAGCTGGATTTGGCGAAGGTGCTGCAAGCCGCTCGAGAGGCGGCTCAGGGCCCTGAGGCCACCACGGCCCCGCTCGCGCTTTCGGCGACATTGACCCAACGTTCTGTGCTCTTGCTCAAGCGCTGAACCGCGTGTGCCAAACAAAATTTGCAGGGTGGTGACACTCCGGGGGCAGTCCGGTGTTCCACCAGGTGCCATGCCTCTCGCGCGTACCTCCCTGCCTTGGTTTCATTTCACATTGCGCCCCCTCGGTTTTGGATCCGCTCTGTTTCTTGGGGGCCTTGGTTTATCCGGTTGCTCCGAGTGGATCATGGGCAACGGTGACGCGAAGAGCGAGATACGCGAGGTCTCCGACTTCAGTGGTGTGAAAAATTTCGGAGAAATCGACGTACATATTACGATGCTTCAAGAGGACACCGAGATGCCAGCTCGTGATTTGCCTAGCGAAGTCGAAGTTATTTGCGATTCCAATCTGCTGGAATACATCGAGATCTACACCGAGGACAAAACCCTTCGCATCGATGTCCAGCCGCTCATCGAGATCGATCCCCAGACGCGATGCGTTGTCGAGATCCGTACCACACAGATTCATTCGCTCTCGGCGAGCGGTTCGGGCGACATTCACAGCGTTGGCGTGACGAACGATCTTCGTTCGATCCGCAGCTCAGGATCGGGAAACGTCGTCGTGGATGCGGTGCACTCGGAGAGCCTTAACCTCTCAACGCACGGCTCAGGAGATCTCAAAGTGGCTGGTAAAGTCCGTGATCTTGACTTGCAGACCTCTGGTTCCGGCTCCATCGCCGCCCGAGATTTGGTGACTGAGACGGTCCGCTCACGGAGTTCGGGGTCGGGGGATGTCGAAATTTATGCGACGGCGTCGGTGGATGTGAGAACCTCAGGATCTGGAGACGTGGATATATGGGGGACCTCTGCGCGCAGGAAGACACACAGATCGGGGTCGGGGAAGATCCATTTTAGATAAAGGAACCCCATAGGAGCGCAAAGAGAAGAGTCGTGGTTTTCGCGGCATCGGTTGCAGATCCGGGACGGTTGCAGGATGGAATCACTGGCAAGTGAGAACGAACCCGGTCCAAATCCGGACGATCTTACATCAACATCAAAAACACAGAAGATTGTGACGCGTGTGCTGGAGAAGTGGTCCTGAGTGGTATAATGGTGAATACGATGACTAGATACATGACATTAACATTGGTTGTTACGGGGTTGCTTAGCGCCTCACTGCTTGGGTGCAAGGACGAGAGCACGGAGAGCACGGAGAGCACGGAGGGCACGGAGGGCACGGAGAGCGCGGAGGGCACGGAGGGCACGGAGGGCACGGAGGGCACGGAGGGCACGGAGGGCACGGA
>CAYTFJ010000061.1:25654-28019 GCA_964437075.1 uncultured Nannocystaceae bacterium
AGGGCACGGAGGGCACGGAGGGCACGGAGGGCACGGAGGGCACGGAGGGCACGGAGGGCACGGATTGTGACACGAACATCGACAGCGAAATTGGTTTGTTGGTGTACTGCTCCGGGGATTTTACGAGCGATACGGTTATTGTAACCTCACAGGGCGGCCCAGATACGGAACTTCTGACTTCAGATTTTGAGGATCTGATGGCCCAAGGCGGTGTCGGGGACGGCGGAAGTGCCGGAGATTTGCTGAGGGTCAACGTTCATCAGGCCCAAACCCAATCACCAAATTTATTTGCCGATGAAGCGATTAGCTTCGATGATGCCAAAACTTATGATATCCAAACTATCGACAACCTGAGCGAGGTCGTGCGCTATTTCAAAGGCCTGGATAAAAAAGTGGTCGTCGTCGGAGTCTCATTCGGAGCGTTTGTTGTTCAAGGCCTGATCGCGGAGAAAGGATATGATATTGCGGACAGGTATCTTATCATGGTGGGTCGTCTTGATATCGATGATGTGATCTGGGAAGGGTTCAGCGAAGGTAAATACGGTAGCTTCAGCGGTGGTTTGCTCCCGTCGATTGATGGGACTCCTAGCACTGTGGAAGCGAGCAATATGAATAAACTCGCCGCGGGCCTTGGCTATAATCGATATACGAATCTTCTCGACAAATATGATGATCTGTCGAATGTCGTCTATGTCTATGGGGAAATAGATGCTCAGGTTGGACGTCTAACCAACGAAGAACTGGAATTTCTCCGAGAGAAGAATGTTACAGTCATCGAGGGGGCGGGGGGGCATTATGAGACTATGGTAGGTTTTATCGAAGAGGGAATCGAGTTGTCTCTTCGAGATTGACATACCCTGCACCATGTTCAGGGTATGTCAATCGGAGCCAGGGGGTCTCTTTGCGATGGCAAAGCATGTTTCCTTTCGCCCGACCTTTCAAGGATGTCATATCGTTGACAATTTTGGCCTTCGGTCAGGCCTGAGGTCGTTCAGATTCGTCTATTCGGGGTTCTCCATACACTTTTTACTCTCAGTGGAGGCGGACGATCCTTGTCCGCGCAAAATGACGGTTGGTGATCGAGCGGACACGGATAGACGAAAATTTGATTTTAATTTCGTCATATATAACGATCGAACATCTCATTTTTGCGATAGAAAGAAATTGCATGTTCCGTATTGTATTCATACTCTCATTAGTGTTCGTATTCACCGCATGTGACGATGATGCCGAATCTGACAGCAGCTCCGCAACAGACACCGATGGTGTGATTGACGCGGCCGCTATTTTTGCCGACAAATGCGCAGGCTGTCACGGGGCCACGCTCACGGGTGGAGACAGTGGCCCGGATCTAAACGGGCGTCTTGGTAAAGAAGACGCTGAACTGGTGAACTCCATTATTCATGGTGATGATGAGATGCCGCCACAAAATGTGACTGACGATGAAGCACAATCGCTTGTCGATTATATTCGAAAGACGCTTGAAAAATAAATCATCGTCAACAGGTGTCTGATTACGAACGGATATCTTCCGATCCGGTCATCTTCCATCGGAGTGATTGTAGAAGTCCGGACATTCGTTTGGCAGGGAATCCTTAGATCATAAAACGATCGACGACTGTATGTGAGAGTGAGCCGGCCGCCAGAGGCCTGGATGTACCGGCTCACCATTTCCCTTTTTGGAGACATCCCGTCGTGAGTGGATGATGACACTGCGGGTTGCAAGCTGTTGGCTCAAAGTGAGACCTTCGGCATGGAAGAACTTGTAACCATCCTACTTTAGGACACGTGGCCCAAACATAAGCTTAAGGTCGAGCTTGTAGGGTCCGAAGACCTTATGTGCAGTTGGATTTTGCAGCAGGGCGAATGCATGCATGATGGAGATATCATCTGTGGTGTTCGGAGCCCTCGCTCGTCTGCCATTTCTCCTGGTTTTGTTGTCCTATCGGCGGACGCAAAAGCGCGAAAATGACGAGCTGGTGGTTGAATTTTTGTCGGTTTTAGAGGGATCGATGAACGAGAAAAATGAAATATATTTAGTTGCAACAAGTTCATGGTCGCAACTAAATAACTTTCATCAAGACGAACAATCTGTTGAAAACCATGGTAGATGATGAACCATTCTATCGAACGACGAGCGGCCGTGTCCGCTGATGGCGGACACGGCCGCTCGTCGTAACCCAGAAAAATCATAAGGACACATCAATATGAAGTACTCAATTCCATTATTTTCGGTTTTTATATCTCTAAATTTGTTCGCAACAGCCTGCTCTAAAGACTCCGACGATAAGAAAGAAACGGAAAATACGGAAGACACGGCAGGAGACGGAGACGGAGACGGAGACGGAGACGGAGACGGAGACGG
>CAYTFJ010000062.1:0-27597 GCA_964437075.1 uncultured Nannocystaceae bacterium
CTAGCGTGGGATAGGGGTGCGACGGATTGGGCCAAAAAATTTGATTGCCTCCATTGGCGATCGAACTGAAAATCTCGCTCGATCTGTCAGAACAGTCGATATTGTCGGTGATGTGGACGATGACCAGCAGTGCCTCAGGTCGAAGAAATCCATAGGCCGGGTTGGCGGGATCCGAGGCGTGTTCAAGTGCAAGATACTGGGCCTCAAGCGGCGTGCTGAATCCGCAGCCGTAGATGCCCTGTGGGGCAAAACAGCGTGCGGCTTCATCGACCGCGATCCCGTCAGGAAGATTGGAGCGGTTGTGCCCCACCTCCAGCCACGGACGAACGGATTTTTCCCCCTCAGAGAGATGGGTTGCGGTGGGCGAAAGCTCGAGTTCTTCGTCCGAGGATGAGCAGACATCCGTGCAGCCGGTGGCCCTGACATCTTGCTCCTGCGACTTGAAGTCATTCAGCCGGTTTCGACACGACGTGAGCCTTAGACGTCCCTGGTCTTCTGGACCAAGGGGGGTACACCAGGGGTTGGCAGTGTCGGTGGTTGTAAAAGCGAGGCGATAGTCAACCGCCGCGTCTTGGTCGTCGAGCAGACGGGCGAAGCTACCGACGGCGGCGGCGATGCGTCCCTGTTTGTTCGACATCGAACCTGAATTGTCGATGACAAAAAGCACATCAACGCTTGAGGTTGGGGGGGCATCGACAGTTGTTTCAGTCGACCCAAGGTCAAGTCTCTCGTTGTCGTCGGCAGTGGGGTTCGGCGAGGCGTCGCTGCTTGTGCCGTCGATGGATCCGAGGTCGAATTTCGGGCCGTCGGAAGCCGGAACGAGAGAAAAAAGAACAAAGATGGAGAGAGGGTGGAACCGCATCGTGGTCATGAACTTGATATGTCGGTGAGCAAGATTTTCCGTCATACAATAATACGGGTATCGAAGGTCATTATATTTCGCAGCGTCGCCGAAGGGATTCGGCGCGTGGCGAGTACGGATGCGCGTTCAAGAATCTTCGCGCAGCGGCTCTGGCGGTAGACTGGGGTTGATCAAGGGTCTTCGAGAGTTCACATTGGGCGAGGGCGGAAATTGCCTCGCACTCTTCTGCGAAGACACCTTCAGGGAACTCGGCGCTGTGTTGGGCGCTTAGAACTTGAACACGGCCGTATTGCTCGTTCTCAAGGCTCGCCTTTATCGCGGAAATGACTGTGATTTCCGCTCTGAGCCGGTCGCCGCGTTCGTCTAAGACGAGTGCGGGGCTTTCTTGTGCTGTGTCGTCGATGCTCTTTCGCGTCGGAACCATTTGTTGCTTCAGTCCGCGGGATTGAAGCGTGGGAGCCTGCTGCGGCTGGCGGTCTGCCATGGGACGGGAGCGACTGGGGTCTTGATGTGTCGGGCTCTTGGACTCAAACCGAGGGCGAGGCCGTTCGCTCCGTGTCATGCCACCTGAAGGCATCGCGGGCGTCATCGACATGGTTGAGCGGGGAGGGGGGGAGCTGAGTGAGCGATGCGGTGCCGTGGAATCGAGCAACACGACACCGACGCGCACCCCTCCGAGGATTCCTGTGCCGAGGAGAAGGCTGAGGCCAACGACTTTGGCCCAAAGGAGCGCGGCGCTACCTTGGCTCACGATGGAGATCGGGGCCGCGCTCGCTGCTGTCGCCGTGGCGGCCGTGGCTGCTGTAGGGGCGAGCACGGCTGAACCGAGCCCAAGCGGTCCCGCGAGGTGGGCGAGGTTGCTATGGACCGCGTTGCGGCGCGGCTGCACTTCCCGCCGGAACGCTTCGAGAATTGCGGCCGAGTCGTCGTCAAGGCTGGGTAGGTCTCGGCGGTTGCTATCCATGTTCTTGCCTTAAAAAGCGATCTTGTTCGCCTTGCTGTTGAATTCGCAGGCGTCGGGTCGCCTCTGAAAATCGATTTCGGGCGATGCGAATGCGGGAGTAGACGGTATTGAGCTTGATGCCGAGTGTGCGAGAAATTTCTGGCGCGGTCATTCCTTCGATCTCAGACATGATGAAGACAGCCTTCTTGTCCTCATCGAGGCTGCTCAAGAACTGTGCGACCGCAGCGGTGGCTTGCTGCCGCTGACAAGCAGCCTCCGGGAGGTCGCTTGTGCGATCGGGGAGGGTCTTCAACTCCACGGTGCGAGCGGTCCTACGGCGATCTGCGCGGGCAATATTTCGAGCGACCCCGTAGAGCCACCCCCGTAGCGCCATCTGCGGATCGAGCTCTGGGAGTTTTCTGTGCATCACGATGAAGACCTCTTGGAGCGCGTTATCGGCGCTGGATTCTGGCACGCCGAGGCTTCGCAGGCTGCGCCAGACAAAGTCGTGGTGGGCACGAAAATGCTCCACGAACTTCCGGGGATCAAGCGACATGGACATTTGCTCATGCCGCGTGGCCCCAGGATCCGTCACGGAAAATGCACCTGAAGCCCGAGATTCGTGTGAACGGTCAGCGGGGGGGTCTTGTAGAGGCGAAGCGAACGATTGCCGTGATGGACGATGATGCGCGGTGAACGCGATGTCAAGGGCAGCTGAAGTCCGATACCGAGATGCAGCGAGGTGCGTTCACCCAATCGAAGGGCGACTCGTGCCTCGCTGTCGGCTGTCATCCACAGTGTACGGTGGTCGTTGGGCTGAAGTTTTTGCCCAAAACTCGCGCTGCGAAGCAGCCCCACACTGGCGCCGAGGCAGATCGGAAACTCAAGTGGACCGCGGGCACCGACCGCGCAGGCGTAGGAGGACGTCGCCCACAGTCGCAGTCGCGCACCGTTTTCAGGAAATGCGGGGATACTCAACCGCCTCGGTCGCCACGAGCGACCGCCGAGGCCTAGGTGCAAATGGCTCCAGCGAATGTCGACGTGTGCGGCGGCGGCGGGGCTGGGACCGCCGAGGTGGCTACTGAGACCGATCTCCGCTCGCGTAGCGAGGGTTGGTCGATGCCGTGCCTCGTGCTTTCGTTCGTGAGTCGCGCGGTTTTTGCTCGGATCGGCATCGATCTGCACCGGCCCTGGTGGATCCTCGGGTGCGGCGACGGGGGCGAGCAACAAGGTGGTGGAATCACTGAGCGGTGGCTGCGGTATCAAGGGGGGGGGGGAGCTCAAGGTCGGCGAGGGCTCTTCACTGTCCGACGACAGCGCGAACAGCAACGATGAGGCCGCGATGGCGGACTCGCAGTCGGAGGCCAGAAAAGTCCGTGTCGTGAACCCTCTCGATGAAGTTAACTCAACGTGAATGCGAAGGCCCGTGGGCGGAGTCGGTTCAATTCGCACGGTGGCCTGCCAGCCGGGAGCCAGGTGCTGGCGCAGCGAGTCCTTCAGCGCGCTCAGATTGTTACACTCCTCGGCAAAGGTCACCCGCAGATTGCTGAGGTCGGCTTCGTGTATTTGCGAATCTGGGCGGGGCAGGGCTGAACTGGAAGAACCCCCATATGGCTCGGGGAGTGTCGGGGGGCTAAGAAGCAGGAGAGCCAGGAGCGAAGGAAAAGACGCGGACATGCGCAGGGAGAGCTTCGGCGATTCTGGAGAGGGCTTCAACCGAGGGTCTTGCCGAAGGCTTCATCTGGCGAAGCGTCGCCCGTGAGTCTTCGGGCAAGGCGGAGTTGCGCTTCGAAATGCTGAGATTTTTTGGCCAGCTCCGTCACATAGGGAAGAACCGCCGCTCGTGCGGGCTCGGAAAACTGGTCGAGGTCTAGGATCAGTGACTCGGGCACGTGGCGAAACGAGACGCTGACGCGGCGCAAGGAGAACCCGTCGAGCGGGCTCACCAAAACCGGGTCCTTGCCAAATCGAACCTTTTGAATTCGATGGTAGAGGCGGTCCTTGAATTCAGGTCCGCTGAAGATCACGGCGGAACGGTGGCGGGTCCAGACCGAGAGGACCGGTCGGTCGGATCGCTGAGGATCGACAAATTCGAGTAGACCCGGCTGGCCGAAGTTAAACATCACCACGGGTCCCGGCTCACCATCTCGATGCATGCGAAGGCGCGCTCGATCGACGGGAGGGCCGGAGCCGACCTGACTACCGTAGTAGTTGATCAGGCAGGTGTTCGGGAGCGAGGAAAATGGCGCGTGTCGAGCACTCGGTACGATGGCGTGGTTGCGTTGCAGATGGGAACTCAGACCGGCCAGAGGGTCGCGCAAGGTCTTGGGGATCGGTTCTGCACGAAGGCAGCGATCGACTCGGTGATCGGGCTCCGCGTAGTAGCCCAAGCTCGCAAACTGCCATGCTCCCAGCCAGACGACGGGTCGGGTGAGTTGACCGTTCGAGCGTCCGACCCGATGGTGTTCGCCCTGCGGGTGCCGTCGCTCCCTCAGAGGGTGGAGCCGCGAAAAATAGTCGGTCAACTGGCTCGCGTGGTCCGCCGGAATGTAGCGTGGCAGGTAGCTGAAGCCGGCCCGTTCGATGGGCGATCGGCCATCGAACGGGACGTGGGGGGGCGTGTCTTTCGGCTCGCTCATGACGTCGCGGAGCTCTGGCGGAATGCAAAGAACCCAACTCGCAGGAGTCGGGTTCTTTGGGTGCGAAGGGAGGGACTTGAACCCTCACATCCTAAGGACACTAGATCCTTAATCTAGCGCGTCTACCAATTCCGCCACCTTCGCGGGCACGTCGGGAGCGGTTCCTATCATGTCAGCTCGTCCCCTGCAAGGCCTGACCGACACGATGAACCTTGAGCAGATTGACCGAGCGGTGGGCTCGGAGAGGCCAGCCGAGCGCGATGACGACTCGGTCGCCTTCCTTGAGCAGCCCGCGCTCAAGGATCGCACGGTCGAGGTCCTCGAAAATATGATCGCCGTTGGGGGTGACCGGCTCAAACGCGATCGGGATGACTCCCCAGTAGAGTGCCAGCGCATGGAAGGTCGCGGCAACCGGGGTGAATGCGTAGATCGGTACCTTCGGTCGATAGTCGCTGACGAGTCGTGCGATGCCACCGCTGCCCGTATAGGTGATAATCGCGCAGGTGTCCGAGAGGCTGCGTGAACTGGCGACCGCGGCTGCGGCCATCGCATTGGCCGTGTGCCCAAGATCCATGTCGTTGGGGGGATCGACCCAGAAGCGCTCGGCCTCCTCCGTACGTACAATGATTCGCGCCATGGTCTTGACCGCGCTCACGGGGAACTTACCGGTCGCGGTTTCTCCCGAAAGCATCACGGCGTCGCTTCCGTCGAGCACAGCATTGGCGACGTCCGACGCCTCCGCACGGGTTGGTCGAGGGTTGCGGATCATGGAGTCGAGCATCTGAGTCGCGGTGATCACAAGTTTGCCACGGCTGTTGCACATCTCGATGATTCGCTTTTGAGCCATGGGGACCTCCTCGGGGCCCATTTCGACGCCCAGGTCACCGCGAGCCACCATCATCCCTTCGCAGCTGTCTGCGATGGATTCCAGGTTCTCAACAGCTTCTGGTTTCTCGATCTTTGCGACAAGCGGCACTCGGCGACCGAACTCATCCATGATGCGCTGTGCATGCAAGATGTCTTCGACCCTGCGTACAAACGAGAGCGCGACCATGTCGACGCCGAGCTCCATCGCGAATCGAAGGTCGACCTCATCCTTCTCGGTTAACGAAGGGAGGGTGAGTTCGGTCTCGGGAAGGTTGACGCCCTTACGGGCCTGTAAAATGCCCCCCGTGATGATTCGAGTATAGACTTCGTCGCCCTCGATTTTCTCGATGACGACCTCCATCGCTCCATCGTCCATGAGGATCGGCTGGCCCACCTTGGCTTCCTTGGCCAACCCGGGGCAGTCGACGGTGGTGCGTCCATGGGAGATGGTGGCCGTGGGGTCGACCGTAAACACGAGGGTCTCACCCTCGACGAGTTCCATGCCCGGTTCTGGGATCGAGCCCACTCGAATTTTTGGACCTTGCAGGTCTGCGAGGATTGTAACGGCGGTTTTTCGCTGCTCTGCGAGCTTGCGAATTCTTCGATAGGTCTCCGCGTGGATGCTGTGGTCGCCATGGCTGAGGTTCAGCCGGGCAGCGTTCATCCCAGCGTCGATCAGCTTGCCCAGGGTTTCGGGGTCGCTGCTCGCGGGACCGATCGTGCACAGGATCTTTGCGTGACGCATGGGCGGATCATGGCACAGGTCGATCTGACTAGGGGCGCCGCGCAGAAAAGTGCCGCATGTCCGAACAAAAAGGGCCACCCGAAGGTGGCCCTTTTGGACGAGAGACGAGATGATTTGCTAGCCCTTGACGACAGCCGAAATCTCAGCGACGGCGCTTACGCTTACACTGAGGCCCTTGAGCGAGGTCTTGATGGCGGCCTTGGCATCCGGGAGGGCCGCGATTGCGCACCCTGCGCCGATTTTGGCCTTGAAGTCTCCATCGAGCGCGACATCAGCCGCACCCTTGACGGCACCGTCGGCGGCAGCGGTCATGTTTGCAAACGCGTCAACAAGCAGCTTGCCCTTAACTTCCATGGCGAGCATCGCGGAGAACTGAGTCTTGAAGCCCTCGAGCCAGGCCTTAAACTCGGCCTGCGCTTGAACGTCGGCCTCCAGTGCGGCGCTCCACTGCCAGCTGACCGACAGCGCTGGGGGGACACATTCGACCGAAGCGTCGGCCTTGGCTTCGACCGTGGCCGTGCAGTCGGCGGAAACGGAGGGTGGCTTGGCGGTGCCTTCGCAACTGCCTTCGCACTCGACGCTCGCGTTCGCTTCAGCCTCGCAGTGGGCGGATGCAGTGGCTTCACATTTTCCGTCGGGAGGGGTGTACTCGCAGCTTCCCTCACATTTTCCGCTGCACTCACCGCCGGCTTCGAGCTTGCACTCGCCTTCGCAGTTGCCCTCGCATTCGCCGGCACACTCGCCAGCGGCATTTTTGACGCTGCACGTTCCGTCGCAGGTGCCGTTGCAGGTACCTTCACAGGCGGCTGCGACCGTGAGATTGCAGGAACCCGTACACGAGCCCGAACATTCGAGATCGGGCGCGGTGCCGGTGCAGGTCAGATTCGCTTCGGCACCACAGTCGACTTCGACGCCGGCCTCGGCCTGGCAGGAACCTGAGCACTCGACACTCAACTCTCCTGGGTCGACATCGACGTCACACTCGGCGGCTGCCGAGACGGCGACGTCGACCGATGCCGAGCAGGCGGGAGGCTCGTAGTTGACCTTGAGGCCGCCGCTGACGTTGGCATCGAGCTTGGCCTGAAGTGCGGCCTTGACCTCTGCGCCCGTCGATCCTGACGGCAGACCGAGGGAAGCCCCCATGGCATCAAGCTTGGCCCGCACCTCGGTGGTGATGCCGTTCGCGGCGGCCGAGACATCGACCACGGCGCCGAAGAATGCATCGACTTGGACAATACCCGAGATCTGAGCGTTGCCATCGAGAATGCCCTCGGCCGGGCATTCGAGACCGCACTGCTCGGCGAGGTCTCCGAGTTCATCGCAGCCCTGAGCCACCGCAGCGAATCCGCCGGCGAAGACACCGAGGGTGAGGACAGAAAAAAAACGTTTGTTGAGAAGATTCATGGTGGGTAGTTCTCGTAGATATGGGCCGAATTCGGCCACGGGGGATACGTAAGATCAGATCGGGGTCCGGAAGACGGGTTTCCCAACTCACTGGGCATCGTCCCACGTCCAATAGGCAGGCGCAACTCAAGGGCTATTTTTTGGGGCGACAGGACCGTGATAGGACGCCGCGATGTCGGGCCGGGGGCAGTCGGAATCGGAAGAGAATGGGCCACCCAAATCTGGAGAACTCGAGCCGTCCATCGCGAAACTGCTGTGAATGCCCAAGCATCGGATGGTGGTCGATTTTCCGACTTTTTTCGTCAAATTAATGAATAAAAGGAGTCGGAGGGAGTGGGAGGATTTTCCCCATTTTCTCGAACTTGTTGCGGACATGAGGATCGGCCGTGGCGATCGCTTTGTGTCGACGCGATGCCGTTAGAGGTCGAGGATCACGGGGCAGTGGTCGCTGATGTCCGAGAAGCTGGGTACAGGATAAGCCTCGGTCGATCGAAAAACGTCGCAAGTGTGGCGGGCACAGTGCGTCGCGGGGAGGGCGACGGAATCTTCGTTAACCCACAAATTCAGGCCGCGGACGACGATGAGGTCGAGCTCCGAGGGCTCTTTCCAGGCATCTCTCCGAACCCCGTCCCAATAGGCGGTGCATCCCGCGGGGTTGGCAACCCGGCGGAGCTGGCCTCGGGCGAGCTCAAGATCGAGCGCGGCGAGCTCTTGGTGTGGGGTCCCTCCCTTGGGGCCGGTGACGTTGAAATCTCCGAGTATCAATACGTCGTTGTCGTCGGGTCGAAGCGTGGCGACGATTTGACGCAGGGCGGTCCACTGCTTTGGACGGACCGCGTAGCCCTCTGGGCGAGCCTTCAGGTGTACCGAGACCGCATGAAAATCGAGATGGTTTTGGCGGTCGCGGAAATACGCAGAGAGGGCTGGGCGGACGCGGCCGTCCAGCGTGATGTCGCCGTGTTCGACGGTCGGTTGTACAAGTTCAAGACGCTCCGGTCGGTATGCAAATCCAAGGTGCTGGCCGCCCCTGCCGCCGGCGCGGCTTAGCTCGAGGCGCCAGCCAGGCAGAAGGCGGGCTAACGCGTCGACATCCGTGATTTCTTGAATGGCGACAAGATCTGGCTGCAGCGCGCCAAACGTCGCTTGAATTGCTTGAAGGTCGTGTCGATTCGGATCTCCGGCGAAGTTGCGTAGATTCCAGGTCATCACACGCAGCGCGTCATCTTTGTCAGGGAGCGTGTGGCGGCCTGTGCCGATGCGCGATCGAATCGCGTCGCCGAAGGCCGCATAGGACAACACCGCGAGGGCGGTGACGAGGAAGATTCGCCAGGGTCGGTGTTTCATGGACGAAGGGCCTCGCCGCCTGTGTGTCACTGTTGCCAGCGCCGTGACTTCAGGCCCCGTCCGCTGTGGTCGAGGCCATACGTCGAAGCTGAACGTGCTGGAGGGCCGTCGCGGAATGTCTATCGCGGGGGCCCGTAAGAACCAAACAAAAAAGCGCGAACCCCTTAGGGTCGCGCTTTGTGGGCTGCCCTCGTGGGCAAAAATTAACGCTCCATGCGCATTTTGCGATTGCGGCGTTTGCGACGACGCTCAGCCTCGCGAAGTTTCCGTTTGCTAGCGATGCTGGGCTTTTCGTAGTGACGACGCCGTTTGATCTCACGTAGAACTCCCTCGCTGGCCATGAGCCGACGAAGCTTTCGGATCGCTCGCTCGACGCCGCGTTCGTCAACACGCACTTCCAGGGGTCGGCCGAGCACCGGGAGGTGATCCTCGGACACGGTGGGCGCCGAAGGGACTGGCGGAGCTGTTTCTTGCGTAGACATGGAAGGCGGCAAGGTATAGGCGCGGTGTGCCAGCGGGTCAACCGGTCCGCGTCGACTTTCTTTGGTGGTGGTGGGCGGGCCTCGAAGCCCTCAAATAGGGCTGGTTCTGCCAGTTTTTTGAGAACGGGTGCACGCCGCGCGAGCACGGGCCGCGGGGTGCCGGTCGTAGAACTCGGAAAAACAGTCTCTGTGCTCGACGCGATCGCAATGGAATGTGAGGTGTGAGATGCGCATGTTGGAAAATCTCCAAGGTTGGCCCGGCTCTTGTACAATCCGCGGGTGTCCAATTGTAGCCCCGATCGCGCGGCGATGGCGACAGCCCTTCGCGACTTGCTCGTCGCTGCCGGACTCGACGTCGAACGGGCGGACCTTCAGGGTACACCGGAGCGGGTGGCTCGGCTGTGGACAGAGAGCTTTCTCGGTGGATACTCGGCAGATCCTGCCCAGATTTTGGGTGATCCTGTAGAGGGGGAGGCTGAGACCGATCTTGTTGTCGTCCGCGAGATTCCTTGCCACGGGCTGTGTCCACACCATCTGTTGCCGTGGACGGGGAGTGCGACGGTGGCCTACATGCCGAGGGCGAAGCTCGTTGGTTTCGGTCGCTTGGCCGATCTTGTGCATTGCTACACTCGTCGCCCAACGCTTCAAGAGCGCGCGGCCAACGACATTTCGGAGTCGTTGATCACTCATCTGGGTGCACGTGGATCCGCCTGCGTGATCACGGCGACCCACAATTGCCTCAGCGTTCCCGATGACAAACACGAAACGCGCGTGGTGACGGTGTCGTATCGCGGAGAACTTCGCGAACGTTCGGACCTTCAAGCTCAATTGTATCGCTAGGGCCCACTAAACATCGTACCGCGTGGGGAACACCTTGGCTTCCCACCGTCCACGACCAAGATTGAGGCCCAAGGTTCGTCTCGGGGCTCGCCCCGCGGTGAAAAGCGGACTAACCTGTTGTCAAGGATGCTTGATATAGAGCGTACGATTGCTCCGGCGCTGCTGCGGGTGATGCCAATTTTTCCATTGCCCAACGTGGTCTTTCTTCCCGGAATGGTCCTGCCACTCAACGTATTTGAGCCGCGATACCTGGATTTGGTCGACCACGTGGTTGCGGAGGGAAAACACATCGGTGTGCCGCTTATTCGTCGCAAGGCTGTGGCGGACACTTCGTTGATCTCGGAGACGCGAAGGACCGTCGTTCCGCCCGGGGGCGAGGACGACGACATCGAGCCCGTCTTCGGTGTTGGCAAGCTCATTGCGCATCAGCGTCTGGCCGACGGGCGGCGCTTCATCCGGCTTGAGGGCGTTGGACGGGTGCGGCTGCTGAATGAGGCCCCCCGGAAACGAGCGTTCCGTGAGGTTGAGGTTGAGGCGCTTGTGGAAGACTCTCCAATTGACAGCAAGTCGCTCGAGGTGTTGATGGCTCAGGTGGAACGGCTCGCGCGTACCTTTGAACTCGATGAGCAAGAACTCGTTCGCTCTGTGCTTCGTCTCGACGACCCCCGTGTGATCGTCTACGCCATCGCCTCGTTGATTCCGAACATCGAGGCGATACGATCGCTCGGACGATGCGAAGAGGCATCGAGTGCCCGTCTCGCGCTCCAGCAAGAGTGCCTGAATGTGCGGGATGGGGACGAGCGCATCGCCTTGCTGTTGGAGCGCACTGAACGATTGGTCGACGATCTGGGGGCGAGCGGAGCCTTCCCTGTGACGATGATGAACTAGGGGAACCGCATCCGATTCTGTCTCAAGCCTGATCAGCGTGGTAGCGCTTCATCTTGCGCTTGATGACTTCCTTTTTGACCATTCCGACGAGGTCCATCATCAGCTTGCCGTTGAGGTGGTCGGCTTCATGCTGCAGGGCCCTACCGTAGAGTTTGTCGCTCGACGCTTCGAAGATATCCCCCGCGAGATTCATCGCTCGAACCTTGGCCCAACGGGGACGCTTGATGTCGACAAACACGCCGGGAAAGCTGAGACAGCCTTCCTCAGAAATGGCCTCGCCGCCCGCGGTTTCGACGACCTGGGGGTTGATAAATACCAAGGCATCAGCATTTTCGTCCCCTGATGCGACCTTTCCGTCGATGACGAAAATTCGTTCGAGCCGGCCGACCTGCGGAGCCGCGAGACCTGCGCCCTCCTGGGCGTACATGGTGTCGACCATGTCACGACAAAGCGCTCGGATGTCATCTGTGATGTTGGCGACCACGGTCGTGGGTTCGCGCAGAAGAGGATCGGGGTAGGTGACAATATCGAGGACGGCCATATCCTTAGTCTTCAGGATGGGGACGTGAGGGCCCAGATGCAACCTCTCGCCCCATCGAGATTGCGGAGGGTAGCTCTTTGATCACGGCGGTGCTAGAACGTGCCGTTCGAAGCCCGGACCGGGCCCCCACGAGCGGCTGCGCCCATAGCGCAGCCGCTCGTGGGGGGACCAGAAGACGATCAACGCCATGAGTCAAGCGACCCAAGAGTCTGTGAGAGAGGCCCTCGCCACCGTTGAAGACCCTGGTCTTAGACGCGGAATTGTGACCACTGGGCAGCTGCATCGCGTTGAGATCGAAGGAGACGAAATCCGGCTGGGCATTCATCTCGTTTCGCCTGGATATCCTTTGAAACCAGCCCTCGATGCAGCCGTGCGTGCTGCGCTTGAGCCCTTCGCGGCTCGTGTCAGCATCGACTTTAGTCTCTCGGTCCCGCGCACTGGGGCGCGGGCAGATTTGGATCGTCTTCCGACCGTAAAAAATGTGATCGCAGTTGCCGCGGGCAAGGGGGGGGTGGGTAAGAGCACGGTCTCTGTCAATCTTGCCCTGGCTCTGCAACAACTTGGGGCCTCGGTCGGTATGTTGGATGCGGATATCTACGGGCCAAGCTTGCCAAAGATGCTCGGTCCAGCGACCCGAGATAGCGACCGTTCCCCCTCGGGAGAGCGCATTATTCCCGCTCTGCATCGGGGCTTGCCGATCATGAGTGTCGACTTTTTCGTCGAAACCGGGCGGGCTGTGATTTGGCGAGGGCCAATGATTCACAAGCTTCTTCAGCAGTTTGTTGAAGACGTCGAATGGGGGGAACTCGACTACCTCATCGTCGATTTACCGCCTGGGACCGGGGACGCCCAATTGTCGTTGGGGCAACTGATTCCCATTACGGGAGGCGTGATCGTCACGACGCCACAGGAGGTGGCGCTTTTGGATGTGCGTAAAGCCGTCGACATGTTCAACAAAACCGATGTGCCGATTCTCGGGGTTGTTGAAAACATGAGTCACTACATCTGTCCTGCGTGTGGCCACAAAGATCATGTTTTTGCCAGTGGCGGAGGGCAGAGGCTGGCCACTGAGTTGTCGACCGAGTTCCTCGGTCAGCTGCCGCTCGACAACAAAGTGAGCCACGCCGGAGATAGCGGCGTCCCTGTGCTGATCGGCGATCCGCAGGGTGAGCACGCGCGCGCATTCTTGGCACTCGCGGCCAACGTCGGGCTCGAAGTCGCCCGGTTGAACGCGACCGGGCCTAAGAGATCGAGCCGACTACGGACCGTGTAGTCGTGGAACGAAGCTGCCATCGGGCGGCAGGAGGCTATTTGAAGAAGCGAACGTGGAAGTGGTTCACGTGTCCCCGCGAGTGACGGATCATCCCGTGGGTTCGTCGACGCGGGTATTGAAAGTACACGTCGAGGGAGTTCTCACTCATTCCCGTTGACAGCGCGTGAGTGTAGAGCAATTTCTGGATCGCCCGGTCCATGAAGATATACTTGACCTCATCGGTATCGAGAAACGACTTGATCAGCTTCCAACTGCGTGCAACGTCGATATTTTTTGCGTTGGCACGGATGAACCGTTTTTCGTTCTTTTTGGGCCCCTTGAGCACGTAGCCGATGTCGACGTCTCGGCCATGTTGGTGAGAACGATGGGGAGGAAATTTTCCGCCTCCCTTTCGAGAGATATCTCCGACGTGGACCTTTGGACCCCCTCTGGATCGAGATCGGTACTTGGCGACCGCGCTTTGGATCAGGCGAATACTTCGGCCGGTTCCCCACGATAAAGAGGGGTGCTTCACCACGTAGTGTTGGCCAGGCGGAAGCTGTACGCCAGTCTTGAGCACGCCCTTGTCGTCGTCGTAGGCTCCGAAACCGGCGACCAGAGCCCCGTCTCGCCACACGACGAGTTTTTGGCCGACCCGCAGCGAATTTCGGCTCGTGAGTTTTCCCTGCTGAAAGGCTTCTAGCTCGCGAGCGGTCAGGGAGTATCGATTGGCGATGGCCCCGAGGTTTTCACCCGACTGCACCGTGTGGGTCAGTTTGACACGTTCTCGGGGCGCGATGTTGGGGCAGACGAGCAATGTCTGGCCGGGGCGCACCAGGTTCGGATTTTTTTTGAGCCGCGAATTCAGGCGATAGAGTTCTCGGCGCCGGACGCCGTATCGTCCGGCGATTTGGGCCGCATGCTCGCCCGGCACCACGAGGTGGCGATGGATCGGAGTTCGATAACCACAGGACGCGGAGGCCTTGCTGCGTCGCCGGTCGGCACAAATGAGCAGCTCCTGGCCGATGCGCAGACGGTTGCGGTTCTTTTTGAGTGCGGCATTCCGCCGGACGACAGCGTCGATGGACACTCCGTAGCGCCGGGCAATCTTCTGAAGGCTGTCGCCGGTCTTAACGGCGTGGCTGGCGATTGTTTTTCCACCACCGCAAGAACGCCCATGCATCCGCGACCTGCTGGACTTCTTCTTCGATGCCCGCTGAGTTTTTGCAGCCGTACAGATAGTGAGACTCTGTCCTGGCCGAATGCTCTTCGGCTTTGTTCTCGGGTTGGCGCGAAGGATGGCTTTCACCGTCACGTCCTCATCGAGAGCAATTGCACTGAGAGTTTCGCCGTCGAGGACCTTATGTTCGCTACGTTTTTGCCCTTTCGGACACCCAGCATCGGCCGTGCCTGTGAACCCAACGAGGTACAGGGCCGCTGTAATGCCACATTGCGTAGCGATGCGAGCGATTCGAGCCAGCATAGTCTGATCAAGGTGCATGAAGGCCCGTGTTGATGCAAGGCCGGGAAGATAGATTGGCCGTGTCGAGAGAACTGCGGCTGGTCCGCGGACTTCTCGACCGTAATTCTTCGATCAAAATACTTTGATTGTGAATATTCATCAACGACTGGACGTCATGGGAGCCATGTCCAGCTTAGGATCTCATCGCCACCACTCGATCGACTATCTGGAGTTTTGCGTTGCGGATATGGCCGAGGCGCAACGTTTTTATGGGGGCGTGTTTGGCTGGACATTTAGGAACTACGGACCAAACTACGCGGGCATTGAAGGTGAGAGCGGAGAGGTCGGCGGACTTTGTACGGACGGCAAGGTTCAACCCGGCGGGGTCTTGGTGGTGCTGTTCTCGAACGACCTTGAGTCGACACTGCGGGCGGTCACGGAGGCCGGTGGGAAGATTGTGACCCCGCCTTTCAGCTTTCCTGGCGGGCGACGCTTTCATTTCGAGGACCCGAGTGGCAATGTACTGGCGGTGTGGTCACTCGAAGCACCGCCCCATCTTCGCCACGATGACGCCACTGATTGAGCTCAAGCTGTCGCAGCCGCGAGCGACTTCGGCGGGCGGCCAGGCGGATCGCGTGGACAAGTCCCGGAGTCCACGTGTGGTTGTTGTGCTTGCGGTGTTGATCGTTGGCCTTTTGATCTACCGGGTGGCCTACCACGCGGCGTACATCACGGAAAATCCTTTTGCACTCGTAAGCCTCTCGGACGGCGCTGTTTATGAGGCCGCAGCTCGCGATATTCTTGGCGAACCTCCATTGGGGACCGCCGCGTTCGCGCTGCAGGGATTCTATGCGTACTTTATGGCAGCAGCGATGAGCGGAGTCGCGTGGATCGGCATGGTGTTGCTGGCGCAGGTCGTGCTTGGGGGGGGGACTCTCTTCGTCTTCTATCGATCCGTGCGGATGTTGTGGGGGAGAACGGCGGGGATGATGTGTCTGGCCGTTCTCCTGGCCTATCCCGCCTTGGCCTTTTACGAGAACAAATTTGTAACAGCGGAGTTGGGCATTGCCTGCAACGTCGCCGCTCTGTGGAGTTATTGTCGGATCTGTACAGCTCGACGCACGGGGTCGCGGGGTCTATGGTTGCTGGTTCTAGGTGTGTCGAGTGGATTTTGTATTCTCGCTCGGCCCAATATGGTCTTGGCGCTTCCTTTCACGGCTGTCGCTTTGTGGGTGCAGGCGAAACACACCACTGGCCAACGAGGTGGGGGAGCGATTTTTGGTCGCGCTTCGTGGATGTTGATCGCCGGGGTCGGGGTTGTCATGGCGTTGGCACCGATGGCTGTCCGCAACCACGAGGTGACGGGGGATTTTGAGGTTACGCGGGGGAGCGGCGGCGGCACTTCGTTTTTCGTCGGCAACAATCCCCAGGCACGCGGTGTTTGGAGTTCCGCTGGGGTGGTTTCCGGGCGAGTGGGCACGGAACTCTCCGAGTTGGCCGACGGCCTTGGGGTGGTCGAGGCGAGTGAACGGGAGCGAGCGCGCGCGGTGGGGACTGCGCTGTATCGGCGAGCGTTCACCTGGATCATCGAAAATCCAGCGGATTGGCTGGCGCTCGAATTTAAGAAGCTCTGGCTGATCGCAGGAAATGCTGAAATCACCCAGGACTACGATTGGTTTGGCGAGCAGGAGATTATCCCCTGGGCGCACGGGATCGGGGTGCCCTTTGCATCGCTGTTGGGGCTCGCGTTGCTCGGATGGGCGGCCCTTAGGCCTTCAAACTTGGTGTACGACGGCTCGGCTGTCGTCGTGTCCCGGTCTGGTGGGTTGAGTGCGACGAAATGGTTCTTACTTGGCCAAATTGTCGCGCCGCTGGCCGCGAACCTACTCTTTTTTACCTCGGCTCAGCATCGCCTCCCGCTGGTGATTCCTCTGACAGTTCTGGCCGGACCCGGGCTCTTCTTTCTTGGATCTGCATGGAAGACGAAGAGCCGGCGTTCTCTCGCTGTCGTTGCCTTGGCGGTGGCGGTCACAGCTCAGGGGGCTTGGCCTCGTCTACGCAAACAGACTCCCCATGCCGTGCACTACTACAATCTGGCTATCGCACAGGATCAAAGTGGAAGTCCGGCTGCTGCATTGACGACCCTCGATCATGCGATTGAGCTGCGGCCGAACAGCTATCATTTTCTCTTGCGCCGGAGTGATCTGCGCGCCCGATTTCTTGATTTGGCGGGTGCGGAAGACGACGCACGACAAGTGATGGGCATGGCGGAGATTCCGGCATGGGCGCACGAGGGGGCTCACGCCAGGGCGAAGCTGCTGAGGGCGCAGCGCGACCAGGCCAGCATTGGCCGCGCACCGAGCGAGGAGCGATGACTCGTGGGCCCTGGGATCCCGTTTGAATACGAATTCACGTCGATGCCGGGACTTCGCCCGTTCGCCCGCGTAGAGTTCATGGCGATCCATGAGACGTGTATCTTTAGATTTGAAGAGGGCCACGGTCGGCGACGTGGGGGGGCACTCAAAATCCAAGGACCGCAGCGGTCCATCCTTAGCGATGCAGGGCGGATTTCGTATTTTGAGTCGCATTGCCCCGAGCGTCGCGGCACGCGCGGCGGAACATGTCTTTCGCACGCCGAGGCGTTTCGAACGACCGGCCCGTGAGTGGGCGTGGCTGGCCAATGCGCAGAGCTTCTCTTTTCGCCTCGGTCGCAAGTCGATCTCCGCCTGGCATTGGGGCCCGGATCGTCCGCCGGTGCTGCTTGTTCACGGATGGGAGGGCCGGGGTTCACAGCTCGGAGCGTTTGTGCAGCCCTTGGTCGCGGCGGGACACGCAGTGGTGGCCTTCGATGCCTGTGCCCACGGGTCGTCGCCAGGTCGGCGCAGCTCACTTCCTGAGTTTGTAGACGCGATTTTTGCGGCGTCGCGGCGCATAGGAGCCATCGATGCGATCGTCGCTCATTCGATGGGGGCTGCGGCAACGGCCCTGGCGATGTCGGAGGGGCTGTCGGTTTCGCGAGCTGCGTTTGTCGCGGCGCCGGCCAATGTCTCGGCGATTGTGAAGGAATTCGCCGCTGCCATCGGTATTTCTTCATATGTGAGAAAAAAAGTGGAAGCTTCGATCGAGGCGACCTTTCAGGTTCGGATGGAGGCGCTGAATATGTCGAGCTTCGCTTCGAAAATGAATTCGTCCTTGTTGGTGATTCACGATAGCGACGACAAGGAAGTCCCGATTGGTGATGGTCGAGTGTTGGCCGAACGTTGGCCGCACAGCACCTTTCTCGAGACGAAGGGCCTCGGGCATCGGCGGATCCTCCGAGACCCCAAGGTCGTTCGAGCCGTCACTGAGTATCTGCGCCGTGACTGACAAGGCAGCCAAAGGGGGCTCTGGGGGCGAAGCTGCTATCTCAGGCGGTAGGCTGGCACTCGAGACTTCAAGGTGCGGCGAATTTTGTTGCTGGCTGCGAGTCGTTGAAGCGCCGCAGCGGCCGCTGACCGTTGAGCTTCGCTGATTTCGCTGTCTTCAGTGACTTCACCGCTCCCTGTGTGTTCACTGATCTGGGCGATGAGCTCCGAGGCGGAGAGTGGTTCTGCGGCGGCGCGCAGAGCATTCAAGATGTGGGTTTCGATCCGTTCGCGGGCCTCGACCTTCGCAGCAGGATCGCTGCGTCGATTGGGATCCGCCACACCTTGCATCACTTCGCGCAGGGTGATCGATCGAATCACCCGGCCCAAGCGACCGCATCCGATCAGGGCCCGAAGGTCGGCGAGATGGAGGTCGTGGTGAGCATTCAGGATTCGGAGTAGGGCATTGCGTTCCGCAGCATCAAAACAACGGGCCAAGTCGATCACGGGTCAAGGGTATCAAGGCCCGCGACCGAGTCGAGCGTTCGCTTGCGATGCGCGTGTACCGAGTGAAACGACCCACGGTGGGGACACCATATGGCGATGACCGCGGTCCCAAAAAGCGCAAATTCCGCCAGTCGCGAGATCCGAAAAATTACAGTGTGGAGCCGCGCGGGCAGTTCAACGTGCGCAAACTCTCCACGCGGGGTCCAGCATGCGCCTTGCCCGCATTCGATGTCACGGGACCTATGGCAGCTACGCGCAGGTCCGCGTCCCGAATGTTTTGCGTAAAACCTGCTACCTGGACCGGTCTCGTCGAGCCAGTTTTACGAGATTAGTCGCTGTGCAGGCCTAGAAGGGTCTTTGGGGCGTTTGGCGCCTTCGATGTGCGGGGGCAATGACCGACCACAATTATCGCTTTTTTTATGTTGCGCCGCGGTCTTGCGCGGGTAGCCTCCTATCCACGTCTCGCGGCCCAGCCCCACCTCTGTGGGGTTTCTAGTTTTCCGCTGCGACGTCCAGATAGGCGAATCCATGCCGGAAGATTCTTCCAAAGTCTCCACAGCTCCGACCCGACTCGCGGGTGCCCCGATCGTTCCCGCTACGACGAACAAGTCCGGAAAGGGAACCGTGACTGACGACACGCGGAACATCGACCCGGTTCGCTTGTACCTGCGAAAAATGGGATCGATCTCTTTGCTCACACGAGAGGGTGAGGTCGAGGTTGCAAAGCGCATCGAGTCTGGCGAGAAGTCTGTGCTCGATGTTGTGTTGTGCAGTCCGATCGCGGGCGCGTTCACTTGCGATCTCTGTGAGCGGGTCGAGCGGGGCCAAGTTCGGATCAAGGATGCCCTGCGGGTCATCATGCCAAAGGACGGTGACGCAACCGATGCAGCATCCGGGAATCCACCAGCGGCAAATCAGGAGATGGCGCTGGAGAACATGCGTGTTCAACTTAAGAAGGTGCGTCGGCACGAGCGCGAGATCGAGAAATACCGCGAGCAGTTGATCGTGCTTCAAGAAGAAGCCGAAGCCGAGGTCGCCGCCGGATCTTCGGTTCCGAAACCCGCTTCGGCCCTTCCGACGCCGCCGGTCAGTGTCCCTTCGCCCGAGCCCACGCGCCCCGAGATCAGCTCTGGCGGGACGGCGCTCAGTTCCGCGGGCCTTGGCGATTGCTCGCCCGCGATCGTCGTGCCGATCGTCGAGACACCGTCCTCGGTGGCGAGCTTTTCCGGAGTGACAAGCGACTTTGCGGACCACGATAGCGGAGATGGGACGGGATCGGAGTCTGCCTCTGGCATGGACGAAGAACTCTCTGAAGAGGGTATTGGCGATGTACAAGCATCGGTCGACGCTGTGGTCGCGGCCGCAGGCCAACCCGACGAAGACGCCGCCACATTGCGGGCTCGAAAAGTGGTCGAAATTCGAAAGCGCATCGCAGTTCAGCTTGATGGATGCGCAAGCACGATTCGCGAAATGAACCTGACTGCGAAATCGATCGACAAGATGGTTCACGAGTTATTCGAGACTGTCGACATGCTTCAGCGCGCCCGGCGGGAGCTCGATGACTGCAAACGCCGAGCCGGAGTTGAGCTCGACGAGCTGACGCAAATTTTCGGCGGTGTGCGCCTGACCGAGGAGGAGGAGTTTAAGCTCTGTCGACGGTTGGGTCTCCACCCCTGGGAAATTCAAGAGGTTGTCGCCCGCATGAAAGTGGCGACCAAACGGATTCGCCGCGTAGAGCAACAGACTGGCACTACGAGTGAAGAGATGTTTGAGATCCGTCGTCAGCTGGAGCGAGCTCGAGAGAATACGGAGCGAGCAAAATCTGAGCTTGTTGAGGCCAACCTCCGGCTCGTTGTTTCGATCGCAAAAAAATACACCAATCGCGGTCTTCAATTCCTCGATCTGATTCAAGAGGGAAATATTGGCCTGATGAAGGCCGTCGAGAAATTCGAATACCAGCGTGGGTACAAGTTCTCGACCTATGCGACCTGGTGGATTCGCCAGGCAATCACCCGTGCGATTTCGGATCAAGCCCGAACGATCCGAGTGCCCGTGCACATGATCGAGAGCATCAACAAGTTGATTCGCACGACACGCATGTTGGTGCAGGAGCTGGGACGCGAGCCGACGCATGAGGAGATCTCTGCGAAGATGGACATGCCGGTGGACAAGGTTCGGAAGATCCTTCGGATCGCCAAGGAGCCGATCTCTCTAGAGACGCCGCTCGGAGAGGATGGCGACTCTTCGTTGGGCGATTTCATTGAGGACAAAAACGCGGTGAATCCGTCCTCCTTTGTTGCCAACAATAGCCTTAGCGATCAGACACGCCGCGTGTTGAGCACACTGACTCCTCGCGAAGAGAAGATCTTGCGTATGCGTTTTGGCATCGGTCAGGCCTCGGATCACACCCTCGAGGAGGTCGGGCGTGATTTCGCCGTGACGCGCGAACGGATCCGGCAGATCGAGGCCAAGGCTCTGGGCAAATTACGTCAGCCTAGCCGAGCGAGTCACCTCAAGGATTTTCTGGAGTAAGCGCGGGCCCGGTACCCATAAAAGACCCAGGCCGCGCGCGAGCGCTCCCTGGGTCTTTTTATGGGCTGACGTCGAGAATCTGCGCCCGGGCGCTTCGAGATTCGATACAGCGCTGATGCAGCGTCCATTGACTGCGTGCACGGACAAAGTTGTGGGCGCTTGCGCTTGGAAATTTTTCTGGCTTCCATCCGAAATAGCTCTCGAGGAGGGCATCGGTTGCGAATCGCATGGCAAGCTCGAGGCTAATTCGTTCAACGCTGTAGAGAAGTTCTCGGCGGACAGAATGCTCGGGAACTGCGCCGAGCCCCGCGTAGTAGCCCGCGACCGACGCGGCGAAGATCTTGAGGTCGAAGGAGGCTTCGAGGTCATCTTCGTCCGCGGTATTGCACCAGGAACGCCAGGCATCACCCAGCTCGTGATCGAGGGCGATTGGACCGGCCGTGTCGAGGTCGATCAGCGCGGTGGCCTCATGGCCCGAGAACAGGATGTTGCTGGTCTTAAGGTCGCCGTGGCCCAGGATGGTCGCAAGCTTGTTTCGCTGAGGAATCGCTTGCGATGCCGTCACCAGCGAGCCGGCGAGTTCTGCGACGGCATCGAAGGCGGGGTGTTCGTGGTGAGTCCTTAGGGTGTTGAGCAGCGCGGCCCGATGGCGGGCGAAGTCGTGTACTCCTGACCGCATGCCGACAAAACTGTGGACGAGGCCCTCAAGGGCGCGGTGCCACTGTCCGACGAGTTTCGCGGCCGAGCGAGCGTGCTTAGGGCTGGGGATGGTATGTAGTGTCTCGCCGGGGAGGCGTGTCATGATTCTCCACAGCCCTCCGTAGCGCGGCGAACCGTGATCGCCCACATACAGGCTACCGTCGAGGGCTGGTACTAGGGTTAGTGTTGTGAGACCGCGAGACTGGGCTCGGCGGGTGATCGCGTCGATGTTTGCGTGGACCTGGGCGGGGAATATTGAGTGGACCCGTTGCAGAATGTGGTCGACACCGACGGCATAGGTTTGATTGATCAACCCGCCGGTGAGCGTGCCGATGGAAACGTCGTTGGCGATGCTGGGGTAGCAGCGAAGAACCCTGCGTATGGCGGCATCGTTCGGTAGTGGACCGTCGGTCATGGTGAGTGGCTATTTCGATGATGAGGCGGGCGTGTCGTCGGCTTGGGCCTGCTGTTTTAGCTCGTTGATCCTTGCCTCAAGAGCGTCGTCTTTGGCCGTCGAAGGTCCGTCGCTTGTTTGGGCCCGAAATTCTTCAAACAGGGCGATGGCCCGGCGGGTTTCGCCCCGGACTTGGGCTCGTAAAACTGCTTCCTCGTGCAAAAGAGCGGTGTCGTGATTTAGGAGGCGGGCGCTGGCGAGGGCATCGGCCGCCTCGCTGCGCCGGTTGGCGACACTGACGAGTGCATTGGAGAGAGCACGAAAATTGTCGACGCTGCTTTTGCGGGCGAGAGCGAGGCGCGCAGCCGCCTCTGCCGCGCCGTATTCGCCGCGCTTTCGCAACTCGTTCGAGATTTGTCGGTAGAGGCCTTCTCCCGCCCTCGGGTCATCGGTCTCGGCCGCTGCCTGTAGATAATAGAGGGTCTCGCGTGAGCGCCGGGTATGCTTGGACAATCGAAGGCCGTACTCGCCATCGCAGCGAGCACTCGCGGGGATCTTGTTGGCGCATTGGCTCACGAGGCGCTGGGCAGTGATGGGGTCGCCGGCAGTGAGCGCGGCCTCAGCCTGTTGAAGAACCCGCTCCAGCGGAACCTCATGGAGTTGTGGGCCCTCACGCCGGGCGGGGGGCGTTCCAAATTGTTTGCGCCGGGGCACGGTGGCACCTTCGCGAACCTGCGCCACCGGGCTCGGGGTGGGCGCATCCGCGGTCCCGGTGTCGTTTTTCTGGGCATGGGTCTCGGCCTCCACGCCGTGTCTTGCCGAGGATTGACAGGAACCTGCGCCATGTGCGGCACCTAGCACGAGGACAGAAGAGAGGAGAATCCGATTCGAAGCGGACGGGCGCATGCACGCGAAGTATACTCCTTGCGTGAGCGGATCAACCCACGACTCGGCACGCAGGCCCTTGATCGCGGTCTATCCCGGCTCCTTCGATCCTTTGACACACGGCCATGTCGACCTCGTTCAACGAGCGGCGGCATTGTTCGACACGGTGATCGTCGCGGTAGGACAGCACCCGGTGAAGTCTGGCTTTCTATCGGTCGATCTACGATGTCGGTTGATCTCAGAGAGCCTTGCCCATGTGAAAAATGTATCCTGCGCTCCGTTTGAGGGCCTCGCAGTGGATTTTTGTCGGCGACGGGATGCGCGGGTGATCCTTCGCGGGGTTCGAGGCACGCGCGACTTTGAGTCCGAGTTTCAGATGGGTCTCGCAAACCAAGATATGGCGCCGGGGATCGAGACTGTTTTCTTGGTGCCCCGACCCGAGCTTCAGTACGTCAGCTCGTCGTTGATTCGTGAGATAGCGAGCTATGCGGGAGACATCTCTCGTTACGTGCCGGCTTGCGTGGCCACGGCGATGCGGGCACAGGCCGAGCAGGGGAGGGACTGAGATGAAAGACGAGAGACACGGTTCGTTGGTGCCCATGGACGACGAAGGAAAGGGTCCCGCCTGGAGCGGAGACGAGCACCGTATTAAAGTGGCCGCCGCAAAGGAGGTGGGTCTCGACGCGAGGGAAGAAGAACTGGACTCCTATACCGAGGGTTTTAAGGGCGCCATGGTGGTTCAGGACCCCCAGGACAAAACCATCGTATTGAGTGGCCGTACCGTGCTTAAACAAGAGCAGATGGCGAAGTCGATCGGGCCGATGTTACGGTTTTTAAAGGTACCTCGCGATCAAGTCGCCCTGCAGATTCACGATGGTGAATTTGTGCTGCGGGTGTCTGCGCATGCTGCCGAAAATGCCCCTCCCACCCTTGATTCCGCCAAAATTGCGCTCCAATTGTGGTTCGGAACCGGGCTGATCGGCATGCTCGCCTATCACTTCGGTATACCGTCGGTCGCAGGGATCGTCTGGGGCCTCGGTTTGTTGGTTGGCGGTTGGACCTTGCGTCAGGGACTGGTGAGCGGGCGTGCCATGTTGGCGGCTCGGCTCGCTGTGGGTCTTGGCATGCTTGCCCAAGAAGAGCAGCTGATCCTCCCGCCGGCTTCCAAGGACAGTCCGTAGCCTACATATCCCGGGACCGCCTTGATGTCCGCGTGGTGGAGGATGGGTTGGAATGTGGTCTAGCCAGGGGCCGCGCTCCATGCTTGCGATGGCTGATGTCGCGTGGTTCAGTCTAGCGAGAAGGATTTGAAGACCGACAAGTGGACTATGCAATCGAAACCGTCGCGCTTGAAAAAACCTACAGTGGCGGGGTTTGTGCGTTGCGGGGGGTGGACTTACGAGTCGCGCGAGGCAGCTGTTTTGGGCTGCTTGGACCGAACGGCGCAGGAAAATCAACGCTCGTGAAGACTCTGCTCTCGATCGTCCGACCGAGCGGGGGCGGTGGTTCGATCCACGGGGTTGATATTCGTTCACACAAGGCGAGGGTCGGGGTCGGATATCTGCCCGAGGGGCACCGTTTTCCTTCGTATTTGAACGCAGAAGGAGTCTGTCGTTACTTCGGGCGGCTGGCGGGGATGGGCGGGGCCGCGTTGGAACAGCAGATCGACGAAAAACTCGATCTCGTTGGGTTGCGGGCATGGCGAAAAACGAAGGTGAACAAGTTTTCGAAGGGCATGGCTCAGAGGGTGGGGATTGCTCAGGCTCTGCTCGGGGACCCCAAGTTGATTCTTCTGGACGAGCCGACGGATGGTGTTGATCCGATTGCGCGGGAGGGGCTGCGGTCCGTGCTGCGGGATTTGAATGAGCGCGGGACGACGGTGTTCATCAACTCGCATCTCCTGTCGGAGATCGAGCTTCTTTGCGATGAAGTGGCGATCCTAAAAGATGGCAGGATTCTACAGCAGGGACCGATTGACGAGTTTACCGGGCGAACAAAGGGCGCGAGCTCCGATGCACTGAGCGTAAGTTTTCGAACGGGCCCGATCGACGCCGAGGCATGGTGCTCGTTCACGGAGCGAGGGGCCGAGCGGGCGGCCGCGGGGGCGGTGGGCAGCGATACCGGTGAGAAATTCACGATCTCGCTAAAAAACGAGCAAGAAATTTCGACCATCATCGACTTGCTACGCGCGCGGAACATCGCCGTCTTTGCGATCGATCCGGGTCGGGTAGGCCTCGAAGAGGCCTTTGTCGAATTGATACGAGCCGATGGTGGATCGACTGAGGTGACCAAACGATGAGTGCGATAGGAGCGATTGTTCTTGATACCTGGCGGCAGTCACGGCAGCAGGCGGTTTTTGTCGTGCTCGGGGTGGTGTCGCTGGCTCTGTGCATCGGGGCGAGCCTGGCCGTGGGGACACGGACCGGTAGTGACGGTGAGGACCATATTGTTCTCTTTGGGGCGGAAGAGTCTTCAGACCTGCTGGAGAGCTTCTGGAATGGGTTGTACGTGGCCTCGGTCACGAGTGAACCCGCCGGAACGAACGAGGGATCGAGCGGGTTCGTCGATTCGGCAGGGGACACGCTGCCTGCGCTAACGCTGTCGGCACGCGAGCAGGCGATGATGGCCGGAAGCTCCGTTCCGGCCATCCAGCGCGGCGCCGAGGTCTACGCCTACTGGACGGCGAATATCCTCTACACGCTGAGCATGTGGCTCTTTATCATCGCTTGTTCTGGATATTTCCCGGCGATGCTAGAGGGGGGGGCGATCGATATGGTCTTGGCCAAGCCCCTCCGTCGCTGGAAGATCTATCTCGGAAAATACCTTGGCGGCCTCGGACTTTTTTCGATGTTGATGTTGATCAGTTATTCGCTGGTCTTTCTTGGTCTAGGATTCAGGTCTGGTGTTTGGGTGTTTGGGGTGCTGGCGGTCTTGCCCTTGCAGATCATGGTGGCGGCACTGCTCTACGCGATGATCGCTGTATTCGGAGTGCATACGCGCAGCCCGTTGCTCTCTACGGTCGTGGGGTTGGCCCTCTACATTGTGGTCGATACCGGAATGGGAGCGCTGCTTGCCGCACAAAAAAGCGGTGTCTTTGCGAGGATGGGCTGGGGGGGGCTCGATAAGATCGCCGAACTTTATCCCATCTTGATGCCCAACTTCACGTTGCTGAAGGAGCAGGCACTGTTGAGCACACTCAATGTTCCACTAATGACATGGCCGCCGTTCGCAACTGCCTTTGTTTGGATCGTGGCTAGTCTAGGTCTCGGCTGCTGGCGTTTCTCCCGGACCGACTATTAGGGGCATCTACAACGTTCGAGGTTGTGAGTTTCGATTCGAAAACGTTTGGGCAGGGGTATCCCAGGCTCGAGTGTAGCCCTTCGCTGTTGTCTCATCGCGCCCGTCCCGGGCGCGCGACATGCTTTGACCTGTCCTTTAGGTCTTTAGATCAGCATCGCCTAGATTCGGGGGAGGCTCTATGTTTCTCCGCGGTCTTCAAAGACCATTTTTGAGCTCGACCTCGGGTTCTTGTTCATCGAGGTCTCTCTGGCGTACGGAGCCAAGGCCTTTGGGGTGTCTCGCTTGATGCGTGATCGCTTGACCCTCTCGTTGTTCCCATCCTCCACGCGGATTTAATCGTAGAGGTTTTCGGCGGAAACTCCGAGTCGAACGGCAAGGTCTCGGATCGGATTCAGGGATCACGGTCAAATCAGAGGTCGGAGCGGAGAAAATATTACGAACGGTTACAAGTATCTTCAATAATGTACAAACGATGATGGTATGTCCCGACTTGACATAGGCTGAGATACGCCGCTACATGACAAGAAGCCAGAAGATCATCCAAGGTTTCTTCGGTTTGGCGATAGGCATGGCGATCACCGTTGGAATGCTCGGTTCCTCGACCGCCGAAGCGAGGAGTACATTTTGGGGACCCTCGGGAGGGACAGGACGTCCCATGGTTTGGGCCGCGTCGTTGCAGTGTGCAACGAACAATTTTAGCTGTGTCTCCGGGGACACCTGTAAAGACAACAAGTAGGCGATGAACATGCGGAGAAGACAGGTTCGACTGGTTTTTTGGATCGGCGTTGGATTTGTCTTCGCCGTATTCATGTTTAGGTTGCAGCTCACGCAGCTGTCTATTCGAGACAGCTCAACAAACACTTTGCTCGATTCGCAGGGGATTCACGGCGATGACGGCGAATCGAGGGCCGTTGCCCAAGTTCACAAGCTTGATTCCCGAAAAATCGATCTTGCAAATCAACGCAGCCGAAAAGAGGGGGTGGCGATACCGGAGGACCTCGAGAAGATTGAATTCGGAGATGATATCTTCGGGCCGCGTTTTGAACAGATCGAGGAGATGTTGGGGTGGCGAACTGGAAGGGTGACGGAGGGAGAATTCGGAGACAAAATCATAGAATGTAGACTGAGGCACCATCGTCGGGCCTACGGTGCGGTAAAAGAGTGCGAGCCCAAACAGCGTGTTGTGATCATGGAAGTGGATGGTGTGTCTCAGGTGGTCGAGGTGGAATCGTTGTGGAATGATTCTTCTGTAGTGTCCCCCGATTGTGCTCAGTTGGCCGCATGTCTGCGTGCGGCGTGGGTCGGACGCGAGGCGCCGGCATTGCGAGGCGGGGCAATTGAGATCGAGGCCTATCCTTTTTCGCCATATTTTAACATGACGCAAGAGACAAGCGACGCCGAGTATCTTGCCGTGTATGAGGCCGCGCTCGCCAATGCGCAGGAGATGGTCGAGAAACGCGCAATATACATCGTGGAACAGCAGAGGTTGGATGTGTGGAGCAACGAGCGGAGGAACTCGCTGTATGCCAGTCACCGTACGCAGCAACAAAATGTCGAAGAATACGAGAGGATGATCGATGCTTTCGCTTCTGCGCGGTAGGGGGTCTCTTGTTCTAGTGTCCTGAGTCCGTAAAACCACCCGATTGGTACGGAACGATGAATTTTGC
>CAYTFJ010000063.1:0-27519 GCA_964437075.1 uncultured Nannocystaceae bacterium
GATGGTGATGGTGATGGTGATGGTGATGGTGATGGCGATGGCGATCCTCCCAACGATTGCGGTGAGATCGACATCGTTCCGACCCTGATTCCCCCCAACCTGATGCTCGTTCTCGACAAATCGGGGAGCATGGTGAGCAATACGTGGGATCACGACAATGATAATCCGGACGGCAGTGGCTGCCTTACCGACGGAATTACCGCATCAACCCCCGAAGTCACCCGTTGGAATAGCCTCTATGCCGTGACTGAAGACATTCTCGGCCAGTTTGATGCCTCGATCAATTTCGGCATGCAGCTCTTCCCCTCGATGGAAGCCTGCGCGTGTTACGACGAACGCGCTTGTGTGGTCGAGTCGACCCCCGAAGTCGCAGTCGCTGCGAACACCGGCTCACAGGTTATGATCGTCCTTCCCGGCCCCGACTCGACCTCCGACGACATTAGCGGCGGAACACCAGCGACCGCGGGCATAAACTCAGCGATCGATCATCTACTCGATCTCGACGACGAAAATGATCGCTACATCCTGTTCATCACCGACGGAGCCGCCAATTGCACCGAGGGTCTCGAAGACGGTGAAC
The DNA here is from genome assembly GCA_964437075.1 of uncultured Nannocystaceae bacterium. Lineage (GTDB taxonomy): Bacteria > Myxococcota_A > Polyangia > Nannocystales > Nannocystaceae > CAYTFJ01. The sequence goes on from CAYTFJ010000063.1 coordinate 581, forward strand.
TGTTGGAGGTCTACGACTCATCGTTGCCTACGGCAGTCGCCCAAGGTCTCGCACAATCCGTCAGCACCTTCGTCGTCGGCATCGACATTCTCAATCAAGTGTTGGGTGCTGGCGTCGATGGGGCGCCAGAAGCCAACGCATTTGCGAGTCTCAATGAGGTGGCAGAAGCGGGAGGTCAGGCGAAGGAGGGCAACGAAAAATTCTATAATGTCGCCAACGAGTCCGAACTCGACGATGCGCTAAAACTCATCGCCGGAGAAATTCAGCAGTGTGACATGGCGCTGGACCCCCTTCCCGGTCTCGAACAAGTCCCCTACGTACGCTTTAGTGATCAAAATGAAGAAGCGATTCCACTTGTCGACGACTGTGAGTCGGAAGATGGATGGACATGGATCACGCTCGGCGAACATGTCGAGTTTTGCGGTACCTATTGCTCCGATTTCAAGTCAGGCGCGGGCTTCAAGGGCGTTTACGGCTGTCCACCTGCGCTCTAGCGATCCCGTCGGCGACGCCGAAACCCCAAAAATAACAGGCCCGCTCCCCACCATTCTCCCCCCGGCGCCGTTCCGAGCGCACATGCACATCCGCCGTCTTCAGCAACCCCAAACACCTGCTCCGAGACATCCGTACCCTCGCCATCGACGGCCCCAGAAGGTGTTGGAGAGCCACCGTTCAGGTCCTCGGTAGGCACGCTCGTGAGCGTGATCCCGTCGGCAACCGCCCGACTTTCATACGAAAGATTTACCATCGCAACCGTCACCAAGTCGCCGGGTGCAAACCCTCGAACGATCGCCATCCTCCTAAATTCGCCAAGTGACGTAGGTGAGACCTCAATTTGCCAATCGCCCGCCACCTCGATGACCTCCCGGACATCAATCTCACCGTCTTCGTCCTCCTCGCCGTTCACCTCAATCGTCTGGTAGCTATAGTGAATGGCGTCGCCTCGGCGCACCAAAATCATCGACTCGACCGGTGATTCATTTCGTTGACCGATCGAGTTCCCACGGGGAAAGTAATCGTACTGCAGTACAATATTATCCGACCCCTCAGGGATGACAATCTGCATCTGTACGGGCCCCGGGTAGAACGGGACCACCGCCTCACTGTTTTGACGCAGATACCAACGCAAGGGCTCTCTCTCCTCATCCGCGGGCCCGATGACCCGCGGACAATCGATCAACCCACGAATTTCAAATGCGCGAAACAGAAGCTCGCGCTCCTCAGCGCTCCACTCCCCGGTTGCCACCTGTTCGTCCGCAACCGTCAATATCGCAGAGGAGGCCTCCTCAAGGGTCACATCGTTCGCAAAGAGCGGGAGTGACCCGAGCACAACAGCATCAAGACGCGGTCCGATTCGCTCCCTTGAAGCCCAGAGCGCCGCGGAGAACGCCTCGCTGTCGAAGTGCTCCTGTCCTGCATTGTTGTTCGGGCAACGATTTTCGTTGAGCGCCGACCGAACGTAGGGCCGATCGATCGCCGTCCAATAGAATCCCACATAATCACCAAGATAAGGATCCTCGGTGATCATCAAAGAATGATAGTCGGCAATCGATTCATTGATCGCCCGCGCATCACGGAGGCTTCCGTCCTCACGCAAGCGCCACTCCGTAAGCCCCGCGGGGGTCAACAAACGGACCATTCCATGTCCTAGCTCATGATAGACGACGTCGCCGTCGTACGCAAAATCGGCCTCCGATCCTTGACCAAACACCATTGTCGGCCCCACCTGGGGGTCGCACTGAGAAGTGTAGTATGCGTTGTTGAGAGGGCCAAAATTGAGTTCCGGATACTTTGGCGCCGGATCCAAATAGTGAAAATTGGCGACCATTGACGATTGCTCGCAATGTGTGTCTTCAATACCCAGGTCCGCGACAAACTCAAAGAACCGCTCTGCGTGATAATACATCGCCAACTCGGCGTAGAGGTCGTCTGGATCTTTGTTGTCTTCGTCGAGAACAACGTTGGGCAACGGGACAAAATAATTTCCGTCGGCATCAGCGGCCACCTGGTGCGTGGGATAACACTCACGTCGCTTTTCACTGTTTTCATCGAACCACGGCGCGAGGTCTAGCGTCGCCTCCGTCACACAGCTATAGGCGACGCTTCGCGATCCGACAAGCGGAGCGCCCTCCACGGTGCCTCTCAGGCCAGTAAGCGTCACCGTGGTCGCCTCGGGCGTCGCACGAGGGTTTTCGCTAAAAACTCGCGTTTCCTCCAAGGACATCACCGTCTCTTCGTCGCGTAAAATCCGACCCGTCAGGGCGCTGATCCAGAGCTGGCGAGCCGAAGGGGCGGGCGGCCCCAAACTGAGAGGAAGAGTAACCTCCCAAGTCAGCACGGGGCGATCGAGAATCATGGCGTAGACAAGCTCCGCCTTCACCGAGGCGGCCACGATATTGGCCACTTTTCTGGGCGACCCCTCTCTCTCCATGCGGGCGAGACCTCGGGCGTCGCTCTTGGTCAATCGAGCCTCGGCGGGCAAGAATTGAGGAGCATATCGCGGTATTTTCGCCGCCACGACACGAGGCACTCGGGTTCCCGTTTCATCGATCCATCGAGTTCTGTAGGCACCCCGAAGCGGAATCCCCTCAAGAGAAAGAATCTCTTTCTCGACACGATACGATAGTCCTCGAATCCTTGGTTCCAACCGTCGTTCAACGACCTCGATACCGCCAATAGCGAACTCGAAGGTCGAAGGTCCCCGAGTGTTTAGATCTTCGGATCGCGGTAGCGATGCTTCCTTCGCGGCCACAGCCGGTGGAACTTTGCGTGGTGGATCCGCCGCAAGCGCAGCGGCCGGAAAACTAAACGACATCGCCACTGCGAGTCCCCGCAAGGACCCTGCGGTCATTTTTATGGAGCGAGTCGATCCGGTCACGGCCGCAAACTTAACACGAAACCCCGAACCTTTTCCCCCGGACAACATCGACACATTCGAGCACCCACGATTTGAGAGCCTCCAGCGCAACAACTGGCCGTGAAGCTCCTTCCAGCCCGGCAGTCACTAAAAACTGGAAAATCCGTGTCCGATGCGTAGTGTAGGCCGGTGACTTCATTCCGAAGCCTCCCCCACGGCGTTCTCTTCACGGGTGGTCTCCGCAGACTTGTCGTCCACCTGTCCATTGCGGGTCTGATCGCCGTTGGAGCGACGACACCTAGCCATGCCCACGATCGCGGGGCTGCCACCCGATCTACCCACCCGCCGACCGCTGCCACAAAAACAAAAATCGAATCCCCCGAAAAATCAACCCAGCTCGCACAACGATTGGACCTGATACTCGCGGCCGATTTTCTAAGCAACGCTACGGTCAGCGTGTGTGTCGTAGACCTCAGAGACGGAACGACGGTCTATGAAAAAAATCCCGACCTGGTTCTGAACCCAGCGAGCAACGTCAAACTCGTGACCACCGCCGCCGCACTGCAGGTTCTTGGCCCAGAGCACCGATTTGCAACCCGAGCCCTCGCCGACCCCAAGCAACTTCGCAACGGGACACTGCACGGGCCACTCTATCTGCAAGGCAGCGGAGATCCAGCGCTCGTGACCGGGGAACTCTTCGAACTGGCCACGCGTCTCAGAGCCGCAGGGCTCACAGAGCTTATGGGCGCGATCGTGATCGACAATACACGTTTCGATCACGATGGGCTGCCACCTGGCTACGATCAAAAGGACGAATTTGCCTCGTATCGAGCCCCCGGTGGGGCCGCTTCGATCAACTTCAATACCTATCAGCTCGTGGCGAGACCGGGTCCGAGGGTCGGCAGCAAGACACGGGCAACGACTCTCCCGGCCATCGCTGGAATTCAAATCATCAACGAAGGAACGACCACCGAAGGTCGTCGAAAACGCTTGACGGTCCGCGTCGACCGGACCCAAGATCTCACCACCATTACGCTGGGCGGATCCATGGGGGTTGACGCCAGCCCCGCACACTATCGCTATCCGATTCAGGATCCCTCCGACTACACTGGCGAGGTGTTTCGGATGGTCCTGAGACAGGCCGGAATTACCGTAGGTTCCAAGACGATCAAAACGGGCGCGACACCAGACTCCGCAAAAACCCTCGCTACACATCGCTCTGACCCCGTAAGTGTGCAAATTCGGGCCATCAACAAGCTTTCAAACAATTTCATGGCCGAACAGCTCCTGCGAACCTTAGCGCGCAACGAGGGGGCAACAGCGAAAGACGCGCTGGACGTTCTCCGTGCGTTCACAAGAGCCATTGAGATGCCACAAAACGGTCTACAACTTGGCAATGGATCTGGACTCTATGACAACAACCGAATGAGCGCTGCCCAATTGACCCATCTGCTCACCGTTATGCACAGGGACTTTCGCTACCGAAGCGACTTCGTCGCTTCTTTGGCCGTGGCCGGCACGGAAGGGACCCTGCGGAAGCGCCTCAAGAGCAGTTCCGCGCGACGCTGGATTCGTGGAAAAACGGGGACACTCAACGGTATCTCCGCGCTCTCTGGCTACGCCGGGGCCGAAGGCGGATCGCTCTACGCATTCTCGATACTCTTCAATGATCTCGACCGATGGGAAACAGGAACGGCTCGTAAGACGCAAAATAGGATCGCCGAACAACTCGCCACCGAAGCGGCGAGGAGAGCAAAATAGCAACACAGTCAGCGGCAAATCTCGTTTAGTACCGCGAGCGAGCGAGTTCCACCAAGGTCTCTTTGAGGGATTCACGAGTATGTCGTTCTACGTTGGTGCCATCGTCGTCATGCTCGCCGAGCAAGGTCTCTAAGGCCCGTCCGGCCTGCTCTTTTTCTCCGACGGAAATCTCAAGTTCGGCCTCGCCTCTTCGATCATCGTTCAATAGCTCCAACATGTAGGAGATGCCCTTACGAACTGTATTTTTTTGACGTCGATAATAGTCATCACGCAGACGTCCGAAATAGTCAGAAAAAATATCTGCATAATCAGGATTTTCGTTGGGATGCGAAAGAGCCCATGCGCCCACTCGGGCGAGGATATCTGCGCGAAATCCCGTGCTCGCGTTCGGATCCATCGACGACTCCAACTCCGACATGAATTTCTCATCGGGGTCCGCGAGCTGTCCGGTGACCTCGTCGAAGATACGCTCTTTCTTCACGTAGTGTTTCACATGCACGACGTAGCGGCGAAAAATCTGTAGGTAGCGCTCCTCATCCACGAGACCGAGCGCCTCGCGAACCTCCCGGTCAGAAAGGTCGAGCCACCGCTCCCAAACGCGATGGGTGATGCTTTGTTCCTCGCCATCCAGGTTGTGAAAGCCCGCCCCTGACGGTTCGAGGTCCATCCACCGGTGGTTGACGAGATCCGCAAGAAACTCACGAATCTCACGGAACAACATGGGTACCGTCACACAGCTGACACCAGACTGCGCCGCACAGGCGAGCAGGACTCCCTTCAAGTCTCGCACACTCGCACCAAAGCTCCCCTCGTAGTCACCGAGAATATGTTCGCTTCCTTCGGCGCGTACGACCGCGTGCTCAAAACGCTCAAGAAACAGTTCAGGAACCGCCGCGATGAGTTCACGGGCTTCTTCGCTTGAAAGGCCTTCGGGTACCCGGCTGTAGGCGTAGAGATCGGCCTTTTCAAGGGGCGATAGCCGGTGCAAAGCTTCAGAAATTTTGTCGATGTACCGGTCCGCATCGGGCGGACGCAGGCGAGTCATCACCCCCCACAGCGCCAAGATTCTCGGAACATGAGGCGAAATATGGACCCCACGGAGAAGGTCTCCGACTTGCTCTTGATAGATTTTTCGCTCGACCCGATAGTCGAGTAAATACGGTACCGGAATGAGGTTCAGGCGCGCACGAAAACTCTGATACTCCGCTGACCGGCCCGCTCGAAACGCGAGAAGATTAATATCGTTGGCCGATCCGGTGAAGACAAGATCTAAGTTGACGACGATCTGTTCGAGTGCAACCCGAGCAGTCTCAGTCGCCGAGAGCAGATATTTGTAGTGCTCATAGGGCCGTTTCAGAAGATCACTAAAATTGATCACGCCACGATTGGCATCGATCAAATCCCCTTGACTCCCGTAGAGCACCTCGCCGCAGACGCTCGCGGGAAGGGACGCAAACGCACGGTCCCCGGTCACAGGAAACGAGCGAGCGTCCACGGCCTGTTTGGGCTCGACTTCCACCAGTCCGGTCCGATAGTTCTTCGACATAAAAAATCTCTCAACTTGCACATGGCGGTAGACCTTGCGTAAGTCTCCCCCGTAGTTGTTGAGCAGCGCATCAAAGATCGTTCGGTTTCGTGCGGAGAGATCGCCATTACGGATGGTGTCGCTGACCACGAAGCCCTGCTCGTTGTCGACAATACGCTCAAGAAGATCACGCCGTTGACGACCCGGGATCAGAAACACCGGATGGTCCTTGTTCTCGTCCCCCAAACGGGCATCGATCGCGTCGGAGTCGAGCGCTGCAAAGCTCTCGCTTCCTAGAGCATCACGCAACGCCGCGCCGCCAAAGCCAATGCCGCCCTTCTCTGATCTTCGGGTCGGAAACACCCAAGAGAATCGATAGGCCGCCCCGGCATCGTCGTGGGAATAGAACTCGACCGCACACTGTAGGGCTTCGAGAATCGTGCTTTTTGCGCTGCCGTTGGGACCATGGAGCAAAAGCAGCGAATCGATACGACCGAGCCGACAGAACCCAGAGATGACCTCGAATATCTCATTTTGGGCGTTTTCCTGCCCCACGAGGCGATAGCCCTCGTCGAAATCCCGATCAAAGAGATTGAAACGTCGTGTGGGTCCCGCAGGGGTCGTTACGTCACGCACCCCGAAGTGAAGCATCGCATCCCTCAAGTACTGGGCGGCATTCCGGGCGTGAACACAGGGGTCTTCGCAGAACACCTTGAACCACTCGTCGAAAGACAAAATCCTCCGCGTGTTAACAAAGTCATCTGCGACCGAGGTCGCCAACGCCTCAATTGAGGAACGAAATGATTCAGAAGGCGGGACGTCGTTGTCGATCACGGGCCATGCTCCTTGTTGATTCGCATGGGTCTGCGAATGGTTAGGCGCCAAAAAAATTGGCGAGTTTTAGATTCTGCTGCGATCACTCTCGGACCCTAACCACCGCACGAATCGGGTGTTTCACTGCGACACACGACTGGGCGTCCTGGCAAAGCCCGAGACTCAATTCACCGATAAGTTTCTTGTCACCCGATGATCGCGGAGATACGGGGACAAGAAAACGAAATATTTTCTCATCATATCGATCGGCCCCGGTCCGGTCGACAAGCTGCCGCCCAAGCGCGAGATCTTTTGTGGCTTGGAAACGAATCGCTGTCGGATAGTCGAGGTTCAGATGCCACCCCGACGCAGCGTGAACCTCGATCGCCACGATCCCCGGCTCCCCGATACGGGTCGAGGTCGCCGTGACTCGTAGATCAAATCCCAGAGGTGAGAGCCGAAACCACGGCTCTGCACCTACGGCCGGGTGCTCGCTCGGACCATCGATAGGCCTGCCGACGATGACCGTCGTTGCCGCCGCGCTCACCTCTGAGATGTCGCTTGTCTCTGGCGCCACAAGTGCCGGCTTCGCTGACCTCGCCGCACAGCCCCCAAGCAGGCTCCCCTGGGTAAAACAAAGCACGCAAGCCGCGACGATCGATGCGCGCCGCCCCAGAACACGGGTAACGCGACTGCGGATCGCGGGGGCTTGAGGCGGGAAAGACAGGGGGCGCATGATGCTTGTCATTCGTAAGGCGATTGGCCTTCGCGGGCCAGTTTACATGCCCAAGCGGGACTCAGAGCCGATTAAACCGCAGGTGAAGCTCTCGAGTAAGCATTCCGCGGCGGACATCGGAGGATGCGCGAATTGGCGCGAGAACAGCGGATAGAGCGCGAGGGGCCGCGACGTGTATCAAGACTTCGCCGGCACGAAGACCTTCGAGGCGAAAACGACCGAGTGCACTCGTCACCACCCGACCCAACTCGCGGCCATTCACCGCTTCTAGAGCCACAACCGTAGCGCCAGCCACTACGGCCCCAAGCTCGTCCACAAGCGTGCCCTCAAGGCCCCCAGCCTCTTCGAGATCAAACCGCTTTTGAACCCGCGCCGAGCCATCCCCCGAGACAGTTGAAAATTGTGTCACCCAGCCCTCTGCATTCACCTCAACCTTGAGACGCTCACTGTCGCCCCCAGACAGATGTTCGAGATGGCACCCGCCCGTATTCGAGGTGCGGCAATGCCGACCCGCGGCCTGAATTACCGCACCTACGATCGGGTCACCACGAACGGCGCTTCGCACCGTGACCTCCAAGGTCCAGCCCCCGGACAGCCGAAATTCCTGCGGGTCCCCCACTGTGTCGATGCGAATCGAGGCCTCAAGATCGACATAGTCAGCGTGCGCAAAGCTGAGCCGAGCCAAGCCCGGTGCCAGTCTACGGAGACTAAAAATCCCACGCTCGTCGGTCCATTCCAAGGCCGAGGGGCTCAGGCCGTCCAGGTGTCGAAGCCCAACTTCTACGTTCTCGATCGCCTGACCGTTTCCATCGCGAACGCGACCTTCGATCTGACCGTCGGCGATTTCCAAAACAACCGCAAGGTCCGTGGCCCTCGATGCCATCTTTACCTGCACCGCCGTCGGAATCATCCCCGGCGCACGAACGACCATCCTCTGACGACCACGCCTCAACCCCGCGTCAAAACTTCCTCGTTCGTCGGCGACAAGTTGGAGGCCATCATCGAACTCAAGCCGTGCGTAGGCAACCGGCCTGCCATTCGAGGTTCGTACGACCCCCGAAAGGGACGTCCCCGAGCGAAGCTGTAGACGGGTCGCGCTGTTTGTTTGGCCAGACTCGAGGCTCACTGTCAGTGTTGCGCTTGCGGCATGTTCGCCGTGAAATGCCCTCAATCGATAGGTCCCAGGTCGCAGCATTTCGATCTGAAATTTTCCGAATGCATCGCTCTCAATCCCAGCGGGAGCAAAGTCTTCGAGGCCGAAGGCTGGAATCTCGGGAACCGACTTTGTTGTGCCCAGACTGCCCCCCAGCCCCGCACTGGTCCCCCCAGCGACGAGGCCAAAGAGGTGGGCGCGTGCATCATTTTCTCCCAAGGCAAGCTGACCGGCGCCCTCCAAAGCGATCGTCGCGCCGGCAACCGGATGGCCACCTGCATCGACCACCACCCCCATAATCTTCCCTGGTCGAACAAGAACCAAACGCTGTTCCTCTGGCGCCTGAGCCGCAACCTGAACCTCGAGCGCATCCGCGGGCAAAAATCCGTCTGCGTCAGCGCGTATCGAGTAGAAGCCAGGAACCACCGGTCCAACCGAGCTTCTCCCATCCGGGCCGGTCTTAGAATATTTTTGCAACAGCCCTACCGACGAGTTCCCGAGGGTCACGCGGGCCTGAGACACGGGCACTCCAAAAGGATCAACCACCTGCACAGCAATACGATGGGCAGGCACCAAGGCCACGTCGATATGCAGATCAGGCGTAATGTTTTCGAGAGGCAACGAGGCCCACTCGCCTTCACCCGTGGTGTCCTTGCCGGAAACAAGAACCTCCATCGCGTAGATACCATCAGGCATCCCTTCAAAGACGAAGCGGCCGTCGGCCTCGATCTTCTTTTCGATGGGCGGCCAGAGTGAGGACCCCTCAAGTCGGACGCGGGCACGTGCGAGCAGGAGGGGGGCTCCCACAACTCGGCCTTCGAGATCAATAAGCCCGCCGAGCACCACCGACACCTCACTCTCAGGCGCGATGGTCTCGACCACGCTCATGGTATAGCCGGCCTTCGTCGCCCGCAGATTGACTCGACCAAAAGGCAAGGTCTCAAACGCGAAGCTTCCGTCGTCTCGGCTACGCGCGCGCCAAGGTTCTGACTCGCCAAGATTAGGAACGGGCATCGCCTGTAGCGAAACCCCGGAGATCGCCCCCCCCCGGCTGTCAACGACCCTTCCACGCAGAGGCAGCCCGAGCCCCAAGGCCACCGTAGGTAAAGTTGAGGTCACGCCCGATTCGACTTCAACCTCGACCAATCCCCGGAGACGGCCGGCGATCGACAACTCCACCGCGACGGTCCCCTGAATCCCCGGATCGAGATCCAGTGAAAATCGACCAAGATCGTCGCAAGCCGCTGGGGCCGCCACGGGCTGCGCCCGCTGCCACGCTACGATGACGCAGCTCTCGGTCGGCGCTTCGAGATTGACGAGGGAGGGCTGCCCGTCTTGCCCTCGAAGGTCGGCCCCCTCCGGTAGCAACTCCTCTAGACGAACCGTTCCCTGAATATGAGCCGTGGGGATGTCCTCGGCGAGTTCGCCCTCGTCGCTCGATGCCAGGAACTCCCCCCCTGGTGGGCCGGCTTCACGAGAGGTCCCACGCACTGAAAATACAAGCACCCCAGCTCCAAGCAGAAGAAGCACGACAAGCGAGACCCAAGCAAAGAGGCTCGCGGTACTACCATCGCGCCCAGACCCCGGCTCTCGGTCTCCTCCCGCCCCACTCAACGGCTTCATGGCGCTACCGCATCAATCCACCGCAATGACATCGATCTCCACGAGCGCACCTTTCGGCAAAGCCGCAGCCTGGACACAAGCCCGCGCCGGCGGGCTGTCCGAAAAGCGAGCGCTGTAGACCGTGTTGACCGCGGAGAACTCGGCCATGTCCACGAGATAGATCGTGGCTCGTACGACGTTGCTAAAATCCATTCGAGCTGCACGAAGAACGGCATCAAGGTTTTTCATGACCTGTTCCGCCTGGGTTCGCACATCATCCCCGACCATGGTCCCAGCCACGGGGTCCAGCGCAATCTGCCCCGAAGAATAAAACGTGCGTGTACCCTGCGAGACAACGCCCTGGCTGTACGGACCAATCGCAGCGGGCGCTGCGGACGTGGCGATGATCTGACGTTTCGCGTCGCTCATAGCCAAACCTTCCCTTAGCGATGTGACATGCGCAAGCTCGCTGGCGTGGGTCTTCGATTGGGGCCTGTCACCGACTTGCGTCAGGGCAAAAAGCCCGGTATACGCCCTGCCACACATCTGGGCGCATAACTCAGTTGGTAGAGTGCCACCTTCACACGGTGGAAGTCGTAGGTTCAAGTCCTGCTGCGCCCACTCGGCTCTCCACGTGAGAGCCGTTTTTTTTGAGCGAAGGAGCACGATCTCGGCCGAACGTGCCCGAGCGTAACCCTTAGTTGGCGCCCTCGGTGATCCAAGTCTCGATGAGCGCCAGCTGATCGCTGTCCATCTTTTTTCCTGGTGGTGACGGCATCGCTGAGCCCGATCCGCCTGCATCCAGATGCGTTCCGTTGAGCTTGAGCCACAGGTAGCTCTTCGTGAGATCGCCGGGAGTCACAAGCGGCATCATCGCCTGCGTCGCCGTCGGACCGACGAGTGCAGCCTTCGACTGGGCAGCACTCAGATCAAGCGTCAGCTGAAAAAGCTGACCTTCACCATGACAACCGATGCAGGAATCTTCCCAGAGGGGCTGGATATCATCGTCGTAATCCACCGCAGAACCGCCGCCTCCCGATTCTGAGCCGCCGCTGGAATCAGTGTCCGAACCACCGCTGCCTGTGGGGCCACCAGTCTCGGACGATCCATCAGGATCGTCGTCACAACCGAGACCCAAAAGAGAAATCGGAAGAAGGACAAGGACAAGCGTGTGTGAAATGAGACGACGGCTCAACATGGCGCGGACCATAACACTGCATCGTCTCCCGAACCTAGGGCCGGATCTGCGCATCCCCCGATTTACACATAGAGCGCGGCGATGCTTTTCGCGTAGTTGTCGCTAACAACCCGGCGCTTGACCTTCATTGTCGGCGTCAGCTCCCCGCCCTCGATCGAAAGCTCGGCAGGAAGAATGTGGATTCGTTTGATGGTCTGAGCCCGTGCGAGCTCTCGGTTCTTGTCCTCAACCTGGGCCATGACCCACGACTGCATCTGTTCGCAGCGCGAAGCCTCTTCCATCGATTTCGCTAGACTCCCTGAGGACCGTAGTGCACCGGGGAGCTTGGTTTCGTCGAGGGCCACAAGCGCGACAAGGTATTTTCGGCGATCTCCGATGACAACCGCCTGACTGACGATCGGTATGCTCTTAAGCATGCCCTCGATGAGCTGAGGTGCGACGTTTTCCCCGCCTGCTGTGATGATCAAGTCTTTCTTGCGATCCGTGATTTTAACAAACCCGAGCTCATCCAGCTCGCCGATGTCGCCAGAGTGTAGCCACCCCTCCCCATCGAGCGCCGCCGCTGTGGCTTCTGGGTCCTTGTAGTAGCCTTTGAAGATGTGGCGACCCCGCATACAAATCTCGCCATCCTCGGCAATTTTGATCTCGCCGCCCGGAAGAACCCAGCCCACGGACCCTATCCGAAACTTCGTCGCGGTCGACAATGTGGCGGGCCCCGAGCACTCGGACATTCCGTAGACCTCGAGGAGGGTGATACCGAGACTGTGAAAAAACTCGAGCGTATCCCGCGAGATGGGCGCGGCTGATGTCGCGTGAAAACGACAACGATCCAAACCAAGCTTCTCGCGCACCTTCGAAAATACGAGTTTCTCGGCCAGAACTCGCGTTCCCGGAGCCAATTCACCCCGCTGTGCGGCATAGCTCGACTGCAGCCCCACGCCGCGGGCCCAGCTCGCTACCTTTTTCTTGATCCATGGATTTTTTGAACCCGCCTCGATCATCTTTGCCTGGATTTTCTCCCAGACACGCGGGACGGCAAACATGATCGTCGGTCGAACTTCACGGAGGTTGTCGCCGAGTTTCTCAAGCGACTCTGCGAACCAAACCTCAGCCCCGCCAAACATGGGCGCATGGACGTTCACAATCTGCTCCGCGATATGCGAAAGCGGGAGGTAACTTATCTGTACATCCTGGTTGGCGGCGCCGATCGTCGTCATCACCTGCGATGCGGTAAAGGTCAGGTTGTCGTGGGTGAGCATCACCGCTTTTGGGGTCCCCGTGGTCCCCGACGTGTAAATCAGCGTACATACGTCATCGGCAGATTGTCCGGAGATCCTCGATTCTAGATCTTCTTCGGGCGTCTCGTCGGCGAGAGCGAGCATTTGTTCCCAACTGTAGACATTTTCGCCGCTCAGAGCGCACTCTCGGTCAGGGCGCATTACAACAATGGCCTTGAGCTTCGGAAGACGCGCTCGTACAGACTCAAACTTCGCGAGTTGCTCGGAGTTTTCGACCACCGCGATGGCCGAATCACTATGGTCCGCAACGTAGTGACAAAGGTCCGGCGAATTGGTTGTGTAGATCCCCACGGGGACCCCGCCAGCATGAATCGTCGCCAGATCTGCGATCAACCATTGAGGACAATTAAATCCAAGGATCGAAACCCCCTGCCCTGGTTCAAGACCTAGATGAATGAAGGCGCGTGCCGCTCGCCGCACGATATCTCGATACTCCGCCCAGCTCATCTTGTGCCAGTCAGCCCCCTCCTTCGCGCAAAGCGCTGTCGCCCCGGAATAGGAGCTCACGGCCTCATCGAACGCTTCCATTACGGTTTGTTTCTTCATCAGCATGCGTGACTAACACACGGCCCGGCCCAAGCGCATCTCTCCCTCTTTGTGCGCGACAATCGCTCTCTCGAGCGTCGATGACCGGGCCGAATCCATTCTGAGAGGAGCGCGAGGGGGCAGGAAGAGCATCGGGCACATCTCGGAGGGCCCCCATGAGGTTGGGCATCACGCCCCGCTCGTGCTACCAACCGCTGCCGAGCAGGACCGTTTATCTGACGGAGCCGCCGCACTTTTTTCGCCATTGGCACGCCCTTTTGACCTACGGGTCGTCAGAAGGGCCGGGAGCCAAGGAGACCTCGCCATGAAACGCACCGACAAAGAACGAATTGAGCGCACGCTTAAGCGCAGCCAAAAGCAAGAAGCCAACAACGTGCGCAAGGTTGCTGGACGCAAGGACGTCAGCCCGGGAACCTACGCAAAGGAACTGCTCGCTCTCCTCCAGTACGACGACGATGCTATCTATAATATCGACGAAGACGAGGACGTGCTCGAGCTTATCCTAGAAATGAAAGACGATCTCCCGGCGGCAAAGTGGGACGTCGTCGTGAAGAAGGCGGTCAAAGGCACCAAGGTGCGCGAAAAAGACAGTGCAATCACGGGCCTGATGGCGCTACTCACGGATTGACCGTCTTCTCGTCTAGGGCGTGACTGGTAGATCTGCCGCGCCGAGCGGCGGTTTTCCTCGCATAGCGCGCACTGCAAAAACCAAGATAGCGATCGTTCCCCAGCTCAGTCCGATGACCACGCCGACGTCGATGATGCCCCGCCAAGGCTGATCGACGAGACGTACCAGACAGATCAGCGAGACGACGCCCGCAGTGATGCTCCACGAGACGATCAAGCGTTTTCGGGTCGCGTGAAAAAGCCCCATGCAAAACAAGGGGGCCAAGAGCACATGCAAAGGACTTGGATGGCGGGCAAGGTGCATCCCTCGAAGGACGACGCGCGGTGAAAACGCCTTCTGAAAGCCCTTGTAGCCCTCGCTGTAGGCCATTCCAATGGCGCATAGGACGTACGCGAGCCAGTGCCACCACTGCATGCCCGTCTCTAGCGGGCGAAGCGCCATGGGCGCGAGGCTGTAGATCGACCGCCCCAACAGGATCACGACCCCGCCCACCCCCCAGGCCACCGCAAAAATCCCCAAGAGAGAGGGCGACTGTTTAGCTTCGCTGTTCACGGCGGCCGAATCCTGGGGCGGCGCACATCGCAGGTCAAGCGAGGGACGGGAACCGCGAGCTGCGGGTCACCAGACCCCTTCTCTGGGGATCGATCGCCGCTCGGCCCCGCTCGCCGCCCCGGGCTCTGGCGGTGGCGGCGGCGTTCAGTTCAATCTGTGGGCTCCGAGTCGGACCGCGCGCCCCCCTCGGGCGCCTCCGCGCTGAGGCCGGATCGGTCGGGTCCCGCTGGGGCCTCCAGTTTCTTGTGGTCGATCTCGGCCTCGAAACGCTGACGGGCTCGACGCTCCAACAACTTCGCCTCCTTGGTCCGACCGTGCCGGACACGGTTTTCATCCGCCCGTCGCTTGTCGCGCTCGGCAGTCTTCCGCTTGCGAAAACGATTGAGGTTGACCGGGTCCACACTCACCTCGACAGGCTAACAGCCACGGCCGCGACCCGCCAAAGAGATCGGATCCGGAACCAGTATGTGCACACAGTTGTCGCCAAAGTGTCCGATATAGAGAAGATGATTTTGAACCACAGCCAAAGCCGCAACAGAGCTGTCGCCCACGCGCAGGGCCGACCCGCAGAGGGCCGCGTGGTGGAGGTCCGCGGAGCTATCGCGCTCCCAGACTCCGCACATTCGCCCAAAACGTAATCCAGCCCTCAAGGAGAGCCTCGTTTCTGGCGATACACACAACGCGAGGGTCCGCGCTGGCACCCTCTCTTTTTCCGGCCGGAAAATCTCAAATGAACAAAACGCGCACATCGTGGATTGGACTGCCTCTTATGGGCGCGATCTTGTTCGGTGGCTGCGTATCTGACGGAACGAGTTCACGCGCGGCCGCGGACACCGAGGACACCGAGGACACCGAGCGCATAGTATCCGATAACGTGGTCGGCCCCGGCGAGGGCCCTGCCGGGACGACCGGCGATCCCCAAGAGTCGGCTCCCGGTCGCAACGGCGCAGGAGCACCCGCGGGGAACTCCACGCTCCGCTTCGGGGATGGAAGCAACGAAACCGCATATGCCGCCTGCGTCGCTCTCAACTATACCTGGACCTCGAGTGACGAGGGCTGGACCACAGGAAAAGCACACGGATCCAGTGCCACCCCGACCTGGGCCCGTGGAACCGCCACCAATGGACCCGCGACCAGCGGAGTCTTCGGGACAAGTCTCACCTCAGACTACAACTATGATGAGAGCAGCTACCTCAAATCGCCGAGCATCTCGCTGGCATCCTGCTCGGGCACCATCACGGCGACCGTTCAGCACTGGTACAAGTTTCATGACGGCGGTGGTTTTCTGGGCGACGGGGGGGTCATCCAAGGCAGCAGCGACGGCAGCACCTGGACCACCCTCACCCCGACCGCGGGCGGCTACGATTGCCAGACCATATACGCAGCGTACACACCGATTTCAGGCGAGGCCTGCTCGTTTAACGGCGCCGACGGCAACAACAGCACCTGGCGAACAACAACCCTCGATCTAAGCAGCTACGCGGGGGACAGCAGCGTGTGGTTGCGTTTTGTCATTGGATCTGACTCCACTGAGCCCGAGGCCGGCTGGTACATCGACTCGGTCGACATCGCGGATGGCAGCGGTGGCGGTGGTGCATGTACGGACACCGACTCTGACGGCCTCTGCGACGGCGCCGACAACTGTCCAGCGATCAGCAATACGGTCCAGGACGACGAGGACAACGATGGTGTGGGGGACAGCTGCGACAGCTGCCTCGGTGACGCCACAAACGACTCGGATGGAGATGGAGTCTGTGGAGCCACCGACAACTGTCCCGGCACAAGCAACGCCTCACAAACCGACTCCGACTCCAACGGCATCGGCGATGCCTGCGATGGCGCCGCATCATGCATCTCGATCAACGACGATTGGACCAGTTCAAACGAGGGCTGGACCACAGGGACGGCCGCGGGATCTGCCAATTCATGGGCCCGTGGCACGGCGACCAACGGGCCCATCGCCAGCGATATTTTTGCGACCAGCCTCAGCGGTAACTACGGCAACGACGAGAGCAGCTACCTCAAGTCCCCCTCGTTTGACCTTTCCAGCTGTTCCGGCAACGCCGCCAATGCCTCGTTCCGCCATTGGTACGATTTTGAGGTCTACTACTTTGATGCCGGAATTGTCCAAGTTAGTACCAACGGCACGACCTGGACAACCATCAGCCCAGCAACAAACGGCTACTATTGCGGCACTGGTGTGCTCGCTACCTACGCCCCCGTTGCTGGGATCACCTGCGGATTCCGGGGGGATGACGGCAACAACAATACTTGGAGAACCTCGACGCTCGACCTGAGCGGCTACGAAGGCGATGACAGTATTTGGGTTCGATTTGTGGCCGGGTCGGACGACAGCGCAACCGAGGCGGGGTGGTACATCGATTGGTTCGGCATCGACGGCGGCGGTGGTTGCACCGACACCGATGGGGACGGTCTTTGTGACGGAAACGACAACTGCCCCGCGGTCAGCAACGTCGCACAGACCGATTCCGACGGCGACGGTGTGGGCAATTCCTGTGACAGCTGCCTTGGCGACGCGACCAACGACGCCGATGGCGATGGCGTCTGTGGTGCGGTCGACAACTGCCCCGGAGAGGCGAACGGCGACCAGGCGGACGACGATGCGGACGGCGTCGGCGACGCCTGCGACCTGTGCCTGGGCGATGCCTCGAACGACACCGATGCCGACGGAATCTGTGGAGCCGTCGACAACTGTCCGTCGAACTCCAACGTTTCTCAGACCGATGGAGACTCGGATGGTGTCGGCAACGCTTGCGACAACTGCGTCTCAAACTCCAACGTCGCTCAGACCGACTCCGACTCCGACGGCGCGGGAAACGCTTGCGATGCCTGTCCGAACGATGCCAACGACGACTCCGACTCCGACGGCGTCTGCGGCGACATCGACAACTGCCCCTCCACGTCCAATGCTTCGCAAACGGATGCCGACTCCGACGGATCCGGCGATGCCTGTGACTCTTGCCCCAACGACGCCGACGATGACGCCGACGGCGATGGGGTCTGCGGCGACATCGACAACTGCCCGGGCGTCAGCAACGCATCACAGACCAATGCCGATGCCGATGGTGCCGGGGACGCATGCGATTCGTGTCCCAACGATGCCAACAACGACTCCGACTCCGACGGTATCTGTGGGGATACAGACAACTGTCCTTCAAACTCCAACGCCTCCCAAACGGATTCCGATGGCGATGGATTGGGCGACGTCTGTGACTCATGCGCAAACGATGCCAACAACGACGCCGACTCGGATGGTGTCTGTGGAAACATCGACAACTGTCCGTCAAACTCCAACGCCTCCCAAACCGACTCCGACGGCGATGGCTTGGGCGATGTCTGTGACGCCTGCGCCAACGATGCCAACAACGATGCCGACTCGGATGGCGTCTGTGGAAACATCGACAACTGCCCTTCAAATTCCAACGCCTCTCAAACGGATTCCGATGGCGATGGATTGGGCGACGTCTGTGACTCATGCGCAAACGATGCCAACAACGACGCCGACTCGGATGGTGTCTGTGGAAACATCGACAACTGCCCTTCAAATTCCAACGCCTCCCAAACCGACACGGACTCCGATGGCGCGGGCGACGTCTGTGACTCCTGTCCCAACGACGCCAACGATGACTCGGACGGCGATGGCGTCTGCGGCGACACCGACAACTGCCCTTCGGTCTTCAACGCGGGTCAGGCCGACGCAGATTCTGACGGTACCGGGGACGCCTGCGATACCTGCCCGAATGACGCCAACGACGACATCGACAGCGATGGCGTCTGCGGTGATATTGATAATTGTGCTTCGATCTCCAACCCCTCCCAAACCGACACGGACGGTGACGGTGACGGTGATGTCTGCGATTCCTGTGCCAACGATGCCAACAACGATATTGACGGTGATGGCGTCTGTGGAAATCTAGACAATTGCCCCTCGATCTCCAATGTCGGTCAAACCGACGCAGACTCCGACGGTGCCGGCGACGCCTGTGATTCCTGTCCCAACGACGCCAACGATGACACCGACGGCGACGGCGTCTGCGGCGACACCGACAACTGTCCTGCCGTCTCCAATGTCGGCCAAGCCGACGCCGACTCCGACGGCGCGGGCGATGCCTGCGATACCTGCCCCAACGATGCCAACGACGACTCGGACGGCGACGGCATTTGCGGCGACACCGACAACTGTCCTGCCGTCTCCAACGTCGGCCAAGCCGACGCCGACTCCGATGGCGCCGGAGACGCCTGCGATTCCTGCCCCAACGACGCCAACGATGACACCGACGGCGACGGTGTCTGCGGCGACACCGACAACTGCCCCAACGTCTCCAACGTCGGCCAAGCCGACGCAGACTCCGACGGTGCCGGCGATGCCTGCGATGCCTGCCCCAACGATGCCAACGACGACGTGGACGCCGACGGCGTTTGCGGCGATACCGACAACTGCCCTGACGACTCCAACGTCGGCCAAACCGACGCAGACTCCGACGGTGCCGGCGACGCCTGCGATACCTGTCCCAACGATGCCAACGACGACGTAGATGCGGACGGTGTCTGCGGCGATACCGACAACTGCCCCAATGACTCCAACGTCAGCCAAGCTGATACAGACTCCGACGGCATAGGCAATGCCTGCGACACCTGTCCCAACGACGTCAACGACGACGTAGACGGCGACGGCGTTTGTGGCGACACCGACAACTGCCCCAACGACTCCAACGTCGGCCAAACCGATACGGACTCCGATGGAGCCGGCGATGCCTGCGACACCTGTCCCAACGACGCCAGCGATGACGTAGACGGCGATGGTGTCTGTGGGGATACCGACAACTGCCCCTCGACTTCCAACGCTTCCCAGACCGACTCCGACTCCGACGGTGCCGGCGATGCCTGCGACTCCTGCCCCAGCGACGCCAACGATGACTCGGACGGCGACGGCGTCTGTGGCGACATCGACAATTGCCCCAACGACTCCAATGTCAGCCAGACCGATACAGATTCCGATGGCACCGGCGACGCCTGCGATGCCTGCCCCAACGATGCCGACGATGATGCCGACGGTGATGGGACCTGCGGAAATATTGACAACTGCCCATCGATCTCCAATCCCGCTCAGACCGATACCGATTCCGATGGCGCCGGCGATGCCTGTGACACCTGCCCGAGTGATGCCAGCAATGACATCGACAGCGACGGTGTCTGCGGCGACATCGACAACTGTCCAACCGTCTCCAATGTCGGTCAAGCCGATGCCGACTCCGATGGAGATGGCGACATCTGCGACTCTTGCCCCATCGACGCCGACAATGATGCCGACGGTGACGGGGTTTGTGGCAACACCGACAACTGCCCCGCGGTCTCCAATGTTGGCCAAACCGACGCCGACTCCGACGGCGCTGGAGATGCCTGCGACACCTGCCCCAACGACGCCAACGATGACGTAGACGGCGACGGCGTCTGTGGCGACACGGACAACTGTCCCGACGACTCCAACGCATCTCAGACCGACTCCGACTCCGACGGCGCCGGCGATGCCTGCGACACCTGTCCCAACGATGCCGACGATGACGTAGACGGCGACGGCGCCTGTGGCGACACGGACAACTGCCCCTCGACTTCCAACGCATCACAGACTGACTCAGACTCCGATGGATCTGGCGATGCCTGCGACTCATGCCCCAACGATGCCAGTGACGACGTGGATAGCGACGGCGTCTGTGGTGACTCGGACAACTGTCCCAACGTTGCCAATGTCGGCCAAGCGGACGCCGACTCCGACGGTGCCGGCGACGCCTGCGATTCATGCCCCGACGACGCGAGTGATGACAGCGACGGAGACGGTATCTGTGGCGACACGGACAACTGCCCCGCCGTCTCCAATGTTGGCCAATCCGACGCCGACTCCGACGGCGCTGGGGATGCCTGCGACACTTGCCCCACCGACGCCAACGATGACACCGACGGCGACGGCGTTTGCGGCGACACGGACAACTGCCCCTCCACTTCCAACGCATCTCAGACCGACACCGACACCGATGGCTCCGGCGATGCCTGCGATACCTGTCCCAACGACGCCAACGACGACTCCGACGGCGACGGCGTTTGCGGCGACACCGACAATTGCCCCAACGACTCCAACCTCAGTCAGCTCGACACCGACGCTGATGGCGCCGGCGATGCCTGCGATACCTGCCCCAACGATGCCAACGATGACTCCGACGGCGACGGCGTCTGCGGCGACACCGACAATTGCCCTGCCGTCTCCAACGTTGGCCAAGCGGATGCCGATGCGGACGGTTCCGGCGATGCCTGCGATACCTGCCCCAACGATGCCAACGACGATTCCGATGGCGACGGAATCTGCGGTGATGCCGACAATTGCTCCGCAGTCTCCAATCCCGGTCAGGAGGATGCCGACTCCGACGGTGCCGGCGATGCCTGCGATGCCTGCCCCAACGATGCCAACGATGATTCCGATGGCGACGGCGTTTGTGGTGACATCGACAATTGTCCTGCGATTAGCAACGCCCCGCAGACCGACTCCGACTCCGATGGCAACGGCGACGCTTGCGACTCGTGCGCAAACGATCCTGACGACGATGCCGATGGCGATGGCATTTGCGGCGATACCGACAACTGCCCAGCCGTCTCCAACCCGAGTCAAGTCGACTCCGACTCCGACGGGTCCGGCGACGCCTGTGATGCCTGCTCCGACGACGCCAACGATGACGCCGACGGCGACGGGGTCTGTGGCGACACCGACAACTGCCCCGACGATGCCAACCCGTCCCAAACGGACTCCGACTCCGATGGTGCCGGCGATGCCTGTGATGCCTGCCCCAACGACGCCAACGATGATACCGACGGCGATGGTGTATGCGGCAACATCGACAACTGTCCATCCACCGCCAACTCATCCCAAACGGACTCCGACTCCGACGGTGCCGGCGATGCCTGTGACGCCTGCCCCAGCGACCCCAACGACGATGCCGACTACGATGGTATTTGCGGGGACATCGACAACTGCCCCGCGACCAACAACACGTCCCAAACCGACTCCGATTCCGACGGCGCAGGCGATGCCTGTGACTCCTGCCCGGACGATGCCAGCAACGATTCAGACGGAGATGGCATCTGCGGCGACATCGACAACTGCCCCAACGCCACAAATGTGTCGCAGGTCGACACGGACGGCGACGGCACGGGAGACGCCTGCGACGCCTGCGCCAATGACGTCAACGACGACTCCGACGGCGACGGCATCTGTGGTGACATCGACAACTGTCCCTCGACGTCAAACCCGGGGCAGTCCGATTCTGATGGCGACACAACCGGCGACGCCTGTGACCCATGCCCCAACGATGCCAACGATGACACCGACGGCGACGGCGTTTGTGGCGACATAGATAACTGTCCCTCGATATCAAATTCAGGGCAGTTCGACTCGGACTCCGATGGCGCTGGCGACTCCTGCGACATTTGCCCCAGCGACGCCGACGACGACTCCGATGGTGATGGCATATGTGGTGACATCGACAATTGCCCATCGGTCGACAACAGCACACAAACCGACTCTGACGGGGACGGCGACGGCGACGCCTGTGATGCTTGCCCGGACGATGCAAGCGACGATTCCGATGGCGACGGCATCTGTGGCGACGTAGACAATTGCCCCAACGATGCCAATGTCTCGCAAACCGACTCCGATAGCGACGGCGATGGTGATGCCTGCGACGCCTGCCCCAACGATGCTGACAACGATTCCGACAGCGACGGAATCTGCGGGGACATCGACAACTGCCCGGCCATCGACAATGCGTCGCAGACCGACAGCGATGGAGACGGCAATGGCGATGCTTGCGATGCCTGTGCAAACGACGCCAACAACGATGCGGACGGCGACGGCGTCTGTGGTGACATCGACAACTGCCCGGCCGTCGCAAACGTCGACCAGGCGGATGCTGATATCGATGGTTCTGGGGATTCATGCGACACCTGCCCAGGGGATCCCAGCGACGACACCGATGGCGACGGCGTTTGTGGAGACACCGACAACTGCCCCGCGGTCGCCAACCTTTCGCAAGATGACAGCGACTCGGACGGAGTCGGAGATGCTTGCGATTCCTGCCCTAACGATGTCGATGACGATGCTGACTCCGATGGTGTCTGCGGGGACATCGACAACTGCCCCAACGACTCCAACCTCAGTCAATCAGACACGGACGGCGACAGTGCAGGCGATGCCTGTGACATCTGTCCCAACGATGCCAATGACGACGCCGATGGCGACGGCATCTGTGGTGATGCCGACAACTGCCCCGCAATCGCTAACCCTAGCCAAACCGACGGCGACGGCGACGGCGCAGGGGACCTCTGTGATCCTTGCCCGAACAATGCTGGGGATGATACGGACGGGGACGGGGTCTGCGATGACAGCGACAACTGCCCTGCGACGCCAAATCCGGCCCAGAGCGATGCCGACAACGACGGTGGCGGCGATGCTTGTGACGCTTGTCCCAACGATCCTGACGACGATACCGACGGCGACGGCATCTGTGGCGACATCGACAATTGCCCGGCCATCGCCAACAACGCCCAGGTCGATGCCGACAGTGATGGCCTCGGGGATGCCTGTGATGCCTGTTCTGCAGATGCCGACAACGACGCCGATGCGGATGGCATCTGCGGAAATCTCGACAACTGTCCTGCGACCGAGAACCCCCCCCAGACTGACGGAGACAGCGATGGATCCGGCGATGCCTGCGATTTGTGCGCCAACGATGCGAACAATGATGCCGACGGCGACGGAGTTTGCGGCGACCTCGACAACTGCCCCACAACAACCAATGCCTCACAGCTCGACTCCGACAGCGATGGGGTCGGTGATGCCTGTGACGCTTGCTCGGGAGATCCTGACGATGACGCCGACGGCGATGGCATCTGTGGCGACATCGACAACTGCCCCTCCGTGGCCAACGGCACCCAAACCGATTCTGACGGGGATGGCGCAGGCGACTCGTGCGACGCGTGCGCCAACGATCCCAACGACGACGCCGATGGCGACGGCGTCTGTGGCGACCAAGACAACTGCCCCACAACGGCCAATCCTGCCCAGGACAACGACGACGGGGACGGACTCGGCAATGCCTGTGATCTGTGCCCCAACGACGCCAACAACGATGTCGATAGCGACGGAGTCTGTGGGGATGTCGACAATTGCCCTTCGGTAGCGAACACCGACCAAACCGATACCGACTCTGATGGCGCCGGAGACAGCTGTGATACCTGCCCCAACGACGCCGACGACGACGACGACGGGGACGCCGTCTGCGGAGATCAGGACAACTGTCCCTCCCTGGGCAACCCCTCCCAAGCCGACTTGGACGGAGATGGTGCCGGCGACGCCTGCGATTCCTGTCCCAACGACGTCGACGATGACACCGATGGCGATAGCGTCTGCGGTGACACCGACAACTGCCCATCGACCGCGAACGCCGACCAGACGGACTCTGACAGCGACGGCAGCGGCGATGCATGCGATACCTGTCCGAACGACGCCAGCGACGATAGCGACGCGGACGGAATATGCGGCGACACGGACAACTGTCCGACGACGGCCAACCCCGCTCAAGGCGACAGCGACGGCGATTCGACCGGCGACGCCTGCGACGCCTGCCCCAACGATCCCAGCGACGACTCCGACGGCGACGGCATCTGCGGAAATCTCGACAACTGCCCGGCGATTGCCAACGGCGCACAGACCGACAGCGATGGCGACGGCGCGGGGGATGCCTGCGACACCTGTCCCAACGACGCAAACGATGATTCTGACGGCGACGGCATCTGTGGCGACACCGACAACTGCCCAGGATCCGCGAATCCATCGCAATCCGACAGCGACAGCGACGGCCTCGGAGACGACTGCGACACCTGCCCCAACGACGCCAACGACGACGACGACGGCGACGGTGTCTGCGGCGACACCGACAACTGCCCGACCGTGGCAAACCCAGACCAGAGTGACAACGACAACGATGGCGACGGCGACCTGTGCGACGTATGCCCCAACGACGCCAGCAACGACAGTGACGGCGACAGCATCTGCGACAACGTCGACAATTGCCCCTCAAGCCCGAACACCACGCAGACCAACAGCGACGGTGATTCGCTCGGAGATGCCTGCGACACCTGCCCCAACGACACCGACAACGACGACGATGCCGATGGCATCTGTGGAAATCTCGACAACTGCCCTGGCGTGGATAACGTTGCACAAATCGATACCGACGGCGACGGTGTGGGCGACGCTTGCGACACCTGTCCCAACGACGCCGACAACGATGACGACGGCGACGGCATCTGTGGTGACATCGACAACTGTCCCACTGTCTCCAATGCATCACAGGCCGATGCTGACGGTGACCAAGCGGGCGATGCCTGTGACATCTGCCCCGATGATGCAAACGACGACTCCGACGGCGACGGCGTCTGCGAGACCGCGGACAACTGCCCCTCGATCTCGAACGCGGCCCAAACGGACCGCGACTCCGACGGCCGTGGAGACGTCTGCGACACCTGTCTGGACGATGCGGACGATGATGCAGACGCCGATGGTTCGTGCGCGGATGCAGACAACTGTCCGTCCACCTCAAATCCCTCGCAGAGCGACAGCGACAACGACGGACTCGGAGATGCCTGCGACATGTGCCCCAGCGATGCCAACGACGATGTCGACGGGGACGGCATCTGCGGCAATATTGACAACTGTCCATCGGTCGCCAATGTCTCTCAGAGCGACAGCGACAGCGATGGCAACGGCGACCTCTGCGACGATTGCCGAGATGATGCGGAAAACGATGCAGACAACGATGGAATTTGCGGAAACGTCGACAACTGCCCAGCCAATGCCAACGCGTCTCAAGATGACAGCGACAGCGACGGAATGGGCGACGCCTGCGATTCCTGTCCATTGGACTCTGAGGATGACAACGACAACGACGGGATATGCGGCGACCTTGACAACTGCCCAGAGGTCGCAAATCTCAATCAAGTGGATTCGGACTCGGATGGCGCGGGCGATGCGTGCGACACATGCCCACTGGATGCCAACGATGACGCCGATGGCGACGGTTTGTGCGCCGACGTCGACAACTGCCCAGACGAGTCAAACCCCGAGCAAAGTGACTCCGACGCAGACGGCATCGGAGACCCCTGTGACAATTGCTTCAACGACCCCGTCAACGACGGCGACGGCGATGGCGTCTGCGGAGACGTCGACAACTGCCCAGTCTCGGCGAACCCCTTCCAGGAAGACACCGACAACGACGGTCATGGTGATTACTGTGACAACTGTCTCGACACGGAAAACCCCAATCAGTACGACCGTGACGAAGACGGAATCGGCGACGCATGCGACGACGACGACGATGGCGACGGCATTCAGGACGGTGATGACAACTGCCCGAACTTCCCGAACCCACAGCAGTTCGATGCGGACAGCGACGGCAAGGGTGACCTGTGCGATGTTTGCCCCGAAGACAGCACCAACGATGAAGACGGCGATGGCATCTGCGAGGATATCGACACTTGCCCAGGTCTTGCGGACGCGAGCCAAGACGACAATGATAGAGACAGTGTTGGCGACGCATGCGACGACGACGACGACAACGATGATATTCTCGATGCTGACGACAACTGCCCTCTTGTCGCCAACGAAGAGCAAGAAGACCTCGACAGCGACACGCTCGGCGATCTTTGTGACATCTGCCCCGAGGATCCCGCGAACGATATGGATCTCGACGGCATATGCGGCGACGTAGACAACTGCCCCAATCTCGCCAATCCGATGCAAACAGACGATGATGACGATGATGACGATGATGACGATGATGACGATGATGACGATGATGACGACGGTGTCGGGAACCTGTGCTCCTGCGACCTCGACGACGACGGCGATGGTTTCTGCAACGAAGATGACGTTTGCCCCGACGTCGACGATCCAGACCAAGAAGACAGCGATGGCGACGGGCTCGGCGACAACTGCGATGACTGCAGCAACGATTTTTTCAACGATGTCGACTTCGATGGTATTTGCGGAGACATCGACAACTGCCCAGTCCAGGAAAACTCGGATCAGGTCGACACGGACAACGACGGCGTCGGCGATGTCTGTGACGGAGATCCTCTGTTCAGTCCAAACGGCGATGGCGACGGCGACGGCGACGGCGACGGCGACGGCGACGGCGACGGCGA
>CAYTFJ010000064.1:0-27384 GCA_964437075.1 uncultured Nannocystaceae bacterium
GACGGCGTTCTGGGAGGAGCCTGCGACAATCCAGACCCGGCGGCTTCAAGCTATTTGCTAGGGGCTGAGGCCAATCACTTCGAGAGTGTCGACCACAGCGGCGAGCCTTTTCGTTTGTGCGACTACAGCGGTCAGCGGATCTTGGTTGATGTGAGCGCGGGGTGGTGTGGGCCGTGCAAAGACCTCGCGGCCTATGTCTCCGAGGAAACCAACTGGGTGAATGCCACCGGGCTGATGGAGCAGATCGAGGCGGACGAGCTTCTGCTTGTTGAGTTTTTGTACCAAGACTGGGACGGCGGCTATTCGCAAGAGTTTCTCGCCGAGTGGCACGACAAATATCCGCATGAAAAGGTCCATGTCGTGGGCGACCCCGATACCTTCTGGCGTCCGTTCCTTGGTGCAACAGGAATCCCGCACTTCGCTATTATCGGCGAAGACTTCAATTGGGAGGACAACGACGGTGACGACGCGCACATCTGGCTAGCCATTTGGAACAGCGAACGGCTCTAGGCACGCGGAATCTTCGGAGGTTGAGCAGACCTGTGTGGGTCTACTCCACTTTCGTTGGGTGGCTGGGGAGATAGTGGCCAGCACTGAGAAGATCGTCCGCGACTTTAGTGAGCTCACGGTCGCCATTTTTGGGTCCCATCTCAAGCGCACGTAGATTTCGTCGAAGGCGTCGATCGGCTTCTTCGCAAAAGATCGAGGCGAGCGTGGCTTGATGCTCTGCGTGGTCCGTCTGGGAGTCTAGCGCCGTGCTGGCACGCGAGAGTACGGCGACCATGCCGTAGAGGTCGATCGCCATGTTTGCCACGCGAGCCAACAATAGTTGTTGTTCAATAATATCTCTGCCGAAGTGACGAAGAAGCCCGTCGACGGCGTGTCCGAAGGCGACAACTTTGTCTTCTAGATGAACGACGGACCGTTTTAGCCGGGGATGAGCTCGATCGACCTGTTCTCCTTGCACACGCGTTTTGACTCGGTCGACCAATTCATCGAGTAGCATCCCATAGTTTTGTAGGGGGTCTTGAATCGCTCGCGCAAGATCGCGAAGATGATCGCCAGGTTGTTGAATACCAGAGAGGGCGATAAACAGTCTCAAAATTTCGTTGGTCCCCTCGAAAATCATGTTGATCCTTGCGTCTCGAACAAAACGCTCAAAGGGGTATTCCTTCATGTATCCGAGGCCGCCCATGACCTGCAGGCACTCATTGGAGACGAGCCACATGGCTTCGGAGGAGAATACCTTGGCAATCGCGGCTTCGATGGAGCAGTCGACCTTGGCCGTGTCCATGAGCCCGCAAGTCATGTAAGTCATCGACTCTGCCGCGTAGAGGGCAACGTTCATGCGTGCGAATTTTTCCTTGATAAGACCGAACTCTCGCAACGTTCGTCCAAATTGTCGCCTTTCGTTGGCATGGCTTGCGGCCAACGAAATCAGTCGCTTCATTCCACCCACACATCCGGCCGCCAACCCAAATCTCCCGTTGTTTAGTATCGTAAGCGCAATTTTTAGACCGTCGCCAGGAGCGCCGAGCATGTTCGTTGCGGGGACCCTACAATCCTCAAGAAAGATCTCCGTCGTGCTCGACCCCTTGATGCCGAGCTTTCGCTCCTCCTTACCATTGCGGATGCCTCCGAATGAACGCTCGACGATGAAGGCGCTGATTCGATCTTTCTTTTCTCCGTCGACGTCGACCTCCGTTTGGCAAAACACCGTGAAAAAGTCGGCGATGCCGCCGTTTGTGATCCAAATTTTTGAGCCGTTGAGGAGGTAGTGCTGGCCGTCCGCCGAGAGGATCGCTCTGGCCCGAAGGCTGGCCGCATCGGACCCACTGGATGGCTCCGTGAGACAAAAAGCTGCGACGAGGTCGCCACTCGCGAGTCGGGGAAGGTAGCGCGCCTTCTGTGCGTCATTGCCGAAGAGAAGCAAGCCCTTCAGACCGATGGATTGGTGGGCACCGAGTGTGACGGCGATGCTGGGGTCGGTTTGAGCGACGCGTTCGAAAAGTCGCGCGTAGCCGGTGTTGCTGAGATCGAGCCCGTCGTACTCAGCGGGGATCTGCAGGCCGAATAGCCCCATGTCTTTGAGTTCCTTAAGCAGGGAAGGCGGAAGCGCCGCATCGTGATCGATCTTCGCAGAGTCGACCCGTTGCTCGAGGAATTTGTCCAACGGGTCCATGAGAAGGCTCAATGTTTCGCGCGCATCGTCGTCGAGCCCGTCGGGAAATGGAAAAACGGCCTCTTCGGCGATGTCTCCGAAGAACAGGCCGCGGGCGAAAGAGAGCTTGGGGTCGTCGGGGGGGGCGCTCATGATTGATGAGTACCGCCGTGAGTGTGTCGGTGCCACGTTAATGGCGAGGTCATTGCCGCCGAATGCCCTATTGGAGCTACCAAGGGCAGCATACAGGTCGTCTGCGTGGGTGCGTGGTAATGCATCTTGAATGCGTCATTCGGACATTTTGAAATGAACTCAGTCTTCTTGATGACAGCGATTGCGGATACGCATATTTACTTGAGAAGGACGGAGAACTACCGTCCTCTCGTGGGATCTCTCAACGGATTTCGAATTGAATCCAAGGTTTTTACGATGTGCGCTGCAAGCACAAGGGGGCGATTTTGGACAGGTGCATGCACTCAGGCCCAATTGAGGAACCCGTGAAATCGGCTGTAATCGTCCGTTCTTTGAGATTGGACACTAATTTTATGGACGGATTCATGTGTGTAAATGGCCTATGTCGATGCACGTAGAAGTTACAAAGTTTCTCATAGCTGAACATGGGCGCAGTCCCAATTTTTCACTCTACTGTTTGAAGTTTTTCTCGGCATTTGACAAGATGCTGCCATGCCTAGTGCACTCGAGTTGCAATTTCAGGAAATGATGCGTCACAAGCAGCGGGAGGTGCTTCTCGGCCAAGTCCGAGACAATCCGAGCCTGACGATTGGCGAATTGATGACGCTAAAAGGCGAGTTTGGAGACGTGCTAAAGAGTCTTACCGTCGGAGAACTGTTGTCCGGTGATTCGGGGAGCGGAAGTGGCGCGAATCGTGGATTCGGCGGAGGTGATTCAGCGTTCACACGCACAAAAGCCGGCCGTATTGCCTACGACGACTCCATGCTTGATGCGCTGCGGACCTCCGAGAGTCCTATGTCCGCCGTCGAGCTTCGCGACCTGAATGGGGGGACTCCCGATCAGGCACGTAAGGCGCTCAATCGTTTGATCGAAGAGGGAAAAGTGTCCTTTAGTGGCAAGGCTCGTGGAACCCGCTACGCTGCGATCGAAGAAGACGACGACGGCGAGTAGGATCGAGACCTCGTTTTGTCGAGGATCTGACTGCGCATCACAGAGAATTTGTGGTCCTGATTGTCGTGAGGTGTTGGTCAGGCTTCATCCGAGACCTGCTCGCAGTACCATGAGATCGCTAGACACGTTGTAGGGAGTACGCTCAAAGTCGCCGGAGAGTTCGAGAACCTTGAGTCGCGCGGTATCTATGGCCTCGCGGAGCTGTGCGGACAGGAGATAGCGTTGTTCGATACGTGTAAGGAGGCCCTCGTCTTCATGGGGAGGGACATAGAGGTAGTTCACATCGATGCGCTGGGTGGTTGGATCCCAGTGGCTCGATTCGAAGACTTCGTAGTTTTGGTCGCGGCAATAGACCTGCGTTAGCGGTACCAATGTCTCGGCATCGATATCCTCAGGGCTGGCTTCTGTGTGAAAGCCGTCCGCGGCGTAGACGTCCAACAAGAGTTGACCGCCTGGATTGAGGCGAGTCCGGACGGCCGCGAAGAGTCGGGCGATTCTGTCTTCGCTCAGCACGCAATACAGGCCGCCGTAGGGGATGATGATACGGTCGAATCGGTCTTGAAGTTGCTCGAGCGTCTCAACCATGTCGCCAAGAATTAATCGAGCGACGTGCGCATTTTCGAGCATTTTGGACTGCGTATGGTTCGCTAGATCCAAGAGCCCGGGGTGGCATTCCACACCGACTCGGCGTTCGGCCGCCAGCGTAAGTAAGATCCGACCGGCGCCGCAACCGAGTTCCAAGACGGAGTCCGAGCCCTGGCATTCCCGGGTATAAAAAGCGAGATCTCCAGTATTTCCGCGGTGAAGCGCCGCGTAAAAATCTGCGGGGTAGGCTGAGGCCGTCGGCACAAACTTCAAGTAGCGCACCGAGATGAGGCCGGCCAGCGGTGCGCATCCACGAATCTGCGGTGAGGGGAGCGGCCCTGCGGGAACTCTGCGCGGTCGGGTGTCGGTGCGAGAAAGCTTAGAAATCCTTGCCAGAGAGCACCGGGCGGGTGATGTGTCGCATCGTCGCGGCGCGCGACATTGTGGAAGAATCGCGCGTACGACGGCAACAATGAGTGTGATGCGCGCGCACTGGACTCGGTGGCAATTTGAGGGGCGGGGGTGCGCGGTCTGCTGAAACGGGTTGTTTCACTTGAGACCCAGGTCGAATTCTCGTACCAAGGGGCCCCTGGCGCCGATCCTCAGGGTCCAGATATGGCCATTATGCCCGCGAACTTCACAGTGCGTGCCGGCGCGCCCATCGGGCGATGGCACGGCGACGATCCAAAATCGATCAAGGACCCGGAAATGTTGGCTGAGGCCATCGCAGATCTCGGGCGGCCGGTCAGCGTGTTCCGGCACGGCGATGGCCTTGGTTTATCCACAGGCGGGGAGGTCCACATCGGCCCCAAGGAGAGGGGGTCTGCGAGCGGACTTCCGTTGGTTGCCCACGTCGGTCCGTGCCTGCCTAGCCGGCTGGGTGATGCTAGTTTTTGCAAGTCGCATGGCCTTCGTTTCGCCTACGTTGCCGGGGCGATGGCCAATGGCATCGCCTCGCCCGAGCTGGTTGAGGCGATGGCGCGCGCCGGAATGTTGGGATTCTACGGCGCGGCGGGATTGCCTCCAGCAATCGTGGAGGCAGCGCTTGAGCGGATCTCCGTGAGACTTGGCGACCTTCCATGGGGGACGAATCTGATCCACAGCCCCTACGAGCCGGACCTTGAAGAGGCCATCGTTTCTCTCTATTTGCGAAGGAATGTTCGCCTTGTTTCTGCGTCGGCCTATCTGGGTATGACGCCTGCTCTGGTGCGCTACCGATTGCGCGGCGTCCATCGGGGGCCCGGAGGGACGATCGTCGCTCCGAACCGCCTGATAGCGAAGGTATCGCGGGTAGAAGTGGCCGAAAAATTCTTTTCTCCGGCCCCTGAGAAGATGCTCATTGAGCTGGTCAATCACGGTTTGCTGTCCCGCGAAGAGGCGGAGTTGGGTGCGAAGATTCCGATGGCTGAGGACCTCACGGCCGAGGCAGATTCCGGTGGGCATACCGACAATCGCTCGGCCTTGGCTTTGCTTCCCGCGATGCTCGCTCTACGCGATCGGAAACAAACGGCGTACAGCGAGTCAGTGCGGCTTCGTGTCGGATTGGGAGGAGGTATCTCGACTCCCCATTCTGCCGCCGCCGCATTTGCCATGGGTGCCGCGTACCTGGTCACGGGTTCTGTCAATCAGGCTTGTCTGGAAGCTGGCACATCGGACACGGTCCGTAGGATGCTGGCGGAGACCCAGCAGGCTGACGTTGCCATGGCTCCGGCAGCGGACATGTTCGAGATGGGGGTCGATTTGCAAGTCCTTAAGCGAGGAACCCTGTTTCCCATGCGAGCGCATCGACTGCGAGCGCTCTATCGCGAATATCCAAGCCTCGAGGCGATTCCGGACGCCGAGCGTTTGAAGCTTGAAAAGACTGTTTTTCGAGCACCGCTCACGCAGATCTGGAAAGAGACTGAAGCTTTTTGGCAGGCACGGGATCCTCAACAAGCCGAGCGAGCGCTTCGGGACCCCCACCATCGCATGGCGCTCGTGTTTCGCTGGTATCTTGGGCAGTCGTCGCGCTGGGCCAACCGCGGAGAGACCGGTCGAGAGATCGACTATCAAGTTTGGTGCGGTCCGGCGATGGGTGCATTTAACGAGTGGACGCGAGGAAGCATTTTTGAAGGGTGGCGACGGCGTAGAGTTGTTCCGGTTGCCCAAAATATTCTCCACGGTGCAGCCAGTTTGGTTCGTGCCAATAGTCTCCGTGCCCAGGGTCTGTCCTGGACCGGCCGCGGGGTCGACCTGAGACCGCGGTCCGTGACCCTCCTTGAACCATTTTTCAGCGATCCCGTGTTTACATCGGTGCCAACAACCCCTCAATCATCGTCCTTCGACCCCAATCTCGACGCGAATATGCCAAGGGTGCAAGAGGGGTCAGCATGAGCGTTTCCCAGAGTCCGCCGAAGGGATTCGCCATCGTTGGAATCGGCTGCATGTTTCCTGGGGCGCCGTCGCTGGAGCGCTACTGGAATAATCTCCGTGAGGGTCTCGATGCGATTGGGGACGTTCCCAAGAGTCACTGGCGGCCCGAAGACTATTTCGACAGCAACGCGGAGACTCCGGACATGACCTACGCGAGGCGCGGCGGGTTCTTAGATCCTGTGGATTTTTCGCCGATGGATTTCGGAGTGTCACCGCGCGACATTGAGGCCACCGACACTACTCAACTGTTGGGGCTGATGGTCTCAAAAATGGCGCTCGATGATGCTGGATATGGCGAGGGCGGACGTGTCTTTGATCGATCGCGAACCGGAGTCATTCTTGGGATCACCGGAGCCTTGGAGTTGGTGATCGGACTCGGTGCCCGACTGGGCCATCCGATCTGGCGCAAGGCACTTGCGGATGCGGGGATTGAAGGGGCCCAGGCCCAGGATGTCGTTGATCGTATCCAAGACGGCTATGTGCCGTGGCAGGAAAATTCGTTCCCAGGCCTGCTCGGAAACGTGACCGCGGGGAGAATCGCCAATCGTCTCGATTTACATGGGACGAACTGTGTGGTCGATGCTGCGTGTGCCTCCTCTTTGAGCGCGATGCATATGGCCTTGATGGAGCTCGAGACGGGGCGGGCTGATATGGTGCTCACGGGGGGGGTCGACACCTTCAATGACATTTTCATGTACATGTGCTTCAGCAAGACCCCTGCGCTATCGCCTTCGGGCGAGGTGCGACCGTTTGATGCCGAGGGCGATGGTACGATCCTCGGCGAGGGGATCGGCGTATTGGCGATCAAACGACTGGCGGACGCGGAGCGTGACGGCGATCGCATCTATGCAGTGGTGCGAGGAATTGGCAGCTCGAGTGATGGAAAAGGCAATGCAGTGTATGCGCCCAGCGCCGAGGGACAGGCCCGCGCTCTGCGAGCCGCGCTCAAAGATGCGGACGTCGATCCGCGCACCATCGACTTGATCGAGGGGCACGGGACCGGGACCCGGGTCGGTGACGCGACAGAAATTTCAGGCCTGGAGATGGTCTACGGCGAGGCGATCGCAGACCCGAAACGCTGCGCGCTCGGTTCCGTGAAGTCGATGATCGGCCACACCAAGGCGGCTGCCGGCGTCGCCGGAATGATCAAGGCAGCGCTGGGTCTTCACCACAAAGTTCTCCCACCCACTCTCAAAGTTGAACAGCCGAATGAGGCGCTTGGGAAGGATTCTGCGCTCTATCTCAATCGCCACAAGAGGCCCTGGATCGCTCGAGCGGGCCGTCCGCGCCGCGCCGGCGTCAGCGCCTTTGGCTTTGGCGGGAGCAACTTTCACGCGATCGTCGAGGAGTACGGAGAGCAAGCTGAAGCGCCTGACTGGGATGGTGGCGTTCAGCTCGTATGCCTGAGTGCAGAGAGTCGAGCGGATCTGGAAGGCCGTCTCACTCGTTTCTCGCAAGATGTGCAGGAGACGCTGGCGGGCAGCTGGGATGGCCTGCGACTGTTGGCGTCGCGCTCACGTGCGAGCTTTGACACCAATGCCAGCTGTCGGCTGACCCTTGCCATTTCCGCGCCCGCTCAGGACAAACTGCGTCGTGATTCGGAGGCCAGTGATTCTCTGGTCGCCATCTTTGACTTCTCCGCGCTTGAGCGTGGTGCGATTGCACTGATCCGAGGATCAGCCGATCGCGCGAGTTCTCCCCAGGGCATCTAT
Source organism: uncultured Nannocystaceae bacterium (assembly GCA_964437075.1). Classification (GTDB taxonomy): domain Bacteria; phylum Myxococcota_A; class Polyangia; order Nannocystales; family Nannocystaceae; genus CAYTFJ01. Next base: position 8,014 of record CAYTFJ010000064.1, read on the forward strand.
TTTGACAGTCGTTCTCGGGGAGTTTTCGCGGAGGTCGCTGTGTTGTTCCCGGGCCAAGGTGCACAGTATCCCAATATGTTGCTTGACCTCGCCTGTCAGTTTCCGGCGATGCAGGCGGAGTTGGCGAGGGCTGAGCGGGCCTTCGAACAGGCTGCGGGGGGGCAAAGTCTAGGAGATCGACTGTATCCTGCGGCTGGGTATAGCGAAGCGGACTTGCGAGATCAGGGCGAGGCACTCAAGGCCACAGAGGTTGCTCAGGTCGCTTTGGGCGCTGTGAGTCTCGGGGCTTGGCGAGTGCTCGAGGAATTCGGAGTGCGAGCGAGCGCTACCGCTGGACACAGCTACGGCGAGCTTGTTGCGTTGGCGGTCGCGCGACAACTGCCGCCCGAGAACCTGTATGCAGTGTCTCGTATTCGCGGTGAGGCGATGGCTCAGGGGGATGCGGATCGAGGATCGATGATGGCCGTTTTTGCGCCGATCGAGGATGTCGAGCAGGAAATCGATCGACTCCAGCTGGCCCTCGTCGTGGCAAACCGCAATGCGCCCCGCCAGGTTGTGTTGTCTGGAGCGAGCTCCGAGATCGAGCGTGGACAGCTTGAGCTGGAACGTGCCGGACTGCGATGCACCGCGCTCGACGTTTCGGCAGCGTTTCATAGCTCCCTGGTGGCAGGCGCATGTCTGCCATTCTCAAAGCGTCTTCAAGACATGGGCATGGGGGCACCCGTCGGTGACGCGGAACCTACCGTCTATTCCAACCTAAGCGCCGAGTCCTATCCCGACGACGCTACCGCGTGTCGTGAGTTGCTTGCCAACCAGTTGGCGCAGCCCGTGGAGTTTGTAGCGATGATTCAGGCGATGTACCGGCGGGGGATCCGGACTTTCTTGGAAGTTGGACCTGGGGCGCGGCTCGCCGGGTTGGTCCGAAGGGTTTTGGCAGACGAAGCGCCAGAGACAGAGCTCACTATCGTGTCTCTCGACAGCTCGGGCGGACGATCTTCCGGATGTCTCGATCTTGCGCGATTCCTGGCGGAGCTCGCCGCCGGCGGGTATCCGCTGAATCTAGATGTGTGGGATCGGGGCGCCGGGGATGCCCTTGAGCGCCGCATCAACGAGGCGAAACGGTCGAAGTTTACGGTCAGGCTCTCGGGCGCGAATCACCGAGATCCTCATGTGCCGAGACCGGTCAAACCTCAGATTGGTCTCCCGGTCGCCACCGTTTCAAAAACCGTCATGTCCGATACGAAATCAGATCATTTGTTTGTTGAGGCCATGCGGCATTCTGAGGATGCCTTGGCGGCCCTGGTCCGAGTGCAGGAGCAAACGAGCGAAATGCACAGACGTTTTTTGGAGGGGCAAGAACAGGCGCTACAGACCATGTCGTTTCTGGTCGAGCGCCAGCAGAGCCTTGTTGCGTCGACGTTGGGGACGACGTTGCCTGTTTCTGCTCGTCACGAGGGGACGCGCGGAGCGGGCGGGAGGCCCGAGACTCGGCAGGCTGGGACACAATTGACGGACACCAGTTCGACAAAACGTGGAAATCGGACCACCGGAATAGCTGTCGAGGTCGTTGGTGATCCGTCGGTTTCGCGCGGGCATTTGTCTCGGGTGGCAGCCGCGCATGCCGATGAGTCCGGGACGCCGCAGGTTTCGGCGGGAGTGGATCCGAGCGAACGTGTCGGTGACGTGCTGCTCTCCGTGGTCGCCGAGAAAACGGGCTACCCCCGTGAGATGCTTGAGCTGACCATGGGCTTGGACACCGACCTTGGAATCGACTCGATCAAGCGTGTTGAGATTCTGTCCGCACTGCAGGAGAGGCTTCCAAATGCTCCCGCGGTTAAGCCGGAACATCTCGGTGAGCTTCGCACCCTCGGACAGATTGTCGGTTTTCTCGTGGCAGGAAGCTCGAATCCCCGGACCGAAGAGGATATCTCGGGTTCGTCGCCGTCGCTCTCGGGTACGGAGTCCGCTCGGGCGGTTCCTGGAAAACAAGAAGATGAGACGTCGGAGATAGCCCAGGTGCTGTTGGCGATCGTTGCCGAGAAAACGGGGTATCCGGTCGAAATGTTGGAACCCTCGATGGGCCTCGATACTGACCTTGGGATCGACTCGATCAAGCGTGTTGAGATTTTGTCAGCCTTGCAAGAGCGCCTCCCGGAGGCGCCGGTCGTGAAGCCCGAGCATTTGGGCGAATTGCATACCCTTGGCCACATTATCGATTTTCTGCTGGCGGGGTCCGCAGACGGTGGGACGAGGGCTGTTCGGGTTGATCGTACGGCTCAAGACCGCGGGGATCGGGCCCACTCCGGGGAGACCACCGCCGTGCTTTTGGCCGTTGTCTCGGAAAAGACCGGGTATCCCGCCGAAATGTTGGAACTCTCGATGGGGCTTGATGCAGACCTGGGCATCGACTCGATCAAGCGTGTTGAGATTCTTGCAAGCCTGCAAGAAAGACTTCCTGATGCTCCGGTGATCAAGCCCGAGCACCTTGGGGAGCTCCACTCGTTGGCAGATATCGTTGCTTTTCTCGCTTCCGGGACGACGCCTCCATCAGTGCCCGTGGTCGAGCGAGGGGGCATCTCGGATCCATGCTCTTCTCGGAAGGAAGACTGTGCGTCTTTAGGACGATCTCCGACACGTTTCGTACTTGAGCGTGTCCTCTTACGCCCGGCCCGGGCGGAAGTCGAGTTGATCGATGACGCACCTGTTTGGGTAACAAAAAGTGAAGATGGCCTTTCGGAGGCGATCGTGAGGGCATTGGCGGCCACCGGGCAGCGTGCAAAGGAGATTGGCGTCCAGATCAATGGCCACGCTCCGCCTAGGCGACTCGCTGGGTTGATTGTCGTGGCCCCGAGCAAGTTCGCGGTCGGGGGGGAGTTCATCACCCATGCATTTAGCTTGATCAAGCGGCTGGCCGGCGCCCTCGGAACGGACGAGTCACGCGAGCGAGCGGGCTTGCTAGCGACCGTGTCTCGTCTAGACGGCGCGTTCGGATTTCATTCACTCTCGTTCGATGCCCCCGGCGTTCTTGCCGTGGAATCTGCGGGGCTCGCGGGTCTATGCAAGACCGCGGCTCTGGAGTGGCCAAATCTCCACGCAAGGGCCCTGGATGTGGATGGATCGGCTCCCGACAACGCCGTCCTCGCCGAGATGATTGTTGAGGAACTACGGGCGGCAGGCCCAATGGAGGTTGGATTGCGACCGAGCCCATGCGAACGCACCGGCTTAGCGCTACGGCCAGAGCCTTTCGTTCCCAGTACCAAGGAACTCCGCCCAGGGTTCACGAAGGCGGATGTAATTTTGGTGAGCGGCGGAGCTCGTGGCGTGACGGCCGCGGTCGCAACAGCGCTGGCGCGGGCCGGCAACCCGGAGCTGGTGTTGCTGGGGCGCACTGAAGCCCCCGGGGCAGAGCCCGAGTGGCTGAGTTCGATCGTGGATGAGGCAGAGATCAAGAAGGCGATCGTAGAGCATTCGGTCGAGAGAATGTCACCTGCGGAGCTGGAGAACAGCTATCAGCGCCACATCGCTGAGCGGCAGATACGAACAACTCTGTCCGCGATAGCGGCCGTGGGATCGATCGTGTCCTATGTCCAGGTAGACGTCCGCGACCATCGGGCGGTACAGCGAGTTGTTGGCGAACTTCACGCTGCCGAGAAAATCGTGAGTGGCATCGTTCATGGCGCTGGAGTTTTGGCCGACAAGCTCATCGCAGACAAAGCACAAGAGGACTTTGTACGGGTGTATCAGACCAAGGTAGAGGGACTCGATGCCTTGCTTGGGGCGGTTGACCCCATGAAACTACGGGCTTTGGTCCTCTTTTCGTCGTCGACCGCGCGTTTCGGACGTCGCGGTCAGAGCGATTATGCGGCTGCCAACGAGGTGCTCAACAAGACCGCTCAGGCCTTCGCGCGGACCTACGCTCCCCAATGTCGCGTTCTTTCATTTGGTTGGGGACCCTGGAACGGGGGCATGGTTGACGCATCGTTGGCGCGCTTGTTTGAAAAGGAGGGAGTCTCGACCATCGCTCTTGATGATGGGGCTGAAGCGGTCGTCGCTGAGTTGACCGTCGCAAAGGGCGGACCCGTCGAGTTGGTGATGCTCGGCGAGGGGTCCGCGTTCCCCGTGGATGCGGCGGTGCACGAGCAACGGCTCGAAGGGCTCCCCGTTCGCACCCCATTGTCGACGGTATTTGAACGTTCGTTGGATCTAAAGAACAATCGTTTTCTCGAATCGCACGTCATGAACGGTCGTCCCGTGTTGCCGGTCGCCATGATGATGGAGTGGATGGCGCATGGGGCCTTGCATGGGAATCCGGGCCTCCGATTTTTGGGGATCGATGATTTTCGGGTGCTCAAGGGAGTTGTTGTTGACCCCGAAGATCCGCTCTCACTGCGGGTCTGCTCTGGTGCGAGGGAACGCGATGGGGCGCACTATCGGATAGAGATGCACTTGGTGTCAGGCGGCGAAAATGGGAGCCGTATCCATCATGCACGGGCGATCGTTGTCTTGGGGAATGAAGCGCCCGCTCGCGCGACAGGGATCGGCAAGCTGGGCGAAGACCCCGCGGTCGTTGGCCTCGGCATTCAGCCTCGACTGCTTGAGTCGATCTATGGCGACGGAACGAAACTGTTCCATGGAGATGATTTTAGATCGATCGCGGAGTTGTCCGGGGTCGGTGCCAAGGCCATCACGTGTGTAGCGCCCCGCGGTTCATGGCCAGAGCCACAGGATTGGTTGGAGCATCCGCCGCGTAGGCGTTGGGTGACCCAGCCGCTAGGCTTGGACACCGGATTTCAGCTGATGGTGTTGTGGAGCGTGCTTGAGCGCGGGTGTGGATCTCTGCCAACAGGTTTTGGCAGCTATCGTCAGTTTCAAGATTTCCCCAAGGGCGAAATCTCAGTGGCGATAAAACTCGGTGCAATGGGCGAGCATCGAGCCGCGGCGGAGATCGAGTGGGTCTCGAAGGAAGACGGCTCGTTGATCGCACAAATGTCTGAGTACAGCTGCGTCATCGACGGGTCGTTGACGGCTGCATTTCGGCGCAATCGTGTCGAGAAGGTCAACGAATTGCGTCCGTAACGGCCGGATACGCTCGCGGGGAAATTCATGACATCAATTAATCAGGTCGCAGAGCCGATAGCGATCGTCTCGATGGGAGGTGTCTTTCCAGGGTCGTGGGCGGACTCCGGGTTCGACGGGTTCTGGCAGGATATTGTCAACGCAAAGGACCTCTCGAGCGAGCCTCCGGACGGGCGCTGGGCTTTGAATCTCGAGCGGGCGTACAGTCCTACACGGGGCGGTGTCGATAGGGTCGTGTCTCGTCGGGCCTGTTTCGTCGCCGAACTCGATTTTTGTGGGCTCTCAGCGGAGCAACGTCGGCTCGATCCTATGATTCATTTTGCGCTCCGTGCCGGCCGCGAGGCGTGGGCGGGCGCGCAGACAAGGCGCATCGACCGGACACGGGTTGGGGTCGTGCTTGGAAACATCGCGTTACCAACCCATAGTAACGGCCAAAGTGCAGACTGGACGCTCGGGCGTCGGTTCGAGCGCGGGCTGTTTGCATCCCACGGGGTGGAGTCACCCAAAGAATTTCGTGAGCCGACCGCGACGATAAATCGGCACGTCATCGGCTTGCCGGCAGCGATTTTGGCGCAAGATCTAGGCCTAGGTGGCGGGCATCAGGCGTTGGATGCTGCCTGTGCCTCGTCGTTGTTCGCCATTGAGATCGCGATTCGCGAGCTTCAGGCGGGTCGCCTCGACGCGGTACTGACCGGCGGACTTGCGCGGCCAGATTGTCTGTACACGCAGATGGGTTTTTCACAGCTCGGTGCGCTCTCCGTTCGGGGGCATTGCTCACCTTTTGACCGCAGCGGTGACGGCATCGTTGTCGGGGAAGGCGCGGGGGTGTTTGTGCTCAAACGACTGTCTGATGCCCTGGAGCACGGCGACGATGTGCTCGCCGTCATTCGCGGGATTGGGGTGTCCAATGACGTCGATGGCCGGTTGCTGGCACCCAGCGAGGAAGGACAGCTTCGGGCGATGCGTGGAGCCTACGAGGCCGCCGGATGGAGCCCGTCGGCCGTTCAACTGATCGAATGCCACGCTACGGGGACACCGGTTGGGGATGCCGTCGAGTATCGAAGTCTCAGGGCGCTGTGGGGAGATTCGGCGGGCTCTGCCGTCCTCGGTTCCGTAAAGTCCAACGTGGGTCATTTGTTGACTGGAGCTGGGGCGGCCGGTCTGGCGAAGGTCCTGCTGGCGATGAAGCACAAGCTTCTTCCGCCGACGGCGAATTTTAGCAACTCGGCGGTGGGGATCGAACTCGACTCGGGTCCATTTCGGGTGCTGCGGGAGTGCGAGCCGTGGGAATCTCCCGATGGTCCTCGCCGCGCGGCGGTGAGTGGTTTCGGCTTTGGCGGTACAAACGCCCATCTCTTGGTCGAGGCCTTCGAGGGTCAAGAACCTTCGACTGAGATTCGCGTGACCGTACCGCGTGCAAATGACGCGAGTGTTTCGAATAGCGAGACCGACGACCGAACGGTGGTTGTGGTCGGTGTTGGGGCTCATCTGGGGCCTTGGAAGGGCATGTCGGAGGTGGGGCCCCGCATCCTTGGCTTTGGGGACGACAACGAAGGGCTGACGACAAAGGAAAACTTCTGGGGAGAAGCCGGGCCCGAGGGATTTTTTGTGGAATCGCTGGAGCTTGAGCCCGGTCGTTTTAGAATTCCTCCGAAGGAGTTGGCGCAGGCGCTTCCGCAGCAGTCCATGATGTTGGACGTTGCGGAACAGGCGGTTTCTGATTGCAAACTCCTTGATACCAAAGACGGTCGATCTGACCTTCTGCGGCTGAAAACGGGGGTGTTCATTGCGATTTCGCTCGACCTGAACACAACCAATTTCCGGTTGCGTTGGGCGATTCGGGAGGCGGCTCCGCGCTGGGCAAAGTCTCTCGGCTTGCCGGAATCCGGGGAGGCCTTTGAGGCCTGGGTCACGGCTTTGTGTGATCGAAGCGGGCCGCCCCTCGATGCCGATCGGACAATGGGAGGCCTCGGGGCAATTTCCGCGAGTCGGATCGCTCGTGAGTTTGGACTTGGCGGGGCCAGCTTTGTGCTTTCAAGCGAGGAATGCTCTGGGCTTGTTGCGCTCGAAAATGCGATCAGGGCTCTCCAATCGGGGACACTTGATTGCGCTCTCGTCGGAGGGGTCGAGATGGGTGTTGAGCCCCGGTCGTACCATGCGCTTGCGAGCATGCGCGCTTTTGCTCCAAGCGGGCCGCCTCGTCCGCTGCGGACGGATAGCGATGGATCTGTGCCAGGCGAGGGCGCCGTCGCTTTTGTGCTCAAGCGCCTTGGTGATGCGCGGCGTGATGGGGACCGGATCTACGCACGAATTGATGGAGTCGCATCGGCGAGCGGCGGACGGCCGGCATCGTCGGTCGTCCGCGCCTTCGCTGAAGCCGGTCGTGCCGGAGATCGACCGCTTGGTCCCGATGACCTGGTGATCGCTCACGGCAGCGGAGATCCGCGAGAAGATCGGATTGAAGCGACTGCGTTGAATGCTATTTGGGGCGGCGGCGGTGGCCCCGAAACGACCATGAATGCTGCCTCCGGTCCAGTGATCAGCAGTGCGATTGCTGATGTCGGTCTGCTTGGTGCTGCGACGGGTTTGGTGGGCGCTCTAAAAGCGGTATGGAGCCTGCATCATCGGGTGTTACCATCCCTGCGTGGACGCGATCGGGGGCCCTCGGCTTCCGTTCTCCGTCCGGAACTCTCGAGCTTCCGAGCCATGGCGAAACCTCGTCCGTGGCTGAAGGACCGTGTCTCTGGACCTCGGAGAGCGTTGGTGGGGGCACTTTCGGGGCAGGGGCATTCGTCGCACGTCGTGTTTGAAGAGGCCGGACCCGCGGCGTCGCCACCTGAGGGTGTTGGGTCGGCGAAGGGGTCGAGTCTGCCGACCGCGTCGCATGGGCTCTTCGTTGTGGAGGCCAACGACGAGCGTTCTTTGGCATCGGCCGTCGAGGATCTCGCGGCCTGGAGCGCGGCCCGCTCTCTTGAGCCTTTGTCGGTTCGGGCGGCCGCCTGGTTGAGCCAGGGCCGCCAGGGGAACGCGGCGTTGGGGTTGGCGGTGATAGCGAGCGATGTTGATGAACTGGGCAAGTTGTGTGCACTTGCGTCCCGAGGGGTACGCGAAGGTGCGAACTTTGAGCAGTTGGCGGCGGGCCGAATCTACTACCAGTCGGAGCCACTTTGTGGCGGGCGAAAAAAGGTGGATGTCGCATTTGTTTACCCAGGATCTGGCAACCAATTCGCGGGGATGGGGCGAGAACTGGCGCTCGCCTGGCCCGAGGCACTACGTACCGGCGAGCACCGAACTGCGAGCTTGGCCTCCCAACTTGTCCCCGAGCTGATCTGGAGCGGACCTCAAGCGGATCTTGGAGCGGACATGAGCGGGCTTATTCTTGCTCAGGTAGCGATCGGTAGCCTGGTCACCGATGTTGCGGCCATGTTTGGTATCCGGCCCGAGGCGGCGATTGGATACTCGCTCGGCGAGACGGCGAGTTTGTTTGGTCTTGGTGCCTGGAATCAGCGAGACGAGATGTTGGCGCGGGTTCACGAATCTTCGTTGTTCACCACTGAGCTGGCAGGGCCGTGCCGTGCAGCGCAGCGCTGTTGGGGACGCTCGCGGCGTGACGGGCACTCGCCAGAGGATCCGGTCAATTGGGTCGTGGGCGTTGTGGACCGCCCTGCAAATGCGGTTCGGGCCGCGCTGACTGACGTCGATCGAGCCTATCTTCTAATTGTGAATACACCGCATGAGTGTGTCGTAGGCGGAGACTCCGATGCCGTGGCGCTCGTTGTCGAGCGTCTAAAATCGAAATTCTATGCGCTTGAGGGAATCACCACCGTTCATTGCGAGGTCGTTGGAGAGGTCGAGAAGGCGTACAGAGACCTGCATCTCTTGAAAACCGTTGCTCCGGAGGGGATCCGTTTCTACAGCGGCAACTGGGGACGAGCGTATAGTGTCAATAAAGAGCGTGCCGCGGATTCGATTCTAGCTCAGGCCTTACATGGGCTGGATTTTCCTAGGGTTGTGGAACAAGCGTACGAGGACGGAGTTCGAATTTTTATTGAAATGGGACCGGGAGGATCATGTTCACGCATGATTCAAAAGACCCTGGGTAGCAAGACGGCGGGCGGGCGCTATTGGACCCGTGCCCTGTGTGTTTCCGGACTGGACGAGAAGCTAGCGCTTCTTCGTCTCTTGGCCGCGCTTGTGGCAGAGCGTGTTCAGGTCGATCTGAGCCCGCTTGTGGGTCGAAAGGCCCCGGGCGAGCGACCCCCCCGCCGGTCCGATGCAAGATCGTCAAGGGCACAAAAAATACGGGTCGGTGGCGCGCCCGATTGGCCCGGCGAGTGGTCGCCTGTGGTTCCTTCTGTGCGTAGTCCGTTGGAAGACACAGCCCGTGATCGCTCGGTTTTTATGGACCGAAATCAATGTATGGAGTACGCGGTCGGCAGTATCGAAAAGGTGTTGGGTCGACGATTCGCAGCTGCGGACGGCTTTCCGACACGTGTGCGTCTACCCGCCGAGCCGCTCATGCTGGTCGATCGAGTTGTGTCGGTGACCGGGGATGCGCTTTCGATGGGGCCCGGGTCTGTCGTCACTGAGCACGATGTGTTGGCCGACGCTTGGTATTTGGACGGCCGCGCGATCCCCACGTGCATCGCGGTCGAAGCGGGGCAGGCGGATCTGTTTCTGTCCGGCTATCTTGGCATCGATCTTGAGACTCGGGGGCTCGCCGTTTATCGGCTGCTTGATGCAACCGTCACGTTTCACGATAGCCTGCCTGAGGCTGGGAAGACGATCCGCTATGCGATCGAGATCGACGGCTTTACTCGTCAAGGGAATAGTTGGTTGTTTCGTTTTCGTTACGACGCGACTGTAGACGGGCGCCTGTTGATGTCCATGAGGGAGGGTTGCGCCGGATTTTTCACACAGGCCGATCTCGATGCGGGCAAGGGGATCGTCAAGAGTTCGCTGGATCTTCGTCCTATCGCAGGCAAACTCGCCGAGCAGTGGCGCCCTTTTGTAGCGATGGAAGAAGGACAAACGCTGAACGAGGGTGAGGTCGAAGCGCTTCGAAATGGAGACTTAGTTGGGGCTTTCGGAACTGCCTTCGCCGGTCACCCACTGAAAAATGTTCAGACGATTCCGGGCGGGCGGATGCGGCTTGTTCACCGAGTGACGAGCATCGAGCCAAGGGGGGGAAGATTCGGTATCGGAAGGATTACGGCGGAGGCTGATATTCACCCCGACGACTGGTTCATCACCTGCCACTTCGTGGATGATCAAGTCATGCCCGGGACACTCATGTACGAGTGTTGTCTTCACACGCTACGTATTTTCCTAATGCGGCAGGGTTGGGTCGGAGAACAGGGGACGGTTCGTTGCGAGCCAGTGCCTGGGGTGCGTAGCCGTCTGAAGTGTCGTGGGCAAGTGCTCGCGGACTGTCGGCTCGTTACCTATCGAATCGACATGAAGGAGATGGGCTACGACGCTGATGGCGTACCCATCGCCGTCGTCGACGCGGCGATGTTTGCTGACGGCAAGGAGATCGTTGACATTGGCGACATGTCATTGCGGATGACCGGTGTCACACGGTCGGGGTTGGAGAGTTTGTGGTCCTCCATGAAACCGCGCGCTCCGGTGGGTCCGGGGCGACGGCCGGCGCTCTACGCAAAGGAGCGTATCGTGGCATATTGCGAGGGGGCTCCCTCCGAGGCCTTTGGGGCCCCGTACAAGCCTTTTGATCAGAAGCGTCGGATCGCTCGCTTGCCTCGAGATCCGTTTCGCTTTGTCGATCGAATCACCGCCGTTCATGGCGAGCCCTTCGTTCTCGAAGCTGGAGTCTCGTGTGAAGCTCAGTTCGACATTCGCGCCGACGATTGGTTTTTTTCGGCGAACAACCAAGACGAAATTCCGTTCGCGGTGCTGCTTGAGGCTGGCTTGCAGCCCTGTGGATGGTTGGCCGCATATGCCGGATCTGCCCTGGCATCCCCGCAAGACCTTAAATTTAGAAATCTAGGAGGCGTCGCTACCCAACATGCTCGGGTGTCGGCCAAGGACGATGTGCTCTCGACTCGCGTGACGATGACCAAGGTGTCGCAGTCCGCGGGAATGATCATTCAGGACTATGAAATCGAGATGTGGAGCCAAAAAAGTGGTCTCGTCTACAGTTGCACGACGAACTTTGGCTTCTTTTCGGAAGATGCTCTCGGTGCGCAGATCGGACTGCGTGATGCGGTCGTCGCTGAACTAGGCGATGGGGGGAGCGTGGAGTCTTCATCCGTGCCTCACGGAGCTCCCTTTCCTGAACCGATGATGTGGATGCTCGATCGCGTCGAGCGACATGAGCCGAAGGGAGGCACGCATGGACTGGGCTATATTGAGGGGTCTTCCTCGGTGGATGACGGCGCCTGGTTTTTTAAGGCTCATTTTTATCAAGACCCCGTGTGGCCGGGTTCCTTGGGTCTTGAGGCATTTTTGCAGCTGCTTAAGATTGTTGCGCATCGGCGATGGCACGGCCAGCGGGAGACGAAGATGGTCGAGTTCGGGACGATGCCCTTGGGTCATGAGCATCGTTGGCAATACCGCGGACAGGTCTTACCGAGCCGCAAAGAGGTGCGAGTGCAGGCCAATATTACGGCGATCGACGACCAAAATCGGGTTCTGATAGCCAGTGGGTTGTTGATCGCGGATGGGCTGCCGATCTACCAGATTGATGATTTTGCGTTGGAGCTGAAACGATGAAGTATTCGAAGGTATTCATCGAGGCGTTCGGGTACGAGCTGGCGCCCGACGTCGTTTCATCGGCCGAAATTGAAGAACGATTGGCCCCGGTCTACGCCACGTTGCGGATGCATGCTGGCCAGCTCGAGGCGATGACAGGAATTGTCGAGCGTCGTTTCTGGCCGGTCGGAAGCTCCGTCGCTCGTGGGGCCGCGGCCGCGGGGATCCACGCCTTGAAACGCAGCCCCGTGCCGGCTTCTGAGATCGATGTGCTGTTGTATACGGGGGTGTGCCGCGAGGGGTTTGAACCGGCGACCGCCTGCGATGTTGCGGCGTATCTGAGAGAGGCAGGCCAGCTTCTTCCAGAGACAGCCGTGATCCACGATCTTGGTAGTGCCTGCCTTGGCGCCCTTACGGGTATGCTCGATCTGGCAAATCGAATCGAGCTCGGTCAGGTGCGGGCCGGGATGGTCGTCAGCTGCGAGAGCTCCCGTGAGATTGTTGACCTCGCCATTCATCGAATGCGGGAGCAGCCCAATGCCGATCTATTTCGGTTGTCGATCGCAACATTGACTGGGGGCTCAGGTGCCGTGGCCATTGTCATGAGCGACGGTAGTTTTGATACCACCGTGCCGCGCCGTCGGCTGGTCGGTGGGGTTCAACGATCGGCCCCTCAGTTTCATCGTCTCTGCCGGTGGGGGATGGAAAGGCGTGGTGGCGATGGGGACAATACGCACCGAGAGTTCATGGTGACGGATTCAGTTGCAGTCCTTGAGCACGGGACGGCCTTGGGCCAGGTCACGTGGGAGGCTTTTTTGCCCGAACTTGGCTGGGAAAAAACGGATCGCGTGATCTGTCATCAGGTCGGTAGAAGCCATCGGGAAGCCATTTTACGCATGCTAGATATTGATGAATCGACCGATTTTGTAGCCTATGATTTTCTTGGGAATACGGGGAGTGTCGCGCTTCCTCTTGCCGCGGCCCTCGCAGAAGAGCGAGATTTCCTTTGCGCCGGGCAGCGCGTAGGCTTTCTGGGTATCGGGAGCGGACTGAACTGCATGATGCTGGGGGTGGAGTGGTAGGTCGAGGTCGCTCGCTTCCGCGAGAGGAGTTCGGGGACCTGTATCCGTTCGACAGCCATTTCTTTGACCTCGAGGGGCATCGTTATCACTACATCGACGAGAGGCCGAATGACCCACACGAGTCTGGCTTGCCGATCGTTATGGTTCATGGAAATCCGTCGTGGTCCTTTTATTTTCGGGGTCTGGTTCTTGCTTTGCGCGGTCGCCATCGCTGCATCGTGCCCGACCATATGGGGTGTGGCTGGTCCGATGTCCCCAGTGAAAAATCCTACGAATATACCTTGGAGCGACGAGTTCAAGATCTTGAGAGCCTGGTCGATTCGCTCGATCTAGACCGTGTTATCTTGATCGTTCATGACTGGGGAGGCATGATCGGCAGTGCCTGGGCTACGGAGAACCCCGAACGCGTGGCAGCGATGGTGGTGCTCAATACTGGGGCCTTTCAGCTCCCCAGTTCGAAGAGTTTTCCACCAAGTTTGATCTTGGCGCGTCTGCCCTTGCTTGGTGCGGCATTGGTGCGTGGAGCGGGGGCGTTCTCACGGGGAGCCAATCGCTATTGCGTGACAAGGAAACCAATGCCGAAAGCGGTTCAGGATGCGTACTTGCGCCCCTACGATAGTTGGACGAATCGACTGGCGGTCCATCGTTTCGTTCAAGATATACCGCTTAGCGAGACGGAAAGGGCGTGGTCGGTGGTGGACAAGGCAGCATCGAAACTTGAGCTTCTGCGCGAAGTTCCGATGTTGCTATGTTGGGGCATGCGTGACTTTGTCTTTGATGAGCACTTTCTCGCCGAGTGGGAGCGGCGATTCCCCAAGGCGAGGGTACGTCGCTACGAGGACGCGGGGCACTATGTGCTTGAAGATGCTCTCGACGAGGTGCGAGACGAGGTGCGGGAGTTTCTAGAGACCTTGGAGGAAAGCTGAAAATGGAAAAGTCGGGAACCGGAAACACGGAGAAATTCGTGAACGTTGCGGATTACCTGGGCTTGCGGGCCGCCGAAGATGGAACCGCGCTGATGGTCGCAGTCGCTCAGTCGGGCCGGTTTTGGGAACTGAGCGCCGCCGAACTTCATCGCCGAGCGACGCGCTGCGCTCATGCCCTGCACCGCGGCGGTATCCGCCGCGGTATGCGGGTCGTAATGATGGTCACCCCGAGCTCAGAATTTTTTGCACTTGCCTTTGCATTGCTCGATATCGGCGCGGTGATGGTCCTGGTCGATCCGGGGATGGGTATCAAGAACCTCGGTATTTGTTTACAGGAGGCAGCGCCCCAGGGATTTATTGGTATCCCCAAGGCCCATATCGCTCGGTTGTTGTTTCGATGGATGCGTCCAGGTCCAGAGGTGCTCATCACCGTAGGAACGAAGATCGGTTGGGGAGGAACGACGCTGATCGATCTCGAAGATAAGGTCGGGAAAGACCCTGGCGTTTATGATCGAGGCGAGCCGACTGCGGCCGGCGAGATGGCGGGGATACTTTTCACGAGTGGAAGCACGGGAGTCCCAAAGGGGGCGATTTATACGCATGGCATGTTTTCTGCCCAAGTGAGGCTGTTGCGCCGGGTCTATGGTATTCAGCCGGGGGAGCGAGACCTGTCCACTTTTCCTTTGTTTGCTCTGTTTGGGCCCGCGCTAGGTATGGCTTCGGTCATCCCCGAGATGGACGCGAGTCGCCCTGCGAAGGCAGACCCCGCCAAGTTGATGGCCGCAGCCGAACGCTACAAGTGTACCAGCATGTTCGCCAACCCAGCCTTGGTGAACAAAATCGGGCGCCATGGAGAGGTGACAGGCGACCGTCTCCCAGGTCTTCGTCGGGTCCTTTGTGCGGGGGCGCCGATCGGAGGAGAGCCACTGCGGCGGCTTTCTCGGTTGCTCTCGGCGGACGTCGAGATCTTCACTCCCTACGGAGCGACGGAATGCTTGCCGGTATGTTCGATTGGAAGCACCGAAATCCTCGGTGAAACGGCTGCAAAGAGTGAAGAAGGCGCTGGGGTTTGCGTCGGGTTGCCAGTGGCAGAGATGGAGGTTCGTATCATTGCGATTACCGACGATGAGATCGCCGAATGGTCACAGGCGAAGCGACTTCCTTCTGGTGAAATCGGTGAAATTGTCGTGCGGGGCCCCGTGGTTAGCGCAGGATACTTTGGGCGCGAAGCCTCGACGAAGTTGGCCAAGATTCAGGACGATGGAGGTCTGTGGCATCGAATGGGAGACCTTGGATATCTCGATGGCTGCGGTCGCGTATGGATGTGTGGTCGTAAATCACACCGAGTCGTCACGTCGGACGGGACGATGCACACCGTTTGTGTTGAGGGTGTGTTCAATCGCCATCCCAAGGTCTTTCGAAGTGCACTCGTGGGGGTTCGCGGAGCCTCGGGGGTCGCTCCAGTGCTGTGTGTCGAGCTTGAAAAAGACGTCGCTCCAGCGGGTGTTGTCGGCGAGCTGGGCACGATCGCCGCGGCGCACGGCCACACTCACACGATTCAGCATTTTTTGATTCACCCGGAGTTCCCCGTGGATGCTCGCCACAACGCAAAGATATTTCGCGAGAAGTTGGCGATTTGGGCGCAGGAGCGAGTTCGATGAGAATTCTTGTCACCGGAGGCGGTGGTTTTCTCGGTGGCGCGATCGTTCAGCAGCTTCTCGAACGAGGAGACGAAGTCACGACCTTGTCGCGCAGCATGCACGCGAACCTTCAGGCCATCGGCGTCGAGCAAAAGCTTGGTGATCTGGGCGACTCAAGCGCGGTTCGCAGAGCGGTCGAAGGGTGCGCGCAGGTGATACATGTGGCGTCCAAGGTAGGAGCATGGGGACCGTCCGAGGCTTTCGAGGCCACCAACGTGGTCGGTACAGACAATGTTCTGGCAGCGTGTTTGCGGGCGGGGGTCGAATCCTTAGTTTACACATCTTCGCCGAGCGTGATTTGCAGCGGCGCCGACATTGAGGGCGGTGACGAGAGCCTGCCCTATCCGGCGGACTACGAGGCCGACTATCCACGCACCAAGGCCATTGCCGAGCGCGCAGTTCTGGCCGCGGACGCGCCTGGGTTTAGAACCGTGGCCCTGCGCCCGCACATTGTCTGGGGTCCGCGCGACACATCGTTGGTCGCTCGCGTCGTTGCGCGTGCACGGGCCGGAAAGCTGCGTAGATTCTCGGGGCCGGAAAAACTCATCGATGTTTGCTACGTCGATGATGCTGCGCGAGCCCACTTGTTGGCGGGCGCCTGTTTGAGTGGGGGAGGGGAGGACGCGAACCGAGTCGGAGGAAAGGCCTACTTCATCACTTCAGGGGTCCCGGTCGAGACATGGACAATGATCGATCGGATTGTCGAAGCCGCCGGCTTGCCGAAGATTGAGAAAACTATCTCGCCGCGAATGGCACGTCTCGCGGGAGGAGTTCTCGAGTCGCTCTATCGGGCCGTGGGCCGCGAGCGGGAGCCCATGATGACCCGCTGGGTCGCTCAGGAGCTAGCGACGGCGCATTGGTTCGATATCACGGCGGCGCGGCGAGATCTGGGGTACGAGCCTCGAGTGAGCCTGGACGAGGGGATGAAACGTCTCCGTGTGTGGCTGGCGACGGCCGAGATCTAGGTCGACCGCCAGCTTGACCCGTACGTGTTCTCTATCGCGCGCTTACGAACAGTTGCCGCAAATGCCGCGTTTTAGAAGTCACTGGTTCGAGCATATTTTTTGTTTGACCATGGGGCGTACGACCGCGAGGATCTCCGGATGAAACGCATCCTGATCACCGCCCTGATCTCAGCGGGTTTGCTCGCCACACCCGCTTGTAAGGGCGTGCCGTCTGGCGAGACCGATTCCAAGGCAAAAAAGTCGCAGGTGTCGACGTCCGAGGAAGTGAAGGGCTCAAAGAGTGAGGGCAGCGAAGAAAAGGCTACGATTGCTACGCCCAAGCGCACGGGTATTTCTGGGAGCGATCCACAGGGAGCGCTCGCTCTAATTCCGGAGGGGGCGTATCTCGCGTTGACCCTCGATCTCGCAGCCCTTCAGAATTTGCCTCTGTTCGGCACGGAGCTCATTGAGCAATCGATACTCGACTCTGAAGATCGGGTGACCTACGAGGCCATGAAAAACTGCGGTATCACCATTGACCTCATGCAGCGCGCTACGATGGGGGCGCCGGACGAGAATGGTTGGGTTGGAATTCTCGACGGCAAGGGTATCGCGGTCAAGAGCAAGGCCGAATGTATAGCGAAGTGGTTGCTTGCCGAGAAGGGCCGCAAAATCGCTTTTACTGACGGCGATGGTTTTACCAAGATGACAGGCGACGACGGACGCACCGCCTATCTCGTCGGGGATGATCGTTTGATCTTCACAGATAGTGGGTATGCATCGAAAATTGAGGCGATGTTGTCGGGCAGTGGCGAGAAGGCGATTGAAGGATCGCTCGCCGCTGCTGCAGCGATAGCGAGCTGGGATCGCGTCATTACAGGGCTTGTCGGCATCACCTCGCAGCAGAGGGAAAAACTTGCGGCGGACATGGGGGCGCTCAAGGACATGACGGGGGCCGTGATTGCAGCGGGACCGTCGGGTGACGGTCTGAAGATCGATGCGAGTGTGGTGATGCCTGATGCTGCAAAGGCGACCGCCGCCAAGGATTTCATGGCCCAAAAGTACGCTGAGGTAAAACCTTTTGCAGCGATGTTGGGTATTCCCGAGTCGTTGGCCAACAAGGTCGTCTTCGCCGCGAATGGTGGCGTTTCGACGGTCTCGCTGCCTCTGAATGCCGCGGACATTGCGACCATTAAACAACTCGCAGCCGCTCAAGCCGCACAAATGGGAGCGGCCGGTGGACCTCCGCTACCTATACCTACCGTTGCGGGTGCACCGGGAATACCGCCAGTCGGAATGCCGTCCCCCGCTGTGCCTGTCGGCCAAGAATAGCTGCAGAGAGAGCCTAGTTTGGCCTTAGGGCAAAGCGAGGCTCTCTCTGATATGTGGTCCCCTGCACCTACGCGTAGGTGTCGACCGTACGGCCGACCTGCGCGGGCGAGCTAGGTCTCGGCGCGGACGCCGATTCGATAAGATCCACGGCGGCTTCGCCCTGAATTTTCGCGACTTGTCTGGCTTTGAGCATGACCGCACCCTGAACACTGTGCGCGGCGCCGCTCCCTGAGATTGCTTCTTGCACGAGGATCCCGTCGTCATCTTTTGCTAAAACTTGAACTACGAGGGGCTCTGTAGGTCCTCAACCGACATTCCCGGGGACGATCGAGGCGCTGCGTGTCCCCCATGGGGCCGGGTGCGCTCATCATTTCTCCGCCTGGCAACCTTCGACTATGGTGTGACCGGATCGAGAATGGGTATGATCGCCGTTACCGGAGCCTCAGGACATATTGGTGCGAACCTCGTACGGGAACTCCTGCATCGGGGCGAAGAGGTTCGGGTGGTGGTGCGTTCGAGCTCGGAGGCCCTTGAGGGTCTCGATGTGGAGTGTGTACGGGGCGATGTGCGCGACACTCGGTCTTTGGAGCGGGCATTCGATGGTGCCGAGGTCGTCTATCATCTGGCTGCGATGATCTCGATTTTTGGTGACCCGTCGGGAGCTGTCCGGGATGTCAATGTCAACGGTGCTGAAAATGCCGCTCGTGCGGCACTCCACTGCGGTGTGCGTCGTTTTGTGCATTGTTGTTCTGTGCATGCCTTTCGCCTCGGTACTTCCGGGGGGGTGATTGACGAACAAAGCGAAAGAGTTGTGGATGACCCGCGAATGAGCAATGCCTACGACCGATCGAAGGCTGCTGGGGAGGCAAAAATCCGCGATGTCGTTCGCGATGGCCTCGATGCGGTGATCGTGCACCCGACAGGAGTGATCGGACCGTGGGACTTCGGGCCGTCTCGAATGGGCCAGGTTCTATTGAACCTATACCACCGTACACTTCCTGGTTTAGTCGCCGGGGGCTTTGACTTTGTTGACGTAGGAGACGTCGTTCAAGGAATGATTGCCGCCGCAGATTCAGAAAAGGGTCGCCGCGGCCATAGCTACTTGCTCTCCGGAAGCTACCGAACGCTCTCCGAGATCGCATCGATCGCCGAAGAGATCACCGGAAAGTGTGCGCCCCGAATCAAATCCCCAATGTGGTTGGCGCGGATGGGTGCTCCAGTGATGGAGGTCGTGGCCAAGATGACGGGTGACGAGCCTCTCTACACGAGAGAGTCGCTTCAGGCGTTGCGGGCGAGCAAGCACATGGACAACAGCAAGGCTCGTAGAGAGCTCGGTTTCATTCCACGGCCCACCCATGAGAGTGTCGAGGCTGCCTATCGATGGTTTGCAGAGCACGGAAGTCTATCTCGTGCGGCCTGTTTTGCCGATGGTCGTCCGATGATTGCGCGATGATTGCATTCGCAAGCACCCACCACTGACCAAGATGAGGGACAAACGAATGGCGAGCTCGGTTGTCGCTATGATTTCGCGTTCAACAGCCTCAACGTCCATACCACTGTCAGCGTTAGCGCCGGGTCCGGGTCGTCAGGAATCCCCTAG
>CAYTFJ010000065.1:0-27116 GCA_964437075.1 uncultured Nannocystaceae bacterium
GCCCCTAGCACGTTGGACAAAGACTGAGGATCCCCACCTGTGGGGATCCTCTCAACTTGAAAAATCGAGAAACAGTGACTTGCGGTCAAAAGCTGGACATTATTCGGATTTTCGAAACGCCCCGAGTCTTACCGTTGTCACGCGACGAATTCCGGGAGATCTAAGGTCGAGCAAGAGAATGGTTCTGGTGGACGTATGCCAAATATGGTTCGCCGCTCGGAGGGGACCGAAATTATTTCGCGTATCAAGGCTGTCTATCTTCGCCCTCGCTAGATTTGGGGTTCCGAAAAGATCGGTTCGGCAGGTCTAACGCGGTGATCGTGTCAGCTGAGAAGAGTCTTCGAGAAACGAAGGGAGTGGCAACGATGGTCAGTGTGCTTTGGGAGCGTCACGGCTGTGTCGGTGAGTGTAGCGTCCAGAGGACGTCTTCGCCCGCGCGCATTGGGATCACGCCGCCGGAGTGTGGTGGGGTCGCGTCGGGTTCAAAGGGATAGTACGGGGGTACAGGATGGGGTTGGCGTCGGATTGTGATCGTCGAGGTGTTGCGTGGAAGCCCATAGAAATCGGCCCCGAAGTGGCTAGCGAAGCCTTCAAGTCGATCGAGCGCACCGATTTGGTCAAAGGCCTCTGCATAGAGTTCGATGGCAGCGTGGGCGGTGTAAATACCCGCGCAGCCGCAGGCGTTCTCTTTGCGGTCTAGGCGATGTGGCGCACTGTCGGTTCCGAGAAAAAATTTCGCATTCCCGGATGTGGCCGCTGCGAGCAGGGCTTCTCGATCGCTTTCACGTTTGAGAATGGGAAGGCAGTAGTTGTGAGGGACGATGCCACCTTGGAAGAGGGCATTGCGATTGAGGAGCAGATGATGGGCGGTGATCGTGGCCGCAACCGTATTGGGTGACTCCTGGACAAATTTGACAGCGCGAGCGGTGGTGATGTGCTCCAGGACGATCTTCAGCCTCGGGTAGATCTGAATCAGTTCGCGTAGCGTCTCTTCCAAGAAAATTGTCTCTCGGTCGAAGATGTCCACGCTGGGGTCGGTGCTCTCGCCGTGAATCAAAAGTGGAAGACCGAGATCAGCCATCTTCGAAAAAATCGTGGAGAGAGCATCGATTTTCGAGATACCCGCGGCCGAGTTTGTGGTGGCTCCCGCCGGATAGAGCTTGATTCCAGCGACGATGTCGCTGTCGGCGGCTTTCTCAATTTCACGCACGGAGGTCGTCGGCGTTAGGTAGAGCGTCATCAGGGGCGAGAATTGGGTGGCTGCGGGGAGGGCCTCTAGGATACGGGCTCGGTAGCCCGCAGCCTGAGCGACGGTTGTGACCGGCGGCTTCAGGTTGGGCATGACGATGGCACGACCGAATTGACGCGCGCTATGACCTACGACGGCCCTCATGCCTGCACCGTCGCGGAGGTGAAGGTGCCAATCATCGGGTCGGGTGAGGGTCAGTGTCTCCATCGGGGGATTGTTTTAGCGTGATTTGACGGTCGGCGCAGGCCTCAGGTGCTAGAGATCTGCGGCGCAGACATCGTAGTCGCCGCAGCTCTCTTTGGCCGCGCAGACAGAAAATGGATCGGGGCTATCGTCGGACGAGGTCTTCGTCGCCTTGCGCTGTATCCCGCACTGGACGGCACACTCGACATAGATCCCGGTCATCGCCTCTTGGAGCGTCTCGACCTCAGATTTTCGAAGGCCTTCGCTCTCGGCCCCGCATTCGATCGCCCGAGCACAGAACTGATGGCAGGCCTCATCAAGTCCAGGGTCCACGGCGCGCGATGCAGGGGAGTGGCGCGATACCCGAGGCCGCGTTTGCACGCCACCGCCGGTTTGCGCCCAGTCGTCGAGGCATCCAAGCAAGCCATCGCAGTCAAGATGCTCGATGCACGCGAGCAGATCAATGTGAGCGCGGCTGTGCTCTTCGCTGGAATCGCAGCGTGTGAGACAGCGATCTTCGAGACGCGAGTGGCTGAGAGCGTCGAGGTCCGACTCCGCGCTTTCTTGCATGCACCCTGCAGAACGGCGACACAGCTGCCCACAGCTGTGTTGTGGATTCGATTTGTTCGATGGACTACGCGCCCCGAGCCACGAACGTTTTCGCTGCTGGTCATCGATGCAAGACGAAAACTCGATACAGCCTTCGAGATCGAGACAGTGTGCGAGGTGGCGGGGGTCGTAGCTCGGCTCTAGCGTTCCGCCGAGGCACGCGGACTCACAAGGGGTGGTGGTAGGGTCGGGCGTCGCCGAGCCGGTACTGTTGCTGCAATTCGACAGCCGGTTGCAGGTTTGCGCACAGACGTCTTCTTGATTCACGGAATTTGCCGCTTCGACCGGTTCTGGGGCCGAGGGGAGCCGAGGTGGAGGCGAGGAGTGGCAAGCAAGCAGGAGCGAGATGAAGCCCACCGCGGTCAATTCGTAGCGGCTGGGCCCGAACACGTTAGAGGAGAGCATGGCTCAGGGTTTTGCGACGCGAAATCTAGAAATCGCCGAAGAGATCAACGATACGAACATCCAATGCGTTGGCGATTTTGTAGAGGCTCGAGACGGACGCGCTGCTCTCTGCGCGTTCGATTTGGCTCAGCAAGCTGACCGAAAGGTTGGTGCGGCGACCCATCTGCTTGAGGGTCAGTGCTTTTTCCTTGCGGTAGTTGCGGATACGTTTGCCGATCGTGATGTGCAGCTCATCTTCTCGGCGCACGACGATGCCTTTTTTTCGGGCAACGCGGGCGATGGTTTCCCGCATCTCGTCCCCCGAAAAAGGCTTCTGCATGTAGGCCGAGACGTCGAGGTTGATGGCATTTGTTGCGCTTTCAAGGCTCGGGAAGGCTGTGAGGATGATAACGGCGATGTCCCGGTCAACCTTGCGAATCTTGTCGAGCAGATCGATGCCGTTCATCGTCGGCATGCGGAGATCGAGGATCAAGATGTGAAACGACTCCTTGGCCTTAATTTTGTCGAGAGCTTCTTCGGGTGCGTGAATGGGTAAGACCTCACACCCATCCGGTGTCAGCAGTTCTTGCAGGTATTCACACACGCTGACGTCGTCGTCGATGACGAGCACACGCAGCCGCGAGACGCCCGGCTCATGCCATAGGTTTCGAGAGGGGACAGCTTTGTTGGCACGGACCATGTTTGCGCAATCCACGCCTTCGCGGGGGTCCATCATCGCACAAAATTGAGGGGGCCCACCGCTAGATGGACCCCCTCGTGTTGTCGGGGCGAGAGGATTTGAACCTCCGACCTTTCGCTCCCGAAGCGAACGCGCTACCAGGCTGCGCTACGCCCCGATCGGTGCGCTTGGTAGCAAGGACAGGGCTCGGTGTCAAAGCAGCGTGCGCTCACACCCCTTACGACCTCTCGATTTCGGCTGAGGGTGACTTTTTACCGGCGCGGGGTCGTCGCGCCGGCGAACCAGTATGCCGATGGGGGCCCGCTAGATCTCGATTCCGAGTCGAAATCCGCCGATTGAAAACTCATCCTCGGGACCGAGGGCAACCGGTTTGTGAATCCCTACGTCATTGACCTGTACGGATCCGTCGCCGACGAGCGGTCGCAGCTGAGGTCGATTGGGCATGCCGCTCCATTCGAGGATGGCGTGAATCTTGCGCACGCTGTCGTCGCGCAGTTTGATCTCGCAGCGCTCTCCGTGGCCAATTCGATAGCTGCCGGGTAGGAACAGCCGCGACTCAAAGGTCTGGTCTGGATGCAACACTTTCAAACTCGCCGCGACGGGGATGTCCATGTCGCGGTGAAGCACAAGCCCGAGAATGTTGGCGAGGGCCCCCGCATCGGGGGGCCGCTTGTTGGGGTCCTTGTCGAGGGCTCGATTGAGGCCCGTGACCAGCGCACCCGGAAGATTTTCGCAACCTGGGAGCCGATCGATCGAGACCACCGGGGCCTTCGCGTGACAACGTAGCCACTCAAGCGGCTTTGAACGGAAAGCCTCGCGGATTTCGGGCAGTGTTTTGTCGGGGTGGAAGGGCGAGTGGCCAGAAAGAAGCTCGTAGAGGATGAATCCGAGGCTGTAGACGTCGCTCGCGGGCGTCAATATGCGCGTCGTGAGTTGCTCGGGTTGGCTGTAGTGCGGGGTGCCGATCACCATATGGGTGGAAGTGGCATTTGTTCCCACGATCGGTGAGCCATCCCACGAACGGGCCAGACCAAAATCGAGCATTCGGATATGGCCGTTATCTTCGATGAAGATATTTTCAGGTTTGACGTCCCGATGGACGATGTTTTTAGAGTGGGCCTCCGCGAGGCCCAAGCAGGCTTGATGGATGATGGTTACCGCCTGTGCAGGGTGCAGGGGTTCTAGAAAATCATGCCATTCGTTCAGTGCCTGACCGACGAGGTAGTCCATCAACATGTAGATGTGACCGTCGGGTCGTAAGCCGCAGTCGAAGGTTCGGACGACGTGCGGGTTCGTGAGAGAGCGAAGAATCGTGATTTCTCGAAGCGCGCGCTGAGCCATGTCGCCAGCGGTGACGGGCTCCAGGCTGAGTTTCAATGCCAGAGGTGTTTCCGAAGCGGGTGATTGGACCTTGTACACCTGTGCAAAGGCGCCCTTTCCCAGAATCGAGAGGATGCGTATGTTGTCGGCGTACAAATCGCCTGGCTGAAGCTCGAGCGACATCGTAAGGCGTGCGAGTCTAACATCAACAGGCGTTGGCGGACCACTATGCGCTTCGAAGACCCGCAACCTCAACCTCTCTCCTCGCTCACCGAGCGCGATATCCTCGCAATCCGGGGCTCCGTTCGGCTTATTGCGACTGACGTCGATGGCACCTTGACCACCGGGGGAAAGTTGCAACCCACGGTGACTCACGCCATCAAGGCCCTTGATATGCTTGGCATTGAGGTCCTTCTCGTGAGCGGTCGACCCGCCGGTGAGCTCCAGGGACTTGTCCGCTATCTGCCGTGTGTCCGGCGAGGGATCGCGGAGAACGGGCTGCTTCTGGTCGTGCCGGATCGCGCACCGGAGTGGATCGATGGGGCGACCGACACGGGTCGGCTGCGTGCGATCGGGGAGCAGCTCAATCGAGATCACGAGGCGAGGTTGGTGCTCACCGGAGACAGCTATTGCCGATTGGGGGATGTGGCCTACGAGCGTGATGGCCGCGACGTGACGGAATTGCTACGGCTGCGCGACGTGGCCGAGGGACTCGGTGTGCATTTCATCTGGTCGAACGTGCATGTCCATCTTGCGCAGGAGATCCCCGACAAGGGGGCCGCTGTGCTGAAGCTGCTCAAGTCTGAACATCGGTCCCCCGAGAGCGTGCTGACCGTGGGGGACGCTCCCAATGACGCGGGCTTGTTTGTCGCGGACCGCTTTGGTGTGTCTGTCGGCACTGCCGAAGTGCTGGAGCAACTCGGCAGTTTCTCAGATGTTCCGCGCTATGTCACCGACGGACGGGAGGGCGCGGCCTTTCTCGAGGTGGCAGCGCTTCTTGGTGTCAAAAATACCGCAGTTGACGCAGACTGAAGCCGGTCGATGGGATGGGACCGTCGGGTGGGAAGGTGCTCTAGAGCCGCAGAGTCGGCTCTAGAGGGCACGGGTGGCCCGCTTGTGTGCAGTTGCTCGCTCCGTCGCGGGCCTATTCCCCTCGGAGCCGGCGATCGCTAGTCTCCAGCGGCCAAAACTCGGCAGGAGAATTTTCATGCGCATCGGAGTCCCCAAAGAAATCAAGAACCATGAATATCGCGTGGGCGCCCAGCCTGCTGGAGTGCGACAGCTGGTGGCTGACGGCCATGAGGTGCGGGTGCAGCAAGGCGCAGGCCTCGGCAGCGGTTTTGCGGACGCGGAATATTTGAAGGCAGGCGCGGCGCTCGTCGGCAGTGCGGCCGAGGCGTGGGCGGCCGACATGGTGATCAAGGTCAAGGAGCCACTTGCAGAAGAATACTGTTTCTTCAGCGAGGACCTTATTCTCTATACGTACCTTCATCTCGCCGCGGTCCCGAAACTTACCGAAGCTCTGGTTGCGAACAAGGTCCGAAGCATTGCCTACGAGACGATTACGGACGATCACGGTGGCCTTCCGCTGCTGCGTCCGATGAGCGAAATTGCAGGACGCATGGCACCCCAAGTTGGGGCTTCGTCGCTCCAAAAAGAGCACGGCGGCAAGGGAATCTTGCTTGGCGGCGTGCCCGGTACACGCCGTGGTCGCGTAGCAATCTTGGGGGGAGGAATCGTCGGAACCGCAGCGGCCCGTGTGGCGATAGGCCTTGGGGCTCAGGTCACGGTGCTGGACATCAGCGCCGATCGAATGTCGTATCTTGAGGATGTCTTTGGCAACTCTATTGAGACTTTGTATTCGAACCCAGAGAACATCGAGAATCGTTGCCTCAGTTCCGATTTAATCATCGGTGCCGTACTCATTCCCGGAGGTGCAGCTCCGAGATTGATCGATCGCGAGCTGATTGGCCGAATGAAGCCGGGCTCTGTTGTTGTAGACGTCGCTGTCGATCAAGGTGGATGCATCGAGACTTGCCACGCGACGACCCACGCCGACCCGACCTACATCGTCGACGATGTCGTTCACTACTGTGTGGCCAATATGCCAGGTGCTGTGCCACGCAGCAGCACCTACGCGCTTACAAACGCCACATTGGCCTATGCTCGGACTCTAGCGAGCAAAGGAATCGTCGATGCCGTGCGCGCGTCCAAGCACCTCGCCAAGGGGGTGAATACTTGGGGGGGGGGATGCACGGTTCGTGCCGTGGCGCAGGCCTGCAAAATCGAATACTCGCCACTTGATTCTCTAGTGTGAGGAGGACGAACCCCGCAGAGGTGGGTGATGCGGTGACTCTTAGAGCGACCGCATCGCGGCGATGAGCGCCTTTGCGGTGCCCGTGGGCTCCGTTCCACGGCGGTAGGCGACATAAATAGGGCGTTGCATGGGCAGCCCCTCAAGCTCGAACGGTCGTAGGATATTGCGGGCCAGCTCAGATTCGACCGCACGGCGCGACAAAAAACCGAGGCCCACGCCCTCCAGCACGCAGGCCTTGACTGCCTGTGTACTGCCAACCTCGACGACGTAGGGGCTTTGACTCGCCGACCCGTGTCGGGCAAGCAGAGAGGCGATGGATGCGTACGTTCCCGATCCGCTGGTTCGTCCCACCAAGGCGATCCCTTCGAGTTTGCGCTCTCCATCGGCCAAACATAGTGGGTTCGTGACGCAGCCGACTAGAATGATCTCGTCTTGAGCGACCTCACGGGTAAAAATTCGGGCATCGCTCGGCCGGGAGCCCAAGAAAGCCAGATCGTAGTCGCCGTCGCCGACTCCTGCCGCGGCCTTCGCGGAGTCCAAAGTCGCCACCCGGACGCGCGCGCCTGGCCAGTCGCGGCGGAGTGCGGCGATGGCTGAGGGGAGCAACCAATCGGCGGGTACCGACGAGGCCGCGATGTCGAGCGTGGTGGCGGTTCCCTGCGCGTGAGCCCCGAGCTCCGTGTCGAGGGTCTCTCGTGCTGCGATCGCATGCTCCGCGTAGCGAAGCACGGTCTTTCCAGGCGCCGTCGGTCGATAATTCCGTCGATCGCGTTCAAGGAGGCGCGCACCGGCGGCATCTTCGAGCGCCTTGACGTGGCCACTCACCGTGGATTGACTGAGGCCGAGCGCCTGAGCTGCGCGCGTAAAACCGCCATGGCGGATCACGGCCACAAAGGTTCGCAGTTGATCGATGTCCATGGCCGTTGTCCGTTGTCCCTGACGGCGAGTTTAGGTCTTTGTACCGGATTCGTCGAATTGTGCATCGTCCCCGCCCGTAGGAGGCGAGCTCGAACTAGGCGCGGATCTGCGGGAGTCCACCGACCAATTCGGTGGATCCGAAGGTTGAGATTGGCTCGAACTCTTCGAGCGAGAGAGAATTGATGATCTCGACGAGCAGACGATTGTGCGGGACGTCAAAATCTTCGAAATAGTTGGCCGGCTCATGCTGTCGCTTCCAGTCAGGTCCACGCGTGAAGCTTCCACGGTGTTCAGCAAGAAAATCAATGTAGCGACCCGTGGCGAAGCTTCCTCCCGCTTGTCCGGCAATTACGACTCCCAGATCTGCGAGGTGATGGCCGATGGTGTTGAGCCCCAACTCGCTGACACACAGCACGACCGTGTGGTGGAGAAGAGGTTGGCCATCTTCTGCGATGGTACTTTTTAAGAGGTCCAAGAGATGGGCCAGCTCCTCGGCATAAATGCGGTCGTGTGCACGGTGGCTGTCGTCGTGCGATGCCGCGTGATGGCTCCCAAGACCACCCCAGTCGTAGGGCTGCCCATGAGCGGCGGTGTGCGAGTACCATTGGAGAGTTCCGACGCGGGTTAAATCGCAGGCCATCGCGCGCACGAGGATCTCGGCGTGCAGCCGGCCAGTGTCTCGCCCGCTCGTGGCATCCACGAGGGTCGGGACTTCGCAGGATCCGTCTTGAGGCGGAAGCGGAAGGTTAAACCGAGCCTCAATGTCTCGAATATGATCGACATGAGCGTCGATCCGTACACGATCCTCACCTCCGAGTCGCCCGCGTAGATCGACGTAGGACTTCCGTACGGAGTCGAGAATGGTCTTGCGTCGCGACAGCGCGGCGCTTGGTCCGCCAGCTGGTGTGTCAGGGTCGTCGGGGGCCGTAAAACCACCAAAGAGGCGGTCGAAGGCCAGGACCGGGTCGTTCTCAGCGCGGATAGGGTAGCCGTCGTTGTCGTAGGACATCGCACGCTGGCTAGCGATGCCATGGAGGCTCGAGGCCCTATGAGTGAGGCCCATCCGTGCGGCGGCGAACTGCTCAACCGACGCATTTTGTGCTCTCAAGATATCGTCGTTCGAGATTTCACAATGGTTTCCGGTGAGCATGTGACCAAAACCGGTGGGATGGTCGGCGCCCTCTTGACCCCATCCGGAACGGACTGCGAGACCACGGGTCACGATTAAATCCGAGGCGTGCTGCTGTAGGGGCTCGAACGAACTCCCGGAAAAGTCCATGCTTGTGGGATAGCCATCGGCCTGAAAACCGCAGGGGGTGAACCACACGATCAATCGTTTGGGCACGACCGGATCTGCGGCTCGTGCTTGAAGCGAAGAAAAGAAGGGGAGTGCAAGGCCGGCTCCGGCGGCCCCGCGCAAAAGGGTGCGGCGTGAAGCTGTCATGGTCAGATTCCTTCGGGGACGGGGCGTTGCCGAGTTCGAAACATCTCAGAGGTGGTGATTCGGACAATCGTGTCGCGTATGCTTTGGCCTTCGTCGGAGGCGAGGGTCTCGGCGAGGCAGCGATCTTCCGGGCGAATCATGCTTCGGCCGATCGCATATTCAAGATAGTGGCGCGTGACACAGCTATGCACGTTGCTGGAGGATGCCAGCACCGCGGCGAGGTCCGGCGCGCCATCGAGCGCCAATTCGTCGCCGTCGATGGGAAGAATCCCGCTGGCGTCGATCGGGTTTCCGGCTTCGTCCGTCTCGTGGAATCTTCCAATCGCATCATAATGTTCGAAGCTGAGTCCCAGGGGGTCGATGAGGACGTGGCAGGTGGCACATGGATTCTTGCTGTGAGCTTCGAGCTCGGCCCGTAGTGTACCGCCTTCGACGACTTCTTCAGTGAGTGGTTCGACGCCCGCAGGCGGCGCTCCCAACTGGGCACAAAGGATGTCGTTGGCGATGAAGACTCCGCGTGCGATAGGATTTCCCCGCTCTGTATTGCTGCGCGTGGCGAGCAGGCTCGCATGGGTGAGGAGCCCCGCACGTTGGTCTGGATCGAGCGTCACCTCTGTCATGCTGCCCCCGAAGTCTCCTTCGACGCCGTAAATTGGAGCGAGCCTAGAGTCGACGAAGGTTGTCTGCGCTGTAAAAAGGTCCGAGATCGAACCATTGCGGTCAAACACGATGCTGCCGATGAAGCTCAGGGTCTCTCGGCGCATGGATGCTGCGAGCGCATCGTCGAACTCGGGGTAGCGATCTTCATCGGGCAAAAGCGCCTCGATCGTGCCCTGTTCGATGCCGAGCCATTGCTCGTGAAAAAGGGCGAGGCCCGCGCGAGAACGGGCACTTTCATCCTTCTGAAGAAGCCAGCGGGTCCATTGGGCGATACCACTTGGGTTGGAGAGCTCGTCGTCGGCTGCGGCCGCGAGTAGCTCTGGTGGAGGGGTCGAGTTCCAGAGAAAGTAGCTCAGTCGGGACGCCATCTCGTAGCCGGTGAGGTCAACGATTTCGGTTTCAGTATCGCTGTCCGCGCCGAGTTTTGCACCCAACTCGAGGTGGTAAAGGAAACTCGGCATTTGCAACATCGCCGCCAAAACCCCTTCAAAGGCAACTGCAGGGCTGGTTGAGGCCTCCAACCCACGCAAGTTGTCGTAGAGTGAACGGAGCCGTGTTCGTTCGGTTGGGAGCACGGGCCGGCGAAAGACTCGGGTCCCGAGATCTGTGATGTGTTTATCCAGGCAGCTCGGATCTTCTTGGTCGCATGAGAAGGTGACGCTTCCATTGGCGAGGGCTGCTTGGGCAATGGCCGGAGCGATCGACTCGTAATGCTCGACGGCGGCCACTGTAGCGTTGAGGCCGGCTGAGTTGTTGTCGTAGAGATCTCCGCCGGCAAAGACAGCAACGAGCATCTGTGGGGTTTCGAGATCGAAGAGGTCCGCGACGGTGTTGTTGTACTGGTCTGTGGTGAGCAGACGAAGCGGGGTGACGTCCGCGAAGATCATGGAGTCCGCGCACGATACGCCCGGCATCGTCGATCCCTCTGTCTGTTGGCCATCCGTGGAGTCCTCAGCGTTGGGGGAATCGGGTCCGTGATAGCAGCCGGAAAGCGCGAGCCCTAGCCCCAGTCCAAGGGCCAGGTGCTGGGGCCGTGGCTTGTCGTCCTTTTTGGGTAAGCGGAGCGCTCGGTGGTCTGCTCGGGTGTTGGTTCCACGCATGAAGTCGACGGGAGGGCTGTTGGTGTAGGGCATGGGGAGAAGGCGAGGCCTCGCTGGGAAGTGTACCCTTGATGCTAGCGAGGTCGACCCGAGAGTCGGGAATTTGAGCCGCCAATCGTCCAAATTCCCAAGAGCGGACGGCCCATCTTGGTTCTTGGAATTGTTGTGGTCTAGAGACCCCATGCTCACGGTGAAGGGACTGGCTTGGAAACTTGATCACTCCGCGGACGGCGGCTGTAGGTTTTGGCTGGGTTCGGACCCGTTCCGAAGGCTTCTCGGCACCTCGATACCGAGCGTGACGACTCGAGCGGTCATAAATGCGATGAGCGCGAGCCACAAGAACTGCGGACCACCATCAAAGTACCTCGCCCAGAGAGCCAGGGGCAAAAATCCGATGGAGAACGAGAGCAACATCGCTTTCGCCAGGGTTTTTCCGGCGGTGAGACCGATGAAGTAGCCGTCAAGAATGTAGGCGACGGAGCCGAGCATGAGCACGATGACGAGCCAGAGTCGTGCATCCATCACCGCAGCGATCAGTGCGGGATGACTCGTCAATAGGGTGAATAGTTGGGGGAAAGTGACAAATGTCGCGGCAAAGATGGCTCCGGTTCCGGTTCCCCAGAGGAGCGCAGTTTTTAGCAAGTGCCGAAGTCCCGGGCCATCGCGTCTGCCGTGGAGAGCCCCGGTGAGGCTCTCGGTCGCGTGCGCGAAGCCGTCGATGAAGTAGCTAGCGAGGCCCAAGACGCGTAGCAATACGGTGTTCGCGGCAAGAATGGTGGAAGAAAAAGCAGCGGAAAAATTTGCGAAGAGAGCGAAGGTCGTGATCAGGGCGAGTGTTCGAAGCCCGATGTCTCGTCCCAGGCGTAGCATGGGTAGTAGATGCGGAATTGAGAAGACCTTGTTTGTTGCTGCGTCGCCGAAATTGTCGACCCAACGTCTACGCACAAGTGGAACTGCGATCGCTAGCATGGTCCATTGGCTCGCCATGGTGGCGAGCCCTGCACCTCGGGCTCCCCACGCGAGATGGTGGATCCAAAGATAGTCGAGCGCGATGTTCGTGCCGTTACCGATGGCAGAAAGAATCAGGATATCTCGGGTGCGTTGAACGCCGAGCAGCCAGCCCATCAATGAAAAATTGATCAGCACTGCGGGCGCCCCCCAGACCCTCGCGTTGAAATACTCCCGTGCCGCGAGCTTCACCTTTGGTTCGCCCGAGAACATCTCCATGGTCGCTGTGAGAATCGGCCATTGTAGGAGCAGAATGAGGGTGCCGGCCAGCAATCCTAGGAGACAGGAGCGGAGAAGAATGGCCCGAGTTTCAGCATGGTCTTCCCTGCCGAAGGCTCGGGCGGCGATGCCCGTGGTTCCCATTCGCAGGAATCCAAAGCTCCAATAGAGATAGTCAAAAAGGACACCACCGAGCGCGACCCCGGCCAAGGGCGCAATGGTCTCGAGATGGCCGAGCATTGCGGTATCGACGAGTCCCGAGATCGGCACGAGCAAGGATGCCGCGATACTTGGTATGGCGAGGCCCAAAAAACCGCGGTTGTGGATGGTTGCAGTCGATGTTCGGCTCATGGTTCGTGGTCGTTCTCGTATGGAGGGCGACGGGGAAAGAACGGGCTGTGAGCCAGCGGCGGTTTTTTCGGCACCCTAGAGCGAACGGCAGAAATAGCCGATCACGCTGCCATCTTCGGCGTTGTCGGGGTCACACCCTGTGCCTGCACCGGGGTTCTCGATGGCCCAGCAACATGGGAGCA
Source organism: uncultured Nannocystaceae bacterium (assembly GCA_964437075.1). GTDB lineage: Bacteria > Myxococcota_A > Polyangia > Nannocystales > Nannocystaceae > CAYTFJ01. The sequence goes on from CAYTFJ010000065.1 coordinate 12,645, forward strand.
CCGGATTGTTGAATGAACAAGATGTCCCGCTAGCGAGGCAACATTCGAACATCTCGTGACGGACTTCGGGCTGCGGAGGTTCATCTTCCGGAGGAAGCAATGAAGTGCAGCGATCGTTGCATCGGTAGCGGCATCCGAAGGTGAGCTCGGAGGACCCCCGGGCGCAATGCTCTTGGCAAAAACTCTCTTCAAGACTGGCAGGGACATTGTCGCTGTCGCACGCCTCGGCCGCAATGGGTATATAACCGCCGCCCGGGCCGTAGTCGGAGTACGTCTTGTCAAGATAGCTGTCTCCACAGAACCCACAGCTTGTTCGCACCCAAAGGCACTGATCGGTGCAGCTGGAGGGATTGATGGCTCCCGACACGTAGGGTTTTGTGTCAAAGTCTTTGCTGTCGGCCAGCGACTTCACAGAGCTGCAGGCGATCAAGGGTGAGACCCCTATCTCACCGATGCAAGTGTGCGTATGGATGTCGCAGGTTTCGTCGTCTTCGCAGTCGTCGTCTTGGTCGCAGCCCGCGGAGGGGTCACATTCTTCACCAAGGTCCGGCTCGACGATTCCGTTGCCGCACGAGTCGCAGCTTAAAACGTGTTTACAGTGAGCGTCGCAAGTGACGGATCCCTTCCCGGGACACTCGATTTCTGGGGCTCCGTCACAGTCTTCGGCGGCTTGGTTGACAAGCCCATCGCCACAGGTAGGGCAGTCGTCGCTCGACAACAGGAGTTGGCAAGTCGATGCATCGCACGCTCCGCCGGTCGCGGCGTCACCGTAGGCTTCTTGACAGGCATTCTCCCAACTGGAGAGCAGGCTCGGTTCGCATTGTTCACCAGCGTCAATGTCGAGATAGCCGTCGCCACAGTGGCCCTCATAATTGTGTCGAAGCTCGACGGTACATCCCGACACGATCGAAGCGAAACCGGTGGCAAGGACGATGGCGCCGGCCAGCTTGGCTGCGCCCGACATCGATCCTGGAAAAAGTGGTCGACGAACGTTCATGGTAGGTGACCCGGTGAATGTACGCGATTCGCTGGGATGTGGCACCTGCGTTGTGATCGCTGACCCCGCGGCTTGGGTTGCGGGTTGCTTCGCAGTGGATTGAGCGGTGACGCTCGTTGTCGCCGAGCCTTGCGCAAGCCGATCGTAGGGGGCACGATGGCCGAGTATGGTCTCGCTTCGGCCCCTCATCTGGATTTTTGGTCCAGCGACGGTCTACGGCGTGCTCACCTTGGTAGCGACCGTATACACCGCGGCGGATCCCGAGTTATGGACGGAGGTCGAGCGCGAGGCCGGCGACGAAGTGGTGGGCTCTTCGGAATGCGTTCGTTGCCATCCCGGTCAGTTCGAGAGTTGGCATCGGAGTCACCATCGGACGATGACTCAATACGCGCGCGATGGCGCGGTGCTCGCTCCTTTTGCTGGAGAATCGCTCGACTACGGTGGATTCCGGGCGACGATGTTTCGAAACTCATCAGGTGCGCCCTGCATGCGTTTTGTGGCCCTCGACGACGACGGGAACCGGACATCGGCGAAGCCCCTGCTAGAGACTGAGATCGAACTAACAATCGGTAGTCACCGATACCAGCAGTACGCAGCACGTATCGGCGGAGAGCTGACGGGGGAGATTTGGCGACTGCCGATGGTGTGGGCGATCGGTGATGCTCGGTGGATTCATGCCAACGGCGCCTTTATCGAGCCCGAGAGCGAGGTCGGCGACCTGGAGGGCTATATGCGCCATCTCACCCGTTGGAACGACAATTGTCTTTTTTGCCACAACACGGATCCCGTTCCAGGCCGTCAGGCCGATGGGTCGTTCGCAAGTCGGTTGGGCGAAATCGGGATCGCTTGCGAAGCCTGCCATGGTCCCGCAGGGGAGCACCTGTCGCGACATGACAATCCCATTCGACGGATCCTCGCGGGTCGTAGCGCAGACGCCTCGATCACTCAGCCAGGAAGACTCGATCCCCGCCGGGAGAGCGCCGTGTGCGGGCGCTGCCACGGAAATCGGATCGGTGCCGACATGAGCAAGATCCTCGTCGACGGTGATGGCTTCATGCCGGGTCACGATCTGCTTGAGGTGTCGCGCCCAATCTTTCGTGAGACGACGATTTCGGGCGTCCCCGGGCTGTCGGAGGGGCAGCCCTTCGGCATTCGCTTTTGGCCCGATGGGACCCCACGGCTGGCAGCCTACGAGTATCAAGGGTTGTTGCTCTCCCCCTGCTACGCGGAGGGCGAGCCCGGGGGAATGGGCTGCAACCACTGCCATGATAGCCACGGCGCAGAGCCTGTGAATTTGCTCCGTCAGGGCCGTCAGGGCCGTCGTGCCTGCGTCGATTGTCATGCAGAAGACGAACTTTCCGGATCGACCCGCGAGGGGGGGCACGGAGGTCATAGAGACGTCGCGGAAGCCGTGGATTGCATGAGTTGCCACATGCCAAGAATTGCCTACGGTCTACTCGATGGCATGATGTCCCACCGGATCACGATTCCAGATCCTGGGCGCTGGGTTGGTCGTGACGACATGCCGGATGCCTGTACTCAGTGCCACGTGGACCGAAGTCGTCGGTGGGCCGTCGCCGGCATGGGCATGTTGGGTTTTCCAGACGGCCGGTTTGCGAAGAGCGAGCTTGATGGCACGTCAAGACGGTTGCCGTCGAGAGTCGCGCGCGACCTCCACGGCGGGGACCCCTTGCAGCGAGTCTTGGCGGCTCACGCCCTTGCGCGCCCGGATGCGACTGGGTCTCAGCGCGAGCGCGCCGCGTGGTTGGTGGACGGTCTGGAAGACGACTACCCCGCTGTGCGCTGGGCCGCGTGGCAGGGGCTGAGAGCTCTGTTGTCCGGGGGGGGGCGTGGCGGCAACGTCGATGCCATACAGACCACGCTCATGGACTTTGACCATCTGGATCCGCTGGAAAAACGTATCGGGATCAGCAGTCGCCTTCGTGGATGGCTCGGTCCCGGAGCGCTCGATGGGTTTCCGGAATTGGCTGAAAAACTTCATAATCGGGGGCGCGATCAAGAAATTTGGACCGGGGAGTAGCGTCAGTAGGGGGTGTTGGTATCCTGCACGTTGACGTAGGCTTTACTCGTGACGCAAGAACGCCACATTCGCGCAGCCATAGCGATGATCGCCATCTTTTTGGCATCGGGTATTTGGCTTGAAGCCATGTATGGTCTGCGCGCGGATGGATGGCTCGACGATCCGCTCCGACGGGAGTTCATGCGTCTAGGGCACGCACATGGGTCCTTGCTCGCCATGCTGAATGTCGTCATGGCCGTGGCACTAGAGCGGTTGCGCACCCCTGAGCGTTGGGCGGCGAAGATCCGGGTCGCGGGGGTGTTGGGGGCTTCGCTCGTTGGCATCGGATTTTTTGGAGGGGGCCTGTGGCATGGGCCTACAGATCCGGGTCCCATGGTTCTGTTAGTTCCCGCCGGAGCTTTCATGTTGGTGACGTCATTGGTCGCGGTCGCCGTGCTCCGCCCCACCGACATGGACGAATTCGTCGAGTAAGGTCGCTGTGGCCGCCTACGGCACCTTGACATCCCCGTCGGGCGGCTTGACGGAACATGCCTGTCACGTGTTATTGGCAGGCATGGGCGAAGGATCTGGACAGAAAACTGGCGCCAATTTTGACCGGATTCGAGAGAACGTGGCGGCGAGTTTTAAGCAAGGCTCGAATTGCCGGTCGGTCTTGTTGTTTCGCCATTCGATCCGGGGCCCAATTCCCAAAGATCCGCGATTGCGTGATGTGCCACTGACTCCCGAGGGGGTCGCCTTGTCACGTCGTTATGGTGAGAAAGTCGGTGGGCGATGGCCGATCGCCCGGGTCCTGAGCTCGCCGATGCAGCGCTGCCGGCAGACGGCTCGGGGGTTTTGCGACGGCGCTGGAGTCGACGTCTCGGTGGACGTAGACTCTCGGCTGGGGGACCCGGGGCCCTTTGTGGTGCAAGCCGACCTGGCCTGGCAGGCTTACTTGACCCTCGGCAAACACGAGTTGGTCGATCGTCTGACCGTCGGCGACCGTTCACTTCGAGGGTTTCGCTCGATCGACGAGGGGGTGGCGATCTTGCTGGGGTGTCTATTTGAAACCCGAGGGGATGCTACGGATCGAAGACATCGTGCGGGCTATCGTTTGACGCTCGCGTTCTCCCACGACATCATCATGGCTTTGCTTTTGGCGAATTTGCGGGGAGAGGTCCTTCGTCGCTCGTTATGGCCCGAGTTCCACGAGGGGATCTTGCTGACTCAGCAGGGAGACTCGGGGGATGTAATGTACAAAGGATCGCGGATCGCGTCATTCGAAGGTCTCAGAAGATCACCCCACAAAGATCGGGTCTGATCCGCTACTATCTGCCGATGGCTCCCAAAGCTTTGATGTGGATTCCGGACACGACGGGAGAAAATTTTCCCTATGATGCCGTAAAAAGGTATCTAGAGACGCTTGCTGGTCTCAAATTTCGTCCGAAGAACTTCAGTACGTTGATCGAGTCGGGTATCCGTATTGGTTGGAATAAAGAGGTCATTACGGAGTATAAGGCGATGGGGCTCCGCGGCCGCTGCCTCGATTTTTCGCAGCGGGCTCGGCCTTGTCTGCGCGGTACCTTGTTCGAGACCAGTGTCTTTTTCAATTTCGATGACGAACAGCACGAAGCGGGTTGTTCGTCGTGGATCGAAGCAGGCGCGAAACGCCTCGGGTTGAGGATCTTGGAGCGGTGAGGGGTTGCGCAATGTCACAGCCGTGATACACGCGCATGGTTCGATTTTCCCATGACTACCCCGCGAAAGAGCCTGTCCACTCGGCCGTATCGTCGTTGCCGTTTGCCGTTTGCATGGCGAAGTGTGCTCCTTACCAGTCTCGTTTGCGTGAGCTCGATCGGGTGTGATGGGCGAGGCGCGACTCCTGGCGAATCCGTCGGGACCGGGGGAGGGACCGACGGCGCTGCGGAGCCAGAAAAGCCAAACCCGGTCGTGACGCGACGGGCAGCGCGCGCGACGATAGAGGCCACCATTCGTTCGGCCTCCACGATCGAGGCCGAGCGTCAGGTTACCGTACATGCCGAGGCAACCGGGAGGATCTCTAAATTGTCGTGTGAGGAGGGAGCATCCGTAAAAAAGGGGGCGCGACTCGGTCAAATCGAGAGAGATGCCCAGGCCAGTCAACTTGAGCGAGCGTCCGCGAACCTCGAAAAGATTCAGTCCGACTATGACCGGATCCGTGGACTGTTTGATCAAGGGATGGCGAGCAAGGAAGAACTCGAGAACGCCAAGAGCACCTTGCGTGGGGCGCAGATCGATCGCAGAGATAGACGGCGTGAGGTTGGAGATACCCGGGTGCTGGCCCCCTTCGCCGGAACGGTCACCGAGCGCTTCGTGAACGATGGCGCTTTCGTGACCAGTGGCGCAAAACTTTATTCAATCGTCGACTTCAGCAGTTTGGTCGCTAGAGTTTACGTCCCGGAACGCGAACTGGACCGAATTCAAGTCGGGCAAGACGCGCGTATTGAACACAAGGCTGGGTCGAGTCGGCACGGAGTGGGAACGGTACAGAGGATCGCGCCGATCGTCGACTCGGCGACAGGTACGATCAAGATCACAGTGGCATTGCCCGAGTCGTTGACGGGAGCCAGAGGATTTTTACCTGGTATGTACGCCGAGGTCACCCTGACGACCGACCTGCACGATGATACGTTGGTGCTTCCCAAACCGGCGCTTATCCGTGAGGAGGACCAGGTGTTTGTGTTCGTCGTGGTCGGAGATCGAGCGAAGCGCGTGAAGGTCGATGTCGGTCTTGGTGACGAGAACCAAGTTGAAATCCTGGCAGGAATTTCGGCTGGCGACGAGTTCATATTCGTAGGTCATGCGGGACTAAAAGACGGAGCGTTGGTGGAACGCGTCGATGAACGTGGAAAACCCCTGACTGAAAATCATCGGGCTGCCGGAGACACGAGCTCTGCTGGAACGGCGAACGAAGTCGCGAGCGTCGGCTAGTCCGCCCAAGAAAGAACCATGGTGCAAGGCCCTCCGAATCGAGAGCACGCGGATGCAGACCCCGGTGCTGACGACTCGAGTGTCGCCAGCGAAGCCCGTCTTGAGAACGAGCGCCTGAAGATGCATCGATTTCGCTTCACCACCACGCGACCCGTCGGGGTGCTGATGGTGTTTTTGGCGATGCTGGTCTTTGGCGTGGTGAGCGTGGGTCGCCTTCCGGTCAATCTAATGCCGGAGATCAGCTACCCAAAGCTGACGGTTCGGACGGAGTATCCGGGGGCCGCCCCCGCGGAGGTCGAGAATGACGTGGCGCGTCCGTTGGAGGAGGTCCTGGGGGTGGTCAAGGGGGTCACGAAAATCTCGTCGGTCGCACGCGCGGGCTACTGCGATGTGATCCTGGAGTTCTCCTGGGACAGCGATATGGATGAGGCGAACCAGGACGTGCTCGAAAAGCTCGACGTGGTTAAGCCGCTTCTCCCAGAGGAGGTCAAACAGCCGCTGATTCTTCGCTACGATCCTACCTTGGATCCTGTCTTGGTCCTTAGCCTCAGCGGAGACGACGAACGCTATCGAGGCATCTCGGGGCTGAAGGCATTGCGTCGGGTTGGCGATCAGCAAGTTCAGCGACTTCTAGAGCCCGTCGATGGCGTTGCTGCCGTCAAGATCAAGGGCGGTCTTGAGGAGGAAATTCATGTGGAGATCGACGAGGCCGCGTTGCGGCGAACAAAATTGTCGATCGCCACCGTGATTCAACGCCTCCAGGCTGAAAATATTAATTTGGCGGGTGGAAGTATGCGCGAAGGGAAGACGCGCTACTTGATCCGCACTGTCAACGAGTTCGTGAGCCTCGATCAAATTCGAGATTTGGTCGTTGTGAGCGTCGAGGGAAAGGACATCAAGCTCTCCCATGTAGCCACGGTGGAGCATGGCTTCAAAGATCGCGATGTTATCACTCGAGTTGAAGGGCACGAGGCTGTCGAGGTTGAGATCTATAAGGAGGCAGACGCCAATATCGTCGAGATGGCTGCGCGTGTACGCCAGCGCATCGAGGGACAAGGGGTGCAAGGGCACCCGGATGCCGCGGCTGGCGAAGGTGGAGTGGCGAAACGGCTGCTCGAGGAGTTTGGCGTCGAACTTAGGACCATCTCGGATCGTTCTCTGTTTATCGAATCTAGCATTACCGAGGTGAGAAACACGGCGTTTGGCGGCGGGCTGTTGGCCGTGATCGTGCTGTTCTTTTTCCTGCGAAAATTCAAGGCCACGGCCATCGTCGCCATAGCGATACCTGTTTCCTTGTTGATCACATTCGCACCGATGAACCTTCAGGGGGTGAGCCTGAACATCATGTCGCTCGGAGGTATGGCCCTGGGAATCGGGATGCTCGTGGACAACTCGATTGTGGTCCTCGAGTCGATCCATCGGTGCATCGAGGAGGGGGATGCGCTGAAGCGAGCGGTGCTACGGGGAGTGTCCGAGGTGGGCTCCGCGGTAATTGCCTCCACCTTGACGTCGATCGCAGTATTTGCACCGATGGTGTTCGTCGAGGGAGTGGCGGGGCAGATGTTCGGAGACCTCGGAGCGACCGTTGTGTTCAGTTTGCTTGCGTCCTTGGCGGTCGCCCTTTTTCTTATTCCGACGCTGACGGCTTTGGAATGGCCGAGCAAGGGCGAAGATGTGGGTCTTGGTGTCGCGCTCAGACGCCGATGGACCCGCTGGGAATCAATACGAGCCCTGGTCGTAGCGTATCGCGGTGACCGTCGGGCAACGCGGACCCGTAGGGTCACTCTTAGGGTTCTATTCTCACCCTATTTTTGCAGCCGTTTTGTCTTTCATCTTGTGGCCGAGCTGGCGGGTAAGATCTTGGTGACGGCAGCAAGTGGCACGGCGAGTGTGGTATTTATGGCTAGTTTGGCCGTGGGTCGACTGCTCGCTCTGCTGGCGTTGCCCGTTCTGCACGGCTTCGCATGGATTCTTGAGCGGCTAGAACGCATCTATGTGGTGATGCTCCGGTGGAGTTTGCAGCATGGTGCTGCCGTCTTGGCATTGGTCCTAGCGATGTTGGTCTTTGTGGGGCGAGACGCTGCGGATCTGGATACGGAGTTGATCCCGGAGGTTCACCAGGCAGAATTTTCCGTCGAGATCGTCTTGCCGGTCGGAACGCCTCTCAAGGAGACCGAGCGCGTTGTTCGGCCTATCGAAGAGGACCTGCGCGCCCGAATTCCACGATTGCGCAGCCTCGTGACGACCATTGGTAGCGAACGGGATTCCACCGAGAGCGGCGAACGTGGAGAACACACCGCAACGATGGCAATTGCCGTGTGGACCGCGGCCAGCCCGAATTCCGCTCGTGACGATGGTCTTCTCGCACCGCTGGACTCCGTGACCCCGGAAATCGCCGAGAGTGACGCGCTTGTCGTCGTACGTGAGGTATTGTCGGGCATCCCCGACCTGGATGCGCGGGTCTCACGACCGGTTCTGTTTTCTTTCAAGACGCCGATCGAGATCGAAATTCGTGGCTACGATCTCTCGATTCTCGCCGTGGCGACCCGAGCGGTCGAAACTCGTTTGACCGGCATCGCCGGATTGCGGGACGTCAAGGGCTCGATTCAACCGGGAAATCCAGAGATTCAGATCATCTACGATCGTGACGCGCTCGCTCGTCGTGGCTTGGACATTCGTACGGTCGCGGAGTTGGTCCGAGACAAGGTGCAAGGCCAAGAAGCGACCAAGTTCAACCGTGGAGATCGCAAGGTCCCGGTGCGTGTCAGGCTCGCAGATGTTGAGACTACAGGCGTCGACGAGATTCGAAATCTTGTGGTCAACCCTGGTGGTTTGCGTCCGATCCCCTTGTCGGCGGTCGCCAAGATTAAGCCGGGCCGAGGACCGAACGAGATTCGGAGAGTGGGCCAGCAGCGTGTGGGTATCGTGTCGGCCAATGTCGAGGGCGTCGGTTTGGGGAACGCAACCGATGCCGTGATTACGGCGCTCGCCGTAATCGATCTTCCTCCTGGAATCAGCACGGTGGTGACCGGGCAGAGCGAAGAATGGAAGACTTCGTCCGCTTCGTTGTTGTTGGCGCTGGGACTTTCGATTTTCTTGGTCTACGTGATCATGGCTTCGCAGTTTGAGAGCGTCGTCTACCCGCTTATTATCCTCGTCACCATTCCGCTGGCGTTGATCGGTGTCATCGTTGCGTTGAAGGTGTTGTCGATGCCCGTCTCGGTGGTCGTCTTTTTAGGGGGGATCATGTTGGCCGGGATCGTCGTCAACAACGCGATCGTCCTGGTGGACTACATCAACCAACTGAAGGCCCGTGGTAAGACGACCAGTGAAGCCATCGAGATCGCCGGGGCCGTACGGCTGCGGCCTATCCTGATGACGACCATGACAACGGTTCTCGGTCTCTTACCGATGGCCCTTGGCCTGGGTGATGGCGCTGAGATTCGCCAGCCGATGGCGGTCACGGTGATTGCGGGACTTTCAGTGTCGACCGTGTTGACGCTGATCGTGATTCCTACGCTCTATTCGCTGGTGGACCGTGTTCTTGGCGCTCGGGTGGGATCGGATCCCATGACCTTGTTGGCCCACGATTTGGCCGAAGTCCGTACCGAGCAGCTCACACCCGATACCGATGTGTCGGTCACGGCCGCGGAGCCGCCCGTCAACGAACGATGAAAGTCCCACAAAACATTCGGGACAACGTGGTCGTTCGTACCGCACTGGTCCGTCCGATCACGATGCTGATGATGTTTGCCAGCATTTTGGTGCTGGGCGTTGTTGCAGTTCTCAACATACCTCTCGAGCTGATTCCAGCCGGAACAACGATGCCATTCATGTCGGTGAATGTGCCTTACCCCAATGCAACGGCGCGGGATATCGAGGAGAAAATCACTCGACCGCTAGAGCAGGGGTTGGCTTCGCTGCCGAAGCTCGATCGAATTTCTGCGGTTTCGAGCCCCGACAGCGCACAGATCAACCTCGTGTTCGATGAGGACGCCGACATGGATATCGCCTATCGCGAGGTCCGGGATCGAATCGCTCGCGTACGCCCTGATCTTCCTGACGACGCCAAAGAGATCACGATTCGAAAACATACCGGTGACAATATTCCGGTCGCATTTTATGGGATTGGCTGGCCAGAGTCTCTCGGCAATGCCCAAGACCTGATCGAACGCCACCTCATGCGCAGGATTGAGCGGGTGCCCGGTGTTGGCCTTGTCTCCGCTTTTGGACAGGAGGACCGCGAAATTCGTATCGAGATCGACCGTTCACTCGCTGAGGCCGCGAACCTCAATATCTTTCAAGTTGCAGAAAGCCTAAGCCGTTCGCATTTTAACTTGGCGAGTGGCGAGTTGGTCGATGGCGACGACAATTTTTTGCTGCGGTCGATGGGCCGCTACGAGACGGTGGCCGATCTTGAAAATGCGGTGGTTGGCCCTCGCGACCTTCGTTTGGCGGATGTAGCGAAGGTTGTCTACGATTTTCCCGAGACCGAACGATTTGACCGCTACAATGGCCGGCCGACCCTGGCGCTGTTCGTGACCAAGGAGTCGCAGGCCAACACTGTGGGGGTTTGTGACGCGATCAAGGAGGCCGTTGAGGAGGCGCGTCAAGATCCCGCGCTGGCCCAATTCAACATCGACAAGATCTTTATTCAGGGAGATACGATTCGTTCGAGTCTCAAGCAGGTGACCGACTCTGGGCTCCAGGGGGGAGCGCTCGCGGTTTTGGTGTTGCTATTTTTCCTTCGAAGAACCCGTCTGACGATCGTTATTGCGCTGTCGATACCGTTGTCGATGTTCATGGCGCTCCCCTTTATGTATTTTGCTGGCGAGAGCATCAACCTGATCTCTTTGATTGGATTGATGATCTGCATTGGTCTCGTTGTCGACAACTCTGTTGTTGTCGCTGAGAATATTTCCCGCTACCGCGCCCGGGGCATCGGTCGTTTTGCTGCTGCGCTGCATGGCGCCAGCGAGGTGGCGTTGCCCGTCATTTTGGCCACAGCAACAACGATGGTCGTGTTTCTACCCGCGGCACTGCTCAACTCAGGCACAACCCAATTTTACCTCATTCGTATGGTGACGCCGATCTGCATCTCGCTCGTGGCGAGCCTTTTTGTTGCTTTGGTGCTGATCCCGTTGGTGGCAGCGTTTGTGCTTGAAAAGGAGATTGTTCGGACTCACAGAAAGGGCAGCGTTTGGGGGCGAGTGATGGCTGTCGATGGCTGGTGGAAGGCGAAAATGGGCGCTGTTTACGATTTGAGCCTCGGTAGGCTTTGTGGGCTTTATGGCGCCCTGCTACGATTGAGTTTGAAGCGCCGCATCGATGTTGCCCTCGTTGGGATGTTGGCGATGGCATCCTTGAGTGTCCCCATGAACCCAGAGACCGGCGTGAAGATGGGGGTCCAAGACAACATGGGCGGACGGCAGATTTCGGTGTCCTATGTTGTGCCAAGCCACATCTCGATCGAAGAGTCTGAGCTGTTTTTTAGGGAATTGGAGGTGTGGTTTGCGGCTCATCGTTCAGAATGGAACGGCGCTGGGGAATACATCTCCATCGAACCAGGATTTTCTGTGGTTCAGATGTTTTTTAATCCGCCGAACCCCGGCGATCCACCCTACAAGGAGGCAGGGAAGGCGGTCGTGGAGCGACTCCCCCAGCCCGCGGGGTGGGAGAAACGCTCGGAGTTCAGCGACAGCGACGGTGCCAAGGACACGAGTTTTCCTGTCGTCATCCATGGCGACGACCATGTCATTGTCCAGGATGCAAAGGAGGATTTCGAACGGGCCGTGGTGCAGATCGATGGCGTGATCGGAATCGTCGCCAAGGGTCGAGATACGAGCCGGCGGGATGAGCTTCAACTCTCGGTGGATGCTGGCGCGGCGCAGCGTCTAGGTGTATCGCCGGGCATGGTGGCCAACACCGTCGCCACGGCGCTTCGCGGCCGGCCCTTACCGAGATTTCAGGGGGAGGATGCTGAGATCAACGTCTGGATTCGCTACCAGAAGTCCGATCGAGAGGAACTGAAGAACCTTCTACGGTTCACGGTTCCGACAGCAGGCGGGGTGGATATCCCGATCGATACACTCACTTCGACGTCGATCCGTAAAGGGGAAGCCGTATTGGTGCGCGACAACAAGCGGGTCGCGGCACTTATTCGCCTTGAGCTCGATCCCGAGGTCCGCGCTGAGGTCGTGACGCGACTGACGGCATTCATCGACGCCTATCATCTTCCCGAAGGACTCTCGTTCGACGCGGATGAAGAGCGTAAGATGATGGCGGATCAGTCGACCGATATGATCCTTGCGATGTTGCTGGCGACCGTCTTTATCTTTCTCTTGATGGGATTTCTCTTCGAATCGGTGGTCCTTCCGCTCAGCGTATTGCCCGCAATTCCTTTGTCCTTTGTGGGTGTCGCGTGGTTTTTGTATGCAACCGGTTCAGACCTAGATCCGCTCGCGGTCATCGGTCTGTTGCTCTTGTTGGGTGTTGTGGTTAACAACGCGATCGTTTTGGTTGATTTTATCAATTCCGCGCGCGCGGCGGGAATGGAGCGCTCGGAAGCGGTGATTCAGGCCGGGATCCAACGTTTTCGCCCGATCCTGATGACGGCACTAACAACGGTGGGAGGTATGCTTCCACTGGCGTTTGCCGAGCCTCCGGCCGAAGGAATCGCCTACGCAGCGTTTGGTAAGACCTTGGTGGGTGGTATGACCACAGCGACGATTTTGACGCTTGTGATCGTTCCGGTCGCCTACACGGCAATTGATGACCTCCGGATGTTGGCAGGTCGCTGGGCCTTGAGAAAACGGCGGTTCCTGTAGGGGACGGCTAACCGATTCGGGGAGGGGCGCGGAGGTGCTCTTTGGGGCTTGCCGGCTACGGAGCGATGGGAAACAATCGAGGGCGAGATGATGCTCAACGCCTTCCTCATTGCCATCGCGCTGCTCTTCGGCATGATTTTGCTGTCTCGGAGAATCAGGGACAACAAAACCTGGCGAGCGATCGTGACCCCGCTCGCATCGATCATTGGCAGTGGTTTTTTGGTGATCGTGCCCTTGCTCGGAAACGCGGTTGGCGGCTACGCCCCACTTGCAATGGCGGGGGTTGTGGGCCTTGCCTATGTTGTCGGTTCGGCGATTCGATTCAATATATCGTACGCGGAGCCGCTCCTGGCCAGTCCTGGAGCCAGCTCCACGGCGGTCGGTCGCCTGGACAGCGCTTCAGCGCTCGCGCTAGGGGTCGCCTACTTTATTTCTGTTACGTTCTATCTTCGATTGCTCGCTTCGTTCGTACTGCGCGGGCTTGAGGTCGAGAGCGAGTGGATCGCTCAGTCGATGACGTCGGTGATTCTCATCTCGATCGGCGTGGCCGGATGGGTGCGTGGCTTGTCTTTTCTTGAGCGCCTCGAAGAATACTCAGTCTCGATAAAACTAGCGATCATCGGCGCGCTGATCATCGGTTGGGGTGTTTACGATGTGCCGAGGATCGAAGGTTTTCATCTCTCGGAGTTCTTGCCTCAAGACCTTGACTGGTGGCGCACGGTCCGTCTGATGGCGGGTGTTCTAATCGTTGTACAGGGGTTCGAGACCTCGCGATATCTGGGCGACGAATATGACGCGAGGGTGCGGGTTTCGACGATGAGGTACGCGCAAATCATCGCAGCATTTATCTACATTGTATTTGTCGCGCTCACGGTTCCGGCGTTCGGACAGCTGGAGGACGAGGTCAATGAGACCGCCATCATCGACCTTTCTGCGGTTGTAGCGACAGCGCTCGCACCGATGTTGATCGTCGCTGCCGTGATGAGTCAGTTAAGTGCGGCCGTGGCGGACACGGTCGGCACAGGCGGGCTCTTTTCTGAAACGCTTGGTCGACGGTTCAAGCTGACTGCCAAGGTGGGCTATCTCCTGGTCTCGGCGGTGGGGGTCGTATTGGTGTGGACCGTGGATATCTTCGAGATCATCGCGTTGGCATCGAGATCCTTTGCCTTGTATTACGCCCTTCAGTGCGCGGTGGCGGCAAAGGTCGCTGCGCAGAGGGCTTCCGGAAGCTGGAGAATGTGGTTGCTCGCGCTTGGCTTTGGGGCTCTTGCGCTCGTTCTTCTTGTTGCCGTTGGGATTGCGATTCCCGCGGGTGCGTGAACGACTTCACAACCGTGAAGGTGACTCGTCGGTCTGTCCTCACACCTCTACGCCAGGGGGATCGCATCTAAATCCCGTGTAATTCCGATCATGTAGCCCGCCGTTTGCCGAGCGCTGCCGTCCGTGATCTCGTGTGCTTGATGGCACGGTGCAAAGCAAAGGCGAAGGCGACAATGGGTGAACCCCAGTCGCCAGAATCGCTAATCTCACTCTTTGAAGACCTTGAGGACCCGCGGGTCGAACGGACGAAGGCCTACCTGTAGTAGCCCCTGTTTCGACCGAACTGTTTCGACCGAACTGTTTCCCGAAAGGAAACCACATGTCGAATACACTCTCCG
>CAYTFJ010000066.1:0-26342 GCA_964437075.1 uncultured Nannocystaceae bacterium
CTAGGTAGCCAAGGTCACCCGAGTTTGCTCTAGCCGATCGGGACCGTGCGAGGAGGACCTTCGGTGCAACCCCACTCGAAATTGTCGAGAAACGCAAAACTGTCGAGGTTCGGATCTCCCAGGTCCATGACCGCTAGGACCAAGATCATATCCTCGCCAGGGATGACCTCGGCTTCTGTGGTGAGCCATGCGGTCCCACCATGATTTTGCATACAGGTTTGATGAAGTTCGGGGGCCGAGCAGTTTGTTCCCGTCGGACAATCAGGGTGGCCGGCGCCCATGCCGTCGACGTTGGGCGTATCGGCGTCGAGGTAGTTCATGAACCCGGCGTTGACCGAGATCGCGGCGCCGTTGGCATCGAAGGAGATGTTGCCGGTCCATGCTTCGGACTCCAGCCATCCGATGAAGATATCATTGTACTCGCTCTCCCAAAAGCTCGGGTACTCCCAGCTGAAATACGCGAAATCGAAGCTAAATGATGTCGATCCAGCCGGCACCGTCGCCTCAATGCGGACCTCTGTATAGTCAAAGGCTCCCGCTGTAGTCTGCGAAAACTCCTCTTGCAACGTATTGGAGCAGTCGCCGGTCCCAATCAGGCTTGGGTCATCGCTGCACGATGCCGCATTTACGTCGGTGAGAACAATTGGAGCGGGGAGCATCTGACCGACTTCATTGCCCGGAAGATCGAAACCGATACAACCACTGGGTTGAGTCATTTCAACGATTTGCCCGGATCCAATGGCAACGTATTCAGTACCCTCGCGAGGGTTGAAGGCATCGGTGGTTCCGAACGAGCTGACGGTGTCCCATCCCTCTGCCGCCGGACCTTGTGTGACCGTAAACTGCAGCTCGCCTGGACAATTGAGGCCAAGGGCATTGGCGACGTCGCCCGAACCGTCGCAGGGCACGTGTTCGGGGACTTCGCAATCGTCGTCATCCCCACCGTCTCCACCTCCACCTGGTCCCCCTGGATTGCCAGAACCGACGTCGAGATTGGGGCCTTGCTCCTGACTTGGGGCCTCGCTGCTGTCGTCGCTTGTATTGGATTCGCCGCCGGCCATCGGTCCACCGATACCGCCGTCGCCATCGTTCTTTCGATCGGAGTCACTGGCGCATCCGCTAGATACCGCCACGATGAGAGCGCAGCCCAATGAACGATTAACCACCATAACGGGCAGTGTACCGAGACTCAGCGACCTCGCACCAATATTCGCTAGGTGGAGCAGCGCTACTTTGGAGCGCCCTCGGCGTCGATCGACTATCGAGGGCGCTTGGAGGCCGATTTCGTGACCTTCGAGAGCAAATTTCGCTTACAGATGGCGATGCTCGTGAGCATACCGGCCATCATTGCGCCTGATACGCCGGGTACCAAGGCATCTTGCCCGGTCAAAAATACCCCAGAGATCGGAGTATGTGGTCGAAGAGCATGCTCGCTATAGCGCGCAGGCACCCCGGCGACGCCGTAGATTTGACCGCGGCTATGCCCCGAGAACTCCACCGTCGAGAGCGGACTCGAGACCTCGCTGACCCGGATCCGGTCGACCACCTGAGGTAGATGCTGACGGACCGTTTCCATCATTCGCTCGCCAATGTTGGACTTGAGCTGGTTGTACTCCACGCCTCGGTGTTTCCAAGGTGTGTCCTTCCATTTTGAAAAATGGTCGTAGGGCATGGGGGCGATCAACTCAAGAGTGGTCTTTTCGAGCCCGGAGCTGTCATGGCCTTGTGATTTTGGGGAGCCGACAAACACGATGGGAAAGGGGGCGTTGGCGTTGGCGGATTGGGCCGCGATCGAGGCGTCGAGATCGGTGTCCGAGTGAATCCACAAATTGCTCCGCTTGAGTCCGAGGGATTCGGGCGAGCCTTCGAGACCGAGATAGAGGGCCATATGACCGATAGATGGTTCGAGACGTTTGAGGCGCTCTCGAACTGGCTGGAGTTTGTCCTCATGTCCAAGCAATCGGGTGTAGGTGTTGACAGCACCGATGCTGCTGACCACGACCGGTGCCAAGATCTCGCGCCCGTTGGCCAGCAAGACCCCTTGAGCCTTGCCGTTGCCGGTTAATATTTTAGCGACGGGGGCCTGAACAACAACCTGACCGCCATTTTCTTCGATGACTTGAACAACCTCGCGGGCGATCGCGGTGGAACCACCGATCGGATAACTCGCGCCTTCGAGATAATGGCATTCCACTGTCGCGTGGGCTGCGAAACTGCTCCTCACAGGCGGAAGTCCATAGTTTCCGTAGCGGCTGACAATCAAGGATTTGAGTCGAGGGTTGTCGACAAATTCATCGAGAACCTCGGAGGTGGTTCGCCGTGCGAAGGCGTGAAAATGGCGGGCGAAGAGCGGCCCCGCCAGGCGCGAAATCAGCGGTGGAACCGCTTTCATCATAGCGAAGCGACGCACGTGGGCCGAAAATCCGTCCAGGATGTCGAAATAGCGATCGATGGCGATTCGCTCGTTTGGAAAGGTATTGTGAAAGTTACGACGTAGATTTTTTGCTCCGCTGACAAAGTCAAAATCAAGACCCGGGAGTTTGATTCGGTCGATCACGGAGTCGAGTCGCTGCCACTGGAGCCGGGCGTCCGTGATGTAGTCAAAGCAGTGCCGCACCGGATCGTCTGGGTTGTGGACTCTACCCACGTAGTGCAGCCCGGTGTCCCACTCAAAGCCTCGACGCCGAAATGTATGGGTGAGCCCTCCGGCGGTGTAGTGCCGCTCCAAGACCAGTACGCGGCGGCCTTGCTTGGCCAGGAACACTGCCGAGGAGAGCCCCGAGATCCCCGAGCCCACGATGATGGCGTCGTAGGAGGAACGTAGCTCCACGTGTTTGAGCCGAGAGCCGTGCAATGGGGAGCGTGGGGAATGTGTGAGCGGAACGTCGGCGTCAGGCATGTGGATACGGGGGCACGAACCAAAGGAAGAACGGGGCGGCCGATACCGTCAGCGGAGTATGCACGTACGTGCGGGGTCGGGAAACGGCGCGTCGGCGCGGGAGGGGGATGCGGAGGCCTTGATGTTTAATATGTACTCGAGATTGTTCTTCGGGCGTGGATGGGGGCACACGACCACCGTGAGCGTGTTGCACGCGATACAAGCGAAAGCGTCCAGGACAACTAGACCCTGTTCCGCGGGTCCTCGCTCGACCGACCATGCCACTTGAGTGAAAAATCCCGGAAGGCTTTGACCTTGGTCGAAAGAAAACGGGTGCTCGGGTAGACAAGGTACAACGTCGTTCGCAGTCCGCGAAATTCGCTCAGTACGGGGATGAGGTTCGAGTGAGGACCGCGGAGGGGCGAGTCGTGCAGAGGGAGAAAACCGATCCCGGCACCGGCGGAGACTGCGCTGGCCACGAAGTCATAGCCGTTTCCTGAAAGACGTCCTGATACATTAACGGTCGTCTCTCCGTCGGGTCCAAACAACTTCCACTGTTTACGGCCACGCTTTGCCCGAAAAAGCACACAGTCATGTCCACGAAGTTCATCGGGGTCGCGCGGACAACCTCGGGACTCGAGGTAGGTCTGGGATGCGTAGAGTCGGTGGGTCGTCGTGATCAACTTGCGAGCCACCAGCGACGAGTCGGCGAGGTCGCCTGCTCGGAATGCGATATCAATTTCGTCCGCAAGAAGATCAACGTATCTTTGGGTGAGGACCAACTCGACGGACATCTTTGGGTATGCACGCGAAAAAGCGGCTGCCATCGGTGCCAACATCCATGACAGGTCGGCCGGAGCCGAGACCCGCAGGTGGCCTACCGGATAGTCTTGCATGCTCCGCACCATTGCACTGGCCTCATCAAGACGTAACATTGCGGCAGCGACCTGTTCGAAGTCGGTGTTGCCGACGTCGGTGAGGCGAAGCTGTCGAGTCGTGCGTTCTAGGAGACGAGCATCGAGAATTTTTTCGAGATGAGCGACGTGGCGACTCAGGCTCGATTTTGAGACTCCGAGGTGGCTGGCCGCGTTCGTGAAAGATCCGTGGCGAACGACATACAGGAACGCCGAGATATCTTGTAGATCTACGTTCTCCATCGCCGCGTCGTTCAACCCGTGATGTTCATGCGTGATGTTCATGCGTGGGCTCCGCGCGATGCTGCGGAATGGTTGGGGGGGATCTGGACATCTAAGGATAAGGCTACGCCGAATCGTTTCAGCCGCAGTCAAAGAGCGAATCGAGCAATGCGATCGCCCTATTAATGTCCGTTGGATCCGGAGCTGATAGCGCCCAAAGGGCCGCCAACTCCGCCGCCGCGGTGGGGTCTCGCGTCGCGGCTTCTCGGTCGAGTACCGGCCCGGCGGTCTGAATGAAGGCCCAGTTTGACGCCGAAGCCTCGCAGCTGCTGTGAGCGAGCAGGTGGCGGCGGACCGTGAGGGCATACCCGCGGTGAAGCGCTTGGTCGAGCTGCTCGGCCGCGGTCTCGAACAAGGACTGCCCCGCAGGTGGAACATCGCCAAAGGTCGGGTAGTCGTCTTGTGGATATAAATCGCGGACGCAGCGAACAGCCAGAACCCCATCAAAGATGCGCTGGTGAGTGTATTCACTGATGGGCGACACCATTTTTGCGAGTCCGAGCCCTGTCTTCGCTACTTGCTGGGCCCCGGTGTAGTACGCCCAGCTGGAGTCACAGTCTTTGGCGGCTCCAGTAAAACATGTCGTCGCTTCTTTATAGATCGATAGATACAGAAACCAAAGCCCTCCTGCTTTTACGCGTGCGGCGCTGGCGTTTGCGTCGCCATCACCGTTCGCTCCGTCGATGAGGGCCCGGTTGATCAAGGGGCGGATCTTTGCCGGTCCTGCACAGCGATCAGGGTGCTTGTTTGCGATCGCGGTGACGGAGCATTGTTTGTCATCGTCGACACCAGGGTTCCGGTCCGGATCGTCGGCAGGAATCGGAGGGTAGTGAAGGTCTTCACGCCGTTCAACTCGGGATCCCAGGCCTTGGTCCTCATCGTAGACCTCTCGTGCTTCGACAAAATCAGCCGCGTTCGGAGTCCCACTTCTCCAAAGAATGTCAGCAATACGATCAAAGGCTTCGACCCTCCCGATGCTCGACGGGGGGCTTCCGATGCGCTCATAGGTACCTCCATCCGAGATGCAGGCATCGTAGTCATCGTCGGCGCCCGGGGAATAGTCGCTGTCGAGTTGAGTGCAGGTACTGTCGTCCGCAATCTCGTTCGAGGGGGCGCACGGGGGACCGTCGCCGTCGCCGTCGCCGTCGCCGTTACCGTCACCGGGAATGGGCGTGTCATCTGGTGTGCAGCCCAGCGGAGAGCCGAGCATGATCGCACCGGAAATACACAGCGCCCGAGAAGACGTTCTTGTGCGCGAAACTATCCGAATTTGAGATAAAAACTGCATGCGAGAGATTGTGGTTGATAGCGATCGGGCAGTATAGGGGGCTCTTCTATGCATCTTTTTAGTGAGACGAGGGGAATCCCTTGATTCGAATCAGAGAGGGGCGTGGCTAAAAACCAACTTCAGCGCTGACTCGGATCGATCGGGCGGCTCCGTTGACGCTGGATCCGTGATACCGATACGGGGAATCTCCGACATTTTCAAAGACGACGCCCAGCAGCAGGAATGGGTCCCAACGATAGCCCGCTCTGAGGTCGAACACCGCGAATCCGGGTGTTCCACCGGCGGGGATACGAACATCGGCGACATCGGCGGGGGCGAGACGATCTTGCGCAGTGGCCCAGCGCATCCCTCCACCCAGCCAAACACCACGGTGGGCACGCCAGGTGAGCTCGGCGGTGCCATTGAGAGGGGGGATTCGAGAAAGGGGCACTCGCCGGGCGTAGTTCGAGACCAAATCCGCATTGGCGGGACGTGCGACTGGATTCTGTCCAGCTCCATGCGCGTACGCGATTGAGGTGTTTACCGAGATCCCATGACCGAAAAATATTCTTACCGCCCCGTCAAAACCTCGAATACGGGCTGCGCCACCTAGATTGACCAACTGAAAGAGGGATGCGGAGCTTTCGCAACCACCGGAGTCGCCCTCAGGGCAGTCGTCGATGGTCCTTGGTGAGCGGGCGATGTAGTTGTGAATATTCGTCTGGTAGACGAAGGCGCTGGCTTCGATGTGTTTGTTGCGAATTTTGAACCCGGACTCGTAGGTGAGTGAGCGCTCCGGTATGAGTTCCGAATTTTCAAACTGAAAGCCGGGCCCGGTTTGCTGACGGCTCGTCAGGTCGTCAAGATTAGGCGCCCGAAATCCTTGATCGACGTTCGATAGCAGTGACAGCCAGGGGGTGGCTTCCACGGCGATACCCATGTTGGCCACAGCCGTTGTCCAACGTCGATCGATACCCCGAGTTGTGCTTTCATCGTCGCGGCGCGCCTGAGCGGCGATATAGGCCAGGCGCCCGCCTCCCCGCAGGCTGAGAAGGTCCCAAAATCGAAGTTTGTTCTGTGCGTACAGACCTGAGCTTAGGTACGATGAACCGTCGACGTACTGACCTCTCGACATCGTTCGCACGACCTGCGGCGATAGATCGGTGAAGACCAGCCATTCATCGCTCTTGACCATGTCATGGTAGATGTCACCACCGTAGTCGAGACGGTATTCGCCCGAGTTTCCGAGAGCCCAGGTTCGGGTCGATACGCGGACTGAGCCTCCTAGGGTGTAGACGTCGTCTCGACCGTTGTTCTGTGTACCACCGTCGATTTCGGGGATTCCGTTGTCGCGCGTGAGTTGTTTGCGTTCGTGTTGTTTTTGAAAGCTGGCTGTGACGCGACCGTTTTGGGCCAGGGCAGGCCCGGCATGGGTGTCCAGCGCTGCGTAGGTGAGCGTACGGAATTGTTCCAGGTAAATCAGGCACTGATCCTCAGGGGCTTCATCGGCAGGACATTTGTCCGTTCGAGGTGCATCCATTTGGCGATAGTCGTAGTAAGCAAGAGTAAATTTGAAGTTGGGGTCGGGTCTGTAGACGAGCCGGGCATCGCCCGTCAATTCGCTAAATCCGGTTCCGAGTTGTGTTCGTTGATCTTTGGCGAAACGCGGAGACTTGTGTTGTTTACCGGTCGCCGGGGCCAGGATTGGGCCGGAAGTCTCGAGGAACCCCGCTTTTCGATAGCCCATGCCACCGATGAAGCCGAGTTTTCTGCGGTAGGTGGTATCCAGTTGGACTCGGCCGCCAATCTCTCCATCGGCGGAACGGGCCGCTAACGACAATCGTGGGTGGATTTGCCAACCGTGGAACTCGCGCTTCACTCGTTCCATACTTGGGTCCATCGGAGTGCTTAGGAGCGCGCCGCCGATGGCGTCAGAACCCCACTGCGTGGATGCAGAGCCGCGCAAGACTTCGAGACGTTGGATCGTTCTCGAGTCGACGGTGAAAAAATATTGGTTCGGCCCCGCCCGAAAGGTCGCGTTGTTGAGGCGAATGCCGTCGAAGGTCAGTAGAGTCTGTTGTCCCGTGAGCCCCCGAATGTAGGGTGATGCTTGGGCGTGAGCGCTGCGTTGAACGTAGACCCCCGGTTCGTAGGTGAGCGCATCGGGAGCCGAGTGAGGGAGTCGCTCTTGCATCTCCTGGCGGGTGACGATGCTGGATGCGCGGTCTCGATTGACCGCTTGGGGTCGTAGATTGGGTACGACCACGGTTCGGCCGGAGGCGGCGGGTGACGGCGCGGCCGTGTCGTCTGGCTCCGTACCGTCACTCGGAGTGGACCGCGCGACTGGCGGAGATGCGAGCGTCGGCGCAACGAAAACCATCATGGCGACCACGAGGGTGATGGCTGCCGGCAAGGCTACCCCAAGTCGGCCAGGCCTCGATGTGGCGTGGGCGCACATCCGCCAATGATGCGTCGGGTGTCGACCAGGGACTAGAGGGAAATCCCCTTTGTTCCACGCTGAACCCCCGGGTCGAAAGCAACTGTTGCGCGCTGTTTCGTTGCTTACAGCACCATGCGCATTGGAGGGCAGCGCCCGAGGAGCCAAGGATGCGCATTGGGGGACATCTGTGGGCACCTATCAATCTCTTAGGGGGAGCCGGCGCCGAGCTGCTTTTTACGATCGGATCGGCGATTTTTTCGTTCGAGGCGACGGCGCCGCTTCGAGGCAAGCCATCCCTCGCCGGGGAGGCGTTCAACGATCACAATTTGTCCCAGCACGGCACGCCCGGTTACGAGAACGCGCGCAGCTCCTGTCCGCGGAGGGGCAGAGCTTCGATGATCCCCCACTTCTGCGAGAATGACGTCACACTGCATGGTCAGAGGCAGGCCGGGAGGGACCAAGAACGCGACTTCACCGAGAACGACGTTGAGGTCAAAAATCGTAGTACCGTGGGCGAGCTGCGCCTCTCGAAGATCGATTGTGACGGCCGCCAGGATTGCCCGAACCCGATTGTGGCGGGCCGGAATCCAGATACCATTGCGTTGCGCTTCCCCTAGCACGACGTTGATGGAGGCCGTCTCGGGCGAAGCCGAGAGGGGGGCCGGTGTTAGGGTTGGAATCGCGCTGGCGGGCTGAAGGCCAAGGGGGGCGGCTGAAGGAAGATCGCCAACGAGCTGCTCTACCGAGTCGACATCCTGCGCAGACCACAGCAGGTCTAAACGACGCTCAAGTTCTTCAAGGTTGATCTCTGTGCGCGCATAGCTATCCGCGAGTTGGTCGCGCACGCGGTCGCGCACATCATCGAGGACCTCACTGGACGCAACGAGATTCGTAGGCTCGGTGGTTGCCATGCCCGCTCAGCATAGCAAAAAATCCAAGGGCGATCGCTTCGTCAGGTTGCTGTGCCGAAGACGTCCTGGTGTTTACAAAGATGCGGTACGCTTGACCACGTCAGGGACCACGACGTGCAATTTGACCGAACGAGATATCGACCTTCCTCAATAACGTCGGTGCGCACTAATTTTGTGACGGGGTTGTTCTCGGGACTCGTGAGCATGGCCGTTCCTGGGTGTGTTCCGCCGCCGGCGGGCAAAGGACAGACCGACTCGACCGAAAACAAACATCGTGGTTCGGAAGTGGACGAGAGCATGACGAAGGAACAGGAACCACCGTTGCCCGGAATCGACGGCTTTGCGGCCTTGCGTGTCGAGCTCGAGAAAGTCCTCCAGAGCAAGGGGGAGGATTATCAGGCACGGACTGAGCACAAAGACGAACAAGGGGCCCCAGAATTTACCAATCGCTTGATTCGGGAGAGCAGTCCCTATTTGCTCCAACATGCCCACAATCCGGTGAACTGGCATCCATGGGGCGACGAGGCCTTTGCGAAGGCAAAAAGGCTCGGACGTCCGGTGTTGCTCTCGATCGGTTATTCCACCTGCCATTGGTGTCACGTGATGGAGCGAGAATCTTTTGAGGACAAAGAGATCGCCGCTTACATCAATCGGCACTACGTGGCGATCAAGGTTGACCGAGAACAGCGCCCTGACGTCGATGATATCTACATGACCGCAGTGCAAATTATGACGGGGCGTGGGGGGTGGCCGATGACGCTCGTCTTGACCCCCGATCGGGATCCTTTCTTCGCAGGAACGTACTTCCCTGCACGCGATGGTGACCGGGGCGCACGCCGAGGTTTTTTTTCGATCCTCAAGCAGATGGCAGCGAGCTATGCCGACGATTCGACTGCGGTACTTGCTCGCGCGGCGGCCGTGAGCCGTAAAATTGCTTCGTCATCGGCGAGAGGTATCCGAGGCAAGCTCCCATCTGTCGGGCCTGTTGCTGAGGCGGCCAAGGAAGTCTCCGAGATGTACGACGAACGTTGGGGGGGATTTGGCCACGCGCCGAAGTTCCCTCGAGCCTCGAATCTTGAGCTCCTGCTTCGATACGCGCGCAGGTCAAAGGACCTGCGGATATTATCGGAGGTCGCAGGTACCGTCGAAAAAATGATTGAGGGAGGAATCCATGACCACGTGGGCGGTGGCTTTCATCGCTACTCGACAGACCGCCAGTGGTTGGTCCCGCATTTCGAAAAGATGCTCTACGACAACGCACAAATCGTCGTGGTGATGGCGGAGCTGTGGCAATGCACTCAATCCGCGCTGTTTCGAGATGTCGCCCTGGAGACCTTAGGGTATCTGGACCGAGAGATGTCAGATTCAGGCGGGGGGTTCTATTCTGCGACGGATGCGGACAGTCCAGTTCCGGGCAAGAAGCATCAAGAAGAAGGCTGGTATTTTACCTGGACACCCGACGAAATCGACAATTTGCTGGGGGCGGATGAGCGCGATGCGGTCCGAGCGTACTACGCAGTATCTCAGTCGGGAAATTTCGAAGGTCGAAACATTTTTCATACCCCGCGGTCCACGAAAAAAGTTGCCGCAGAGCTTGGTATCGACCCGAAGGTGTTGATACGGCGTGTTGATGCCGGCAGGAGCGTCCTCTATCAGGCTCGAATGAAACGACCAGCACCGCTGCGTGACGACAAGCTGCTCGCGTCATGGAATGGACTCGCTCTGTCGGCGTTTGCGAGAGGCGGCTTTGTCTTTGGTGACGAGAAGATTCTCGCACGAGCGCAAAAACTTGCCAATTTTATCCTTGTTGAAATGCGCGATAGCGAAGGACGTTTGTTGCGCAGCCTCAAGGACGGGCAGAACTCAGGCCGGGGTTACCTCGATGACTACGCGTTCACTATTCAGGGTCTGCTTGATCTCTATGAAGCGGACGGCAACCCGCGGTGGCTGCGAGAGTCCCTCGCCCTCCAAAAATGGCAGGACAAGCGTCATCTCGACGACGATGTCGGCGGCTATTTTACCACGGCCGACGATGGGGAGAATCTGCTCGTTCGTCCAAAACCCGACTACGATGGCGCGGAGCCCTCTGGAAATTCTGTGGCGGCCCTGAACCTACTTCGATTGGGGGAATTCACCGGAGCGACGGAGTATCGCGGTCGCGCCGAGAAACTTCTCGGCGCATTCTCTGGGCGAATAGGTAGAAGTCCGCAGTCGGTGCCAAAAATGTTGAGCGCGCTGGATTTCGCTCACGATCGACCCTTTCAGATTTATTTGATCTATCCCACAAAGTCGCACCAGACATCTGCGCCAGATGCCGACATGGTGGAGGTGTTGCGTCGGACCTACGTGCCGAATCGAATCGTAGTTCTTGCCGGAGAAGATTCGGTTGCCGCTCACATGACGCTGGTTCCAGGAATCGAGGGAAAGATAGCGATGGGGGGCAAGACCACCGCCTACGTCTGTGAATCCAACATTTGTCAAAAGCCAACGAGCGACCCCTCGGTTTTTCGAAAGCAGCTGGATCGGGTGCATTCCTACGCGGATGGTACCTCGCCGGGGTGAGCAGCCGACCCATCGCGGGCATGGACATGCCTGCGTCCTGCGGATGGATGGGCTCGGTGGCGCGAGGAGGGCGGGATCCTATCTTATTGGGTCACCGCTGGGGTGAATACATAGACTCGATCGGCCGGGCCGCCGTCCGACGCTGCGCCACCAAACAAGAAAGTCACACCCGAGGTGAGCATGACAGAACTGCCCCCCGTCTCTCGCTGGGCGGCGGTAGCGAACTGTGTCACCTCTAGATCGACACGAGTGATACGGACAAGCTGACCCGAACTCTGTGCGTACATTGCGCTTCTGTCTCGAAAGACGGCCGGGTCGCCCATCGGAGTTGGAAGCAGCTTATCCATGGGCACGACCTCAGGGCGGCCCTCGCTCGGCAGTTTGAGCAACACGGCATCGGCAGTCGCTGCGTTGGCTCGTATACCCCCGAAACACAAGACTTCGACAGTCTCTCCGGCGCTGGCAGGGTGGAGCTGTGTGCAGGATGCTCCTGTCCAAGTTTCTTCGGGGCCCGATGCCAGCAGTTGGCCAGCATCGAGTGCGATCGGTTGTCGCGGGTCGGAGCCTCCGAAGACCAGGAGCCCGGCGTCGAGCGCATCCCCCCGACCGAGCCAAAGAGCCGTGGCGCCCTGGCGTGGGCTATCAAGGCTTACATCTTGAACCAGGGAGGCGGGGAGCACACCGTCGTCATCAGCCTGTAGATCGATCTCGACGATGTCGTGAGAGTCACCGCCGCCGATGACAAAAACATGGCCGTTGATCGGATTTTGGAGGGCGGCTGCGCCAGTGCGAGCCCCGGCTTCCTCGGCGCCCTGGATGATCCGTGTGGTCCAGGCATCATTGGATGGGTCATAGTTCCATGCGTCCAGAGCTGTGTTCCATGAGATTCGAAGGATCGAATCGTCGCGGTTGCTAAAGAGCCCTCCATCCCCTGCAGCGGGCCCATCGTCGAGTCTGGATCCATTCTCGACCTCGTAGGTGTAGTGATTGAGCAGCGAAGTGGCGCCTTCTTGGTCGACCCACAAAATGCCTCGCCCGGGAGCCCTGGCCGTCAACAATTGGGGATCGGAAATGGCAAGAGCGGGGAAGGTGGATAGTTTTCCAGCTTCACCGACAAAGATCGTTAGCCCCATATCGCCTCCATCGAGGGTGAAGGGAGCGGAGGTCCCCCAACCCAGAAGCTTTTCGTCTTCTGCGAGGTAGAGTTCTAGTGTGCGCACGGTGGCGTCAGGGCTCAACTCGGTCGACAATCCAAAATCGGTACCGTCCACTGAAAAATAGAAAGCGTCGCCGTCAGGTGCGAGCACCAGCGATGCGTTGTTGGCTCGGTTGAGGGAGGGACTGTCTTCGCCGAACAGCACACGGACCGGAAGCTCAGCAGGGCGCTGGCACGCTGCGCACATCCCGAGCCCCATCAAATATCTGCGCCAGGTCTTGCTGGGAGATGAGCGTCGCCCATCAGTCCGATCGAAAGCTCCAGGCGCACGAGCGTCCATGCAGCAAGAGTACTCTATGCGGTCGCCAAGGACAGTGTCGCGTCTGGGTTTCTTCGCTCGCTTATGAGTGCGGCAGCATCCGACCGGGGGCCCTAGCCGGGGATGATATCCTCGGCTAGGGCTCTTGCGCCGCTCTCGGTGGCCGCAATGCGGCGATCTCCGACGATGGCAGCCTGGTCGTGTTCGGTTAGCGGCTGCGGATATTGACCGTCAAAACAGGCTCCGCAGCGTGGGCCCGCAAAGGACTCATTCATGCCTGCGACGCTAAGGTAGGTCAGCGAGTCGGCGCCGAGGTGGGCCGCCGCTTGTTGCTCGAGCGTGTCGAGATCCATCGGAAAACGTCGTGCGAAAAGCTCTTCTTCGGTCGACATGTCGATGCCGTAGAAGCATGGGAAACGAACGGGCGGTGAGTGTATTGCGAGATGCACGGAAGCCGCGCCGGCATCTTCGAGCAGCGAGATGACCCGTTTTAGGGTGGTTCCTCGTACAATGGAGTCGTCGACGAGCAATACACGCCGGCCTTGGATTTCGCGGGGGAGGGTGTTGAGCTTGAGTCGGAGCGCAGTGGTCCGGGTGAGCTGATCCGGCATAATAAAGGTTCGCCCGCTATAGCGGTTCTTGATGAATCCCTCCCGCAGCGGGAGGGATAGCATCTCTGCGAGGGTCGCCGCTGCCGGACGCGCAGTGTCGGGTACTGGGATCACCACATCGGCTTCGATACCCTTTTCACGGATTCGACGCGCGAGGCTGCGGCCAAGCGCAAGCCGAACCTCGTAGACGCTGCGCCCATCGATTACGGAGTCTGGGCGGGCAAAATAAATGTACTCAAAGATGCACGGCGTGGGTTCACGGGCGTCGAGTTCGATGCGAATGGGTTCTTGTCCTGCGCGCAGGACGACCACTTCGCCTGGTCGCGGGTCGTCGATGATCTTGAATCCAAGCGCATCCAAGGTCGTAGACTCGCTTGCCGCCAACCAGCTTCCGTCATCACGGCGACCGATCACCGCAGGACGGATACCGTTTGGATCGCGTACGAGGAGCATCGTCGGCTGGCCATCGAGCATGAGTCCGGTGACGATGCTGTAGCTGCCGCGGACCCGCTGTTGGACCTCCCGCAGGGCAAAGATCGCATCGTCGAGCGTGTGTCGAGCTTTCGCCCGGCGCATTAGGGCATCCGAAAACTCGCAGAGTACGGGCTCTACATCGCAGTGCGACATAAGATGGATCGATCGCTCTGCCAGTGATTCGCGAAGCTCTTTATAGTTGGTGATGTTGCCGTTGTGGGCCATGAGCACACCCGGCTGGCGATAAAAAAACGGTTGGGCATCGGCGAGGACCCCTCGACCGATGGTCGGGTAGCGGACGTGCGCGATGCCGACGTTGCCGACGAGGTCGTCGATGTCATCGGGACCGAGGGCCTGCGTGACGAGTCCTAGATTTCGCCGCATGTGGAACTCGTCGCCATCGGCCGACATCGTCGCTATCCCCGCAGAGTCCTGGCCGCGGTGTTGAAGAGCCTGCAGGGCGATATGGAGCTCTGCTGCCACGTCTCGACTGGAGATCATTCCTACGAAGCCGCACATGAAAGCTTCCATACCAGATTGGTGAGCTTTTCACTTCGGTAGGTGTCGCGTTTATTCAGAAAATATTCCGAATTTCCGGAAGCACCGGTCGACGAGCTTCGTGCGAACCGCGGCGCTCTGATTTTTTGCGCGGGTAAACCGAGATCCCCCTGCGAGCGGTGCGCCCTGGCGACTGGCTTGGCTAGCCGATGATCATATCTTCTCGCTGATTCGCTTCACCCCGCGCGAAACGAGCCGGGTCCCAGCGTTCGAGCATCGGATGACGCTCTCCATCGACGATCCAACGCGCGAGCAGTCGTCCCACGGCTGGTCCCATCATGAAGCCGTGTCCGGTGAATCCGCAGACCTGAATCATATCGGGGTGCCCCGGGCTGGGCCCAACGATCGCGTCGCCGTCTGGGGAAAGGTCGTAGGGCCCCGACCATTGGCGCAATACCTGGAGGCTTCGGGTGATCGGCATGATCGAGGTGAGGCTGCGCGAAAGATGGGCCAAAAATCGTAGACTGGATCCGAGGTCGACCGATGTCGCGGCCGGGATGCCCGGGGCGTCTTTTAGCGTAATACCAGCGACAACCTCGCCGCGCGTGCTTTGCGAGAAATAGAGTCCGGAGGAGAGGTCTACGACCAGCGGATTCATGAAAGGCTTCAGGGGCTCGCTGGCCATGATCTCGTGGCGATGGGGATGATTGGGGAGGTCGATACCGAGATCTCGGTTGATTGACGTGCTCCAGGCGCCAGTCGCGTTGACCACCCGATCTGCGCGTAGCGATTCACCCGTGGAGAGTCTAAGAGAGAATCCGTGAGCGAGCGGTTCGATCGTCTTCACCTCGGTGTGTGTGCGGATCGTGACTCCTGCATCAATGGATTTTTCTGCGTATCCCCAGATGAAAGGCCAGGGGAACACGACCCCGTCGTCGGGATTAAAGGCTGCGACTCGGACCTCACGGCTGTCGATTTGAGGGACGATCTCTCGGGCTTCGCTTGCAGAGAGCAACCGGGTGGGGGCGCCGACCGACCGATGGATCTCCGCGTTGCGATGCAGACGGGCTTCGCCTGCGGCAGTTCGGGCCAAGAAGAGATAGCCGCCCTGACGAAACCATAGGTTGATGTTCAGTTTTTGGGCGAGTCCGCGGCAGATCTCGATACTCTCGCGCATCAGCTGAACGTTGCCGGCATCACCCCACTGCATTCGTAGGCCTCCGCCGTTGCGCCCGGACGCTCCGCTTACGAGGTAGCTACGTTCCAAAACGGCGACACGGAGCTTCGACGTCTGCGAAAGGTTGTAGGCCAACGAGAGCGCCATGATACCGCCTCCGACGATCGCCACGTCGACGTGCTTGGGCAACTCGGCACGAGAGGACCCAAGGGAAGTCATCATGATGGCGAATCCGAATCGCCGTGGCCGCTGGATCTGTTTAGGGGCCTATCTTCCAGTGTCGGATCTGCGGCGTGGGTCCGCTGGATGGCATCGACGAGCAGAGTGTCTGGCACGGTGGCAAGAGCCCCGAAGGTCACGGACTCCTCTGGGGGGCGGGCCGTGAAAGGACGTAGATCCTCCGCGTGAACCTTGCTCCGCGCGACGAGCATGCGAGAGAGCGGAGTCATACACTCCTTGCCCTGGCAGGGTCCGGTCCCGAGACCGGTGTAGCGCTTGATCTCCTCGATGGTGGCGAGGCCCTTGGCGATCGCGTTCTCGATGTCACCGACCGAGACGTCTTCGCATCGACATACAAAAGTACGGCGTGTCATTGTGAGTCTCCATTGTTTGGGACGCCGAGCTGCGCGGCGATATTGTGGGCGACCCGGCTGGCATCTCGTTTTGCGACGTCTGGGCCGTGGTAGCCGCAGATGTCGCCACAGGCCCACACCTGGCTAGTTCCACAGCGAGTGATTCGGCCGAGATCGTCACGCACGGGAGAGTAGCCATTTCCCGACCAAACCAGCTCTGCACCTGCCTGTGCCGCGAGTTCGTGTGCGGGGCTCGGGGGGGGAGCGAGAACCACAAAATCGGCGGCTAGCATTTTTCCGTTCAACTCCACTCCGCGGACGTGAGTCGATCCAACGAGGGTCAGCACCGCATCGGGGTCTACACGTTCAACAGACGGAACACCCTCAGCCCGGAGCGCGTCGAGGGCCTCGCGGCAGCGTTCGGCGTGCGGACCCTTGCCGATGACTACGCAGCGTGCTGTCAACAGGACGTGCGCAAGATGGAGGTTTCGAAGCAGTCCGCGAGCCGCGAGCACTCCAGGCAGATCGTTGTTTGGGAGTGGAATGGTCGGCTCACGAGCGCCGGTGGCGAGCAGAACGTGTTGCGCTCGGATTGTGGTGAGCGTCGATGAGCCGTCGGGCCTTGCCGTCATCGCGGCCCACAGTGATTCATCGGGATAGGCGCCGAAGATCGCCGTCTGCGGGAGCAGGTCGTCGGGGAGTGCGATTCGCTCGGTGGAGAAGGCCTCCACTTCGAGGTGCCCTCGCTCGTGGCGATCGACCAATCGATAGTTGAGGCCGGCTTCGGCAAGGATCGTCGCGGCGCGCCGACCCGCGCTACCGGAGCCGACGATCAACACGGAGGTCTCGATGTGTGAGTGTGTCGCGGCGGGTAGATCCTCCGTTGACGGAAGATCGCCAAACCCAGTGAGTTCACGTGCGACCCCCTGCATGACTTGGTTGACGAGGCGTGGACGTACCATCAGGTGATGGTGATCCAAGCCATTCTTGAACATCCTGTCTACGATCTGCGTAGGATCGAAACCACGGGGGCGCAACACGTTTTGCGACTCGACCAACATACCCGCCGAAACTCGAGTCATGCAGGCACGTTGGTTGGGGCGTCCGTCGACACGGACGAGGCACGAGCCACAATCGCCCTCGAGGCAATAGGGCCCTCGCGGTCGTCTATATTTTGGCGAACGGCTGGTTGCGAGAATACCCGCAGCGAGCAGTGCGGTGCTCAGCATGTCTTTATCGCAGACGCTCAGCCTTCGGCCATCCACCTCGATCTCGACGGATGGACCGGGTTTAATGTGGGTGAGGAGCGGCGTCTCGTGGCTCACGGAGACCTCCTACCATATTCACGGCTGAGGACTCCACGTCGTGGCGCAGGATGCCGCGGAGCGGGGCAAGAGCATGGTGCACCGCCTTTTTGGACTCTCAGGCGAGGGGCGCAGTGTGCGGTTGCGATGGGAAGGGCTGTCCGGCGGTTGAGGGGGATGGGATTCGTCACTCGGCGCTGTTTTTTCGCGCGCGTCGAAGCATGAAGATGCTCCCAAGGATGAGGGTCATCCCAAGGATATGGTAGGGGGTGATCGGTTCGTCGAGCGTGATCGCGGCGACGAGCAGCGTGAAGACAGGGCCACTCATTCCGACGACGCCGGTGTTGCTCGCTCCGATGGTGCCGATCGCGGAGACGAGCATAAACGAGGGGACGACCGTACACATGAACGCGACGACGAGTCCGTATCCGTAGACCGCCCGGGTTTGGTTGAGCAGGAGCACGAGGGAGTGGCTGGGGCTGAGGCTAAAATGGACGGCGATTCCGGCTGCGGCCGAGAGCATGGCGAGCGCAGTAAAGCGTTTCGCGCCGATTTGTAGGATACTGCCTTCGCTGAAGACGACAAAGACTGCGTAGGCAATGGCGCTGAGGACTACACAGCCCGCGCCGTACACCATCGGGGTGAGAGGGTTTCCAACCAGTGGGAGGGTGGATGAGTGAGAGGTCAATGACAGGTCCTCGAAGAACACGAGCACGACTCCGAAGTAGGAAATTCCGATCGCCAGGGCTTGGCGACCGGTGATCGACCGTCTCAAGAAGACCGCGCCGAGGGCCACGACGATCGTTGGATAGACGTACAAAATCATCCGCTCCAGGTTGGCGCTGATATGGTGGAGCCCCTCGAGGTCTAAGATGCTGGCGAGATAGTAGCTGCACAGGCCGAGACCCGCGACCTTGATGTACACGAAGGGCGAGCGGGGGGCATCGGTTTTTGATTTCGTGGCTGTTGCCAAGACAAGCGCATAGAAGGGTGAGGCGAAGGCCATGCGCAAGGTGAGGAACGTGATGGTATCGACCCCATACAGATACGCCTTTTTGATGAAGATCGTTTTGAGCGAGAATAGAACCGCAGCGAGAATGGCGAATATGAAACCGCGTTGGCGCTGTTGATACATGTTAGGCATGTTGGGTGGGCGGTGTCGGCTGCCAGAGCGAAACTCGGTCTCGGCCCCTGTGTTTTGCCTCGTAAAGTGCCGCATCGGCCTGCTCTAGCGCGCTTTCCAGCGTTGTATTGTGGCCAGGAGACAAATACGTGATCCCGATGGAGAGCGTCTGTGGACCCGGAAATCCAAGAGACTCAGCATCAAGCCCGCGCAACTCTTCGCGGAGGCGCTCAGCCACATCGAGGCCGAGCGCCGCCGAGGTGCCGGGGCACAGCACGACAAATTCTTCTCCGCCAAAACGCACAACGGTGTCGCCAGGACGGACTCCGTCGACCAGGGCGTAGGCGATGGCGCAGAGCGTCTGGTCACCGATCGCGTGGCCGTAGTTGTCGTTGACTCGTTTGAAATGGTCGAGATCGAGCATGAGGAGACAGGTCCCCCGCTTATCTCGGCGAGCGGCGGCGATCGCCCGTGGGAACATCTCATCGAGAAACCGACGATTGTGAAGCCCGGTCATGCTGTCTCGCAGACCGGCATCTTCGAGTCTGGCCATCAAAATGCCTGCGGTTGCACCAAAAGCACCAAAAACGGCGAGCGTAGCGATCGCCAGATAACAGTAGACCCACGTCCAGATCTCCTCGGGTGGGGGGGCTGCGATACGCAAGATGATCCAGAGTCCCGCTGGAGATCCCAGGCCTAAGAAACCGCCGACGAGGGACCAACGCAGGGTGACTCGACGGGAACCCCGGGACTCGAAACGGCTGTACATATGCGGTGGCCCAGCTTATCCCAATCTAGTCCGCTTCGCCGGACTGCGGGGAAGAGCCGATCGTACTTCGGGGGGGCGCGGTCCAAAGATGCCGGTACCCACCCGGACGAGCGTCGCGCCTTCTTCGATAGCGATTTCAAAGTCAGAGCTCATTCCCATGGACAAGTGCCGGAGATCCACGTGTTGGCGTTCGTTCGCCCGCAAATTGTCTTGGAGTTTTCGCATCGCGGTGAAATGCTGACGTGACTTTTCGGGGGCCCCCGCGGGGGGAATGACCATGAGCCCCACACATCGCAGAGAAGGGAAATCTGCAAATAGATCGAGAAAGGGCGCCATCTGTGCGGCGGGGACGCCCGGCTTTTGTGGTTCGCCGAGATTGACCTCGACGAGGACCTCTTGGGTCAAGTCGGCGGATAGCGCTCGTTTGGCGAGGCTGGCGAGGGTGGAGCGGCTGTCGACGGCATGCACGAGACAGCGTCCCGTTACGTATTTAGCCTTGTTGGATTGAAGATGGCCGATGAAGTGCCAGCGGATGCCGAGGCCTTCGAGATTTGCGGTTTTCTCACGGAATTCCTGGGCGTAGCTCTCCCCGAAATTGGTGAGCCCGGAGGCATGGGCAACGCGGATCGCTTCGATAGGCTGTCGCTTGCTTACGCCGATCAGCTCCACCTCCGGCGTGCTGGGATGTCGCGGTCCTCTCCGCGCGATCGCCAGCGCCACACGGCTTCGGATCGATGCGAGGCGCGAGGAAATATCAGGCACGCGCAGAACCTCCCGTAGTGACCGGCGACGCGGGCACAATCCCAAACTTACCCAGCGCGATGATCACCGCGGCCAAGGGGAGTCCAACGACGTTTGTATAGGAGCCCTCGATTCGATGGACGAACTGTGCCGCACGGCCCTGAATCCCGTAGGCGCCCGCTTTATCTGTCCATTCCATGGAGTCGAGGTAGCGGTCGAGCCGCGGACCGCTCATGGGGCGCATGAAGACCCGTGTGGTCTGGTGTTCGATCCGCACATCGAGGGCCTGCGGACCGCTCACCCGCCCGTGTACAAGGGCGAAGGCGGTTGTCACGCAATGACCCGAGGGTCCAGAGATCGCGGCAAGCATGCGTGCAGCATCCTCACGATCTTTGGGTTTGCCGAGGGGGGCTTGGTGGCCATCGATCCAAACCACAGTGTCCGCCCCGAGAACGATGGACTTCGGGTCCGTGCTCTCGGCGATAGTCATGGATTTCGTCTGGGCAATTCGGCGCGCAAAATCGATGGGCGACTCGCGTTCCAGCCAGACCTCCTCACAGTCGGCGGGTTGCGTGGCAAAGGAAAACCCGGCCTCGTGAAGCATCGCCGAACGCCGTGGAGATCGGGAAGCGAGGGTAAGCGTCTTCATGCGCCTATTGTTGGGTCGCGTGTGCGGTCCTGGCAAGCCGCGAAGATTACGAACTCATGCAACAGGGGCGCCGACCGGGCCGAAGGGGCAGTTGTGAGCGTTTTGTGCCACCTCTACGACCTTCTTTTGGCCATTCTTCGCCAGCGACTATCGCGCAAAATACCGTTGATGCGGGTCTCGGTCGCCTCACCTGTCGCTTGTTTTCTCACCGGGGGCTGCTTGGATCTTCCAGAGGTCGATCTCGAAGGCCCAACGGTCGTGACCAGCAACCTTGAGGCCGAGCGAAATGTAGCGTTTCCTGTCTATGGGTCGTTCGTAGTGGAATTCTCGAAGACTGTCAGTCGCGGCTCCATTCATGCCCGAAGTGTGGTGCTGATCCCGTGGGAGGACCGGTCCTCATGCGCGCGTACCCCTATTTGTGAGGACGGACGCTGCGAGGCCGGGCGCTGCCAGATCGATCCGCTCTCGAAGGCCGATCTTTCCCGGATCAATCAGGGGCTTGCGGATCCTGAGCGAACGATTCCGGTGAATCTACGGCTCGTTGAAGGGGAATTTGGGCTCGACAGTCGTTTGGTCGTCACTCCGGAACGCGCCCTGCGACCTCACAGTCGCCACAGCCTGGTTGTCGGGGAGGCCGTTCGGGGCCTCGCGCTGGCGAGTATCGAGGATCGTCAGGGTCGATCAAGCGCGTGGCGTGGCGACTTCGTGACAGGAAGCGAGGGGGCATCGGGGCCCGAGCCGAGGTTGGTTTCACCGCGACCCGGCGAGCAAGATGTGCCGACGAATCTCCGCGAGATTGAGATTCACTTTGCGCGGCCGGTCGCGATTTCGGGGAAACACGGACTTCGTCTCGAAGCGGAGGATGGGCTTCCGCTCGATCTGGACCAAGGAGAGCCTTGCACGGGTTGGGTACTGGGGTTTTGTCTCCGTTGGTTCTTGCCCTCGACTCTCGAAGTGGGGACCCGTTACCGCCCGTGGCCACTGCCGGACGGCGTTGGGGTCCTTCGCGATCCTCGAGGATTGGCTGCGGTTCCTCCGCATCGAATCCATTGGTTTCGTACTGGGACGGGACCCGATACAAGGGCGCCCGAACTCGATATCCGATGGGCGGGAACCAGGGCGAGATGTTTGGTCGTCGGAATCATGTCGACGGAGACCCTGGAGATCGTTTTGCGAGCCCGCGGTCTTGCCCATCGGATAAAGATGATGGCAGGCGAGTTTGCGATCGGTCTGCCTTTGGAGAGCCTATCGCTTGTGTCCGGAGATGTGCTTAGCTACGAAATTCGTGCAATGGATCTCGCCGGCAACGAGTCTGAATTCGAGGGTTCCGTGGCGGTGGACGACAACTTCACGCCTGGTCTGCCACGTTGGGCCGTGAGTGAGATTTTGGCGAACCCGGCCGGTCCGGAGCCCGATCAGGAATTCCTCGAAATCGTCGCTCTCGAGGACAAGGTCGGGATGACATCCTCTGGAGAAATCTATCTTTCCGACCTCCCGTGGTCCGAAGTTGTGGCGGCCCTTGTCGCGGGGGAGGATCCACCGGGAGATGCGCTCCTTGGACTCCGTGATTGGGACTACGCTCGTGGAGATCTAGCCCTGTTGATCTCCGCGAAGTACGTTGCCGGCGCGGGCGCAGACCCGAGCCCCGCGCCGGGGACCTTCATGGTCCGGCTGGATGCGAGCCTCGCAAAATCGGGGCTCAAAAACGCTGGAGAGCCGATTAGCCTCTATCGGGCCGAGCCGCCGGCGCTTCTGGCCAGTTACGGCAATTTTATCGACACAAGTGCCAGCTCCCACAGCGGTCGAAGCGTGACCATGGCCGACCTTCGTGGCTGCGATGTGGCGAGCAACTGGCGCAGTCATCCGTCGGGAGAATCTTCCCCAGGGCGATTGCCGTAAAGGGACGCTTGTCCGATGCTTGGAGTTCGTGAAGAACGACGGGGATAGACCGGCCACCGAGGTCGTCGAGGGCAGGGTACAACGGACCGTCTATTATGATCCAGATTCCCGGTACACGGTGATGCGGGTCGCGTTGATTGGGAGGCTGGATGTGGTGACGATCGTCGGGCGCACGCAGGGGCCCGATGATGGCGCAGAAATTCGGGTGAATGGCTGTTGGATCGAACATCCGACTCACGGCGAGCAGTTTTCGGCAGAGAGAGTCGAGATCAAGGAGCCCACGTCGCGCGTCGGTGTCATCCGCCGCTTGCAGCGCTACCCTGGAATAAAAGAAGTCATGGCGGAACGTATTGTCGAGACCTTTGGGGACGCGACGCTTCACCTTCTCGACAAGGACCCCCGGCGGCTGTTGGAGGTCGAGGGGATCGGTAAAAAGACGCTGGAACGGCTTGTGGCATTTCATGAGACTCGTGCCGGGCCGATCGTGGCCGTGGAAAATCGTTTGATTGAGCTCGATGTGTCGCCTCGTTTCGCTGATGGGATTTTGCGTCGTTATGGGAAAGATGCACTCGAAACACTGACTCATCATCCCTATCGTTTGGCGAGGGATGTCCGCGGTATCGGTTTTGCGACCGCGGACCGAATCGCTCGGTCCTTGGGGGTCGGCCGCGATTCTGAAGGACGTATCGACGCGGGCTTGCTGCATACAGTTGAGCGCGGCCAAAATGACGGACATTGTGCCCTCCCATGGGACCGCCTGGTGAGGGATGGAAGTTCGTTGCTCGATCAGCCACCGGATAAGGTGAGCGAGGGCGTTGACCGGCTGCTCGCCGATGGGGATCTCGTGCTCGAGACGGTGGACGGTACGAAGCTCTGCTATCCGCGAGATTTTTTGCGGGCCGAAGAAAATGTCGCTCGAGCCCTCGCCGACTTGGCCTTGGCGGACAAAAAAAAATGGAAAGTGATCGACTTGCCAGAGGAGTTGAGTCCTGGACAGGTCCGGGCGGTTGAGGCGATGGCAGCGAATGGCGCGGTCATCCTCACAGGTGGACC
This sequence comes from uncultured Nannocystaceae bacterium, assembly GCA_964437075.1. GTDB lineage: Bacteria > Myxococcota_A > Polyangia > Nannocystales > Nannocystaceae > CAYTFJ01. The sequence continues at coordinate 23,600 of CAYTFJ010000066.1, forward strand.
GGGCACCGGGAAGAGCACCGTTGTCCGTCACGTGATCGAACTCGCAGAAGCGAACGACCTCGAACTTCTGCTTGCGGCTCCTACAGGCAGAGCCGCGAAACGGCTTGAGCAGACGACCGGACGCTCCGCAAGCACGGTGCATCGTCTCCTCGAGATCCAGGGTGACAATGGGGAGTTTGTATACAACGCTAACAATCCGCTTCCACCGGCCCTGGTGGTGATCGATGAGAGCTCGATGCTCGATCTAGAGCTTGCGGAGGCCTTGTTGACGGCATTGACGACCGAGCATCGATTGTTGCTTGTGGGTGATGCCGACCAGCTCCCTTCTGTTGGGCCAGGCAATGTTCTCCGGGACTTGATCGTCGCATCTGAGCACGAGGAGTCGCCCATAGCGATCGTGCGCCTCAACCAAATTTTTCGTCAGGCGGAGGGATCGACGATCGTCGTCAACGCCCATCATGTTCTGCACGGAGAGGCACTCTCGCCTGATTCGGCAGGGAGCGATGGTGAGTTCTTTGTCATGCGCACGCGGGATGCCGAACGCGCGCACGAGGTGATCGTCAAGATGATCGTCGAGCGGATCCCCGAAGTCTATGGGCTTGATCCAATGTCGGAGATTCAGGTTCTTTGCCCGATGCACAAGGGGCGGGCGGGAACCGATTCCTTTAATCTCGCCTTGCAGGAAAAATTTACCGGCGGCAATGGACACCTTGAAGTCGCAGGGATCGCTGGAGGACCGCGACGCAAATTTTGTGTGGGCGACCGCGTCATGCAAATGCGCAACGACTACAACCGAAACGTGTTCAATGGTGACATTGGTACGGTTCGGAGCGTCGATACCGATCGGCAAACGCTGGTCGCTGAAGTGGATGGGGTCGCCGTCCAGTACGAACGAAAAGATTTTGGAGCGCTTCGTCTCGCCTACGCGATTTCGATTCACAAGAGCCAGGGGAGTGAGTTCCCCGCGGTCTTGATCCCCCTGTTGGCGGAACACCATGTGATGCTCCGCCGGAATCTTCTCTACACCGCGATGACGCGAGCGCGTCGTCTTTGTATTTTGGTGGGTGATATGCGGGCGATCACACGAGCGATTTCTCGCGCCGATGCCGCTCATCGCTACACAGGGCTCGACCGTAGGCTCGTGGCGGAACTTGGGAACCGCCTGGGCGCGGTGAGCTATCACCCGTCTGACGACTGACCGCGGATGGCGGATGCAGGTAGAATTGCGGTCCTGTGCTACAGCAGCCCCTGACGTGCTTCGAGCCCCAACATCCGAGTCGCCGCGTGTCCTCGGTATCGATCCGGGCACAATCGTGGTGGGCTATGGCATCATGGACGCGGTTGGGGTCGCTCGTTTTGAGTACGTCGAGTGCGGTGTGCTGCGAGCTTCGACGACATTGACTGTGGATCAGCGATTGTTGGAGCTTGCTTCTGGCCTCGAAGAGGTGATCGCGGAGTTTCAACCGACCTGCCTCGCAATCGAGTCTGCCTTCCACGGGCTGAACGCGAGCAGCGCTCTTAAGCTCGCAGAGGCTCGTGGCGCGCTTAAACTGGTCGCGGGTCGCAATGGTCTCCAAATCTCAGAATATGCCCCGGCAAAAATTAAGCGCGCCATGGTAGGCAACGGTCGCGCAACGAAGGCGGCGGTTCAGGGGCGGGTTAGCGTGCTTTGTCGGCTGCAGACGGTGCCGAGCGCCGATGCTGCAGACGCGTTGGCCATTGCAATTTGTCACATCCAGTCCGTGCGCCTGGGCGGAGCGATTGCGGTCGCTGAGAGAGGGGTTGGATGATCGCTTGGCTCGACGGTGTTGTGCGTGAGCGAAATCCTACCGCAGGCGTTGTCGTTCTCCAGGTCGGTGGTGTTGGTTACGAAGTGAATGTTTCGATACAGACACTCGCCGATATTCCAGAGGTCGGCGAGGCGATCGCGCTGCACGTACACACACACGTGCGCGAGGACCAACTGAGCCTGTATGGGTTTGTTGACCTGCGAGAACGCGCTTTGTATCGCATGTTGACCTCGGTGCCGAAGGTCGGACCGAAAAACGCGCTTGCGGTGCTTGGAGGACTTCCGCTCGGCGAACTTGTGGCGTGTATCGCTGGCCGCGAACACACGCGGCTGCTCAAAATTCCTGGGATCGGCAAAAAGACGGCCGAACAGATCTCGTTGACGCTTGGTGACAAGATGGCAGGCCTGGCGCAGAGCATGGGCGATGCCGGCGAGGGACCGGAGCGACCGTCTGGATCCGCTGAACTCGATGCGGCACGTGACGTACTTATTTCTCTCGGATGGAAGAACAAGGTGGTCGAGAAGGCGCTTGCAACCCTAGATTCTGACAGCGTTAGGCTTGGTCTCGATGAGTTGGTGCGTTTGGTGCTCGCGCGTCTGATGGAGCGTTAGGCGGCTCCGGGGGCAGATCGGCGCCAATAGCGTTCGATGGACCCAATGGACAAGTAATCCCTTGTAACTCAGAGCGCTCCGTGTTTCGCTCTTGGAGACCGAATTGATTTAGTCCTGTTTTTTCGGTGGCGATTCATACGGATGAGGTTGCTGATGTTCGACGATGGATTTTTGGAGAGAATGACGATGTTTAGAAAATGTATTTTGAGTTGTTTACCCATTTTTGTTCTTGGCGTGATGGTGTTCCCCGCTTGCTCGGATGTTGATGATGCAGGGGGCCTCGGAACCGGTGGAGACGGAGACGGAGACGGAGACGGAGACGGAGACGGAGACGGAGACGGA
>CAYTFJ010000067.1:0-25625 GCA_964437075.1 uncultured Nannocystaceae bacterium
CTAGACCTACCTTCGTCAGCGCTCTCAAAAAGCACGTGTCGTGTGGCCGGCTCCCGGTCTCCCAAGCCGTCGCCGCGATTCGACGGCGCCGATGGCTCAGGACCCGGCCCTTGGGTGCTCGGACCAAATTCATTTTTCAACATCACAGCGCACAAACACACTTCACGTGTGTTCCAGACATCTATTGAAATACGTAATTTTCACAATTACTCCAAGCTCTACGAGAAAACTCACCCATTTATACTCATTTCGGGCACATCACCCGTGGGAGAATACATAAAATCGATCACACAATATTCGCGCCGCGCACCGCGACAGTCGGGGCAGGTCGTGGCCAAACACTGTTCTGTGAGCCCTCGCTTCCGCGGGACAGAATCGCCCAATCCACGGATCGGACTGGGCACCGAGTCCTAACTGGCGACGCGTCGATCGCCCGCCCGCCATTTTAGCTTTTCACGTTGAACCTCTTCGATCTGAAGAACCTCGTCGCGTTTGTAGGTCAGCGCTTTGTGCACGTTTTTGAGATCGCGCGCGAGTCGGCGCAACCCATCCGGTTCAAGCGAAGCCGCATGATCGGTACCTTTCCAGGTGCGATCGAGGGTGTAGTGGCGCTCGATCCACTGCGCGCCCAGAGTGGCCGCCGCAATATCCGGCGCAATACCCAGATGATGTCCCGAGAAACCAATCGCCGAAACCGTGTCGCCATAGGTTTCGATCAGTCTGCGTATCTCCAAGAGGCAAATATCTTCCGGGGGCACGGGGTAACCCGATGTACACGCGTAGAGGATGAGGTCCGCAGCACGCCCTTTCGATTCAAAAAATTCGACGATCTCCGCTTCCTCAACCCTCTGGGTCATACCCAAGCTGAGATGAACCTGGCCACGAAAATTTTCGCATAGCCAACCGAGCATAGGAAAGTTAAGATTGCAGGCACTAGGAATCTTGATCCAGCTCGGATCAAGACCGACCACCTCCCGTGCGGAGGTCAGGTCCCATACGCTGGTCGACCATTCAACTCCAAGTTCGTCACATAGCGCCTTCAACTCTGCGTGCTGGCTGACACTGAACTCCAAGAACTCTCGATGCGCACCGTAGGTCGATCCGTAGGAATTTTCTGGATTTGGATGCGGTGCACAATACTGCTCGGCGCTGAGAAGCTCCTTGTTGTTGCGCTTTTGAAACTTGACTGCATCGACACCGCAAAACTTCGCGGCGACCCGAATCATCTCCTTGGCGACTTCTAGATCGCCTCGGTGATTGCAACCGATCTCTGCGATGACAAGGGGAGGACGGTGGTTCACCATAGGACACCTCTACGGCGACGATCGACACCGGCAAGATTCCTGGCCCTCAACGGGCCTCCCGCGCAAACCCCGTCTGTCGCACTCTGCATTCTCCGGCGAGACCCGCGCCGCAGGACGAACGCTATCCTCCAGTGATGTTTGACAGGCCACAGTGCCCGGGATGCGACCGTCCCATGCGCTTTCGCTCGGTCGCCTCCGGCCGCGCGCTCACATTCATCGTCCATTGGGTCTGCGCCCCGTGCAATACCGAGCGGCAACAGGAAGATAGCCTGGCGCCGCTCGACCCCAGCGACGAGCTCTGCCCGCTCTGTGGCACCCGCTGGAGTCTATCAAATTCGCTGCGACAATCCCCACGCCAATACGGTGACTGTCGCCATGACCTCGGGGAGGTCATCCAAGCGGTTCAGCAGGCAACAGCAGCTATGCCCGAAACACCAGGCGGAGATCCGCTCTCAATTGCCACCGCGTTGTTCGGGCAAGGCCAGATCAAGCTCGCCTTGGTCGTCCTTGACCGTTCTCTGGCGAAAAACGATGGGGGCCCTTCGTACCTTCGCTGGGAAATGTGGATCGTCAAGGCTCAGTTGGCCGAGAATCTTGGCAACCACGCGGCAGCGGCCCTCGTATGGCAGGCGGCCCTCGGCTCCGGGGCCCCCCCGGTCTTCTACCAGCGCCTCGCCAACGCCCTCGCGCGTGACGACCGACCGCTCGAGGCCCTTACCGCTGCTCAACGCTGCCTTGAAATAGAAACCCGAGACGTCGTCGCCGCCACCGCTCACGACACGCTCGCCCGGATCCACCAGACGCTGGGACAGATCCAAGCCGCGGAGAAGCACTACCGACACGCGGTCGCGCTCGCCCCGGCGAACTCGCCCCATTGGCGTGCCCTTGTCCGCTTTTTTGCAGCGACAGGTCGCCATGCCAGTGCGCGGGCGCATCTCGACGATGCGCTCTCGACTCTCGATCTCACGGACGCGACAAAAGGAGAACTGTATAAGCTCTTGGCCTGGACTCTCGCCGAGTCCAAAGACGACAGTTCAGGTCTTGCCGCAGCAAAACTAGCCTTGGCCTTCGCTCCGAACGACATTGAGGCGCTCTTTTTGTTCGCCCGGACGCTCGCGCTCGCTGGCCAACGCGAGCGAGCGCTCGATCAGCTCAGGCATGTCTTGAAAATGGACCCCGAGCACGCCGATGCCAAGCGAGCGCTCGAGGTCCTCACGGCCCCTCACATTCCGGTGCTCAATCGATCGACGGCGTCACGCCCATCTCCAGCAACAACGCATCCGCCCCATCGACGGCGTCCATGATCCACAGCACATAGCGAATGTCGACTTGAATCGATCGGGTGATCGCTGGAATGAAAATCCAGTCACTGGCCATGGCCTCGTAGTTGCCATCAAAGGCAAGGCCCACGAGTTCGCCCTTGGCATTGAGCGCCGCTGAGCCCGAATTTCCACCCGTAATATCCAAGTCTGCCAAAAAATCGAGCGGCGCCTCGCCTCCCGATTCAGCGGCGTAGGGACCAAAGTTCCCCTTTTGAACCGCCGCAAGGACCGCAGATGGAGCCGCAAACGGCGTCTCTCCAGTGTGTTTTGCAACCATCTCCGAGGGCCATGTGAAGGGTTCGTAGACAGGCTTCCCCGGCGCTGGACTGTAGCCACGCACCGTGCCGTAGGTTATCCGAAGCGTCGAGTTGGCATCGGGCGCCAAGGTTCCGCCCTTGAACTCACGGAGCGCGGCAATGTACGCCGGACGGAGTTTTGCCATGGCACCGGCCCGGATCTCAGCACGTTGCTTCCCATTTTTTTGGATCTCACGCAGCGTGAATGCCAATTTCATGAAAGGGTCCTTGCTCCGGGCAAGTTTGGTGGAAGTCGCCTTGTGAAGCTGGGAAATCACGACCTCCGTCTTATCGAGCCGAGTCTTTGCGTAGAGCTTGTCCAAGGCGTCCTCGATCGAGGACCCGTCAACTCTCTCTCCAACAATTTTCGCCAACGCTTCTGGACGACTGTTCTCAGGCAGGGATACGGCGCGTTCAAGCATGAGTCTAAACACAGCGCGATCGATACGCGGATCGAACTTCTTTGCACTCGCCTCAAGACGCTGAGTTAGGCGAGGCCAGTTGCGCTCTTGCAACCACGACTCGCGCTCAGCGTCTTTCTTGGGTCGCGCTTCCGCCATTTCGATCAGCAAGAATGCCCGACCCAGCAAGGTTGATGCGGACAAAAGGTCCCGGCTCGCGGCGTCTGCGTCACGCGTCCTGCGGCTCTTCATGTTAAGTTCAGCGATCGCCTCGAGAACCCCGCCAAATCTCTTCCTGCGCGCCTCGTCGGCATTGATCCACGCAATCAGTTTCGCCTCCTCCCCCGCTCTTGCCTTCGCAAGACCCCCTCGATCGAGGCCTTCAAGCATTCCGCGGTTGTTGGTCAGCCCATTATTAAGGCTGCGGAGCGTGCCTGCTGCTTTGATCGATAGTGCGGGGTCATCCTTAGTGACCGCCTCAAGCACGGCGATGTATTGCTCTCGCCGGGCAATCGCTCGCGGGTAGTACCAGCGAGTCGCAGATTCAACCTCGTCGGCAGTCTTCAGACGATTGGTTCGTCCCGGATAGCCCGCGACCATCACCAAGTCTCCGGCCGACACTCCCTGGGTCGCCACTTTCAGGTGATGCGGAGGATGGTAGGGCACATTTTTGACGTCGTGATCCGCCGGTTTTCCATCGGGACCCACATAGGCACGAAGAAACGAGTAGTCGCCGGTGTGTCGAGGCCATCGCCAGTTGTCGATTTCCCCACCAAAAACACCAACACCTTCGTGAGGCGCGTAGACCAGACGAATATCTCGAATTTCGAGCTGTTCGATCTGAAAGAACTGCGCGCCCTCAAAAAAGCTAGCGACGCGACACCGCGTATCCGATTTTCCCGACTCACAAGCGGCAGTGAGGTCCTTTCGATTCTGGCGAATGGTCGCGCTGCGCTTCGCGTTGTCATCGACATCATGCGTTCCAGCAAGAACCTCCTGAGTGACGTCCTTGAATGACGTCGTCACGTAGACACGCTTGGTGGGACCTGCCCACATTTCGGACTCTCGATCCTTGGCCAAGAAACCTTCGACCAAGAGATTTGACTCGGCTGTGGAGTTGTACTGCAGCGCTCCGCCAACACAATGATGATTGGTCACAATCAATCCGTCCGGCGAGACAAAGGATGCAGAACAACCACCGAGGCTGACCACGGCGCCTAGCGGGAAGGATGTCGGATCCATAAGGCCCGCAGGGTCATAGGCGAGACCAAGCTCGCGCAGCGCCGCAGCGTGTTCCGCCATTTGGCCAGGCATCCACATGCCGCCCGGATTCTCGAAGGTCGTGGGGGCCTCGACGGCTCCCGCGGGTGCAGCCAAGGTCATCGCCGGGCCATCGAGCGGATCCACCGCTGGCGCAACCGCGCAGGCCGCGATCGACGCTGCCGCCAAGAAGGGTGTCAGGGAATGCAGGCGCCAGGAGAGACTTCGCATGGCCTCTGCCTATCAGAGATCATCGCTGTGCGCCCGCGTCGCAATGTGCGCAATCGTCGCAATGTGCGAGCATCGTCGAAATAGCCCTGTTTGGAGCGACAAAAGAGTAATTTTGAAAAATCTCACAGAATATCTGAATGGCCGCCGAGACCATGCACGAAGTACGTTGCACTGTTAAGCTCGCGGAAGCCCGTGCGAAACACTCGTTCTAAAGGTCAAACTCTTCTCGTCGCCAATCCGACCGCGCGTACAGGAAAAGCGAAGGCCACCATCGAGGAGGCGATGAAGGGACTCAATGCGCTCGGCCTGCGTCCCGAGTTCTTTGCAACCTTACCTGAGGGACGCACTGTGCTCGAACTCGCTACCCGGCTGGAACGCGATGACATTCGCCAAGTCGTCTACCTCGGCGGGGACGGCACCTTCGCCGAAACGGCAAAAGGTCTGATCCTCGCCCGTGAACGACAGGGCATCGACGTCGCCTTGGGCATGTTGCCTATGGGCACCGCCAACGACCAGGGACGGTCCTTCGGGCTCCACGCCGGAGTTCATGCCCTCCGTACCAATTTAGATGTAATCGCGGAGGGAAATGAGCAGTGGCTCGATGCCGGACGCATCGAGGCCATCGATGAGGCCGGTGAGACGATCCGCGAAGACCTTTGGTTTGACAACTGCGGATTCGGGCTTTCCGCGCGTATCCTCGCCCAACGAAATCGTGATCGGCAAGCCGTGGCCAAGGTTCCACTGCTGAAACGAGTCTATCGAGACAAACTCGTCTACGCCGGCGCAAGCTTCTCTAGCCTATTCAAGTCTTTGGTCTCGCGCTCCCGGTTCTCATGCGAGGTCGTCGTTGATGGCACGACAAAGGAGTTCACTGGACTCACAGATCTGATCATCAATGGAACGATGCTCTACGGCGGCGAATGGATATTTTCAGAAAACAGCAGACCCGACGACGGAAAATTCGAGCTCATCCCCTTTACGAGCCATGCTGATTGGGTCCGCGCGACAGTCCGCAGTCACAAACACAACCCGATCACACAAGACGATCGCAACGCCCTCGGTATGAGCGGTCGAGAAAACCCGCAGGGGACCGAATTCAAGATACGGTTGTTTTCGCCGGCAGACAGCAAGGCCGTACCCGCGCAAATCGATGGCGAGGAATTTCCCGCCACCGATCACTACCGGGTCGAAAATTTGTTTCACCATCTCCGAATTATTGTTCCTGAAGACGCTCACTGGGTATGAGCGTCTGCAGTTTTGAACAACGAGTTGCTCTCGCCCTGACTCTCGCGCTCCTCCCCGCCTGTCCGGTTCTCGACGAGATTACGAACGGCGATGCTCCGCTCGAAGTCGCCCCGCATCCCGAGGCCCGGATGGACCCGGAAGCCGTTGACCACAAGGTACGACGATCGCGCGCATGCCAGAGCGATCTCCGTGAGACCCTTGAGACCAGCTGGATCCGCTACAAGGATCAATTTGACGAACAAGGCGCTCCTCGCCGAAACAAAAAAGTCCTCTTCCTACGAAGTATTGAAGGCTCAAGTTTTCGTCGCTGCGACGCGATCACCGAGGGCTCTATTCCGCCCGCGCTCCCCGAGGTGGAGACGGTCATGACCGCGACGATCGATGCTGCGCGACACTATGCTGATCTCGTCGGTGAACTCGCAACCTACATCGACAGCCAGACATCGATAGGAAACGGCAGTGTCATTCCGGTAGACACGCACCATCAGCTACGTGCGGCCCATGGACGCTGGCTTGAATCCGATGAAGACCTCACCCGTCAGCTTACGAGGGTCAGCGACAACAACGATCCAAAATACCTTATGCTCCTCCGCGAGCGCGGAGATCGTCTAGAGCAAACTACGCGATCCTTCATGGTGGAGGCCCGTGCGATTGAGCAGTGCCTTCGTGAGCATGCCAAGGACAGTCACAAACTCTGCAAGCCGATTTTCAATCGCTTCGCTAAAATTTGGACCCGTTTCGCTCTTCACCGCAGCTCTCAGCAAGAGCAAGCCGACAGCATATTTTGGATGAGCACCTTCGCGGCAGATGCCGACGCCTTTCAGAGCCTCGTCCGCTCACTCATGAGCGCCCGAAGGTCTTCACGACGACGGTCAAGGGTTCGACGAGATCTGTCGGAACGCTATCGCTCGCTCGTCCGCGATGCCAACACCCTAGATTTTGACTTCCCCTAGTTAACGGGAACCTCATTCCAAGAGAACCCGTCGACCTCCCCCCACGCAACCTGCACACTGTAGGCGGGGGGTCCCTCGGGTATCTGCGGCTCTGGAATGCATGGTTTGCTGGCTTTCGTACCCACCGAAGGCCCACAATTTCCATCAGCGCAATCACCGTCCAGGCTCTGCTCTGCGCTACCCATCGTCAAACCACCGCCCGTGCCAAAACCGTCACCAGGGTCCTGCGGCAACGAGTCACCATTTCCGAAATTGAACGCGGCCTTCCCCTTGTTGACCAGGCGAAAGGTGAGCTCGTAGGTCGATCCTTGATCGACAATCCACTCCTGCTCGGCGTCGTCATACCAACGGGGATCGCAGCTCGCCTCCCCAGGTTCATAGATCGTGTAGGTAATGTAGAACACCTCAAGATCCGATTGAACATCTCCGTCCATGACCCCAGTGACTTCAATATGCGGCGCGCGAATGGGCAGAGAACCCTTTGAGAAATTCTGGGTGATATTATCTTCGGTACCATCCGGATACTCAATGTGCCGAGTACGTTCGATCCCCGACAACGGTATACGCATGAAGTAGTCGTGTACACCTGGCAATGTCACCCCCCCGCCGTTCGGTATTACAAAGCCACCGTCAGCATCCGCCGAATGGTCGTCGGCCAAAATATAGATGCTGCTATGAAAATCCGAGGTCTCAATTGCGAATGTCTCGGGGTCGTCTTCCACACTGAACGCTCCATCTTGAGAACTCCCACTTACCATCGCCACCAAAAATTTATCACGCTCAATGTCTGAGGGGTCACCTGGCTCGTCGATCGAATCGATTCGATCGTTGGCGACGACCGCGGGCGAATAGGTGAAAACGTCCCCTTTGACGTCGCTGTCGCCTATCGAACCGACATTGCAACTATCTCCCTTCCCTTGGCACGCAGCAAAACGTGTCACGGGTACGGCAATTCCTCCATTGTCCATCCAGCTTCCTCCACTATCACTCACATGGGGAAAGCCATCCGCATCCGTGCTCGCCCCAAGGTCCCAGCGAAAGAGTTGTCCCGCCGGGTCTGCGAAATATGCTTCTTGCATCTCTCCCCAATATTTCGAGAGGCAATGTGTAGAGATCGCCATGTCTCCAACCAACGAATAGTCATCGCCGATATCGTAGAGTGTTCCGGCATCGGGCAACGGCATCGAAGCACCGCTCGGAAACGGTGTCACCGTCTCTCCCGTAATCGCATCGAGCATCCATACGGTCCGCCCATGGGCGTTGCTCGTCGGTGTACCATCAACATATCCCGAGCCAAAAACCACATACGCTTTAGGTTTTTCGAGCATGCTGTTGTTGGGCACCGCATAAGTAAGCGCGGGGCGCGACCACGTATGGCCCAAGGTCGAATCGAAGAGCGCCTTTTGCCCTGACTCTTTCGTCGTCTCGGTACTCCAAAGCACATCGATCGGGTTCGTATCCACTCGGCCCATGTGCGACACGTCCAACGCCATGACCTCGCTTCCACCCGGACCGAAACCGAACACAACAACATGGCGCCATTTTTCAGCGGACTCATCCCAGGCCCATCCTTGGTTGATGGTCGACGCCAAACCAAACGAATGATCTTCAAGCGCCGGTTTTTGGCCAAAGTCGACAGCCTCCGAATCATTTCCGTCGGCAATATCATTTAGGGTCAAGTCACGAACATGGGACAGCAAATCCCGCGGCACAAAGCCGAAGAGCTCATTGCCACTGTCGAGATGAAACGCGTGCAGAATTCCGTGATCATCCCCCACAAGGGCAGCCTCGGCATACTCGTACCTCTTGTCGAAGCCTCCTCCAGCATCAAGAAGACCGATCGTTCCGTTTCCTGCGCTGTCGTCCCAAGCGTCCTCCGAAAACTGAATAAGATCGGGATCGACCTCCTTCTTGGCTGTCAATCGACGGCCGCCACAATGGGGGTCTCGAATGTTTACACCAGGGGAGGTTTGCCGCCGTCGCGGGATTCTCCGCACAACGATCGGGCTCGAATTCGCCGGTGCCGGAAGTTTCCAACCACTCGGCATATTTTTACCGAGTAAAAACTCCGTAATCGCTGTGCCCTCGGCAGCCTCATCACCGTCCGTGAGAAGTCCCAGCTCGGTCTCCAAGAGCTCTTGAAATGCCGCCGTCGGCGTGCCATCCGTGGAGATTCGAATGAGCTTGTTGTCGCCGTCGTACGTATAGATCCGACGTTTCTCCCAACTCACGTTGGCAAGACACGCGCCGGCATCCCAACTGCGACTCAACCCACACCCACTTTCTCCATCAAAGTCATAGGCCTCTTCCTCGAGTGTGTCCGGTGATTTTCCGGCGTCGACACAAGTCTGATCGAGTTCCTCTCCACCATTGCCGTCATCCACCATGCGGGAACACGCGCCTCGAACAACATGGCCTTTCCAACCCGGCATCTCCGCAAACGCTTCAATATTGGTCTGCACAGCATATTCTTCGTCATCTTCGTCCGTGAGGAACTCGTTTGTCGCGAAGCCCGGCCCCGACGACATCGATGTCGTCAATTCGCCGCTCACGATCTCGATCAACACATCCGCGAGGGTCGAGGCGTCACTGGCCTCATACACACAGCCACCGCTTGGATCGTCCGGGTCGGCACAGGTATCCCAGTCAAATTCGTTGCCTCCCGCACACGGGTTGTTCGTATTCGCGGCGCCTGCGGCCGAGCAAGCGATATTTTGTAGCTCTGCAAACTTTTCCGGTTTGTTCGCAAAGCCCACCGCGAAGCCCACGACGTAGCTCTTCACACCAAGTCTCTGACGCAGCTTTGAGAGGTTTGAATACAGTGTGCTTCCGCCTTCTTTTGCCTGTGGCCACGGGAGACCATCCGTAATCATCACCATGGTGGTCGGCACACAAAGATCCTGGGAGCCCTGGGTCAACAAAAACGCCAGATACGACGCGACGCTAGGATGCGAGAATGCTGAGTTTTTACGGATCACTGTCGGTTTTGCCGAAATGATCGCACCCGAGACGGTTACGAAGTCGTCGACATCGCCGATCATCGAGGCCCATGGCGTCGCGTAGCGAACGTCAAGTCCCCCAGTATGGACCGGCCCCATAAAATGCTGAAAGTCTTCTGTGGCCGTCCCCAAAGACGTCGGCCCCTTGTCCCGAGCGGCGATGTTCACATCCTCCCTCGCAACACGGGAGAAGAAGGGGGCATACAACGTCGCCCTTCCCGACCCAGTACCTCCTGTGAGCACGCCACGGCTCACTCCGCTTCGAAATTTCCTCTGATTCGTGACTCGCTTGATGTTTTTATTGTCGTACCAAACTTCGTGAAGCTTCTCGGCTCCCCGGAGCCAATGGTCGCTAAAGTCTGGATATCCATCCACGTAGGGCTGATAATAGAAATTTTGACCGCAAACCTCTGGCTTCATGATCGACCATGTCGCGTCGGAGAGGTCCCCCATGGACGCGCGGGCGAAGGCTTCGTCGTCGGGAGCGTCGCAATCAAGATTGAACCTACGACCACGAAATCCCGGAAAAAATTGGACCTTCCGAGTCTCGTTCACAGAATCTCTAAATCCGGTCAAATTGGACTGAGTGGTATAGAGCGGGGCATCGGACAATATGGAAGACTCCGTTGATCCCATCGAAAATGCCCCAAGCTCGTCATGACGAAGATAAGCAAAAGGGCGATTGTCTCCACACAGCAGCCACGTTCCACCCTTGGCCACACCGTCCTCCGTGAACGCACCGAAAGGTCCAAAGGCCGGCTTCCAGGCTAAATTGCCACTACGGCCCCTCGTCCAATCGACCCAGGTAAATCGCACCGCATCGCCATTCGCCTTAACACAAGGTTCGGGAATCGACACCATGTCGGTTGGCGGACCCGCCATCTCGAAGGTCATCAACGCATAACTCGCTTGTTCGGACGTCTGCTCAATCACCTGCGAAATTGCTTTTTTCGCCAGAGCCAGTCGCGTCGCCAATGGGCCTTCCTCATCTTCGCACGCCGTCCATGTGCACGTACCTCCGCCGGAGGGCTTCTGTAACATCGAGGCAGAGTTATCGAAGGCGACAATAATTCTCGGCTGGAATTGCGCCAAATGATTCCCGCGCAACACGTAAAATGGATCGAGACGGGCCTCGCTCTCTCGCATCGGCGTCAGCAGCAATCCCACGATCATCACCAAAAATGCCATCACCTTGAGTGAGACTGTCCACGAATTTTGCCGTCGGTCGTTCGTACGAATGGAGGATTTCGACATAAAAATCACCTGCTGTGCGGGGCGTTCGACGCCCCGCAAGACCTTAGTTGTGGCGTACCGAGACTCCGCTGCTGTTGGCTTCATTGCGAACACCTTGGCAAATCCCCGGAGTCGGACACGAAGTCTGCGCTTTTTTCGCGCCACGGCTCTACCTGCCGCTCATCTGCCGCTCGCAATTCACGCGTCGGTATGAACGGATTGCGCAGCCCAACGCCAATATGCGGCCTCGGGACGACGGGATTCGCGCTCTGCGAATCCTCGAATGCAATGCAGTTCATTGAAATCATTTGAATCATGGGGGTTCTGTTCCCGAGGTTCAGGAAAAAACGAAAATCGGGAGTGAACTGCGCACCCAAGATGCAACACACGTGCCGGGCCGAATAAGCCATGCCCGACGGCTCGCAACACGCCGTATGTCCTCAGCCAGCGCGGAAATCCGCACGAGCGAGTTTTCTACTTGCTCCCCCTCAAGGGTCATCGCCCGCCCCCCCCGCCTGCGACATTCGCGCTACTGTGCGATTGTTCGCTCGTGCAACCGCCGCAGCATTAACATGCTGGCGATCTGGTACTGCAAGAGAGAGGCAACACCATGGACTCGTTCCGGCGCAAGGCTCGTGCGCAACTCGGTAGCAAAGGCGCCAAGTTGCAATGCAAGCGCCTCTTTGCGGTCCAGCCATAGACCCACCGCGGCATCATCCAATGCGTTCGCAAGAGGACCACGCAGGGCCTCCCGCGTAGCCTCATCGCCCTGAGCTGCCGCTGCAAGATCACTCTCGTACCCCCCAGATACCCGCCCCGTCGCGCCTGGGCTCTTTAAACTGGCCCACCTGCTCATCAATCCTGAGAGTTCGAAGAGCGGCGGCAAGAACCCAACACTTGCGGCGGCGAGCACCCCATCGATAGCCCCAGATCCGCTCGACCCCACGGACTCTTCCGTGAGAAAGGATCCTGGTCGAATCGCGGGTCTCGGGCCGAGGAGAGCCGCAACAGCCCCCAACTCGACGTTTCTGGAACCCGTTTGCGCCAGGTCCCCGTGAGTCGCCCACGCAGCACGGGCGCAGACCCAAGCTCCAGGCACATTTTTGTCGCCAAACTCTTTCGCTACGATCCCCACGAAACGCCGCCTCTGCGCCACAGACTGGAACAGAATCTCATGCGCGAGCACTCGGTCCCAGGGGTCCAGACGCAGGTCTAGCAACAAGCCTCCTCGCTTCGGATCCACCAACGCCAACGAGAGATGTACAATCCCCTTCGCTGCAACATCGAAAGTCGCTACGGGGCTACGGTCAATCTCGTTGAGAACACGAAGCGCCGAGACGGCCGCCGGCTTTTGCTCCGAATCGCCCGCCGTCAGGAGCGCCGTCAGGCCTTCGCTATCCCAACGATCCAACAGCTCGGGAACAGTCGGTGTGGACTCGGAACTCACGATGATCTCCTACACAAGTTTTCCCCTGCCCGCCATGCGCGAAGTATTCCCATCTAAACTCCAGAGCCTCGACGGCCCCGATCGTGCCCGGACAACACTCGGGGCGATCTAAAAACGGAGCGGTCGGACCCGGCCTACGGCTCCCCGAACCAAAACGCCCCGACCGAGGGCGCGTTGTCGGGGGCCAGGTCAAGGCTCCGCTCACGCGGCATGCAAATATTCTTCTCCCTCAGCGAGGTCGGCGAGTTGACGACGCAGCTTCAGCTTTACGCGTTGCTCCAGCTGACGCACCCGCTCACGGGAGAGCCCAAGCTGCTTGCCGAGGTCCGCAAGGGTGCGCTTCTCACCACGCCCCAACAGCCGCTCATTGACGATAAGCCGTTCACGATCGTCGAACCTGGCCATGGCCTGCCCCACTCGCTCTCGCACGATCCGCCCGACTTCGTTCGCCGCACACGACTCTTCTTGGTCGGAGCAGTCGCTCTCAGTCAGGGTATCCATGACCGTCATGCTGCTGTCGCGGAATGCTTGGGCGTCTAACGAGAGGTCCCGCCCTTCGATTCGCTGCTCCATGCTGCGGATACGTGTCTCCGTGCAATCGAATTTCTTCGCTAGATGCTCGGTCAGGTCAACCCCCTCACCCAAACGCGCAGCCAGCTTCGATTTTTCACGGTGAAGACGAAAGAACAATTTGCTCTGCATCGGCCCAGTGCCAACGCCGACTAGACTCCATGATTTGAGGATGAATGAGAGGATGTGGGCGCGCACCCAATAGGACGCGTAGGTCATGAAGCGCAGGCCTCGCTCCGGCTCAAATCGACGTACGGCCTGCAGTAGACCGATGTTTCCCTCGGCGATGAGATCTGAGATCTTGTAGCCATAGCCTCGGTAGCCCATCGCAATCTTGACGACGTAGCGCAGGTTGGAGTTCACGAGGTTCTCGCCCGATTCCTGATTTCCGGCGTGGTACTCGGTCGCCAGATCGAGCTCACCGGCCCGATCGAGCTTGCGGAAGCGCTCAACAGCGCGAAGGTATTTCTGAAATCCCGAACTTGAGTCGTAGAAGTGCATCACTGATTCCGTCCCTGGTTTGGTCGTCTTCGACCCCAAGAACGGGAACCCTGCGTGGTTCCAATTTGCAACGAACCCTCCCCAGGGCGCGATGCCAAAATACCCTCGAACCCTCCCCAGGGCTCGTGCTGACCGAAGTGCGGCCTGCGCATTCTTTATGCGTGACCAAACTCTGTTCGGCAAGCGCTTTGGACAATATTTTCAAAAAAATACGGAGCGCAATCGCCCGCCCTCTCACGTTGCCGTTCGGGGCAGTACCCCGTCGAACTGATAAGCTAGAGGAACAAGCCTGAGAGCCGACGGCCCTCGAAAAACGGCAATGCACGCGACTCAACATATTGGCCGTAGACGGCAACGCTGGGAGGGTCGAGCCCCCGCAATCTCCGCAGCGGCGGCGCTCCTCTTCGCGGTGCCCTTTGTGGTGGGCAGCACCAACTTTTGTCTCGACGATGCCTGGATACACTTGAGCTACGCCAAGAGCCTCCGTCTCGGAGAGGGTCTAAGCTACAATCCAAACGACGGCGAGACAGGTTTCTCAAGCCCTTTATGGGTCCTCGTACTCTCGCTGTGGCCAACAGGCCCCGATCCCACAATCTCAGTCAAGGGGCTCGGCAGTGTCCTGCATGCCGCCTGCGCATGGACGGCCTGCGCGTTGGCGATGGAGATGGCGCATGCCCGCGCCACGCCAGGAAGATCGGACGCCGCGTTTCGAATCGGTCTGCTCGGGGGTCTACTCGTGGCAGCCCACCCGAAACTTCTGCAAGCCTCAACAAGTGGGATGGAGGTCTCCCTTGCGGCGCTCCTTATACTCGCTACTATTCGCGCGCAGCACCGAAGGGCCTGGCTCGTCGCCTCGGGGCTTGCCTTCGCCTCGGTCCTCGCTCGACCCGAGGCGCTCTTCCTCTGGCTGCCGATGTCCCTCTCGTGGGCCCTGAACGAACGAAGTCGACGACCGACCGCATGCGCATTTACGGGCGCCGCCGCCCTTGGACTCTGGGCCCTCTACTGCGTCACCACCACCGGCTGGCCGTGGCCAAACACCCACTACGTAAAGGCGGGTCCGGGCGGAGTTCAGGGACTGCTCTACCTCCGCAATGAGGTTCTCATTGGGCAGCCATGGTTCGTGAGCCTCACCGGCGTCGTCTTGCTTGGACTCGCGTTCAGAGACGCTCCCGCGCCATCCGCAAAACATCGTTCCGAGCCCAGCGTTCAAAATCGATCCGCCAAGCAGAACCGTCGAGCGGTCGCTATCATGCTGGGCTCGTGGGCCATCTCGATGGTCGCGGTGGCTCTCAGCCGTCCTCTGCACGAGGGCGTCTTGTTTTACGAGTCCCGCTATTTCACGATTTTTGCCGCCATTCCGTTGATATTGATCGCCCTCGGAATCGCTCGCTGTTCTCGCGCGCTGACATTTTGTTTGGTGCTCCCCATCGCGGTGGTGGGCACCCTCCAGTACACCCAAACCCTCGCACGGCAGCGCGACCAGGAGCAGGACATCACACTCCTGCACCGAGATCCGGCACAATTCGTGGCATCGCACCTTCCTCCCGACACGGTACTCGCGGTAGAGGGCGCAGGCGCGTTTCGTTTTTTTACACCTCGGTCCTTCACGATCATCGATGTGCTGGGTCTGAACGATTCGATCATCGCTCATCTGGCCACCCCTCAGGCCAAAATTTGCGAAATTTGGAGACGGTCTCCTACCCATTTTGCGGTTCCTGAGGCCATGGCATTAACGCTCGGTACAGCCTTCGACTTTCGATTGATCCGCAGGTTCTCAGATCCTCACTACGCACAGGTTCGCCACCATCATCCGCAGGACCTGGTTCTCCTTGAAGTGCTTGGGCTACGTGGGTCGTGGCCTGCACGCTGTGCCGTGATGACCAGCCTTTCTCCGTAATCGCCACAGAGCGAACAGCCCTAGCGACCCAAGAATCGGGATCGGAAGACCGTTCGTGCCGGCCACAGAACAGCCCTCAGCTTCGATCACTTTCTGGGGAAGGTCGAGGCAGTCGCAGCTTCCGCACTCTGCCTTGGCAAGCTCAATACCAGTCTCCTCACGTAGCCAACACAGAGCCGCCGTCGGATTGCTATAGACACCGCCCTCACCACAGTCCTCCGCGCCACGGCTCACGAGTCCGGCCAAACGCCAACTTCCATCTTCAAGGCGCGCGAAAGCGGGCCCGCCTGAGTCACCGAGGCAACTATCGGCATCATCACCTCGCGCGAAGAACTCAGTACCCAATAATGAGTGTCCAACGACGGCGACACTTGCCGATCTTTTTTGCCCCGCAATCTGAAGGTTGTCTCGACCAAAACCAACGATCGTCAACGACTGGCCAAGCGCCAAGGCGTCTTTGAGCTCGGACGAAGTCGACAACGGGACGATGAAGGCTCCGACGTTGACGTCCACATCCAACTCCACAAAGGCAATATCTGCGCACTCCGAAGCCGTCTCGCCGCAGTAGTCGGGGTGGATTCCCACACGCTTGACCCCAACAACCTGATTGGCAGGTACGTTCGAGATTCGCTGACCAAAGACAACGACAATCTTCGAGGGTTCCTTGGCATCCACCAAGCAGTGAGCAGCCGTGAGCACAAGTCTGGGCGCAACCACCACCCCAGAGCATAGATTTTCGTTGTTGATCACGACGGCCACTGCAGCCGGCCACTCGCCTTGTGGGACCTCCTCTCCACCAACGATGCCGCTCGGCGTCTCCGGCAGCGGAGAGGCCGATACCGGGGACGCCGCCACCGTAAAGGTCAGAATTCCGAGAGCGATCGGCACCCGCCAACCCACCAAGCGAGCCACCGAGCGATCACCTCTACACCTCTGCCCTCTGGACACCACGGGAGTCTAGCAGTCTCTCGCCGAAGACCAAGCCGGCACGAAAATCAGAGTATGTCCCGTTTCATGAGGTCGACGGCGCCTTCAGCCGTCTTCACTCGTTCCGTCGGAAGCGGGCTCGCCGACTACGAATGCCGAGCAACGCAAACACACCCACGAAACCTGCCCACCGCAACGGACCGGGAGTGGTATCGACTGCACATCCCTTGGCTGTCGCCCCTGGTTTGTCGCCCATCGCCAGCGGGGCAACCGCGCTTGCGTCTTCGTCATCCGAGACCGACGAACTGCCCTCGGACTCCTGAGCCGCGCTCGACAGTCCGCTCGACCCGCTGGTGCTCCCACTCGTGTTCCCGCCGCCGGGGCCCGTGCACGCAGTGTCGGCGAATTTCGCCAGACGATCTTTTCGCGACCGTTCTTTGTACTCGTAATACGCTGGAGGCAATTCTGGAAGCGTTCCGGCCGGGCGTGACGAAGCCTCGCTCAATTTTTTCCATTTCGATGGGCCCGGAACCTGCCCCCCCCCCGATGGCTTCTGTACCCCCAGCAAGTAGAGCGCCCGCCGGTTCGCTTGGCTGTCCACGCCATCACCTGTCTGTGCGGCAAGACCTCGCTCACCCATGCCGGCATAATAAATTTCGCACCAGGCCCCCTTTTCTTTGAAATACCGTGCGATCGCTCTCGCGCGTTTCTCAGAAAGCTTTTGATTGTCCCCCGCGTTGCCCACTGTATCCGTGTATCCGACGATATAGAGCTGCGCGGTCAGATTTGAGTGAACGGCGGCGTTGACCCGCTCCAAACCATCAAGTTCGTGGGCCAACACAGCATAGGCGGCGTCGACCTTAGGCGCCTGATCGGAATTAATTACAGCCTTACCGCTGTCGAACTGCACCTCGGTATGGGGGATATGCACCGCCCAGGGAACCCGAGAATCCGTGGCGTTTGCCCCAGTCTCGTCCTCGCCGGTGAATTTGATCATGAAAACTTCTTCGGTCGAGCACCAATTTTTGGTGATCGTCTGCCCCGCCTCGATCACCTGGTCAGTTACGAGCTCATCGACGATCAGATTCCCCTCGGTATCAAAAACCTGAAATGTTGTGCTCGATAGCGTAAATGGGGTCTGAAACCTGATTTGACGACGGTCGACGATCTCCTCACGATCGCTGAGCACTGTGAAGTTCCCCTGTTTTCCGCCAGAGACTGGGCGCCGCACGGTAATCGAGGCCTCGGTGTAGGCTTCATTGGCTTCGATCAACAACTGGTAATTGACTTCACGATCTTTCTGCTTGAAGCGCACAACCGTCGGTTTTCCAGCTCGAACAGAGACCCGCTTTTCGATGGTCTTTCCGTTGTCGCCGACAAGCTTTACCGTGACCGCGCTCAGGGCCTCCGAGGAGGAAATCTCAATACTCGCCGTACCGGATCGATCGGTCTGAGGGGTGTATGTGAAATTGAAGCCGCCAAGCATCAGCAGGTAGGCGGCGATCGACGTGAATAGCGAGGAAATCGGCATCGAGAGTCTCTCCGGCGGGCCCAATTTACCATGCAATCAGGCGCCGTGAGCGTATTCTTGATACTTCGGAAAACTCTTCCTGCCGAGCGCCGAACGATCAATCTCGCAAAATGAAAACCCTCCATCCGACGATTTCGCTCGCCAAACGGAGGGTTCTTCACTTTGGGGCGGATAAAGGGATTTGAACCCTCGACCTCTCGGACCACAACCGAGCGCTCTAACCGACTGAGCTATATCCGCCGTGTTGGGCCGGGTTTGTATCATGACCGGGCTCTCATCACCAGGGTTTGATTTTCGCGCGCCCTCCCAAACCGCCATCTATCTAAATAGCGAACCGCAGAGCGCCGATGACGCTATGTGGTTTGCGCGTAACCTTGACCTGCTCCGAAGGGCGATCCAGGGTCCACCGATGTCCAGCCGCCCCTCGACGCATCTCGAGACCTTCGAGAATCCGCACCCGCAACGCGAATACACAATTCGCTTTGAGTGCCCCGAGTTCACCTGTGTCTGTCCGAAGACGGGTCAACCAGATTTTGCGACGATCCGCATCAAGTACGCGCCGGCCAAGACCTGTGTCGAGCTAAAAAGCCTCAAGCTTTATCTGTGGTCGTATCGAGATCTTGGGGCTTTTCACGAAGCGGTCACCAACAAGATTCTCGACGATCTCGTCGCGGCCACAGAACCCCGATGGATGGAAGTCGAAGGCGATTTCTACGTTCGAGGTGGCATCCATACCGTCATCGAAGTGCGCCATCAGCAACCATTCTCTTAGGACAGGTCACAGATCCCCTGCCGGACCACAACCGAGCCTCACAAGAAGCCGCACCTATTGGCGGCGCTGAACATCCCTGTAGTAGGTGACCGTGGCCCGAGCCATGCTCTCCACAAGTTGGCGCTGCCCCGAGCGGCTGCGCAACATCTGCCCCTCGGCCTCGTGGTCGAGAAAGCCAACCTCGTGCAACACTGCGGGCATCCGGGCGCCCATGAGCACGTCGAAGGGTGCCTGCCGAATCCCTCGATCGAATCGCGCGGGGAACCGCGAAGCTTGCTCATCTTGAATCGCTCGAGCATACACGGCAGCGCGATTGCGGTTGTGGACCAATCCCAGCTGGCGAACCATCATGTCGACCGTGCTGGCTGAATGCGGAACGGCAAAACCCTCGTCATTCTCACGCTGTGCGGTTCGCGCGGACTCCAAATTGCTTGCCTCGGTGTCCAACAAATAGGTCTCAAATCCAAGCTGCCGGCCGTCGGCCGATGCGTTTGCGTGAATGCTCAAGAAAAGATCCGCTCCGGCCTCATTGGCGAAAGCGACACGATCCGCCAGCGTCATGGTGATATCCCGATCTCGAGTCAAAATCACTTCGGAGTGCGGCAGAAGCTCTCTCAGCCGTGTTTGCAAAGCTCGCGCGAGATCCAGCGTGAGCTCCTTCTCGTGAACTCCGCCCGCCCCAGAACGGCATCCGTCATTTGTCCCACCGTGACCTGGGTCTAGCACCACCACAAAGTCACGGTGAAGAATTGGCTGCGGTGCCCCCGCTTCCGCCATTCCAGGCAGTCCCCAGAACAGGAAAAATAACAACGAGGCAATCAACCGGTGACGCGTCAAGAATCTGTGTTCGCGTTTTGCGCTCGAAGGAGACATCGCCTACATGTATGACAATGTGCGATTTTTCCAAAATTTCCGTACGGATTGAGCACAACGACCCCATCGTCGGTAGACTCCCGCTTGTGCCATCTCCCGGAGACGGGATCTTCCCAATACGGCGAAGATCGCCGGGTGCACAGAGCCGACTTTGATCGCCTCCACGCATAGAAATCGAACCGCACACCTGCTCGCCACGGTCCTCTTGGCCGCAGGTGTGCTGCAGGTGCTTGCGACGCTCAACCTCAACGTCGAGCCCCTCCGCAGCAAGATCTCCGCCGCACAGGAGGGCTCACTCGCCTACATCGTGACCGCGGCGGTGGCGACACTCGGCTTCGCCGGAGCATGGAGGATTCGGCGTGCCTCACTCACTGCGATCGCCCTGTTCATCGTCTGGCAGACCCTGCTCGTATTTGGAGCGCGCAATTTCGTCACGCAAGTCGGGCTGGCCTACCACGGTGAGTTCATCCTCTTTCACTTTGTCGCCATCTTGGGAACGGTACTTTGCATCAAAATTCCGATGCGGTGGGCCTTCCACCCCCGTTTGGTCGCCCTTGGACACGCGAGGATACTGCCGCTGGTCACCGCCACGACCGCGGGCCTGTTGCTCGCGGTGGGACATCTATCATCCCTCCCTCAACTTGCGGCGACCCTGGAAACTCCGTGGCTTCTCGCCTCTGGAACCGCCCTCATGCTCTTCGCATGGTTGCTCGCACTCGGCCTATTTTGGCGACAGCTCAGCCCGCCGAAGCTCCGGGTCGCGGGACTCCTGCTCCTGCTCCCCTTTGTCGCCCGAATCGCACTTGCCGGACAACAGGGGCTCGCTGGCGCCCCCGTTGCGGGATCCTCGATTGCAATTCTAGGAACCGTCGTTGTGCTCGTCGCCACCCTACTCGCGGTCCTCTTGCTCTTTCCGCCGCGTGTCGAGTGGTGGATGCTCTTCATGATCCTTCTGGTTTCCGCCAGCGCTAGCGCCTTTTTTTACCTCTTGTACATCAAGGACTTTGGCAATTTTGAAGGGGACCAAGGCGCGCTCCTCCAGTCGTTTCTCGGCTTCAATGTGCCATACCGCGAGTACGTTTCCGACTGGAAATCCACAGCGCTCATGATCGGGATCACGTTGATCTTGACCTCGGTCTACGGAAGCCTCGTCTCGGTCCAGGACCGTCCACGCGGCGTCGCCCTCGGCCTCATTGCCGTTGCCGGACTCAGTTTGGGAAGCCCACACCTCACCTTGATGGTGGGCGCAGGCGCGTTGCTTTTCATAGACAGCCTTCTCGAGAGTGGCCCGCATCCAGAATCCAGCCCTTCAGATGTTGGTGCGATCGCTTCATCGGACTTCGCCCCCGTTCTCGCGGAGCTGGCTCTGGGCCTCAACACCGCCCCCCCAGTCCGAATCGACGCTAAAGAGGGCCCCCTTACCGCGATGCAGGGCAACACCGGAGATATACGCTTTGGCCTGCGGTTTCGGCCACAAGGTCGGGACCCCCGAATCACCCTCACGGTCGGGTATCCGGGCCGAGACAAACCTCTGATCGAGTTGATTCCCGCCCCAAGATCTGCGAAGGGCCCCCGCGGAAAACGCCCAGAACACTCGATCTCGGGCACCCATCGCCTCTCTGGAAACGCACGTCTCTTGGAAAAAATCGGCGACGATGCCCTCGACTCGCTCTCCGCCTTCCCACGCGCCCATCTTCAGTTGTGGGATGCTGGGGCCTGCGTCGATATTCGCGGACCATCCGTCGACCTCAATGCCGCGCAGCTCGAATCACTAATTCGTAGCCTCGCGCTCGCGCTCGGCCAGTAGGCAAGCGATCGCCAACCGACCCAAATGGCGGAAAAAAAGCTGTGGTCTACGAGAGGACTACGGCGAAGCCGACGCCCCATGCTCTACCGTCGTCGGCCTCTCCTGGGACAGATAGGTTCGTGCGGCACCGTTCGAGGGATCGACCGCCAAGAGCCGCTTGTAGAGAGCGCTCGCCTTTGCCCGCGCTCCCATTTTCTCCGCCGTTGCCGCTGCTCCCGTGAGCGCCAATCGATGCCTCGGTGAGCGGCGTAGGGCAAGGTCGAAAAAATGGAGTGCCCGGCGACTGTTCCCCTGTCTGTGATGACCTTGTCCGAGACAGACCAGCACGTCCAGATCGTGGGGATCCATATCAAAGGCGGTGCTGAGCGTCGCTATGCCCCGCGCCGCCTGGCCTTTTTCGACCTGCCCGCAGCCCCTGTCGATCAGAGCGTCCAGTGTCCGGGCACCAGCGGGCGCGCTGCCGCCTCGACGTTGATTCGTGTCTTTTGTCCCTCGGCTCGACTTCTTGGTTGCGGCGAGCCTCTCTTGAGCCTCTGTCTCCTGCCCGCGGCCAAAACCATCGGTCTCGTCTCCCTTCGCCCGCCCCTCTCCCGACCGGGACCGTTTCCCCTCGAGAATTTTTTGCAACGCCAGCGCCAACTGCTGATCGCCCGCTCTGCCGAGCAGACGATCGACCAATTCACGGGCCTCCGTATCCTCTCCGCTACGAATAAGCGCGACCGCCAGCATCCCTAACCCGAGTGCCGTCGGCCGCTGAAGACCCCGAAGCGTGGGGACCAGCGCGTCCGGAACCGGGGAGTCCGAAGCGCGCCAGAGCATCGCCCCCGCGATCACCGCTCGCATCTCAGCGACGCCACCTTCGCTCTCTTCCTGCGGTAGAAGTCCCTCGATATCTTCTGAGGGTCGGCCCTCAGCAAGACGAATACGACTTCGCACAAGCCGAGCCCTCGATGAGTTGTTTTCGCCGAGTATCGAATCGAAGACCCTCGCCGCATGGTCGAGGTCTCGGTTGGCCGCGGCACGTAGCCGATCGGCGTCCGCCCCCTCCAAAGATCCTTCGAGCAGACGCAACAACGACCGCGTGGCCAAGACATCGGCCTGAGCAATACGCAGAGCGGCAAGATCCCCGGCGGGGTGCTTGCCAGTATCGATCTCCGCCTGTAGACGCCCCTCCGCCGCGGAAATTTCTGCCGCACCGAGGCTCAACATCAGCGACTCCGCCGCGTCGATAGCGGGACTTTCAAAAGGTATTGCCAGTCGCGCCCCGACCGCCGCCTGGTCTTCGGACCTTGCTGGCACGGAGGTCTCGGGGGATCGGCCGAGGCTCAGCATCCAAGTCCGATTTTCTGGAATACCAAACAAAATCCCAATCGCGGCGATCACTCCAAGGCCGGCGAATCGACCTCCATTTCTCCGATAGCCGCTCCTGGCCTGTCCGGATCCGGCGAATGCCGGCCTTGTCCCGCTCTTCCAGCTATCTGCGGCCGCAGCAAAATCGCCTCGTGCCACAGGGCGAGGTCGACCGTCGTCCACCGAAGATCGCTCAGGGCTTTGGGCGATCGCCGGCGGCAACATACCCACCCCCATTTTTTCAGTCTTTGATGCAACAATCGGCGTCACGGCATGTTGGGTCACAGCGCTTAGCATCGATGGCGCGGACTCTAGCGAAGAGACACTCGGATGAGCCCCGTCACGATGCTGTTCCGATGCGCGGGCCAGCGACCTCTCCACCGTTGACGTCTCGGCATTGTCGTCCTCCCCCCCCGCAAACACGGGTGGCGGACCTAGCTCGTCGACCGCCGAACGCTCGGCGTCGGCAACTTGCGACAGGGGTAAACCGCTTTGCAAGGTCTTGAGCACCGGCGGCAAGTCTCCGTAGCCCACAAACGCAGACGAGAACTCGGCCATATCACCCAGTCGGAGCCAATTTTTCCCAGATCGTGAGACCTGATCATCGGGATGCAGCCGGCCCTCCTCGATCCATTGCTGTAAAGTGACCAGGTCGGGTGCCGTAAACAAGAGGTCCTCGACCGTATGGATCTGCCAGGGCTGATCGGCGAGCCCTCCCCGCACCGGATCGACCCTAAACACAAAGGCGCACAGCGAACACCGCACCGTTATGCCTTCGGGAGTGACCTGGCCCTTATCGAGTGAAAACTCGGTCTGGCAGTTTTCGCATCGAACAATCACTGCCGGCTATTGTCGCACATCAAGAGAATCGCTCCCATTCTTTGAGACCTGCCATCCTCGTCAAACGCTCAGTATTCCCCGCAATTCTCGAAACGCCCGTACTGCAACCGATTTCAGCGCTCCCCCCCCCTCGAATCGAAGCGAGATCAAATTTTACCGAGAGCCAACAGCGCCACGAGAGCTGAAAGCAGCAGCGAGCCACCAAGCAGCCCGCCGAACAGCTTCATCGCCAAGGGCGCGGCATGCCCAGCTTCGAGCCCCGCCTCCGCCTTGCAACGAGGACAGCGCTTCGCCCCGTCCGCGGCCTCCACTGGGAACCGCGTATGGCAGCGCGCGCACTCGAACTTCATAGATCTCGACTACAATCGTCTCGCATCGCTGTCAATGAATGTGCGCCGGCCCGGCTCCCCCCGATACCGAGCCACTCGTGTAAAAAGCGCCAACATCTCCGAACAGAAACACCACGCGAGGCTCATGGTCGGTTCCTACAGATACCACCGCGTGCCCCGCAACCTCCCAGCGAGGCTCCAAACAACGTATCCTCGACGAATGCTCCCACATCAAGAGGCCTTTATCGAGCTTCTCGTCCGCTACGACGTCATCCGCTTTGGTGAATTTACGCTCAAGTCGGGCCGTAAATCACCGTATTTTGTCAACGCAGGACAGCTTCGAACAGGAAAGGCGATCGCTGGTTTGGGCGAGGCCTACGCGGCCGAGCTGCGCCGTAGCAGCATTCCATGCGATCTAGTCTTCGGCCCCGCGTACAAAGGGATCCCACTCGCGGTGAGCACGGCGATCGCACTCAGCCGAGGCGATGCCGACGTCCCCTACGGCTTTGACCGCAAAGAGAAAAAGAGCCACGGCGAGGGGGGTCTCTTCGTCGGGACGCCGCCCACCGACGGGATGGACGTCGTCCTCGTCGACGATGTCATCACGTCCGGAAAATCCATTCGGGAGTCGGCGCAGCTCTTGCGCGATACCGCCAACATCAACATCAGCGCAACGATCGTCGCTGTAGACCGTCAAGAACGAGGTCGAGGCGAAAAAACGACCCTCATCGAACTGCACGAGGAACTCGGGATCGAGGTCCGAGCCATCGTCAACATCCGTGAAACGATCGAATATCTGCACGACCGGACGATCGATGGTCGCGTCGTACTCGACACCCGCGGACGTGATGCTATCCATCGGTATCTATCAACACACAGTGGTCTGGAATAGTCGCCGCCCCACCCATTCGCAGAAAAAACGCCATCTGACCGGCTTCGCGCAAGCACGACGGATGGCGCCCCTGCGCACGCCGTGCGCCGTGCGCCGCTCGCGGGTCCTCGGTCGCCCGCGTACCCCGAGGACTCGGCACCGCAAACCTTATATCGCGGCGGCCGCGATGATCGCGGCCTCGTCGTAAGAGTTGGCCTTGTAGACGATCTCCATCGTCTCTGTGTTGACGACCAGGACTCGAGGCAGACCGCCTTGGGGAAAGAAAGGCACCGTGAGTTGATCGATGTCTGAGAAGAACTCAAAAGCGTCGACCTCGGCGTTGTAGTCGATCGCATCTTGGACCGCGGGAGTCTGGCTGAATGAATTTTCGAAGATGACGCCAATGGCATCGAAGGGTTCGGAGCCGGCGATGAGAGCGTTGTTGAGGCTCACGGCCTCACCTTTGCAAATGTTTCACCAGGCGGCGGTGGCGAATATGATGACTGACTTCGCAGGTTTTTCAGCAAAATCGCAGAGAGCGAGGGGCTCCTCAGTGGCGCTTGTGAATACGAGATTATCGATCGTATCGCCGACTTCCATGCCAAAAGGACCGGCGCCGGGACACGCTCCGTCTCCGTCCCCGTCCCCGTCCCCGTCCCCGTC
>CAYTFJ010000068.1:0-25606 GCA_964437075.1 uncultured Nannocystaceae bacterium
CTAGGCGTGGTGGGCGAAAACGGGACCGTCGAGCTCGATGCCGGGCTCCGCACTTTGACCTGGATCTACATCGCCGACGCGAACGACAACTAGCGCCAACGATACGCCTACGCCCACCCACCCATCCCGGCGGATGGTTGTGCCTGGTGGTAGACATCGACCGCTTCGCTCATAGAATCGCGGGGTCTACCCTTCGGATCGCCTCGGTACAGAAGGGCACACGTCGCTCTCGAAGTGATGGTCGTGCGGAGCGACGGCTCGAACGGCCTCTCGCTTTGACCTCCGACTCCCACCCATACTCATCGCGGCACGACTTCTCTGCGCGCAACGACGGGGCCCCATCGCCGCACACGGCGAACTTCTTCTCGATATGATCTCTGCGGACTACAGTCCAGCTTTGCCAATACGATGCTTGGGATTCTTCGGGTCGACCGTAGTCGCCTTGGCATTTGCCTCGCGACGTTCGCTGTAGCGATCGACGAGGAACTCACGCAGATCTCGAGTGAGCGACGTGAACTTGAAAAGCTCCTCCATCACGTCGACGACACGATCCCTATAGGGCGAGTCTTTCATCCGACCATCGGCATGGAATTCTTGATAGGCCTTCGGCACCGAAGACTGATTCGGAATCGCCACCATCCGCATCCAGCGGCCAAGCACGCGGAGGCTATTCACAACGTTGAACGACTGCGAGCCGCCGCAGACCTGCATCACCGCAAGCGTACGGCCCTGGGTGGGTCGTACGGCACCGATGGAGAGGGGGATCCAGTCAATCTGGTTCTTGAACACACCCGAGATCGTCCCGTGCATCTCGGGACACGACCACACCTGCCCCTCCGACCAAAGCGAAAGCTCCCGAAGCTCTTGCACCTTAGGATGGTCCTCCTGATCCGGCGCTTTCACCGGCAACCCCGCGGGGTTAAAGAACCGAATTTCGCAGCCGATCTCGACGAGGATACGTCCAGCCTCCTCGGCGAGAAGCCGGCTGTAGGAAGGCTCGCGCAGCGACCCATAGAGCACGAGGATCTTTGGCGGTTCCGCACGAATCCCAAAAGGTGGGAACTCTGGACGAGCGAGTGGTGGTGGGTTTCCATCGTGATGATTCATGCGTTCCTTACAACGAGGACAACGGGCTTCGAGCCGCGTAACAAGCGATTGATAAGTTGTTCCACCAGACCACGTTTGCCAGGCAAGGGCACAGCGCAATGTTGAAGGAATATTTTTCCACGGGTCTGTCTCACACGGGATCAGGCGAGGGGGCCGGGAACCAATCCTGGGTGTGATTGGCAAATGCGACGAGCGAAAGCATCACCGGCACTTCGATAAGTACGCCCACCACCGTCGCCAATGCAGCGCCCGAGGCCAGTCCAAAGAGACTAATAGCGACCGCGACTGCGAGTTCAAAAAAGTTGGACGAACCGATCATCGCAGCCGGCGCGGCGATGTTGAACGGCAATCGAAGGACACGGGCCAAACCATAGGCGAGCGCAAAAATTCCGTAGCTCTGAATAAGCAGCGGGATCGCGATGAGAAGCACCCGACCCGGTCGTTCAACAATCGTCTCCGCCTGAAACCCGAAGAGCAAAGTCACGGTGAGTAAAAGCCCGATGATCGAAGTGGGCTTGAGCTTGCCTGCCAACCGTTCAATCGCTTCGACGCCACCCGATCTCTTCAGTCGTTGATGCGTCAACATGCCAGCACCAAGCGGAGCAACAACAAAGATGGCCACCGACGCAAGCAGCGTCTCCCATGGCACCTGCAAATCCGTCACTCCCAGAAGGAAACCCGCAATCGGCGCGAAAGCGACAACAAGAACAACGTCATTCACCGAGACCTGGACGAGTGTGTAATTCGCGTCCCCACGAGTCAGGTGGCTCCAAACAAAAACCATTGCGGTGCAGGGGGCCACACCCAGAAGAATCATCCCAGCGATATATTGCTGGGCATCTTCAACCGGCACCCAGCCAGCAAATACGTACCGGAAAAAGAGCACACCAAGGCCGGCCATCGTAAACGGCTTCACGAGCCAATTGATGACGAGCGTTAGAATAAGCCCTTTCGGCTGCTTCCCCACGTCCTTTAAACACGACGGCTCGACCTTGAGCATCATCGGATAGATCATCAACCAAATAAGCACCGCGACAGCCAGGTTTACGTGCGCCCACTCAAGGCTTGCCACCACCTCAAATAGACCAGGCACGATAAGACCCAGACCGACACCGGCGGCGATCGCCAAAGCGACCCAGAGTGAAAGAAAGCGTTCAAAAACTCCCATCACAGAACACTTATCGTCCTAAGACGATAATCAAAGCCCCCCATTAACGCCTTCATCCGTCGCAACGTGCGCGGGTTCAGGCAATAGCAGACACGGGGCCCATCGACCTCGCCCTGAATAATACCGGCCGCCTTCATCACCATTAGATGCTGGAAAACGGTGGATTGAGCCAAATCAAGATCATCCACAATTTCGCCGCATACACAGGTCGTGCGGCGTGTTAACAGGCGAAGACTCTGGATGCGAGCCGGGTGTGCAAGCGCCTTCGCCAGCTCGGCGAGCTCCGCATCCGCCTCGGGTCCCTCTATCGGGCGAAAATCAGGTTCCCCCTCAAGTGCCCGCACGCAGACATTTTGACGATCGCTGCCCATCTCTATCGTATTTGTACGATAGAGATGCCATCGACACAACCCCAAAGAGCAGCGAGAACCGTTCAACGATGATTTTTTTATCCATGGACTCGTGCTCAAAATCGAGGATCGACCCCCTCAACGCACACCCACACAATGGCGGACAAAGGGCCTGGCGCTGGATCTCCACACAAATACCATTCGAGAGCGGCCTGAAACTGATCGTAGCAACGAGGCTGGACTGCACGCGGAGCCTCGCACAAGATGGCACTTGCCGAATCGCTTACGACGCGAATCCCGCTCATCTTTCGACGGACAAACGACTCTTCGGGGCACCCCGTCGCTTCACCTATTCGCCATAGATCAAGGCATCATCCAGGGCCTCACCATTGAGAGACTCAAGAAAGGCCACAAGCGCATGCCTTTCACCTGAAGTGAGATCAAGCGGAGAAATTGCCGTATCTCGCAACCCGACAAAACCGTCGGCGTCTCCACCTCGGTCATAGTGTTTGATGACATCCAACAACGAAGAATAGACCCCCGTGTGCATGTATGGCGTCCGCGTGGCGATGTCACGCAGAGGAGGCACCTTGAACGACCCTCTGTCTTCAGATTTCATCTTTAGCCCCACGATCATACAACTATCTTTATCGGGATGATCACTAAATTCTCCCTGGCAATTAAATTCATCCGCCAACACTCCAGGGATGCCTCCCTCACGACCTGTGTCCATATCCGGCACGGTAGGACCCATCTGTCGAACGCCTATATTTCTAAACTCATTGTTGCTAAGCGCGGGTCCATTGTGACAGGTAATGCAACGTCCTTTCCCAATAAACAGCTGAAGGCCCCATCTCTCTTCGAGGCTCAGGGCTTCGCTCTCGAAGTTCCCTTCCTCAACATCACTCAAAAATCCGTCAAACCTAGATCCTGTGCTAATTAGCAGTCGCTCGTAGGCATCGATCGCCTTGCCAAAGTTTGCGAACACACTCGAAATTTTTCGTTGGTCGTCCGAATTCAAGGCGTCCCATTCCGCAGTACCGGGCATTGCGGTTTCGGGCGCAATCGCATTTCCCCCTGGCATTAGATTGACCATCGGACCAAAAACGGACTCATATTCATCTCTATAGCTGGTGAAAATCAGCATGGCGACCTTGGTGCGTGTACTCCCCATCTCGACAGAGCTCTCTGGGGGCCCCAGGGCCTGAGACCACTGGCTGTCCTTTCGGCCGTCCCAAAACCAGAAGTTTGCATTCGTTCCATCAGGACCGATGAACGCATTTATGTGGCTTTGAGCTCTGCGCCCTGTAAAGCCATCAACGCCCTTGGAGGTCGCATCGCGAGAGTCCTGAAAACCATTCTCCGGCATGTGGCAAGTGGCACATGACACGTCCCCTGTCGAACTGTACCGTGGATCATGGTAGAATTTTTGTCCAAGAAGCGCGGCCTTGGCATCGGTAGAATAGGCATTTGAAGGGTCTGCGACGACCTCCATAGGAATCTTTCCCAGGCGTGTCCTAATCAGTTCGATCTCTCGGTCCGTAAAAACAATCTCGTCCGGTTGCCCTTCTCCCTCCGTATCGGTCCCTCCGGGCGCACTCTCTTGGCCGCTGTCAGTACCCCCGCTTCCCTCGCTCGTAGCGACGTCCAAAAGAGTTTCCTCGGTACAAGAAAAGGGAACCGCAAAAAGACCGAGGATCACGAGCGCTGGAATTCGGCCACTCTCTCTCATCGTCCATTTCTACTATGAGACCTCTGTCTATGCTTGGATTCACTCTCCGAAATTCTTGCACGTCCTCGATCTCTGCGCCTCCTTCAGACCCGTCGACACCTCCGCAAAGGGAGCAAAACGGAATTCATCGAGAACGCTCAAGCCCGTCGCGCGACGCCGTCCCACGACCAACAAGAGCCCGCATGTGCATGTCGGGCTCCCGGCGCACAGGCGGGTGAAACAAATCGCAGTCGCATGGCGCACGTCATGATCACTGAGGGCAGAACGGAGAAGGCGCGCGGTTCAGAGGCGTGATCTCCGAAACCTCAAGACAGTCACGGTGCGACACGAATCAGATCTCGAAAGCCTTCCCGCTCTTGGCGGCCACCGATGCCGACTAGAGCGCCTTTGGGTCCAATGCCAGCTGGATTCGGGACTCAAGAAAGTCTACCACTCGCTCAAAGGGCCGAATTCCAAAGTACTCTGCAATGCTCGGCCGAAGGTTTGAGTTCGCATTGACATCGTAAAATACAAGGCGACCGTCAGGAGCCTCTAGATACTCAACGCCGCCCACATCGATGTTCGATGCGAAAAGGATTCTCTTTGCCATCTCGACTGCACGCGCAGGAACTTCGGGATATGGCAAAAACTCAGCCGGCCGCTGCGGCGATTCTACGATCGACTGCGGTGTGTCCGGTGAAACCGTCGCAATTTCACACATACCGCCCCCCTCGGTTGGGTTGCAAACTGGGGATGGACAGAGGTTGAAACGACCGTGTGTCACGACGCGCATCGGGTAGAGCAATTCCCCGTTTAGAATCTCGAGCCGAACGATCCCTTGCTCCAAATCGTGATTCACGTACTCCTGCAACAAAAAGAGGTTGTCGGGGGCCCAGATCGCCTCATCCTCGAAAGCAAGCCGAAGACTTGCAGCATCCTCCACCACCTGAATCCGTGCGCCACTTCCGCCGAGGTCGGGCTTGATCAGGCGTGGCCACGAGTGATTGACTCGTATCGCGGCCTCTACGTCATTAAAGACAACGGACTCAGGATGATCGATATCAAGTTCGCGCAAGAGCGCAACCTGTGCCGCCTTTGAGAGCTCCATCGAGAACGCATCGGAGCCGTTGATCACATCAGCTCCGAGGCGTTCAAGATGCCTCAGAGTCGCTAGCGCCTGGGGAACCGCCCGAACATTTCCCCGAAGATACGCGCTTGGGCTCGCCTGATTGAAGATGACTCGCCCGGGAGCGGGTGCCCCACTCAGGTACGCCATGTTTTTGAGATCGATCCGGACAAAATCGATGCCGCGCTCTTCCAGCTCTGCAAACAGTGGCTCTTGCCAAGCCGGATGCTCGTAGAGGATTGCCAGATCGTGCATCGCGGCACCATACCGATCCGACTTGGCAAAACAAAGCCCGACATGGGTCTTCGAGCCTCACCTTCAGAACGATACGTGCGCGTGGGCCGGACAAATCAGTGCCGCTTTGGGAAAGTTGAATATCGTTCTTTCGGTCGTCTCGCGGGTCATGAAGGCGGAGATCTATGGCACGCCGCCTCCCCCGACAAAATGCCTGCTCGCCCTTCCACTTGCCCTCTACGCGGCGTCATCCCTCGCCCACCAATCGAACGAGCGGGCATTTTTGTGCAAACTCAGGGACTAACCACTTGCAGATGAAAATGGTCCGCTCAGTTCGACAACCAATGCACGGGAGTCAACCCAAGAGATCATCGACCATGCCCAGTGGCGACCGTTCTCGTGGCCCGGATAGTTTGAAAGAACCGTCGGATCGGCAGGATCAAAAATGCCCGTGGCCGAGGCTCCCCAAAGTCCAGGTTGTCATCGACCTACCCAGATCTGGCCACCCATGCGTCGTTTAGCGACTTGTGAGCATCGCCCACGGATTGCACAGACCAAGAGATGATTTTCATCGGTGGCATCATGGTGATTGGCTGCGTGCTTGGCGGATACGTCATGCACCATGGCGACGTCACGGTCTTGGTTCAAATTCACGAGTACATCATCATCCTAGGTGCGGCGCTCGGTTCGATGCTGATAGCGACGCCCATCACGGTCATCAAGGACATGATCAAGCAGATGAAGGCGGCACTGGGCAAGTCTCCGGCGAAACAGGACTACCTCGACCTGCTCACCTTGCTCTATGAAATGTTTCAGATCGCCCACAAGTCGGGCCTACTGGGCTGGGAAGAACACATCAACGAACCCGACAAGAGCAGCCTCTTCGGAAAATATCCAGGGTTTCTCAAAAACCACCATGCCGTGCATTTCATGACGGACACGATGAAGGTCATCGTTGGTGGCTCCGCAGAGCCGCATGACCTCGAGTCGCTGATGGAATCTGATCTCGACACCGAACACAGCGAGTCTGCCAAGGCTCCGGCGGCGCTCACGACAGTGTCGGACTCGATGCCAGGTCTCGGTATCGTCGCGGCCGTGCTGGGAATTATCACGACGATGGGCGCCATCGACGGCCCTCCTGCGGTGATCGGAATGAACGTCGCGTCAGCACTGGTCGGGACGTTTTTAGGAATCCTCGCCGCCTACGGATTTATGGGGCCCATGGCCAAGGCCATGGAGGCAAACAACGACTCCGAGCATAAGTACGTAGCAACGATTATGTTCGGGATTCTGGCCCATGCCAAAGGCGTGAACCCCGGGATCGCCGTCGAGTTCGCACGCCGCTCGATCCCCGGTTACGCGCGCCCCACTTTTGAAGAGGTCGAGCAGGCCTGCCGAGCGGCAAAATCCACCTAGCGGTCCAGAACGGATGAGGCGAACGACATGAGCGGTGACAGCGAACGTCCCATCATCATCATCAAGAAGAAGGTGCACGGCGGTCACGGGCATCACGGTGGCTCATGGAAGGTCGCTATCGCGGATCTGATGACGGCGATGATGGCTCTCTTCATGGTGCTTTGGCTGGTCGGCCAGAGCCCGAAGACACGAGCCACCGTGGGCGCCTACTTCCGGGACCCCCTCGGTCTGGCAGGTGGCGGCAATACCGACGTGAACACCGGACCTTGGGCCGGCGGCGCTGGATTTTTCAGTGGAGGGAATACTGCGATCTCGACAGACATGTTGATCAGCCCGGGTTCCCCACGGGGGAAGGGCGGCGGCGCAGAGCAAGATCAGAGGGTCGCACAACAACACGCCCGTGACCGGCTCGCTCAAGCCCTCATGAAACTTCGCCACGATGCCTGGTCACGCCACGTTGAACTCACGCGGGTGGAAGAGGGCCTGCGGATCGAGATTCAAGACACCGAGAAACACTCGCTGTTCCCGACCGGCGGAACCTCGATCAACTCGCATTTTCGAGACATGATGACTCAAATCGCAAACGAGATCGGAAATCTTCCCAATCAAGTTGTGATCGAAGGCCACACCGATGCGTCACCTTACAGCCGTGGCCGCATTTCCAACTGGGAAATCTCGACCCAACGGGCCAACTCAGCCCGAAGATTCCTGATCGCAAATGGTCTACGCGCGGACCAGGTCGTCGAAGTTCGTGGCTACGCCGATCAACGACTTCGTCTATGGCATGATCCCAAGAACCCCCGCAACCGTAGGATCTCTTTGCTCGTGCTGCTCAAACGTGGAACGAAGCGGTCCCTGAAGACATCGGACGCCGATCCATCGCAATCCCACACGCTCAACTCCCAACTCAACAACCTCGACTACAAGCCGAAAGCGGGCGATCCGATCGAGCTGTCGCCGGCGGGTATCCGACTCCCCAATCTGCCAAAAACAGGGCCCAACTAGCGAACGATACACCGGATAGAAGCGACTCGCGTTCCTCGCATGAGATCCGATCCGTATCCAGTACGATCGGGATACCGTGGGTTTTCACGTGATGCCCTGAGGCATCGAGTTCAATGAAGGCCGTCACCGCAACTATCGCGGCGTACGTGCTTACCTCCGCCGTGATCTCGCCGGGTTCATCCTCTCCCGCACCAAAGGTCGTGCACGGCTCATTCCAACGCTCGGCAGCCACACTTTTGCCCCCGTTCACGCGATCACGAATCGTCGTCGGCCCCCGTGGTGCCCCCTCCAAGCCGCCCTCGCAATCGCGTGACCACGCACCAAGAATGGCCGGGATTCTGTTCCGAAACTATCCGCGATACTCTCTGCGCATGTCCGACCTCGAACTTCTCGCTCGCTCTGTCCGCACCCTCGCGTGGCTCGGGGACGCCGAGTTCGAACGCGAAGTGCGCCTTCGCGTCGCCCGGCGCGGGGACTGGCCCGTCAAGCGTCTCGATCGCATTCGCGCGCAAGTCGTTCGCGCGGAGGGCCAGGCCAATCTTCTCGCCTCCATCGAGGCGAGCCTCAGCGACGACGAAGCCAACACGGTCCGTCGCGCACGAAACAGCTCGCTGCGCGGCTCTGCTCGTGGCATGCGTAACATCAGAGCCTACCGAGCCGCGACCGCTCTTGAGGCCCTCGTTGCCCTCTGGCACTGCACAGGTTCCAAGGGCCAAGCGCGCTTCCGCGACCTTCTCGGTCCCCCGCTCGAGGCGGCGATCGACTTCGCCGTCGCCCAAAGCGCGAGCTTGCCTGAGCCGCAACGATAGGACCAGAGCTCACGGGCTACTGGGACCAGCCGCAAGTACGGCCTTCGTTCTCCTTTTTTAGATAGGTCATCAAGGGCTCGAAGTATTCGATCATCGCGCCGCCATCCATCTCACGAGTTCCTGCGATCGCCTCAAGAGCCTCGGGCCACGGCTTGCTCGCACCCATCGCCAGCATATTCTTCATCTTCTCTCCGGCCTCCTTGCTGCCGTAGATCGAACAGGTATGCAACGGTCCCTTGTGCCCCGAGGTCTCACACAGCGCCTTGTGAAACTGAAACTGCAAGATACGGGCGAGGAAATAGCGTGAATAGGGCGTGTTGCCCGGAATATGATATTTCGCACCCGGATCGAAGTCTTGCTCACTTCGTTCGATCGGCGCACGCACCCCCTGGTACTTTTCGCGTAGTTCCCACCAGGCTTTGTTGTAGTCCTTTGGCTTGATGTCACCGGAGAACACGCCCCAACGCCAACGGTCGATCAGCAGGCCAAAGGGCAAGAATGCGATCTTATCGAGGCCGTCTTTCATCTGTGTATTCAGCACCGCCTTCGGGTCATCTGAGACTTCCTTGAGCAGGCCAAGCTGATGCAGATATTGAGGGGTCACCGAGAGCGCCAACGTGTCTCCGATGCCCTCATGAAATCCGTCGTGTGCCCCCTGTTGGTACAGAACCGGCTTTTGGTAGTAGTAGTGATAATAGTAGTTGTGACCCAGTTCGTGGTGAATCGTCACCAAATCTTCTTTGTCGATCTTGATACACATCTTGATACGAAGATCGTTGTTGAAACCGGGATCCCAGGCACTCGCATGGCAGACGACCTTTCGGTCCTTTGGCTGCTCAAGCATCGAACGTTCCCAAAATGTACTCGGCAGGGGATCCATGCCCAGGGAAACAAAGAAATTCTCGGCGGTCTTGACCATCTTCGTCGAGTCATAGCCCGCGCTCTGAAGAGCCTTGGTGACGTCGATGCTCGGTTGACCGGCATGGGGCTCTAGATCTGGGTAGATATTCCCCCACTCCTGCGCCCACATGTTCCCGAGCAAATGAGCCGGAATAGGCTTATCGAGGGGTACCTTCTCGGCTCCGTATTTCTCCGAAAGCTTCGCCCGCGCATGGCAATGAAGCTCGTCATAAAGTGGCTTGACCTGCTGCCATAGACGCTCCATCTCGCTCGCAAAGGCCTCCGGCTCCATGTCGTATTGTGAGCGCCACAGCTCTCCGGTGTCCGAGTAGCCGATCGATCGCGCCCCCTCATTCGAAAGCTCAACAAAACGCTGGTACTTGGGGCGCATGGGGACAGCGACCGATCTCCAGCCTTTCCACGCGGCCAATTTCTTTTTATAGCTCGCATCGCCGTCAACGACCTCTGAAAGCGCCCCTAGAGACTTGCCCTTGAACTCTCCGGTCCCGTACATGCCCTGAAGTTCGGTCGTGAGCGCCGCAAATTCTCTCCGTTTGGCATCGTTGTCGGGTGCGGGCTCCGTCGTCGCTCGGCGCAGAAGCTCAAGCTGACGCATCGTGTCTGGGTCCGCCTTCACTCCAGCAAACTTCTTCGACTCGGCGATCGCGTGGCCAATGGCCGCCATCGCCTTCTCGATCGCCTCCGACTGGGCCTTCTCATGTTCGGGCGTAATGTCGGTCGAGTTCGCCCACCCCGCGGTTTCAGCCGCGATCCATACGGCCTTCAGTTCCTTGTCAATTCGGGCGACAAAGGCCTTCGCCTCGAGGGCCTTTGGGTCTGGAGCGGCGACTTTGTCGGTATTTGTCGAGTCGCTACTGTCCTCGACTTTCGCGGGGTCAGCCTTGCTTTCAGTAGGCTTGTCCGCGGCGCCCGAGCAGGCGACGAGGCCAGCGGTCGCGAGCAGAATCGCGGTGGTGGGGATGGCCAGAGATC
Source organism: uncultured Nannocystaceae bacterium (assembly GCA_964437075.1). Lineage (GTDB taxonomy): Bacteria > Myxococcota_A > Polyangia > Nannocystales > Nannocystaceae > CAYTFJ01. The sequence continues at coordinate 10,820 of CAYTFJ010000068.1, forward strand.
GCATGACCCGACCCTACGCCTCTTGCGGACCGCTGTCACCCGGTCATGTCAGCTCGCCGGCGTCGAAGAATCACCGGGTTGTGAACCGCCCGGACCTCGGGGGAGAAGCGTTGTCCAAACGGCGAAGATTCCACACAAGCCAGCACCGACTGTCGCTAAGGGTAGCGCCCAGTCCACCGCAGCCGCATGGCTGTATACAAACCAAATAAATGCAGCCCCCGACCCAAGCAAACGTACGACCTCGAGCTCATGCGCCCATCGACGACCTTCCAGGAGCCCCCCCCAGGCCATCGTTCCAGCCAAGAGCACCGCGACGGCGCCTACCCGTTCCCAAATATCCAAGCTCTCCGCGGTCAGCAACAACGCCATCACCAGGGGGATCGACCAGGCCGCCTGAATCAAGACATATCGGCGCACCACGCCTGGACACCGTGGCGCGTACTTGTCTCGGCCACCGAGCTGATTGTACGCTGGTTCGCCGGGGCGGCTCTGTGGCGGCATCCAATCCGGCGGGCGAAACAGCACCAATAGCTTCTCGCTAAGTCGCTCACTCGCCGACGTGAGCTTCCAGAGGTGAACCCACCCATGGAGATTGGCCCAGATCGGATTGAAGCTATCCAGAGGTTTCACGGTGCCGTAGAATACCGGTTCATTCTCGTCGACAAAGGTCCCAAAGAGCCTATCCCAGACGATGAGAATCGCACCATGATTCTTATCGATGTATTGAGGGTTGATGCCGTGGTGGACCCGGTGATGAGAGGGCGAATTAAGCACCCACTCGAAGATTCCGAGTTTCCCAACCAACTCGGTGTGAATCCAGAATTGATAGAGCAGGCTGAGCGAGACCGAGATCACGTAGATCTCGGGGGGCACCCCCAGGATCGCCAGAGGAAGATAGACCACTGTCGATGTGAATCCTGTCAACCATGCCTGACGCAGCGCCACCGCCAAGTTGTAGTCTTCGCTCTGATGATGCACGACATGGGAGGCCCAAAGAAAATTGATCTCATGGCTCCACCGGTGCCACCAGTAGTAGAGAAAATCGAGCCCCACAAAGGCGAGGGCCCACATCGATAACACCCCCATCGGGCCATAGTCCCCCCACTGAATCAAACCACAATTGTCATAGACGATAACGTACAGACCGAACGTAACCGCGACCAACAAAATCCCGACCAGCTGGGATCCAACCCCGCAACCGATGTCGGTGACCGCGTCCGAAAATCGGTACACCGGGCGACCTCGGCGGAGCGAAATCGCCAGTTCTATGAAGATCAGCAATAAAAATACGGGTATGGACAGAGCGATGATCATCGGTAGTCGTCTATGAAGTCTGATGCACAGAGTGGCCCTCAGCAATGTCGACCGTGAACCAACCGGCACTTTGGCCGCCCTCCTCTAGGCCACGAAAGTCGAGTCTGTGTCGATCCGGGACACATCAAAATCATGATTTCAAGGGTATCGGTCACGAGATGACGTGCTAGACTTCAGCCTCTGAATCCCTCATGGTGGAACTCCGAAACAGTGAGCCCAACGATGCCCGACAGCGAATCGCCGCCCTTGAGGCCGAGCTGTATGCGCTCCGTGAAGAAACGGACCCACTGCGGATCAAGGGTCAGCGTTTTGACCTGTTTATGTCGGTGTCCAACGAAGGCATGTACGACTGGAATGTCGTCAGCGGAGACATCCATTTTGACCCCGGATACTACGCCATGGCCGGCTACCGCCCCTACGAATTTCCGGGGACCTATGAGCAATGGGCCTGCCGTGTTCACCCCGATGACTTCGAGCGAATCTCGGTCGCCGTACGGCGCTACCTCTCTGGCGACAGCGCGAAGTACGACCAAGAATTTCGTTTCCGTCGCAAGAACGACCGCTGGATGTGGATACGAGCCCGGGCGAGAATCGTCGAACGGGCCCCCGACGGCTCGGCGCTGCGGGTCATCGGCACCCACAGCGATGTCACCGAACGCCGGCACGCGGAAAACCAGCGAGCCTCCGCCGAGGCAAATCTTCGTCAGGCTCGAAAGATGGAGGCCGTCGGCCAGCTCGCCAGCGGCATCTCACACGACTTCAACAACATTCTATGCGCGATCATGGGAAACTGCGATCTCGCGCTCGGTTGCATCGATGACAACGACCCGGTCGCGGCCTTCATCACCGACATTGCCACCTGCGCGACCCGATCCGCCGGCCTGACCCGCCAACTCCTGACCTTTTCACGCAAACAAGGTCTCGACCTCGAAGTCGTCGACCTCAAGCACCTCGTCGAACGAGCACTGCCCATGTTGATGCGGCTGCTTGGCGAGGATGTCCACCTTCGGCTTGAATGCTCGTCGCCCCTCCCGACCCTGCATCTCGACACCGGGAAGATCGAACAGGTGTTGATGAATTTGGTGCTCAATGCGCGGGACGCCATGCCCAAAGGCGGCGAAATCGTGATTGGACTGGGTCCTACGAGCCCCGCAGCCCTTGGGGCTCTTCCCCACGGCAATACGAAGCCCCGTCACAACCGCTACGCAGCATTGACGGTGAGCGACACCGGAGTCGGAATGGACGAGACGACCTGCGGGCGAGTTTTTGAGCCATTTTTTACCACAAAGACCGCCGGCAAGGGCACCGGGCTTGGGCTCGCAACCGCATTCGGCATCGCCGAGCAACACTCGGGGTATCTTGAGGTGCGTTCCAAGCCCGGTCGGGGCTCGGTATTCACCCTCCATTTACCGATCGATGACGCATCCCTAGAGAAGCCAGTTTCATCTTCAACCGACGATGAACATGCGGCCGTGACCGGCACCGTGTTGCTCGTGGAGAATGACGATCTCGTCCGCGGCAGCACGGCCGCCATCCTCAACCGTTTAGGATATACCGTCCTCGCCGCCGAGTCTGGCTCACAGGGTCTCGCCATCGCCGATAATTATTCAGGAACCATCGATCTCGTCATTGCTGAAAAGGTCATGCCTCCGATGAACGGAGACGAGCTCGCCAAGCGACTTCGTGCAAAACGGCCCGCGCTCGTCGGTCTTGTGACTTCTGACTACAGCGACAACCTGATCGCCCGAGAGGGTCTGCGCTTCGACGACCTTCATTTTATCGCGAAGCCCTACAGCATGCGTGCCCTCGCCCAGCGGATCCGTGACTTGCTCGATCCCAAAGACAACCGCTCGAAAGCCAGGGACACGGCGGGCAGATCGCCTCAACCGACAATCGCCGGATCAAGGTCCACGCCTACGGGGCAGTGATCAGAGCCCTCGACGTGGGCGTCGATGTAGGCGCTGCGAAGGAACGGCTTTGCCGAAGGGCTTGCCAAGATGTAGTCGATACGCCAACCGACGTTCCTTTCTCGAGCGCCGCCTCGTTGCGACCACCAACTGTATCGTCCGGGCGAGTCATCAAAGTGGCGTAGGGTATCGATCCATCCAGCATTCAGCCACCGATCGAGTTCCTGACACTCCTCGACAAGAAAGCCGGAGGTCTTTCGGTTTTGCTTTGGCCGCGCGAGATCGATCTCAAGATGGGCTGTATTAAAATCCCCCATCACCAAGACTCGGTAGCCTCCCTTGCGCTTGCGCTCAAGCAGCTCGAAGAGAGATCGATAGAAATCCAATTTGTACGGCACCCGACTGTTGTCACGGTCCTTACCGTTGCCGTTGGGAAAATAGACGTTCGCCACAAACAGGCGACCGAATCGAGCCAGCTGCACGCGCCCCTCGCAATCGAAACGCTCCTCGCCAAGGCTCGTCTCGACGCGGTCTGCAACCATCCTCGAATAGAGCCCGACCCCGCTATACCCCTTTCTTGCCGCCGCACTAAAGCGGGTGTGCCAGCCCTCAGGGTTGACGATTTTTTCGTCGAGTTGCTCTGGGAGCGCACGAACCTCTTGAAGCCCAACGATCTGCGCGTCGCACTTCGCTAGCCAGTTGCCAAATCCCTTGCGGGTCGCGGCACGCAGGCCATTGACGTTCCAAGAAAGCACACGGAAAGTCGACGGGTGGCTAGGCACGACCGCCATTGTTCAAAGGGCATGCTCGTTGTCAAGCGGCCCCGCGACATTTCGCCAACCGCGCCATGGGCGGTCATCCGTGCGCGGCTCGGATCACTTCGGACCGGGTCTCGTCGAGCCAACTGTGAAAGCGGTTCACGTTGGATCCACGCCGCCGCTCGACCCCTCCGCTATCGGCAGAACGAAGGCGGAAACTCGAAGATCAAGGCCGCTCAAGAGATTCCGAATCGTCCATAAATGTTCGCTCCCGCCCCGAGTCTCCGGTAACAAATGTGTCTGGAATCACACCGCCATCACCTCCATGGCCCCAAGCCTAAGATTGTCGTGGCAAGATCTCACAAAATCACTAGCCTTAGGGTTCATGTCGATCTCTGGAACCGCAGGAGTTAGCGCCATCCAAATCTACGTCCCGCAATACCGGGTCGATCTTAAGGAATGGTGCGAATGGACCGACAGCCCCTTCGACAAGGTCAGCAAGGTCGTGGGTCTTGGATTCCGCATGCCGGGCCCAAGAGAGAACGTCTACACCATGGCCGCGACCGCAGTCTTGAAACTCATCCAGCGCGAAGACTTGGATGCTCGCTCGATCGGTTTTTTGGCCTTGGGAACCGAGTCTAGCACTGACAACGCGGCCGGGGCGGTGATCGTCAAAGGCATGGTCGACCGCGCCCTGCAGGCCATGGGAAAAGCTGGAATCAGCCGCAACTGCGAGGTTCCCGAATTTAAGCACGCTTGTCTCGGTGGAATCTACGCCACGAAAGCGGCGATACGCTGGTGCCTGCTCGACGGGCGAGATCGCCTTGCGATCGTCATCAGCGCGGATGTCGCGGAATATGCCCGCAACTCCACCGGAGAACAGACGCAAGGTGCCGGGGCGGTCGCCATGTTGGTCGAAAGCTCCGCAAAGATGCTCGCCATCGATCTTGGCACCTCGGGGTCGTCCTCGGCCTACCGCGGACCTGATTTTCGTAAACCCGTCGCCCGTCACTTCACGGCCGGGTCGCAACACAACAACCCTCTGCCGCCCGACGGTCGCATTCGTGATTTTCCGGTTTTTAATGGCCGCTACTCCACACACTGCTACCTCGATCAGGTTGTTCACGCCTGTCATGATCATCTAGAACGCAGCGGGCTCGACCCTCTTGAGCTCTTTGAGAGCCAAGGTGCCGTGTTCTTTCATCGCCCCTATCACCATCTTCCGACCCAGGCCCTCGCCACCAGCATGGTCTTCGCATGGGGCCGTGCTGGTGCGTCCGGACGAGCACGTCTCGAAGCGCTTTGTGCAAAATCCGGCTGCGATGCAGACGCGGCCTGGGACCAGCTCTCGGATCAACCTGATCTCGAGTCCCTCGTCCACAGCAAGGGCCCAGACACAGACCCCTACGCCGCGGTGACCCCGGTTGTAAAAGCGCTCCGGGCATCTCCAGAGTTTCGCGCGACCCAAACCCGCTTGCTCCGTTTTGGCGACGACGACGTCAAGGAGCTTGGCAACCTCTACACCGCATCGTTGCCGGCTTGGCTCGCCTGTGGGCTCGCCGATGCAGCCACTCGACCGCGAGATCTCGCCAGCGATCGGATTCTGGCGATCGGCTATGGCAGTGGAGATGCAGCGGAGGTGCTGCCATGTACCCTCGTCGCAGGGTGGCAAGAGGCTGCCCAACGCATCGATGTCCAAGCGACCCTTGCAGAGTCCCACAACCTCAGCAAAGCGGGCTACGCAGCCCTGCACGCCGGCATTCCGGACTCACAGCTCCCGGCGGCCTCCTCTGGACGTTTTTTAATCGAGAGTATCGGCGAACGTGAGGACGAGAGATTTCAGGACATCGGTATCGAGCGCTACCAGTACCTGGCCTGATTCACGCGAGAACTGCCACCCACGGGCGATCAAACGGCTGGACAAGGCACTGCGCCTGTCCGACGATCCCCACGATGTCGAAGCTCCCCCGCGCCACCCGCGACGAGATCGCCGCACTTTCTCGCAAGCACCTTGAGGCGGTGATCGCCATCGAATCAAGCAGCGACGAGACCTCAAGTGCGATCCCCTCCACCGAGGGCCAGCGCGTGCTCTCCCAACACCTGGAGAGCTTTTTCACCGGGCTCGGCGGACAGGTCCGCGTGGACCGCTACGCCAATGTGATCGCTAGGTTTGCGGGGCGAGGAGAACACGCGGACCTGCCTCCCCTGGCGCTGATGATTCATCTCGACACTGCCCGAGGAAGTCTCCCCTGCGATCGCCTGGAGCTCCATAAAAACTGGGACGGGACCGCGATCCCCTACCCACAAAACAAGCGCCTTCAGGTCAGCGTCGAGAACTACCCCTGCACAGCGCCCTACCTCGGCCACGATCTACTGCATGGGGGCGGTGAGGCGCCCTTTGGGCTTGACGACAAACTCGGCCTCGCACACATGATGACGCTTGCGAAGCTTCTGGCCGACCATCCCGAAATCCCTCATCGACCGCTGCTCTTGATCGGGCGCCCCGACGAAGAGATCGGCCGGGAAGACGCCCTCATCGGCCTCGCAAAGTGGCTCGCAGACCAGGGCGTCAACTCTGGCTACACGGTGGATGGCTTGGCTCCATTTGAGGTCAACATGGAGAACTTCAACGGCCGGGCGGCACAGATGCGCTTTCCCACGGCTCCGATGCCCGACCCCCACGCCTTGGCCCACGAAGGCGAGGTGCTCGAGATCGTCCTGCTGGGAGTGAATACCCATGGAGCCACGGCCAAAGAAGAGGGCCACCGCGACGCGCTTCGCTTTGCGGTCGAGCTCATGACCGTGCTCACGGACCTTCGTGTGCAGGCTCTCGCGCTTGAATCCGACCCGATTCGTGACGGCGATGGGCTCCTACGGATCTGGATCGGCGATGGCGTGGAGAGAACCGAGGTCGAAGCCGCCCTCGAACGCGTTGTCGGCCCCCATGTCGCACGTGGAGCAGGTTGGAAACTCCGTAGCTCCCACCTCCGTGAAGGAAACGGCGCGGTGGGACAGCTCTTGAATTTTGTACGTGAGTTCGTGGCTTCGCGCACCGACATGCCGCTGCTGTGTGAAGACTCCGAGGCTTTTCAAGGCTACAGCCACCCGTACAGAGTTCGCTCAACCACCGACGAGGTTCAGCTCGACATCCGAATTCGGGATTTTGATACCGCCGCGCTCGAGATGCGCACTCAGCATCTTCGTTCAATTGCAGGCGCACGAGCGATCGAGTTTATCGATCAATACAACAACATGGCGCCGAAGCTGGCGAAGCGGGTCGACCTGCTTGAGAATGCCCTCGACGCCGCCATCGAGATCGGCGTGACCGCAAGGCCCCTGCCGATCCGCGGAGGGACAGGCGTCGATCCTTTTCTCGATCGCGGCGTGTTTGTTGCCAATCTTGGTACGGGATACTTCGCTCCAGAAAGCGAAAAAGAGTTCACCTCAATGCAGTTTCTGGCCCAGCATGCGCTGTGGCTGATCGCCCTGGTTCAACGGTAGCACGATGTCCGACACAACCTCCTCCAGCTCAAGCTCCTCTCCGGCAAAGCCGGGACTCCTTGGCTATCCTGGCGAATTTTGGACCGCCAACGTCGTCGAGCTCCTCGAACGCTCCGCTTGGTACGGAGTCTTCATCGCCATCACCCTTTATCTGAGCCGGATCCTGGCGTTCTCTGATATTGAAGCCGGAACGATCGCCGGGGTGTTCTCGGCGGGGCTGTATTTGCTCCCGACCTTCAGCGGGGCTTTCGCAGATCGTATGGGGTTTCGCAAGGCCCTCCTGCTCGCCTTCGCGCTGCTCAGCGTGGGCTACACGTGCATGTGGTTGCTTCCAATGCTTCTGCAAAGCGCGGGGCTCGTGAGCTACGGCGAAGAAGTTGAGTTCCACGGCCTCGTCGAGAGCTGGCACAAGTGGTCCTTCGTTCCGGTCATGTTCATCATCATGGTCGGCGGCTCCTTTATCAAATCCGTCATTACCGGCACCGTGGCGCGAACCACGACACCGGCGAATCGCGCCCGCGGATATTCCATTTTTTACGCCATGGTGAATCTAGGAGCCTTTGGCGGCAAGACCATCGTCAAGCCACTCCGTGAGAGCATGGGCAACGAAGGCCTGATCGTTCTCAACCTCTTTTCTGCGGGAATGACCCTCGTCGCCTTCGTTCTGGTGTTTTTCTACTTCAAGGAGAGCAAGAGCGACTCGCCGACAAAGACCATCGCGGAGATCTGGAGTTCGCTACTCAAGGTCCTCTCCCGGGGCCGGCTGGTGATGCTAATCGCCATCATCACCGGTTTTTGGATGGTGCAAGGGCAGCTCTACGCAACGATGCCTAAATACGTGCTTCGCATGGCCGGAGAATCAGCCTCGCCCTCGTGGTACGCCAACATCAACCCGATGACGGTGGTGCTCACGGTCGGGCTGGTGACAACACTTATGCGCCGACGGCGCGCGATCACATCCATGGGCGTCGGCATGTTCATCATGCCTATCTCCGCGTTCTGCATGGCCTCTGGCAACATGATGGGTGGCGAGGCGATCATGGGTTGGCACCCCATCGCCCTGATGATGGTGATCGGGATCGCCTTTCAGGGTTTGGCAGAGAGTTTTATCTCCCCACGCTTTCTTGAGTACTTCTCCCTCCAGGCCCCAAAGGGCCAAGAGGGCCTCTACCTTGGCTTTAGCCACCTGCACTCCTTCGTCTCCTCACTGCTTGGCTTCATCGGCTCGGGCTTCTTGCTTGAGGCCTTCTGCCCAGATCCTCGAACGCTAAGCGAGGCCGATCAGCTTCAGCACGGCATCGCCACGAGCACCGGCGGTGCGATGCCAGAGGCCTACGCCCATGCCCACTACATCTGGTTTGTCTTCGTAGGTGTCGCCATTGTCTCGGCCATTGCGCTGGTGATCTTTGGGCTTGTTGTCCGCGATGATCCGAATCCCGAGCAAGAGCCTGCAGCCACCTAGCCCCTTCAGCGCGTTGCCTGTTCGGGAGCCCCTCTCGCCATGACCCCGCCCCCCCATCCGTCGTTATCCACTCCCTCCCACCGCACCCGAACGGCCAACAAAGTGGCCCGCGGAGGGGCTCTTCATCCACGGAGGCTCGCACCGTTGCGGATCGTCTTGCTGCTCGGGGCGGCGGTCCTCGGCTGCCAACAGAGTTCGACCTCTGTACCCCCGACCTCCTCCTCGCCCCCGTCCACGAGCCCACGCCTCCCAGAAGTGGCCTCGAACACCGAGCAATCGCAAAATGACGACACATCCTCTCCTCGGCCGCGAACCATCGCGCATCGAGAAAATCGAGATGAAAGGCTCGCCGTCAGCGACGCTCAGCAGCGCGCGGGTATTCCCCACGTCCGCTTCAAGGTCGACCTCGGGAACTCCCCCTCACGTGGTCCAAAGAACGCTCCAATCACGATCGTCATGTTCTCGGACTTCGAATGTCCCTACTGCTTGAAGGCCATCGAGACCATCGAGCGACTGGAATCGGAGTACCCAGGAGAAATCCATCTCGTCTACAAGGCCTTCCCGATCGCAGGGCATCCCAACGCGTTGATCGCCGCACTCGTCGCCCACGTCGCCCACGATGCAGGAAAATTTTGGGAGTTTCAGGATCTCCTCTACGGCGGGCAACGACTCAACCGCGAACGGATCCTCGACTACGCAATGCAGGTCGGTATCCCCGCTCCACTCGTCGCCACCGAGATCGAAGAACTCACCCACGCGACCCACCTTCGTGCCGACCTACGACAAGGCAAACGCCTCGACGTAACTTCCACCCCCGTCTTTTTTATCAACGGCCGACGTCTTCGCGGTGCAAAACCCATCGAAGCGTTCCGAATGGTCATCGATCAGGAGCTCGCCTTGGCCCAGCGCGAGGAAAAAAGGGGCCTCGCCAGCGCTTCGATCTACGCCCATCTCACGCGCTTCGCGTACACAGAGATTGTCTACCCCCGCCAAGAACAGGGTCTTCAGGAGGACCTCATCTATCCGGTGCCCGTCGGTGACTCGCCACAGCAGGGTCCCGACGATGCGCTCATCACGATCATCGCGTTTGAGGACTTTCAATGTCCCTACTGCGTCCGTGGACATCAGGTGCTACAGAGACTCAAAGAGCGCTATGGAGACAAAATTCGACTGATTTCACGCCAGTTTCCACTGCCCGGCCACCCCCTCGGTGCCCTCGCTGCGCGCGGCTCATTCTACGCACAGAAGCATGGAAAATATTGGGACTTCCATGCACGAGTCTATGCGGCCAAGGCCCAATTTGAGGTCACCGGCCTTCAAGCCATCGCAAGCCAGCTCGGACTCGACGCCGAGGGCTTCGCGGCGGCCCTCTCGGCGAACGATGCCGATGCACGAATCATGCAAGACATGGAGCTGGGCCGCCAACTTGGCATTCGTGGAACGCCAGCCTATTTCGTCAATGGGCGCCCCCTTGTTGGGGCCCGACCGCTCTTCGATTTTCGCATGTTGATCTCCGAAGAACTCCAACGTGCACAACAAGCTCGGGCGCAGGGAATCGCCGCAACAGACCTCTACCGACATCTGGTCGGACTCCCCACCGCGCCAGTCAAGGCTCACTGAATGACGGCTCAAGAATTCACGCTCACACTTCCCGAGCTTCGGATCGCTGCCAAGCGTTGGCGTACTCCGACGGTCCCCGAAGAAGCTCAAGGCAACGCAATAACCGTGCTCGCGTTGCATGGCTGGCTCGACAATGCGAACAGTTTCGACCGACTGGCTCCCGCCTTGCTTGCCCGCGTCCCTCAGGGGCGCCACCTCGAGATTGTCGCTGTCGACCTCCCAGGCCACGGCTTGTCGGACCACCGCACCGAAGGCCCCTATCACTTCATCGACGCCGTCGCCGATACAATTGCCATCGCAAATGCGCTCAACTGGGAACGTTTCTCCCTCTTGGGCCACTCCATGGGTGGAGGGATCGCCACTCTGATCGCCGGGACCCTCCCAGAGCGGATCGAAAAGCTCGCCTTGGTGGAGGCCTTGGGGCCACTCAGCGAGACCGCGGCCAACACCCCGAAACGATTCGCACAATCGATCGCTCTTGAAACAAAAAAACGTTCCGGAAAAAAACGTCTCTACGAAACCCACAAGAGCGCAGCCGAACAGCTCGTGTTCGCTACGGGTATGCAGCTCGACTCAGCGATGATTCTCGTCGAGCGTGGGCTTCGGCGCCTCGAAGGTGGGTTTTCATGGCGTGCCGACAATCGTCTCCGTCTTCGCTCGCGGTTGCGGCTCGGCGAAGAGCAGGTCGAGGCCTTTGTACGAGCGATCGCCTGTCCCGTTCTACTGATGACAGGGAGCGAGGGCTACGATCGCGAACGACTCGCGCTCGCACCCAGAGCCAAGCTGATCGGCAAGCTTCAGTGGGAAGATTTTGTCGGGTCTCACCATATTCATCTCGATCGGGCCGACGACCTCGCAGACAAACTCGCCCCCTTCCTTTTCACCACAGAAACAACCGCGTGAGCACGGAGCACTATTGTCCTTGCTACTGCGAGGAAAACATCTGGTGGATGTGCCTCGATCCCCGTTTCGAGGGCAGAGAATGCCACGTAATTTTTGTCTCCAATCGAAGCCGCCAGGTCGCATTTTGGTGCCAACAACAGGCACCCAGCCTCGGGGCGCCCATGGTCTGGGACTATCACGTTGTGCTTCTTGTGCGTCGAGACCCCGCCAACGATGCGCGTCCCCCGGCCACCATGCACCCGGTCGATACGGACCCGGAGCTCTCAGCATGGGAAATCTGGGATCCAGATTCTTCGCTCCCTCGTCCGAGCTGTGCCCGTGAATATCTAGACGCGAGCTTTCCCGTAAGCGACTCGATCCCCGAGAGCTTTCGCCCGGGATTTCGGATCATCCCAGCATCAACATTTTTGCTCGAGTTTCATTCCGACCGTTCACATATGAAAACGCAGGAGGGCTGGCGAGCAACGCCACCAGTTTGGCAAGCGATCCTCGGCCCCCATGCTGAGTTCCCCGCGAGAAGAGCGGGAACCCACAACCTCGACGCATTCATCGATGTGAGCACCAACTTCCTAGGGGAGTGCCTGGACCTGAAGGGGCTACAGGCCTGGATCTCAGCCGCCCCCTCGCAGTCTGATGCCTAGCGGCAGATTTTGTCCGTATCGAAGCTACTCTCGTAGTCCACACCCTCGATGCTGAAACCACGTGTCTGCGAATAGGCGGCCATAAACGTCTCGAAGAGCCCCACGTCGAACTCGGCACCGGGCGGCAACGCCTCAAAACGCCGACGCATCTCTGCCTGAACTTCATCCGTCAGTTCGCGATCGTCCATCCGCAGCAGCCCGTCTTCATCGAGCTGTGGCGTCTGGCCGGGCATCAGCTGCGTTCTAAACATCCGGTGCATGCTATCGAGGGGGTCTTCAAACCCCTCGCCCATCACCTCTCGAATCAGCGCCATATAGAGCGGAATACCAGGGATGCCCCCCGAGGCTTCCGTGATCACAGCGGGCCCTTCCACTGCGAAGGCCCTGCCCTTTACCTTCGTATCGAGCACCCCCGAGAGCGCCTTGGTCTGAAATTCAAGGTCCGCCTTCGCCAGGCCGATCAGACCGTCGCGATAGATACATGCGTTAAGCGGATTCCCTCGATAGCTGATCGTCAGCAGCGTGAAGCCCTGATCGACCATGTCGGCATCGAGGAGGCCATCGATCCACCGTTCGACCACCCGCCCTCCCATCACAAACTGTGTGGCGATCGCTTCGTCGGCATTTCCGGGAGGGATCTCGACCTCACTCACGATCGGGCCGCGGCCATCCTCTTCGGGCGCACCAAAAGTACGAATTCTCACGGCTTGTCCCACGGGCTTCAGCACGCTGCGAATCGTGGCACCGGTCCGCGAATCGGTGCCACGTGGCGCAGCGAGCGCCCAAACGACGCCCGCAAGCTTCTGACCTGGATAGCGCTCCTTCAGCGCCGCGACGACCTCACCGAGCGCTTTGGGGTCGAAGGCATCCACGTTCATCGACGCACAGTTCAACCCCATCGCTGACAGGCCACGGTTCAAGGCGAGGTTGCGGTGAAATCCAGGCGAACCGATTTTGCGGATCTTGTTTCCACTGCTTGGATTGGGCTGCGCATCCAAGGAAAGGCTGAAGGTGTGTGCCCCAAGGTTACATGCGAGCGCGACCCGGGCCGCGCTCCCGAATCCGCCCGAGCCCCCCATCACCAACCACACGCCACCAGAGCCCGGAGCGGCACATCCATCGGCCGACGCTCGCTCTATCATTCGTTCTGCGTTGCGTTGTGACCCCACAGGGTGAAAATTGCCCGGAAAAATAATGTTTCCGGCCGCAGGCATGAAGCGGTAGAGGAACTTTGGCAGGGTGAGCTGCATGGCCGCGATGTACCATAATAGGCGCTCGACGGCAGCCCGCCCCGGCCTGGACCTTATCCATTTTTTCTAGGCTCACAGACCGCAAACTCCCCCTCGAACGCAGCACCACCATGCGGCGTACAATGCGCAGTGCAATTGATGAGCGGGTGAAGTCTTCTCGGTTGTGCCTTGCTGCATTCGAATGATCGCTTCGTCCCGTCTCTGTGGTCGAAACCGTTTTCTACGTGACGACGCGGCGCGTAACGCGAGTTCCCGAATCACTCCGCGCTAGGGGTGTCTCATGTGTGTTCGAGTGCCGAGGATGATCTCTCCTCGCACGAGCTCGGCAGGGTCAATCCCGTGTCGCGTGCGACGCTAGGAAGGACAGTGCCATGTGTACCGACAGCACTTCTCGCGGGCCAAAGGGCTTGAAGGGCACGTCGCACTCTCCGTACCAAGCAACGCGCGAGCACCGAGATACTCGTCCACGACCCACCCTCGCAATGAGCAACAGTGATCTGAAGCTCTCGAAGCGAACACGGCGAACTTGAAGACTGCCTCAACGTATCCGATTGCCGAAGTACATCTCGCGGGCGTAAGTCCGCCGAGTTAGGCTCCCCAGGGCCACTCTCAGTCGACGACGGGCGACACGCCGGCTCGCGCTGCGGCCACTCACGCGGCAGCAATTCGGCCAAACGTGATTGCTTCCGGTCGCCCGCGATCTTCACGAGCACGTCGTGCAGGTGTTCACGCGGATCGATGCCAAAGGACTTCGCAGTCTCGAGCACAGTCAGAATTTTCGCGGTCGATTCGGCACCGCCATCGAAGCCGGCAAAAATCCAGTTGCGCCGCCCCCTCGCGCGGCCGCGAATGCGGCGTTCAGGTTCTCCATTGTCGATTTCGAATGCACCGTCCTTTTCGACGACGCGGAAAATCTCCCAGTGGTCCTCAAGATAGGCGAGCGCGCGGCCAAGTGGTTCGCTCGAAGGGTCACCGCCCCGATTGTCTTTGAGCCACGCTTCGAGTTCATCGAGTGGCGGGACGAGGTCCTTTTGTCGGCGTACGAGGCGTGGGCCGTGGGGCTCACCCGCATCTCTTGACGTTCGCTCGACAGCGTACATCCGGCGGATGATGTCGAGGGGCTCGGCCGCACGGATGTCCTTGGCGTCGAAGGCCTTCATGAAGTAACGCCTCGCGTGCATGAAGCAGCCCACGAGCAGAAGCAGCACATGGGCGTTCATGGCAAGTTCGTGGATTTTTCGTGCAAAAGGCGCAGCAAGAAGGCGACGGCCGCGACCCACTCGGCGAGTCGACTCCCTCGCTGGATGCCGACCTCATCGTTGGGCGAGGGTCTTGGGCTGCTTATTGCCGGGCTCGAGACTGCGAGTTCTTTGAACCCTGAGTATGATCCGTTTTCACGGACACCCGTGAAGTGAAATATGTCCAAGAAAA
>CAYTFJ010000069.1:0-25048 GCA_964437075.1 uncultured Nannocystaceae bacterium
GTGATGGTGATGGTGATGGTGATGGTGATGGTGATGGTGATGGTGATGGTGATGCCGACTGTTATCCTGATGGACCATACGGCACCGAGGTTGGCGACACGATCGCCAACCTCGGATTCGTGACCGGGAATGGCCAACCACTGTCCTTGAGCTTTGCAAGCATCGACTGCGCGACCCCACCTCCATCGGTCGTAATATTCGGTACTGCAAGTTGGTGAGGCAGTTGCAAGGGGGAGGCCGTGAGCCTCGCGTCAAAACTCACCGACAACATGCTTCCGCTGGGCTACCTATTCTCAGACGACTACGGTCAGACGCCGACCGCAGCCGTTGCCGCCAGCTACACCGCAGAGTTGGGTATTTTTGATTTTGTCGCCGACACAAACCTCGTAACGGTGCCCTTTTTCCCCAATGCGGATCTTCCTCAAATCCTTGTAGTCGACAGCCGTAGCATGAAAATCGTTTACAAAGCGGGCAGCTACAACCAGCAAGCGCTCATCAGCGCCGCGGACGGAATCTAGCGCGATGTGGCAAAATTTTTGTTCCCCGAGCGGTCTTCTGATTTCGTGTTTCCTCATCATTGGCTGCGCTAGCAACCTCAGCACCACTCCCGAGACCGACAACCTCGACTCCACAGACCGAGACTCTCAAGCGGTGCCTCCGGTCGTCTTCAGCGTTATCGGAAGCGCAGAAGATTTGGCAGGTAGAGCGCCGGTCGAAATGTTGGTCACAGCATCGGGGGACTATTGCGTGCCCGATGACACCGATGGCGCAGGTTCTTTCACGGTAGAGAAGGTTGAGGCTGGGAACAAGCGGTTGATCACCTACGGGGAGACCGCCGCGAACGGCCTTTTTGCATCCATTGTGATACCCGTCACAGTTGACGGAAACATCAAGATTGAACGCCCTGTGCTCAGCCCTCGACTCACGGAGCGTCACCCTATCGATCCAGAGTCCAACCAAATTCAGTGGGTCGAAAGTGACGAGGGCCTTCGCCTAGAGATTGCACCAGGTTCCATTGAATTCGCGCCTTTCATGCCCGAGGAGGTCCAAGTCGCTCGAATACCACTCGAAAGCACACCTCCGTTCGTCCCCGACGGTATCGAACTTTTGGATCTGTTTGTCCTCCACCCAATTCGGTCTACCTTCGAACCGGCGGCTTCGGTCAAGTTCCCGGTCCTCCCCGGCACGGAACCTGGGACCGCGGTGCACTTTTATGCGCTTGACTACAACACAGGTTGGTTGAAAAAAGTGGCGGAGGGTGTCGTCGACGAGAATGGGCGGCCAAGCTCAGCTGACGGCCAAGGAATCACCGAACTAACCTGGATTGGGATCGCACTCGCGCCGTAGCTGCGCAAGAGGTATCGAAGAAATGGAATTGAGTATGAAAAATGGATGGATACCTGTGACGTCGTTGCTCTTCGTTCTTAGCGGCTGCTGGGGCAGTAGCTCCAAAAATGGCGACGATTCGGCGCCGCCATCGACGACCGGCGCCCCGACAGCCGAAACCGACGGGACCGATGTTCAAGACCCCTGTGATCAAGACAGTGTCGTTGGCATTAAGGCCGGAATGTGTGTTCCAGATTTCACCTTTCCGGACCAACACGGCGGCGAATTCACGCTCTCCGATCATCGAGGAAAAGTCGCGCTTGTCGACATCTCAGCGATCTGGTGAACCTCTTGCCAAGCCCTGGTTCAGGGCATCGATAGTTTCTACGCCACCTACGGTCCCGATGACTTTGTTGCAGTAAGTGTCGTGGCACAAAATGGACAAGGTGGACCGCCTGAAGCCTCCGATGCGGCGTTGTGGGCGGAAGGACTCGAGCTCGTACTGCCCACAGTCGCTGCAACCGATCCTGATTTTTGGGATCTATGGAATCCAGAGGGTGTACTTCCGGTGGCCTACATCATCGATCAACGCGGCGTTATCACCTGGCGAGATGCCGGGGATTCTGGCGGGCTCCCCACGATGCAAGCGAAGATCGAAACTTTGCTTCGCCCGTAGGCGCACTGAATCGACAACGCAATGTCCTAAACGGTCGCGGGATGATAGCCCCAGGGCAGCCCCGGCCTAAGCTCGCAAGTTAAGTACACCCATTTTCCGTATCGGAGTTCTCCGCTCGCAGGGCCAACAGAGAGCGGAGCGATTGTACGCAGGGAAGACGCTCGCGGGTCGCTTGCCACGACGCGCAGGCTCGTGAGACCTATTCCAGGCCCGGAACGCTGGCACGATTCCCCATTTGACCACTCTGGCCTGAATTGGAGATGCAAACAACGTTCATCGACGTTGCAGGCCCGAGGGCCGTAGGTTAGAGTGGTTGCCGCATTGACCTGAAATTCGCTGGACTCCACACAGTTCTGTGTTTTTGACGGCCCTCGTGCAGATTCGGCCCCGCACGGTCAATGAGTTCCACATTTATGCACTTTAGCCAACAAGACGCCGAGATTCACACAATTCACCGCTCCAACGATGTTGTTTGCGCAACCCTGACTGGATTCATCACCTCGACGATGCTCGCCCGACAATTTTCGGTCTGGGACAGCGAGTGGTCCAACGCGCCGCGATCGATGCTGGTAGACCTCAGATTGGTGAGTGGCTACGGACCGGGCATTGCCTCCCTTGTGAAAAGGCGGCTCATTCGAGCCCATCAAGCCGGTGTCCGCCGTGTCGCGTTGATCGCATCTTCCGCGGTCCTACGTACCGCCGCCAGGGTTTTCAGCGAGGGACTCCAGACCCAGGTTCGATGCTTCTCACGCCAAACAACGGCAGAATCGTGGCTTGGCCCGGGCGTGGATGGCGAAAACGCTCCCCTCGAAGAGCGTCCTTTGCGCGCATCATAGACAACACGGGACTCACCGTGATAGCACGACATCCGGGCCACAGTTGGCGGGCCCCTAGGGGAAAATGACAGTGTCTCGACTATCCGGCCTCGTTCTCGTGTCTCTCCTTCTCCTCCCGGCTTGCGGCGCAAGCAGCGAACTCTCGACGGAGGAGTTGGCCGCAAAAATCGCGCGTAAGCTCGACACCGCCGAAGGGCAAATTCCCAACAACCGGCTCAAGGAAGCCCGTGAGAGCTACCAATGGGTGCTTTCGAAGGCTCCGGCCAACGCTCGCGCACACCAAGGACTGGGCCGTATCGCGCTCGACGAAAAAGATTGGGTGACAGCGGAGGCCGAGCTGAACAAAGCCATCGCAACCCAGGCCAACGACCCCGAGACCCACGGGGCCCTGGGCGCCCTCTATCGTAAGACTGAGCGGTGGGCGCAAGCTGCGGGTGCTTTCGCTAAGGCCCACGAGCTTGACCCAGAAAACGCCACCTACGCCCTGCGCTGGGGAGCGACTCTGCGTAAGGCCGGAAAAGCAGCCGAAGCCGAGACGGTGTTGCGAGAGGTTGGCGAGAACGATCCCGAAGAGAAATTCGTCTGGACCGAGCTGGGTGATGCGCTTCGCGACCAAAATAAACTGGATGCTGCGCTCAAGGTCTACATGAAGGCCCAAAAAACCTACGCGTCCGACAAGGGCGCGCGCGTGGGTGCAGCCGCGGTTTACGAATCGAAGGGCGAACATACCCTGGCCATCAACGAGCTGTCAGAGTACGTCAGGATGGACTGCTGCTCCCACTATTCCGACGATGTCGTGAAACCAAAGCTGGATGCGCTGCGCCAGAAAGAGCAGGACGCACTGGGTGACAAGCCCCCCCACGCGGCACAGCCCTAGCCGCGGGATTCCACCACACGCCATCCGACGGAGAGTTGTTCGCGAAGAACGCCTCTCCGTTTCGCTTGGTTCTATGTGGGTTTGCGAAAGCGCAGCACGTAGTTCTCTTTGAGTTCCACCATGTCTTCTTCACGAACCCACTCGAAGCCAACATCGAGAATTTCTTGGCGAAACTGAGCCTTCCCGGCGCGTACATGCTTGAGTTTCCAAGACTCCGATTGTCCGACAATCCTCTCGAAGTCGACCAACACGAGCTGCCCCCCAGGCTTCAAGGCCGTCAGCAAGCTTCGCATCGTCGACGCCGGCGATTCGAAGTGATGGTAGGTGTCGCAAATAAACACAACGTCGGCCGAATTTGGGTCGAGCGGCGCCTCCACCTGCGCTGAAATCACGGTTTTGATGTTGGTCAACCCCGCATCGCTCGCCATCTTGTCGACCCGCGCGAGTAAAGTAGCGTTCACGTCAAGCGCACGAACCAGCCCGGTATCGCCGACAGCTTCGGCGAACAACAACGACATAAATCCGGAACCAGCACCTACATCCACGACAACCTGACCCGCGCTCACCCCCACCAACTCCACCAGTCGCCGACGATGAACATAAACCTCCCGCGACTCAGATTCTAAAGTGCCGACAAGCGGGTCGATGTTGACGCTGGACCACGGCTCATTAATTTTGGGATCAGCTCCGGCGATCTTCGCTTCCGCGCCGCCCAAGGCCGCGGACATTGGCGGGCCTTCGTCCACACTAGAGCCGTCTTCCTCGGCAGGCTCCGCGACCGTCGACTGCCCCTGGGATGCGTCGGGTGCTGCGGGGCGGGAGTCAATGGCAGCCATGGAGCCCGCGCAACCAAAATCAAAGACGCAAAATGCAGCGATGAGAGGAAGCGGGACAATCCGAAAAATCGAGGTCATAATGGGTATATTATCGTAAGCGGCGCTCCTCTGCGCCCCCAATATTGACTCGTCCTCGCATGCCCCCCTGCTCGCTTGCCATCACCGCTGATCACTCATGATCGAGGCCCTCAAGCGGGACCCGCATGCTCGCTCGATGGGCCACCGGGCCACTCACGCCACCACAGGTCAACAAAGCCAACACCCACGGAAAAATCATGTCCATGGGCTGGAGCGCCACAGGTAGATGATCGATGGGAAAAACCCCCGAATCGAGAGGAAAATTCATGCTGCCCAAAAGCCACACCAACACGGCACCCAAGGCACTTCCCCAAAACACTCCAGCGACGCCCAAACGCAGACCCACGTACTCAAACAGCCAGAAGACTGTTGTTCGACGACATCCTAACACCATCAAGATCGCTATCTCGGAACGTTTTTGTCGAACCGACAACATCAGCGCCGCCGCCAGCGATGACGAGGACACAAGCACCATCAAACCGAGTACCACGGCGATCACGGCGCGAGCGTGCCGCACGGCCTGCATCGACGATGATACTTCGATCCAGGTGGAGCATCGGTAGAGACGGCGGCCGTCGCTCGGCATCAGTTCTTCCTCAACGGTCTCTGCGAACTCACGGGCCATCCGCGGATCATCCAATGAAAACTCGATCCCGGTCACACGAGCCTCCCCAAACAATAGCGACTGCGCAGCGCTGAGGTGGGTTAGCACCAGGTGATCGTCGATCTCCGATGTCCCGCTACGCAAGAGATCGGTCACTTCAAACCGAGCACGGCGTGACCGCCCCATGGGGTCTCCAAGATTGGAGCCACGGATAACTTCTGGTGAGACCACGGACACCTGAGACCCCACTCTCAGTCCCGCCCTCTGAGCGAGCGATTCGCCGACGACAATTCCCGGTAGAATCCCCGGGTCGGCAGGTCGAAGTGCAGAGAGGTTCTGCCCGATCAGGCTCTCACGGAGACCTTCAATGTGTTGAGCGCGGGTCGGTAAGATTCCCTTGAGCATGACGATGGTGGGAACGCTTTGGGCGCCGTCTGGAGCGAGCCTCTCTGATGCCTCGGACGAAGGGTCCGCGACGATCGCTGCCACCCCCCACGCGAAGGGAGAGATCCCGACGACATGTTCATTCTCTCCGATCCGTGGTCCCAGCTGACCGTACTCGGTGAAATCCAAGCCATACTTGGTCACCAACACATGTCCATGAACACGGGCGAAGGACCGGGCCAGCTCAAGCTCAAATCCAGAGGCCACCGCCAACACAGCCATCAACGCGGAAACCCCCAAGCCCAATCCCAAAACCGGGACCGAAAAACTGCTCTTAAAACGCCAGATACAAAGAGCGATAAAGCCCCAGAGCGCCGCGCCGGCGCCGAGCACAGCCGTCACGGGGTGCCCGTCCGTCCAAAGATGAGCGCCGATGGCTGCCAGAAGCAAAACAAATGAGACCGCAAGCCGTCGCAGATGCCGCCCGGCCCCCGGCCCGTCGGGCGAGCGAAAAATCATGCGCTCGCCAAACAAGCGGATCATCCGCATGGCGGACCTTGTGAGTGGACCTCTGAGAGCGGCCTACTCGTAGCGTAGGCCTTCCACCGGACGAAGCTTAGCGGCCCTAAGCGAAGGCGGAATGGTCGCCAAGAAACAAAAGGATAGCGCCAATCCGAGGATCCAGGCGATCTGCACCACACTGATCTCCACAGGCAGAGCCTCAATAAAGTAGACTTCCGGATCCAGTGTATAGCCATAGAGTTCAACGAGCCAACACATGACAAGACCAAAGGCCACCCCCGCGAGGCTGCCCGCGAGGCCGATCGTCATGCCTGTGACTTGAAAAATTCGTGATATTTGGGGTCCCGTCGCTCCCATCGACATCAAGATTGCGACCTCCGAAGTTCGGCGCAACACCATGGTCCAAAGCGCGGACAGCACATTGAAACAGGCGACAAAAATCACCAGCCCAAGGATAATCGTGACAATGTTTTTTTGAGTACGGATCGACGAAAATAAATTTTCATTGAGTTTTTGCCACTCAAGAACTGAGTATTCATCGCCCAAGGCATCACGAATTCTTTGCCCGATTTCAGGCGCTCGGTCCTGGTCCGACAACCGCAAGTCGACCCCAGAGACAATGTCTTTGTCCCGATACTTAAATCGTTCGAGTTCTTTGATATCGACGTAGACAAGTCGATTGTCGTATTCTTGAAAGCCAGCCTGAAATATCCCTGCGATACGATAGTGGGTAAATTTAGGTTCCTCACTATGGTCGAAGGTCGCCCCTGGATCGACCAGGCGAACGACATCGCCCTCTCCCAATGAAAAATCGCGGGCCAAGCTCGACCCGATGAACATCGTAGGCAGCTCCGCGCCGTCAACATCGTTGCCGGATCCGGTCTTCGAGATACCGCTCCACTCACGCGGGTCCTCCCAGTCATCGTCCTCGTCGCCGCTCGCATCCGCGTGTCTGCCAGCCTCCCCAAACGCGATGATGCTCTCGGAGGCCGCCCCCGCGGAAAGAGACGTATTCTCTCGCTTCCATGCGGCGAGCGCTGTCTCGTACCATCCTTCACCGCGTGGATCCGGGGTGTCCACAATCGCCTTCGGAAGCTGATCGTCTGGACGATCGGGCACCGGCATCAAGACATGATCGCTGCGAAGGCTCGTAAGCCCAACGGGCCTCTTGCTGCCGCGCGCAAGATGGTCAACCACGTCGATAACCTCGGCCGCGGTTTTCGGCTCAATTCCCTTCACGAGAACGGTCGCAAGCGGAATATCCCCCTCGCGCTGCCCCTCGGGGTCGTAGGGGGATAGCGCCATTGCGTAGTAAACAAACGGACTGCCGCCCTCCACCCCGTCGATCGTTCTCAAAAATTTTTCGAAACGACGATACTCGGAGATCCCAAAGGACCGTGTGACATTAATATGGGCGTAGACCCCAAGCACGCGCCGTTCAAACTCGTGCTGAAACCCGGTCGCTACCGACTGAACAACCAATAGAGCCGCAACGCCAAGGACAATACCGAAAATGCTTGTGGTTCCGAACACCGAAAATCGTCGACTGATGGCCAGCAACAGCCCAATCAACGTACCCGCGGCTGCGAAGAAAACGCACAAAAGACGCACCGCGCCAATCAGCGCCTTCCATGGTTCAGTGGCCTGGGAGGCGACATCGGCCCACAAGTGCTGGAATGCCAGAAGAACCGAGATCCCGGTGATGGCGGTGCCAAGGCAGAGCCAAAATGCGCGCCTATCAAGGCTCTTACGATTGTGCTCACCGCCAATGATGCGAAGCCCGACCCGGCGTTCGTAGCCAGTGTACCCCGTGACGACGACCCGCAGTATGAGACCGCACAGCGAGACCCCACCCACATAAAAAAACGTGGGGCGAAATCGGTCCCACGGCAGCGCAAGTTCGGCGCCGAGCCCCAAGTCCTCCGCACCCAAATATCCGAGTGGAGTGCATAGCACGGCGACCCAGCCCACCAACAAGGTCCAGTGCTCCCAAACCTCATCCCGACCGGGCGAGGCCCATTTTGGTCCTCGCCGAAGTGGGGGCCCTGCCTTCATATCGCGCTTCGAACGGTCGATGCCCTGGACGCTACAGCGGGCGCAGTGGACGGTCAATCAGCCAGCCCCGAGCTTCAATCGCTAGGAACCCATGTCGTCTCAAGCCTTTGCCATTCACCTACCGGAGTCTCTCTTGCCTATTACGCCGCAGATTTTGAGCGCGGCCGAGCAGATGAGTTGCGCGGCGAACGAGGGCGCAATGATCGCTGAACAACACTCGGTCCCGATCGCCGCAGCGATGCCCGATGGCTCACTTTATGACGGAGACCTTCTGTCCGACGTCGTCGAATACCGAGGTCTACGCAACCGAGAGCTGCGCCGCGAGCTAGAAACAAACAAAAAAGTTCGGCTGCACGACCTGGAGCGGGCTCTCCGCGGCGTGCGAAGCAGCAGCGGCCCGGCAAGGCTCCGCGCTTTCCACCGGTACGAATGCAGCTTCACCGCCGAGGTTCAAATCTCGCGTGAGGCGAATCCTGCGCCAGAACACAAAGACCTCGAAGATGGGGTTTTCACCGTCCAAGTGGTCGATGTAAGCGCGGGGGGCCTAAAGGCGGACTCCACGCATCCGGTAATTCCCGGGGTGCTCGCATTTGTCGTTCTGTCGGTCGGAAGAGAGGCGATAACCTTTCCGGCCCGAATTGCATGGGTCCGCTCGGACTCGTTCGGGCTCATGTTCGCGGGTGCCGCCGGTTCCGCGCCCGGAAAACACGCTCCGCTGCCGGAGCCCACGTAGGAACCTAGACGATGGACCCGATACAAAGAGCTTGGACGCGACTGGCAGCCGCCGCGGCCCTCGTCTCCGCCTCGTTTCTGGCCTCCGGCTGCGGGCCGACACTCGTTTCAACGGCGTCGAAGATACACCCAGCACTTCAGAATAAACGTCTTTCTCGCCTTCAACGCAACTTCGAGCGCCAATCGCACGCTTCCCGAAACCTGAACCTCAGCGCGACCCTCTGGGACCTGGCCCTTGTCGAGAGTGACGGCCTCGAGGACCCGAAACGTCGACGATCTCGCGCCATATCTGCAAGCGCAAAAGAGGCGAATCGGCACGCTGACGCCCGTAAATCCCGCTGGGGACAGGCGTATCTCGCAGACCAAACCACATTCACGGTCGTGGTCGAGCTCTTGAACCGTCCCGCTCCAACGAGCCTTTCCGGCAAGCGTCGACAATCGACGAAAGCGGCTCCGGGACCCCAAGACCCCCTCGCCGAAGCCGAGGCCTGGACCTTCTCCCTGTCGCGTGGAGGGCGCAATCCCGTTGCTCCTACCCGCGTGCAGGTCCAAGCGATGGATCGATATCCCACAGTCGCCGGAGGTTGGCATTGGCGTATGGTCTACGCTGTTCACTTCGATGGCCCCAGCTCCGCCGAGCGGCAGGCGCTCACCCTACGTATCCATCCACCCAAGGCTCGTGCCTGGCGAGGCGAGTACGGAAAACAAATCGATCAGCGAGGGTTTCCTCTCCGGTGGCAAGTCTCCCCCGCCTCTTTCTCGATCTAGACCGAGCGTTTTGCGCGAAATATACGGTCACCTCGAAGAGATCGCATCGGAATCGTCACTTTTTTGCATGATCGACGCGCAGCCGGCATTTGAGGGTATGCACATCCTTGACACGAATGGCAGGCGCGGGTTACGCTCTGCGTGATTCTCCTGGAGAAACGCATGCCGAGAAGGTTCCTGTGCCTTTGTGCTTTGATGGCGGTGTATTTCACTGCCAACACGGCTAGGGCGGGTAAGTACGATCTTGATCTAACCCCTTTAGGGCGCGTTCGAAGCGACGGTACCGTCGCCCAGGACAACGAGGCATTTCGGTCCTTGGCGTCAGAGGTTGGTTCGCTCGTCGCCCCGCGCCCTGCCGATTCTTCCGACTCCCTTGGCCTCTCGGGTTTTTCCCTGAGCGCGGACATCGGAATTAACACCATAAGTAGGAGGGCGAGCTATTGGCGGGACACCACCAGCAGTCCCGACAAAGTGGTCCCCACGCTACAGGTGATGGGGCGCAAGGGGCTCTGGCCGGGTGTCGAACTCGGTGCGGGGGCTACGAAGGTCTTCAATAGCCGAATGTGGACCATTGCGGGCTACGGCAAGTTCGCGCTCCATGAAGGATTTCACCACCTTCCGATCCCGTCGATCGCCGTACGTGGAATGTTCTCTCGGCTCTTAGGGGCCAAGGATCTCGATCTCACCACGCTGAGCATGGACGGCTCTGTCTCGCATGTGTTCGGACTGGGGAGCACCTTCAACCTGACGCCCTACCTCGGATACCAGGCGCTATTTATCCTGGCCCGCACGGGGGTTCTTGATGCAACCCCCGGGCACGATGAATTCGCGGATGGCCCCCTACCCTGTGCCAATGGCGAGGCTGGTTGCGTCGTGCAACCCGAGTTCGTTTTCCAAAGCCAAGATGCGATCGTTCGCCATCGCCCGTTCTTCGGACTTCGCTTTATCTACAGCGTGATCCGCGTCAACCTCGAGGCCATGTACACCGCCGGCGGTAAATCAGGCGATACGTCGGTCCGTACCACAGCTGGCGAGACCGAATCTGTCACCGATCGTTCGGGTCTCCAACAACACTACACGATCTCCTTCGGCCTGGACTTCTGAAGTTCTCCGAACGAACATACTCCCATCGCCGTAGGATGGCGAGAAGACCCTCATGATCATCGTCTGCCCTTCATGCTCTGATCCCTATCAGGTCGAAAACAGCGTCATCGCTCCATTGGTGCAAGTCGCCTGCCCGAGCTGCCAAGACACGATCATTCTCGACTTCGAGGCCGCCAACGATCCCTCGTTGATCGAGATTGGAATGGGTAGCGCTCGAAGCTACCCGAGCGAGTCGAGCTACCGAGCCGCCGTCGGCGAAAGCGCCGCCCAAACGCCCGCGGTCCGCCAACTCGCCGTCACCGAGTCTCCGACATCTACAAAGGCGGCAGCGCTTCAGCCCAAGCCTGTGGTTGCCCCCAGCGCGCCGGTCAACGACCCCTCGACGGTGGCCGGGACCGCCGCCCCCGGACCAACAGGAGAAAAGAAGGACTTCAGCCGCGCTTCACGTCCTGCGGACACGTCGGCAAATTCAGGATCAACGGCTGAGGCTCCGGTCGCGCGGGCCAAAAAAGAGCCGCGGCGTACGATCATCGGGACCTTCGTTCCACCATCAGCCGCCGCTCTGACTCCGCCAGCATCCCCGCCGCCGGTAGCACCTGAGGCGGACATCTCGAACGAGATCCACACTCCGCCGCATTCACCACCACCACCATCGGCGCCGCGTTCCGCAGGTCCAGAAGAAACGACCGCTCAAAACGCAACAAACGCGAAGTCTCCGACCGCTGAAACCTCTCAACCGACGAACGATAGAAACGAAAATCCAGAAGAGCCCGCGAAACCCCGCGAAAATGTGCTCACGCTGCTTCTGGTTGGACTCATCGTGATCGGCGCCGCCGTCGCCGGCTTGGCCTACGTCGAGACCGGGAATCCAAACCCGATTCCCTTCGTTCAGCCTCTCATACAAAATCTGATCGACTAGCCGTGGCACAAGAGAGCGAGGCCCAGCGAGTCGCACGCAGGCTCGCTGCCCTCCGAGAGGCTCCGATGCGCGCCGCCGTGCTGCGGGACATCGTTGTCGACCGCGAACCAGACGAAGCGGCTTGGTTACTCGATGCGCTCGCCACTGCCGGACGAGCCGGAGGAGTCGCCTTCGATCTCGCATTGGCCGCCGCAGTCGACTTAAGCACACACAAACTGCTGCCGCCCGAGACCCATGCAGCGGTGTTCTCGGCGGCACGGCTCCGTGGCCTCGAGAGTTGTGCAGACTTGCTGTCAACTGGCGATGATCGCGAACACAGGACGAAAGAGTCCACCGCGGCTCGACCTTTGCTGCCGAGTGCGCGCCCTCTCACGCTCGGCGAGCGCAAGAGCCTCGCACGAAGCTGGAAACGGGAGGTGTTGCAGCGCCTCCTCATCGACCCCCACGCCGATGTCGTCCGGCTCTTGCTCGCCAACCCGCGACTCACGGAAGACGATGTTCTTCGTATCGCTACGGCGCGGCGAGCCAGCCCCGAGGTCCTCACACTGATCTTACGAAATCGGCGATGGCTTTGCCGACCAAGAATCCGTCTCGCCCTCATTCAAAATCCAACATTGCCGAGCGCTTCCGCCGTCCGCCTGCTCGGCCTGCTCAACCGCAGCCAGCAGCGCTCGCTCGCTAGGGAGCAACGTCTCCCCTCTGCCGTGCTTATCGCCCTACGCCGACGACTGAGACGCACGGCATAGCACGTCGATCGGATTGGGGCTCTTGGCCCCCACGCCAATCACAATGTGAGCGTTGAGGCTCCTCCTTCATTGACAGGCGGTCGGGAAAAAAAACACCGCGATCACCCCCGATACGCAAGACCATCGGCACCGAAAAATGAGCGGCACATCCGCTGTCCGTTCACCGCCGAGAAAGCTCGGAGCACCACATACATGACGGCGCCGGGCCAGAACTCGGACCGTATTGTTGGCAGTTCAACGAAGTCGGCCAACAAGTGCGAATCCTCCTCCCGTGAGGTGTTCATAACGCGCAAGGCCCCCATGATCCATGCACGGCAATCAGCCACGTTACTATGACGGACTACCCTCTCGGAGTTCTGGCAGAATGTCGGCCATGATAGCGCTGCGGTTTAGTCCTCTGTTCTTCCTGGCAAATTTAATCTGCGGCGGTGCTTGCAGGATTCTCCCAGAGACGCCGCACGGCGACACCGATACATATACCGATGCAGACAGTACCGAGAACAGCGACGGCGACGGCGACGGTGATACCATCCCGGAAGATTGTGACGCCCATTTTTCAGGGATCGAGCCCAAATTTCTCGAAGCGCCGGCTGCCGAAGATTTTGTCTTCGACAACATTGGAAACCTATTGTCCATCGAGTCGGGCGACCTGTTTCGAACACGTTACGGTTCGCCACCCGAGTTGTGGGTCCCGGCAGTCGGTGGGGGATCGAATGGATTTACCCGCGGAACGCGAATTCTCGTTGGTGGCGACCTTGTGGTTGCCGATCCCTCTTCAAACTCGATTTTTCGTATTAACAAGGACGATGGTTCAAAGACAGTGGTGATAGGAAATTTGTCCGATCCCAATGGGATTGCCGTCGATCTCGCTGGATTCATATACCTCACGCTTGGCACCGGAGAGGTCCGGAGAATCGACCCAAACTCAGGAGCCAATGAACTTCTATTCGAAGATGCTGCAAGTCTCGATGGCATTACATTTAGCCATGACTACAGGAAACTGTATTTCAACACAGAAGAGGGACAGATCTATCGAGCCAACATAGAATCGGGTGGCACGCTATCTGACGCGGAATCCTGGGTTACCGTACCTACCGAACTTCTTCTTGATGGAATGACGACGGACATATGTGGCAACATTTACGTCGTTGAGATGAGTGGATCCATTGTGCGAGTGGAGTCCGCGACCGGGGAGCAGACCACGGTTACCAAGATTGTCACTACGGGCGGTTCTGATCCGGCCTTCATTCCCGCTGTCAATTTTGGATCTGGTCGAGGTGGTTGGAAATCCACAGCACTGTATGTGCAAGAGCTATTCAAGCAAGGCGTTTATGAAATCGACATTGGAATCCGAGGAAAGAAGGAGCCACATCTCCAATGACGGCGAAACCCACAAGATCCGGAACTCCGCCATATCCAACCTCACGATCGACCTGAGCCTGGCGCTCTCGCCTGTGTCCCACGAATATCAGCAGACTCCGTTGACTCACTTCATGGAGAGCCCGAATCGGTCAGGGCGGTTTCTATGGACCAAGAATCAATCTCTGAGCCCATTCTTCGATCACTCCGACTTCGTCGGAAGAAAGCGGCTGCCGTGGCGGCATAGTGCCACGCTTGGTGTGTCGCCAAATCCACTCGCCCGCCGCGACGATGCCAGCATCCCGAGAAAAATCGGCCCGTCCTGCGACCGTCCCCCCGGGATAGTGACAGGGTGCGCAGCGTCGTCGTAGCAACGCGCGCACGGCAACAGGGACCTCTAAACTTTGCGATTTCTCAACGACGGTTGCTCGTCGTCGAAGCCCATCATCGTCGGACCCTAGAAAAGGCTTGGCGACTGCGGCTGTCGGACCTCCAAAATCAATGGTCTCCAAACTATGCAGCGTCGAAATCGAGATTTCAGCCGTATAGCTGTGGCAAACGATGCAATTCGCCTCGTCGCTTGGCCACGGAGGCATCAGGCGCATGTCCCCCCGGTATCGCTGGGCGTTCTTGAGCCGCTCTTGACTCACCAGAGCGATTTGCTCTTTCGGGCGGGTCACCGGATCCCCCGCGACACTCAACTCCCGGTGAATCTGGGCAGCCTGCTCCAACTCACCCAAAACCAAGTACCCCTCCGCCAACTCGAACATGAAGTTTTCGTAGGTGTTGGGGCAATCTTGCGTAGAACCCGCTCCCGGTCGAATCTCACTCCAGTGTTCCCGTACATGCTCGAAATATCCCACGCCGTCAGCAACCCGCCGACGGCGCTCAAATGGAATGTTTCCGGCAAAGAAGAACAAAAAATTTCCTGCCAGAGCCCACAACTCGATCGTCTCTGGACTTTTTCGGGCTCGCTCACCCAAGCGAGCTTCTAGGTCAGTGACGGCCGATAGAGCTCGAAGAGGATGCCCTCCATTTTTTAGGGCCAAAATCACCCCAAGCTGATGAAAGCTGTAGGCCACAAAGGACGTCACATCCATGCTCTCCACCGACTGTGCACCCAAGAGAGCCGCAAAAACTTGCGTCTGCATCTCCGCCTTGGTCATGTCGTTGGCCACAGCCCGCATATTGTAAAATCGGCCGAGCTTGCGCGCGAGCACAGGATCATCGGGACGCAGCGCAAAGGCTGCCTCCAAATCGTACTCGGCACGCGCCTGAAGGTCCCCCGCGCCAGCAAGGGTAAATTCCATGTGCGCAAGCCCCGATTCAAGACGAGCCACGTAGTTCGTGGGCTGTGCATCCGCGATGGCTGCCAAAGCCTCGATTGACCTCCGTTGAGAGCGACCGACGACATGCGAATCGAGATGGAGTGCGCTGTCCGACCGGATGCTACCGCCAGACTTAACCATCGATGCGGAAACATGCGAATCGCCACGCGGGCCTTGCGGGGCCACGCAACCAGTGCCCCAAATTATCCATGCAAGCAGACCTACCCCCCGGCCCAACAAACGTTCCGAAATGCTCTCTCGATACCGAGACGCCCGCCCGTGAGGTCGACAAATCATGGATGCAGAATCTCCACCCTCGCGCCGGGGAACAGATAGAGGTCATCGGTCGGAAGCGTGGTCTCTCGCGCATGACAAGCGACACAGCTCGCCCTACCTCCTGGCCACAGCGGCAATAGACCGAGATCTCGAAGATAGACGGAACTGTTGTTTCGCCGATGCCGAGCGACCGCCCGAAGCTGCCGCCGAACTCCCGTGTCGGCCTCGTTGGGCAGCGAGAGAAGCTCATCGTAAACTTGTCTGGCCTCTTTTTCGTGCCCCGCGGCCAGCAAGCTGTCGCCTCTGGCCAACATGAACACCGTCCGTGTATTGGGAGCCCACTCCGTATCTCGGGCCCCAGGGCTGAGTTCTTGCCAGCGGTCTTGTTGAACTCGAAAATAGCTCGCGGCGACGCCCAATCGCCGCCGCCGTCCAACAGGGATCGCCCCTGCAAAATTCGAGGATAGCGTTGCACCCAGGGCAAAAGTATCGATCTCGTCCGGAAAGGTCCGAGTGCGCTCGTGGACCACGCGTTCCAGCCGACGAATACGAGCGAGCGCCCGCAGCGGATGCCCTTCGTCATAGGCGCGCATCGCCTTGCCAGAAGCGAGAAAGACAAAAAAATGAAATTCGCTCGCTCTCGGAGATTCCCCGGTCATTGGGGCCTGAAGGGATTCATACACCTCGACCTGCAAGTTGATCCGGCGGGTATCAAGAACCGAGCTGCGCATGTTCAAAAATCGGCCAAGCGCCCGCGCCTGAGAAATCCTGGTCTCGGGCTCGAGCCCCGAACCGAGCTCGTAGGCGCGAATAAGGTAGCGCTCCGCGAGATCTTGGTGTGAAAAGTGACCGACCAGGGTCGCTTTTACATGGGCCATCCCAGCCCGATACTGGGCCCCTGCATCGCCTGGATTCTGTTCGGCCGCCCTCGATAGAGCATCGAGCCCCAGCTCATCAATCGAGTCTTTGTTGGCAAAGTCCCCCGCATCACGCACTGGGGGGACCGTCACGGAGGGTATACATGCACACAGGGCAAGATACGCGAGCCCATACTTCCAAATTCCACCCATACTCGGAAGGAACGCTAGCATGGTCTGCAAGGGCCGATGAAAGCAGTCAACGACCCCTCGTGCGCAAATCATTCGCGCCCCATCCACACTGCGGCGATCGGCAACCCGGTTTTACAAGGCACCGAACAAACCCGAGGACCAACGGTGAACCCTTCGCAGGGGTGGACCTACCCCTGCTTGTCCGCGGGAGTGACGTCGATTTCACCATCGCCCGCCTCTGCCTCTGCCTCTTCGTCATCCATCGCCTTCATCTCCTTCTTGAATCCGCCAAGCATCTTGCCGACGCTCGAACCAAGCTGCGGCAATTTGGAGGGTCCAAAAATAAGAAGAACGACGACGAGAATTATGGCGATCTCCCAACCGCCGAGACCAAAACCCAGTAGCATCCGCCAAAGGTAGTCCTCTTTGCGGCTCTTTGCTAGCGTGCACCCGATGCACGCGCTCAAGCACAGGGGCCAGGAGTCTTGGCGGCAATGCCGCCAAGACCGCTTTCACGGCGGCATTCGCCATGTGCGGGGTGTGATGCGCGCGATAGGACTCGCACTGGCGACCCTCTTGCTCCTCGATGCCACAGGAGCCGCGGCAAAATCTACCCAGAAGAAAAAACAACCTCTCGAATCACGGACGAAAACGCGCACGGGCGAAGTTCGCGCAGGTCATTCGCTAATCGGATGGGAGAAACCGATTGTTCTGTCCGAATCCATGCGCAATCGAGTGCGCGGAGACCGACCGGCATCGGCATCGATTCATGTCGCCTACGCACCCGCGGTCCGAGATCCCGACGAGCTATTGCGGGCTCACCTCGCCCAGTTCGAACGCGAACATCTTCCCGACGAGCCGCCGATCGCACGCACGACGATCGTCAGCGAAGCCCCTGACGCCTGGATGCGCTCGCTTGCCAAGCCAGACCTACCTGTTCGTTGGAATCGAGGTGTCGTTGAGTATCTGCGTTATTTCAAGGAAGACCCCAAAGGTCGCCGACTGATCGGCACATGGCTGGAGCGCATGGGTCGTTACGATGTCAGCGTCCGCCGAATCCTCCGTGAGGTCGGCGTTCCCGAAGACCTCGTGTACGTCGCTATGGTCGAGAGTGGCTTCAACCCCGCGGCACGATCACGTGTTGGCGCAGCAGGCATGTGGCAATTCATGGCCCCCACCGGCCGAGTCTACGGGCTCACAAGCGACTATTGGCACGACAACCGTCTCGACGTCGAACGTTCTACATTCGCCGCTGCGAGCTACCTCAAGGACCTTCACACCCGTTTTGGCTCCTGGGAGTTGGCGCTGGCAGCGTACAACGCGGGCTACGGTCTCGTGGTGAAGACCATCCGCGAAAACAATACCAACAACTATTGGGCGCTCTGCGAGATTGAAAACGGCCTGCCACGTCAGACATCAAACTATGTTGCCAAGGTGATCGCCGCCGCGCTCGCCGGCCACAACACAGGTGCCTTTGGGCTCTCGATCGACATGCCTGAGCCGATGGTGACGACCCCAGTCCGCGTGCCCCCAGGTACTCGAGTCGTCGACGTAGCAAAAGCCCTCGATGTCGATTCGGATCAGCTCAAGCGCATCAATGCACGACTCAGCCGCGGGCGTACGGACCCCGGCGCGGCTGTGAAAAACAGCATCGTCCTCATCCCGCGGGACAAGATGAGCGCCTTCGAGCATCTGGGTCCGAAACTTCGCGATGCGATCCAAGATTTCACGACCTACCGGGTCCGACTGGGCGAGGGCCTACCTGAGATCGCGGCTCGCTTCGGAACCACCACCCGTAAACTTCGCCGAATTAATTCCGTACACGACAGCGGCGAAGTTGGAAGCGGTGTTGTCCTTCTCGTCCCTCGCGTCGATCCCAGTGCCCCGCTCCCCGGGGATGCCGCGAAAGAGGAGAGCAACCGTGTCCCTCTCGTGGCCGTGCCGGCCATCGCCATACCCAAGGAACAGATCCTGGTATTCTTTCAGGTGACTCGAGCGAGCACGCCGGGAGAGATCGCCAGTCGTTTCGCGGTCCCCTGGGAGCATGTCGTCGCGTGGAACGACTTGGATCCCCAGGCGAGATTGGTCACCGGTCAGTATCTTCAGCTGCTTCTCTCCGCCAATTTCAACCAAAAATCTGCCGGTGTTCGCATCTACCGACTCGACGAGGTGACCCACGTCTTGCGAGGCAGTCGAAAACATCTCGACGCGCTGCTCAAACGCAAGCAAATGCGTCGTCGCGGCTACAAGGCTCGCAAGGGCGACACCGTCGCCCGTATCGCCAAACGCTTCAAGATGAGTCAAGGATCACTCGCGCGGATCAACGGGATCGGGCGCAACCAAGCGCTTGAGCCCGGCCAGGTGGTCGTGATCTACGTACCCGCCCAAAAAACAAAAGGAACGATTTTGGCCCCCGACCCCGCTGAGACCACTCTCACCGCAGAGATCAAACTCCTAAATACGTCGGAGCCCGCTTCGGAAGGCGCTCCGGCCTCTACGGCGAAGACATCCAAGCTTCCGGGACGAATCTACTAACCATGGTCACGGCCGAAGAAGCCCTCGCAAGGGTGCTCGACCACATTCGTCCGCTCCCCATCGTACACAACAAGCCCATTGCCGCCACCCTAGGGCAGATCCTGGCGGCCCCAGTCTCATCGTGCTGGCCACTCCCCCAGGTCGCGGTAAGTGTCATGGATGGATACGCCGTTCATGGTGCGGACATCGTCGATACTCAAGATCCCCCTAAACTCCCCGTCGTGGGCGAGAGCGCTGCGGGGCACCCTTTCACCGGCGTATTCCCTCAGGGAACGTGCATCAAGGTCTCGACGGGTGCGGCGGTCCCCTCCGCCTCCGTCGTCGTCGTCCCCCGCGAGGAAGCCCAATCCAGCCCCGAGAGCGACTTGATACAGTTCTCGACCGACGCCGTTCGCTCGGCCGAGCGCGGTCGATTCGTTCGGCGCGCTGGCAGCGACGTCTCAGACGGCGAGCGGCTGCTCGACTCGGGCATACTTTTGTCTCCCGGAGACCTCGCCTTGGCGGCGTCTTCTGGCCACAGAACATTGCCGGTGCACCGAGTCCCCCGCGTTGCCGTCTTATGCACCGGCGACGAGCTCATCGCCATCGGAGAGACGCCACAACCCGGCCAGATTATTGGCACGAATGGGATGATGCTGGCCATGCAAATTCGCGCGGCAGGTGGAGTGCCCGTCATGCTCGACGATGCAAGCGATCACCCCGATGCCCTCAACGCCGCGTTTGATCGGGCATTGATCTGTGATCTACTTGTGACCTCCGGCGGCATCTCGGTCGGCGCTCATGATCTCGTATACCGCGAACTGACTGCGCGTGGCTTCATCACTCACTTCCGTAAGGCCCGCCTGCGTCCCGGAAAACCAACAACCTTCGGTACCCTTCCGCGCTCTCAGAGCCCTGGTCTTCCGGTGCTCGCTCTCCCGGGAAACCCCGCAAGTACCTACGTCACCTTCGAACTCTTCGGAGGCCCCGCGATACGACGACTGAGCGGATATCCCATCGATCGATGTGCGCTCCCCCGTAGAAGGGTTCGACTCGCCGCGCCAGCCCATGGCGAAGCCACACGGACTCACTTTGTGCGAGCCCGAGTCGTCGACAACTCCGCCACGCCACTCGCGACCCAAACTTCCGGGGATCTTCGATCGATCTCCGGACACAACGCGCTGCTCGTCGTCCCCGAGGGGCAGCTCGAAACTCCGGCCGGGAGCTATCTGGACGCCATTCTTCTTCGCTACCATTGACGCCACCGGCGACAACAAATCATGTCGAAACTGGATCCCACGCTCCCCCCTCGCTCCGATGCCCCCGAAGAAACCGTTACCGTCGAGCCGGAAGACTCCGGGCTACGTGCCGATGTAATTCTCGGTCGCCAGGTCCCAGGACTGTCGCGAAGAATCGCGCGAAAACTCGCCCTGGACGGTCGGCTCACCATCGATGGCCGGCGCTGCGCCCCTTCGACTCGGCCCCCTGCGGGGGCCCATCTGCGACTGCAACTGCCTCAATCCGACATCGACACGGATCCATCGCCCCTTGATGTGATCAAAACAAGCGCAGACTTTATTTACGTCAACAAGCCACCTGGAATGCACACCGTCGCTGCGACACCGAAATCTTCAACGAGCCTAAGCGCGCTTGTCGCCAACCAATTCGTGGAATGCGCCGCAGCGTCCCCCAACCCGCTCGAAAGCGGTGCCGTTCACCGTCTTGACCAAGATACCTCCGGTGTCGTCGCGTTCGCCCGCAACCGCGAC
Source organism: uncultured Nannocystaceae bacterium (assembly GCA_964437075.1). Classification (GTDB taxonomy): domain Bacteria; phylum Myxococcota_A; class Polyangia; order Nannocystales; family Nannocystaceae; genus CAYTFJ01. The sequence continues at coordinate 20,759 of CAYTFJ010000069.1, forward strand.
GCCTGGCACAAGGCCCGCGAAGCCTTCGGCGCACGAACCGTTGAAAAACACTATCTTGCCCTCTCGTGCATGCCCACCTCTGCGTCCTGGCCCCCCTCCATCGACCCGGACTCCCTCGCCGAGTCGCTCCCGGACTGGCTTCGTCCCTGTCCTCCGCTCCGTCATCTCCCCAACCTACCCCGAAGCCGAGACTTTGACGCGGTGGCGCTGCGAGCACCCTTGGGCGCAGGCCAACAACGAAACCGAGTCGCCGTCCGAATGGACGGACGAAACAGCTGTACAAGAGTACAGCTGCTCGACACCTTCACCATCAAGTCCGCATCCAGCGAACTTCACGCGTATCTCGTGCATCTCGAGCTCGCCACTGGCCATCGCCATCAAGCCCGGGTGCATCTGGCATGGGCAGGGCTACCCATCCTCGGAGATCGGCTCTACGGACGCGAAACCGTGACTCCAAACCCAGAACGTCTTCATCTTCACGCAGTAGCGATCGACTTTTCCCAAGCCTTTCCCGGCGAAGAATTGGTCTCTTGCCCAGCGGGTCAATATTTTTTCAAGAATTTTTGATCTCGGAACGTTCCAATCATCTCTCAGCAGAGGCCGACCCGCGTGTTAGTGTTCTGAGAATGCGTATTCGTCACTTCGGGCATACCGACGTCGGTATGAAGCGATCGCACAACGAGGACTCGTTTCTGGCCGATCCTGAACTCGGACTTTTTATCGTATGTGATGGTGTCGGGGGACGTGCACGTGGCGAGGTTGCGAGCCGTGAGACCGTCGACTTCATTTGGGAGTGGATCAAGCGGGAAGAAAAGCTGCTCGCTTCGGCCCGTGCCACCGGAGGGAGTGACTCCGTAACTCAGCTCTGTCGACTTCTCCGCGGGGCCATACAAAATGCCTGTTACATGGTCCACAGCCTCGGCGAACTCAACCCCGACCACCGAGGTATGAGCACCACGACCTCGGCTTTTTTGCTCGCCGGCAACGTAGGGATCGTCGGCCAAGTCGGAGATTCGAGGATCTATCTGGCGCGGGACGGCCAAGTGTCCCAACTTACCGAGGACCACACTCTGATCAACTACCAACTCAAGCACGGCATGATCACTCCTGAGGAAGCCAAGACATCCCAGGTCAAGAATGTAATCACGCGAGCCGTCGGCCATAAAGACTACGTCGAGGTCGACACCATGCCCATTCCGCTGTTCGCAAACGATCGCCTTCTTCTGTGTTCCGACGGCCTTCACGGCTACTTCTCGAACGAGCAGCAAATCCGCACGTTCATGGAACGAGACGTACAAGAAGCCGTCCTCGAGGCCGTTCGCTTTGCCAACGAGCAGGGTGGCTCAGACAACATCACGGCCCTGCTTCTCGAACTAACCGATTCGACAAAATGACGCTCTCTTGCCGATCCTTGGCGGAACCCCTACGAACCTCGACCCTCGCTACGATGACAGGGTACCCGAGGCACCTCACAAACAAGATCTCGTAGTCTGGCGAGTCAGAAGCCCCACAAGCGACACCTCTGGGGCTCGACGTACGACCAAGCCGCTTGATCCAATCACCTTGGTCCAACTATCGTCGGGGTCATGGAACATTTCGCCAAACGGGCCACTCGCCGTACGATCCCGATCCACGCGCTCACCCTACCGGCATACAAAAAATGGCTTGGGAGCCAGTCTAAGCTCACGAAGGGCTGGCTGAAGTCGATCCAGTTCACGGCATCCGAAGGTCGTATCGCCCAGGTTCCTGGCAGCGACGGCGCGGTAGCCAAAGTTGTCCTCGGACTTGGTGAGGAGGCAGACATGTGGTGTTTCTCGCGGCTCCCCGCGGCCCTGCCCAAAGGAACCTATCGCCTCGAAGACCTTCCACAGGACCATGCGACCTCTGCCGCGCTCGGATGGGCCCTCGCCACCTATACCTTTGACCGCTACAAAGCCTCGACCAAGAAGTTTCCCTCGCTGGTCTGGCCCGACGACTGCGACTGTGCGGCTGTCGAGCGCGCCACCGAAGCCACCTTTTTGGCGCGCGACCTCGTCAACACGCCTGCCGGTGACCTCGGTCCCGCGCAGCTCGCCGAGGCCGCCAAGGACCTCGCTACTCGCTTCAAGGCGACCTGTACTATCACTGTCGGGAAATCACTACTTTCGAAAAACTACCCCGCCATCCATGCGGTCGGCCGCGGAGCGCCGGCCGACCGCGCTCCGCGGCTCGTCGACCTGCACTGGGGCCCCACAAAGGCCCCAAAGCTGACGCTTGTAGGCAAAGGGGTGGTTTTTGATACCGGAGGACTCGACATGAAGAGTCCCGCGGGAATGAAACTCATGAAAAAAGACATGGGAGGATCGGCCATGGTCTTAGGTCTCGCATCGATGATCATGGCCGCCGGCATCAACGTCCGTCTCCGCGTGCTCATTCCGTGCGTAGAAAACAGCGTCTCCGGCGAGGCCTTTCATCCGCTTGACGTACTGCAGACGCGAAAAGGAATCACAGTCGAAGTCGGCAACACCGATGCCGAAGGTCGACTGATCCTTTGCGACGCCCTCGCCGAAGCCGACAGCGAGAATCCCGACCTTCTATTGGATTTCGCAACACTCACCGGTGCCGCCCGCGTCGCGCTGGGCACCGAGATTCCCGCACTCTTTTGCAACGACGATGACTTTGCAGAGCGTTTGCTCGACGCCGGGCTCGCCAACAACGACCCTCTGTGGCGAATGCCACTCCATGCCCCCTACAGACGTCATCTCAACAGCCGGATCGCTGATATCAACAACATCGCCAATATCGCGCAAGGCGGAGCCATCACGGCAGCCCTTTTCCTTCAGGAATTCGTCTCATCCACAACGAGTTGGGCGCATATCGACACCATGGCCTGGAACCTCTCCAGTCGAGCGGGACGTCCCGCCGGCGGTGAGGTCTTCGGCATGCGCGCGACCTTTGCGGCGCTTGAAGAACGATACGGCTACTAGGGAAGACCCTTTCCCGCGCGGCCTTTCGACAGGCCGCGATTTTTTTCGAACAAATAGTGAGCATCGACTCAAGGCGTTACCCTTCGGCCCTTTTGCCGCTGCCATGGCGCTAGCTGGCGCACGGAGCCTTCTCCGGGCTCCACCAATTTCCACTCATGGCGATCATCGACATCAGCTTGAGGGTGTCTTCGAAATAGATTTGCGAAGACTCAGAGTCCACCGTTGCTTGCCAAATATCGTTCAACCACATTTGGTTGTCTTCATCCACCATGGCTCCTACACCCAGGGGTGCTACGAAGGTCATGGTCGTATACGACGAGCCATCCAGGCTATCGCCATCCAGCCAGTAGCCGGCTGAAACGGAATAGGGATCTCCACCCGTTTCCTCGACCATCCAGTCCGTGATTCTCTGCATCGCTTCGTGCGAACGTTGATCACCATCGCTTAGAAAATGAGATCCGATCCTCCACGGAACTCGACATGCATTGTAAGAATACGCGCCATCATACGCGCCTTCGAGAAACCCCCTCGCGGCCGGCTCCGGGTCACCATCGACGAAGCGAATAAAGTCCGGAAGCAGTCCAGTGTCTTGCGCGAAGGAATCCTGAAGCGAGAACACCATATCGTAAGATGCCGCGGCCAGATCATCCCAAAACTCGTCTCCGAACACCGCGCCAAAGGTGGTCAGATGCCCGGGCATGAAGTCGCTAGATCTCGTTGAGTCCCAGTACCATTCGTCATCCGGTTCGGTCCAGTCTCCGAGCAGCATGTAGCTTCCATCCCCATCGACCTCTTCATCCTGAATTGCGTCGACCACTCGTTTGGCTTCGCTCCAGTAGTCAATCTCACCGTCGCTCCCCCACTGTTGATCCGCTAACAACAGGGCGTACGCGATGTCGAGATCGCCGTCCGTGGCGCTGTATCCGGCGCCATCCACTTCGCACGAGGCGTTTTGTGACCATGCCATCAAGCTGCTGTCGTTCCACGACGCATGCTTTACGAAATAGTCGTGCATGCCATCAAAGATGACCTTTGCATCCGGATCATAGCCAGCCATATAGGCAGTGATCATCATTCCGTAACCGTGCGCCTCGCTGACCGTAAACTTCTCCAGCTCGATCGTCTCTACTAGATAGCCCTCCCCATCGCAGCTTCGACTGAGATACTGAGATTTCCAGATATCGTAAAAATTGCGAACTTCTTCGTCGAGATCATACAGGTCCCAGTCAGGAAGAATGGTCCCGGAAGCATAGGAAAATTCGTGATTTCCAAATGGCTGCCACCCCTCGCCATTTCCCTCCTCACAGCCGTCGCCGTCGCCGTC
>CAYTFJ010000070.1:0-24622 GCA_964437075.1 uncultured Nannocystaceae bacterium
GACGGCGACGGCGACGGCGGAACCCCGTCCGTTGAGTCTTCAAGCCCAGCAGGAGGTGAATCAGGGGTCTTCGAAGATGCCACGCTCGAAATTAGATTCACGGAGGCGATGGACCAAGCCTCCGTTGAAGCCGCATTTGAATCCACTGACATCCAGGTGGCGTCCTTCTCTTGGAACGATACGGGCGACATCGTCACCATGACTCCCACTGAAAAATTTGTGTACACACAAGGGACAGATCCAAATGATGTTGTGCCGAATTCCTACGCCTACACCCTCAATATGGCCGCGAAAGATCTTTCGGGGAACTCGCTCGCTTCGAACTATGATGTCTCTTTTTCAGCCCTCATGGAGATTACGACAACCCTCGACGGCGTCCCGGATTTGAGTGGCACCGTCGATGCAAACGGGACTGCCAATTCCGCTGGATGTCAGGTGGGCGACACCGACGCCGACGCTTGGGTGCGCTGCGGCCAGTCGTTTCGCCTGGGTAATATTCCCATCTACACACTTGTCATCGTCAGCGCCACCTTTATCGTGGAACAGCAGGCCAACGATTTCGCGACTCTCTTCACGGACCTTGGCCCGAACCTCACTCTCCACCACTCCACCTACACGAGCCTCGATGCGTCCTCCACCGGACTGGATGCAACCTCGACGCAAGTCGATGTGCTCGCCACCAACGGGGACACAGGGAACAAGACCGTCGACGTGCGAGAACAGGTCGTCGACGACTGGTTCGCCACTCAGGCCCTCGGAACCTCAAATTTTGTGCTTCGTTTTGACTCGGACACGAACAGCAATGCAAAGGGTGAGACCGTCGCCTTTATGAGCCCAACGATCGAGGTTCAGCTTCTCGTCCCTTAGTCGAAAGATCAAAGGTCCATAGGACCCCCGAGATACCGTCGATGGTTGATCGAACTCGGCGCGCGGCCTTTCTATTCTATCAACGACGACCTCAATGTCAGCTCTTAGCGAGCTTCCGAGGAAGTGGACGACATTCCCGACATCAGGTTCAGGAATAGATACCGGACGACGCAGGAGATTCCTGTGGGCAAGTGCTCAAGTCTGCAGAGGATCCTGGTCGACGCCCCGATGATCGATGCGCGCGATTTGCGGACACCGAGGCGTTCGGGTCCTGCTGCGCTATCTAGCCTCGATGTTGCCGGGGCCTAGAGACCGACGTACCACGGGTTTCCCGCCCATCCAGCCGAAACGAGGAGGGTCGTTCACAGCTCGCGTAGACGTGTTCGACGGTCGATGAGCTCTCTGCGCTGTGCATCCGGCGCTCGCGTTGACATGGGGCTCCAAACCCGCCTAACCATGGCGTGGCCGCGCTTCGACACTCCCTTCGATACGTGAGCCCCCGAGGAGAATCCTATGAAGTTGACGAAAATCGCATTTTCCGCATCTGCTTTGGCCCTGTCTTTGATTTCAGCCGACTGCGGCGGCGGTGGTTTTACGATCAAGAGCTCACAGCTTACGGCTGGCGGTGTCTACGTCGCCTACAACCTTGGCTGCAAGACCGGCTGCGAGTCCATTCAACGTGGCGACCTCATCCAGACCATCGATGGCAAAGACGTGGGGGCCTCGACCGATTTCAACAACGCAAAAGTACAAGACGGGCAACCTCACACCCTGAGTATCTTTCGCCCCTCCGAAAAAACGACGACGAGCGTCAAAATTGTCGCCGAACCCAACAACTCGATGCCGGAGTTTCAGGACGCGCCCCCCTTTTGGACCGTAGGTGCCGCGCAGCTTGACGAGGCCCCCGCTTGGGCACGCCGCCGCCTTTTTGGCCACGCCATGCCGCAGCTGACCTTGACTAACATCGACGGCGGGTTTGTCACCGGACGCGATATCCGTGGAAAGCGGCATATGATCGTGATGTTCGATTGGTCGAGCAACTCCGATCTAGCCAACGGCGCAACCTACATGCAGATGCTGCAAAAGGCCCAAGCCGACCTCAAAAGCTCGGGCTTTCACATCATTTTTGCGCAGGTCCCCTTCGTTTCGCAACGCACCCGACCTCCGATGAATGACACTGATCTTCGTCAATTCTTCAAGGACAAGCAGGTCAGCAAGGGCCAGGGAGGTCCCCTACCGAGTCTTCCCATGTACCGCGTGCCCAACGTACAAGAGGAGAATGCCTCCCGACAGGTGGGCATGGAAGGATCTTTCACCGTCAACGAGGCCATGGGTCAGGCTCCAGTGATCCTCATCACCGATACCGATGGCATCATTCGCTGGCACTCCGCGGGGCTCACCCCAGACCCGGCTCCAAACAGCGCCATGCCGGAGGCCGTACACACGATGAACAAGGCGATCCTCTTCGCCTTGCAAGTCATCGCCAAAGAGTAGGCCGGGCCGCCTGCTTAGCCGGCCGGCGGGGGAGGATTTGAGACCAACTCAAGGCCTCCCCCAGTCATGTCGGAATAGGTGTAGGGACTCACCAACTCCAAAGTCTCGTGCTCCAGCTCATAGGTGTCTGGATTGACCTTGAAGGCAGAATTTGTCACCGGGTCCGGTACCCATACATAGCCTTCGACATCGATGCTAACGCCTACAGGCTCGACGCAGCCTTCGATCGGGATCACCTCATCGCCGATGGTACGCGTCGCCACATCGAACTCGACCAACCCACAGGGGGCATTGGCTGCCGCCCATGCGCGTCCCAGCCGATCGATTTGAATGCCCCGGAGCATCACGCTGGAGGACTCGCCAACGACAACCCAATTTCCGGTCTCCACGTCGAACACCCCAGCTTGCCCCGTCAGACTCGAGATCCAAGGATTACCTTCGGCATCGATAGCGATCCCGTATAGATCGAGCCCTGGATTTCCGTAGTTGATGATCTCCATCGTCTCCGAATCGACAAAATAGAGGCTTCCGTAGCTCCAGGTCCCAATGACCCACAGATCTCCCTTTGAGTTCACAACAGCGCCGTAGGGACTCGTCGTCGGCTCCCAATCTGGAATCGTCCCTCGATCAAGCTCCGCCCCGGTCCGACCGTCCAGGCGGACGACCTGTGCCTCTTCGTTCTGGTCAAGATAGCCAACCCAAACTCGGGGATTGTCGCTCAGATTCTCGGGGTCCGCGCTACTCCCCGCAGACTCCCACTGTGTCGCCCGTGGGCCCATGGCGGCAGTCGACCCGACATCTTCAAAAACATGGTTCCAAATCACGCACTCGTCGGTGCCCCATGCAAGGACGTCGTCTTTCCCCTGTGACGTCTCGATGGTGCCGTTGTTGTTGGCATCGATGCAGCGTTCGAGGAGTGTGGCAATGGCTGTTGTGCTGCCACCGCCACGATTCGAAACCGCCACGTCGCCCAGGAGATTCACGGAAGTGCGGGAGGGATCTGCCACCTTATCCTGCGAGGCGTCTGTCCAATATCGACCCAATTCGACACCCGTACGGGTATCGATCTTAGAGACGGTGCCCTCCAGGGAATTTGCGATCCATATGACGCTGTAGTCAGAATCACCTCCACCTCCACCTCCACCTCCACCTCCACCTCCACCTCCACCGTCTGGAATGCCCCCGAGATCAAACTGAAAGCTTGAAGTCTCCTCTCCGGTGCCGCAGGAGTTTTCGCTTTCTGACTCATTCTCGCTGTCCCCTCCGGCGGTGCCCGTTCCAGAGTTCCGGGAATCCAAACCACTTCCGCCCGGTCCTCCGGTCCCATCGTAGTTTGCGCCGCCTCCGCCACCGCCACCATCACTCCCGCATGCCAAGACAAAGGAAGCTGCCCCTAGAAGACCCAATCGTTGCATTTTGTGAGTTCCCTGGAATCGGTCACACCAGTGGCTTCGACCCCGGTAGCCATAATAGGCGGACTCTACGATCTTCCGGTTGCGCTTTTTGATCGATATTCCGGCTCTTATCCGGACAACAAGTCAATAATCTTCGGCTATCGCCCCCCGAAATGGCCAAGATCATCGATCAACAAACTCCGTTCCCGGACCCAGGCACGGGTCGTGTCGAAGCTTTTTCGTCCTCCCACCACACCGCTCTCGAATTTTTTTGTCCAGGACAACAGGACCTCAGCACAGGCCTCAAGCACTGCATCGGGGCTCGCCAACACCGGGCACGGGCCACCATCTGAATCTGCAACATGCTGTTCGTCGACTCGCAGATGATCGATGCCGGGAGGCAAGACACCGCTAGCGAACCGACCGATGGATAGAACCGGAATTCCCTGACAACAGGCCGCAAGCAAAGGCCACGAGAGCCGTCCACCTGGGTCGCACCCAGGTACGATCGCCGCATGACAGATTCGCTGAATCAACATGCTCTCCACAGGATCTTGCGTGTCGCCATCCACGCACTCCAGACGCAACTTAGGTCCGGAACGCGACTCGATCATGCGAATCAGCTCCCCACGAAGATCGACCGAAAGAGCCACGCCGGCGCCAACATAAATCGTCGCTGTCGTGATCCCTGAAGGCCCCAGCGGCAAGCGCCGAGGCTGGGAATCTCCTGTAAAAACCGGCAGGAGCTCAGCATCGCTGGAATCCAAAAAAAGAGGGTCGTTTTTCTCGTGGCTTTCGGGATTTTCGGGGTCTTCCATACGCAACCCTGCGGAGTCGTAGACCACCGGGCCTGGCCAGCTCTGCATCCGGGTTTCGTCAAGCTCGACCTGCTTCTTGGCGGGGGGCCACGGCCCATGCATCACCAAGGTAGTGCCTTCGAGCACATCCGCACGCACAAAGGGAATGACACGAAGCGCGAGTTTCAGAGGTAGCCCATGGACATGGATCTCTTCAGCGGCATGCATTGCGGTCAACACCTCTGGGAGTTCTCGCTCACCCAAACCGAGATCCGCCATTTCAGCGCCCTGACCAGGTGTAAAGGTCTCCACGACCCGAACCCAGTGGCTGTCTACATCATCATCGATCCCTGGAATCGGTGCGCTCGCCATGATCTGCTCCGCTCGGGCGCGGTAGCTCGGATCCGAAAAAAGCCGATTCACGAAGTGAAGGTGCCTCGCCACAGTAGCCCTCTGCGACCGTGCGGTATTGGGTACCAGGGGCGTTTTCGTGTAAAAATAGACCTTAGGAGTTCAATCGCGTCGCAACGGATGCGTCAGCGTCGGAAGTCGCTCGTGTTCTCCCCGCTCGATCAACAGTTCCATACCCTCGATCAACAGCGCCGGTGTGGAGATCTGCACATCCACAGACTGCGAGAGCAACGCATCGATACCCAGTTCCGCATTAAATCCACCGGCCATACCTGGAGGCATGCGCATGGGCACCGTGACCGTTTTCTCGCCCACCTCACGGATTCTTCGAAGAACTCGCATCGAGACCGGCGAAAACAACGCGCCGCGAACAAGGGTCTTCGTGATCCGTGCCACCCGACGACCCTGCCGCATCTTATCAAGCTCAACCCGATAAATTTGCACAGGCAACGGCAACGAGATCTTTCGTCCCGAACCATATTCTACGGCGCTATCGCGAGGAGCGACGCCGAGAATATTGGGATCGCGCAAGGCTTCCACCACATACGCAAATTCGTATCCATCGTCGGCCGCTCGGTCAAGCAATGCCCGAACCATGGCATCCTCGCCCAGTCCAGGGCGGCGGCTGTGAACGGCAAGATTGCTGATCGACGGCCCGACCAGAAGATTTGGGGTCGTACGCGCTCTGCCATTACTCTCGTCAACGACGGCATTCGGCGTTCGAGTCATGAGCAATCTGGAGAGACGACCTTCTTTCACCAGGGTCAGAGACTGCGCAATATACCCTTGGGCGTCCCTCCTATAGTGACCAAACCCTTCGAGCGTCGGGTCATCCACCACATCGATAAACTTCGGCATGACCTCGCGCCCCAAACGATCGAGCCAGTGGGGCTCCAACTCCGTCACTCGACCAAATTCCGACATGGGCGCGGGAGTGCCCGCCACGTGCACCGCCAGGGTCGTTGCCAAGAGCTGAGCCGCGGCAGTTCCCGAAAACAGAATCGGCCCGTCGTAGTCCTCTTCAAGCATCGGTGCCCCAATCTGCTCTTCGAGTTGGGCAAGCACACGGTCGACCATTTGCTCGGCTTCGTGACGCAGTGAATCGTCGAAGCGAGAAAGACCTGACAGGTGCAACGCCGCACTGTGGTCCATTTGCATTCCGTCCGCAGCTTGAGTCTGAGCGAGAACCGAGAGCACAGCCCGATCACGGGTCTCTCCAATGATAATCCCCTGGGTATTTACAACACTCTCGTGAGTTCGAAACACCTGAAGAACCACCTCTCCACCGTCGATACGGATGTGATCTTTAAAACGGCGAGACAAGGCCGCCACCAAATCTCGGTAGGCTTCGCGCTCAACGATCGTCTCGGCAACAGGGGAATCTAGGGTCGAACCAAGATCGTCATTCCAGCGCACCTCGATCACCGGCGTGGGAGGCTTCGCGCGATCCCAAGGAGGATCTTCTTCTGCGGAGCGAGCCATCGCGGTCTGTTTGCTCGCAAAAATTTGAGTCGCAACGCGAAAACCTTGATCCATGGCTCGCCACAGACTGCGCCGGGTTCCCCGCGCATCGGGCTCCATGGGCAAGACGAAACCAGGCTGCTGCGCACCTCCAAAAAATGAGCTGTTGTCGCGTTCAGGGCCGCCCACCCACACGGCGACGGATCCAAAGGCCTGTCGTTCTTGAAGGTCGTGGACGATGCCGCCGTAACTGCCACGTATCGTGAGCGTTCGTGCCCGCACCATTCGCATCTCCGCAAAATAGGGCGCGGGTGAACCTTCGAGGCGAAGCTCTGTCAGTCCCCGTTGCAACTCGGCATGGATCGCGCCCAACTCGCTACTGGGATCGAGAGGGTCGCTCGTCTCCGATGAACGGCCAACCGCAGCCGGAGCTTCGCTCTGGGGTATCGCCACGATCATGGCCGTAAACACAACGAGCCCCAGCCGCCAGCGAAGGAGAGTCCGGCGCGCAGGTGGTCTCAAATTTGTATTCTCACTCATGGAGCCTCCATGGTGCTCTCGAAGGATTCCGGTGGAGCCAGCAAAGGCGGCCGATCACGTTCGTGTACGGCCCGCTCAATCTCAAGCTTGGTGAGCAGAAGCGAAGGGCTCACGGCGCTCACTGGAACCCAGCCAGACTCAGCGCCACAAACACCATTGAATATTCCTGGCCGATCACCGGCAGCCACAATGGTCTCGAAAGCAGCCAATGGCGTTCCGACCATGTCGACCCCGCGGACAAGCTCGTCTTCGCGTCCATCCGTCCAGATCCGATAGACCATCAGCGGCAAGACCTTGAAGGCTTGAGGTCCGCTTCGGTCGGTGATCGTATACCCACCTTGAATATCTCGAAACCAAAGTCCATACGGTTTGTGTTGATGCTTCGCTTCGGCGATCAATGCCGCCCGCATCTCTGTCTCAGGAATGGTCTTGTGGGCGCTCACGATCAAGTTTCCCTGACGGGCGACAACCTGATTGCCCATTTCACGACGACCATGGCCGTTGCTCTTCGTGAAAGGGAGCACGGGCGACCGACTCAGTAAGAAATTTCTCAACCGGCCGCGCTCGACAAGCACCACAGGCTGAGCAGCGACCGCCTCGTCGTCGACATAGTAGTGGCCATTCAACGGGCGGCCATTGAGGAGCGAGACGGTCGGGTCGTCAACGACGTCCAAGAATCGTGGGAGAACCTGCTGCCCCAACATTTGGGTAAAGGTCTGGCCCTCAACATCGTCCTTCTGTCGATGGCCCTCAAGACGATGTCCAAAAATCTCGTGAAAAAACACTCCCGCGGCGGGTCCTTCGAGCACGGCAGGCCCAGTATAGGGCTCCGCGAGGGGCGCCTGTCTCAGGGCAAGCAGCTCGTCTCGCAGCACTGTTGCGGCTTCGAGAACCTGATCACGGCTCGGTAGTTGTTCAGGTGAGTGCACCTCCCAGGAACGAAAGCGTTCGACACTCATGCCATCTTCAGCCTGGGATGAGGCCTGCAATACCAACCGCGCCCGAACGCGACTCCCCTGGACCTGGCTGGCCTCGGAGTTCACGAAGCTACGATTTTCGACGACGACCTCGACGATCGCTGCACTCGCCTGAATCGCGTCTCCACTCGCCAACAATCGCGACGCGTCGCGAACATTGGCCACCCACAACTCAGAGATCGCAGCAAGGTCCAGCTCGATCATCGGCTGTAAACTGACGAGTGCCTGCTCCTCGCTAAAATCGGGGTGTTCAAGCTCCTCTGAACGCGTGAGAAGAATTTCGCTCGTCTGGGCAGAACTCAAGGCGTCGATCGCATCGAGGTACTGCCCCTCGGTCGCCAACCACAGGGCCTGCGACAAGGACAAGCTCTCATCATCCAACGCGACGTCCATGCCGAGTCCAAGTCCATTTCCACCGTAGTTTCCGCTCCGAGTGTGACCATTGTCCAATGCAGGGCTGCCCACCCGAACGTCCACGTCAAGGCGACGCCCCCGGTCTATATGCTGACGAGTCAAGGATCCATCGCGCGCTTCGAGCCACAACTGATGGGTGCCAACCAGATCGTAGGCCATGAAGTAGGCGGGGGCATCGATGTCCTCGCCGCGAAGACGTTCGAGATTCGTTCGTAACTCGTTGGCGAGGATCTGCATGGCCGCGGTTGCAGATCCTGCCGTCGGCTCAGGCCGCTCAACCGAATAGTTACGGACCGCCTTGGGCATCGATGTCCGACGCTCGCCATGGCTCGCATGGCAGGCCAAACCTGACAAGCCGACCGTCAAGACCCACCGACCCGCTCGTCGCGGTCGGGCGCCGCCCGTGATCCCTTTGCCCACCCACTTCGCGATTCGCACGCGGTACATTAGCAGCAGCGCGCTCGCTGTATTCTCGAGATCGGAGCCCCTCGTGCTCAGGGCAGCTCAATTCGGTCGCGGCCCGGAATCGAACGCACACGCGGCCGGTAGAGAATCACCACGCGGCCGATTATCTGGCATAGATGGCTTTCCGTTCTCTGCGCAATAAGCGCGGCAGCCTTTTCTCGCTGTTCGCGCTCTCCGCGAGCAAGCTTGACCTTGATCAGCTCATGGGTCTCAAGAGCCTGGTCTGCCGCGTCGACCACGGGATCTGAGATTCCCCCTGCGCCAATTTGGACCACGGGATCGCGCGAATGAGCCAGGCCCTTCAAGTACTTACGCTGGGCGCTGCTAAGATCGTATGCCATCGGGGCGACTCATACACCATGCGAGCGGGCAACACCGTCTTTTTTGGATGCACCACAGTCTTGCCACGACAACCAAATTAGGAACTCGTGATTGCCCCCACGACCTTGAATCGGAGAATCGCAGGCCCCGCGGTCCTCAAACCCTAGACTCCTTGCGGCGCCTCGAACCGCCGCAAGCGCCTCCGCCCTCGCGTCGGCGTCGCGAACGATTCCGCCCTTCCCGACTCGATCGCGTCCGACTTCGAACTGCGGTTTCACAAGCGCGACCAAATCTGCGCTCGACGCGAGGAAAGGCGGCACACAGGGGATCACTTTGACCAAAGAAATAAATGAGCAGTCGATCACCACCAAATTGATCGCATCCGGAACACTCGCCACCTCGAGCGTCCGAATATTCTGCCGATCGTGGACAACCACTCGTGAATCCTTAGCCAGCTTCCATGCGAGTTGCCCGTAGCCGACGTCGATCGCGTAAACCCGCTCGACGCCCGCTTGAAGCAGACAGTCCGTAAACCCGCCGGTTGACGCGCCTATGTCCATGGCAATTCGGCCACGCACATTCAGTTTTGAAAAATGCTCGAGCGCCCCTTGAAGTTTTTGGCCTCCACGCGAGACAAAGGGCAGAGCCCCTTTCACACGAATCTCGGCGTCCACCGAAATCGCAGTCCCCGGCTTGGAGACCCGGTGCTCATCGACGATGACCTTCCCGGCCAGCACGAGAGCTTGGGCGCGTGAGCGACTCTCACACAGACCCCGCTCCGTCAGTAGCTTATCGAGGCGCTCGTGTTGAGCCACGGCGAGAGTATAGCGTGCACAGCCGGCGAACGCGATGGCAGTAGGGGCCGAACTGTGCAGGTCTCGCCAAAACGGGCGGTCACGAGTCCGCGTCGACTGCTATGCTTCACTCGATGCAAGCCATTGCCCTTGTCGCCGCGTCCTGGCCGGCGATACCCCTCAAACGCTGGCTGCTCCAACGCGACGATTCAGTGATTGTACCTATCTTGCTCCTGATCGTAGCCTATGGACTCCTCGGGTTGTTTTGGGCCCGACGAGGCCGTCTTTCTTCGTTTTTCAGGTCGCTACGCAACCTCTACACGGCTCGAAGCGCCGCTGGCCCCGCTGGCGACGGAGAAAATAGTCCCCCGAAGTAATCTCCCGACGCGTCGGCGCCAACCGGCCCCTGGAGGTCGATCTCGGCATCTTGCGCTCCCCATGGGCTTCAGCTAGCTTGCGCATCTACCGGGGCCGTAGCTCAGCTGGGAGAGCGGTGCGTTCGCAATGCACAGGTCAGGGGTTCGATCCCCCTCGGCTCCACCAAAAAGTCTATGTACAAGCTCTTCAAGCAGACCCACCGGCCAGGCACCTTCGAGGTCCAGATGGCCGCGGCCTGCGACCCTGGCGTGGCCCGCCAACACAATGAAGATGCGGTCTATCTGGGTGACAACGAGCAGCATGGCTACTACCTGGCGATGGTCTGCGATGGGATGGGCGGTCACAATGCGGGGGAAATCGCGTCGGCCATTGCGATCGAGTGTATCCCTCGGTTCATACGCGATAATTTTAGCGAACAAAGCCCCGAGGCCCTACTCGACGCCGCCTTTCGGGAGGCCAGCGCACAGATTGACGAACATGCCGCGGCCAACCCCATTGCGAAAGGTATGGGCTGTACGTGTGTGCTCTTGCTCGGTCTCGATGCAAAAATCTATTTTGCCCACTCCGGCGACAGTCGCGCTTACCGCTCACGGGGCACACAGCTGACCCCGATGACCGTGGACCACACGATGATCCAAGAGATGCTCGATAAGGGCCTTCTCAGCCCCGAGCAAGCCGCGATTCACCCCTATCGTGGCCGGATCAGTCGCTGCCTCGGACATGGAAAAAACCGCGACGAACCAACCGTCACCCAGTCAACTTTTGCTGTGGGAGACAGCCTCCTGCTTTGCAGCGACGGACTGAGCGACGTGGTCAATGAGGCCGATATTCGAGCCCTCATGGAACAACGGGACGTGCGGAGCGGATCTCGCCGCTTGATCGACGCCGCAAACACCGCTGGTGGTCCCGACAATGTAAGCGCGATTCTATTGCGACGCCCAGGCTAGAAGGCAACCATTTACGTCGCTTCTTCGCTATTTGCGAAGGATCCTCGCCGTTGTTACATGCCCTGTGCCATGGCCGTCCTCACGAACTTCGATCCGGTCGCACGTCGAACTCAGTTTCCGATCCTTCGCTGCATGACAGAGCGGGTGTTGGTCTGCGACGGCGGTATGGGTACAGGAATTCATGCGGCCGACCTTCAGCTCTCCGATTTTGAGGATAGAGAGGGCTGCAATGAGGTGTTGGTCCGAAGCCGCCCCGACGTCATCGCGCAAATTCATCGCGACTATTTTGAGGCCGGTGCGGACTGTGTCGAGACCAATACCTTCGGCGGAGCGCCGCTGGTGCTCGCCGAATTTGAGCTCGGGCAAGACGCCTACGAGCTCAATCGCCTGGCTGCAGAACTTGCGCGTGGCGTCGCGGACGAGATGTCCACGGTGGACAAGCCCCGTTTTGTCCTGGGCTCCGTCGGTCCCACGACCCGCCTAATCTCACTCGGACACGTTGATTTTGATACACAGCTCGCAGATTTCGTGACTCAGATCTCCGGGCTCGTGGATGGTGGATCCGACGCCATCCTCATCGAAACCTGCCAAGACATCTTGCAGGTCAAGTCGGCTGTGGTCGCCGCGCGCCAGGCGATGGCGGGTACCGATCCCGACGGCAATCCTCGACGCGAGATCCCAATCATCGTCCAGGTCACGATGGAAACCACCGGCACGATGCTCGTGGGAAGCGATATCGCTGCGGCTCTCGCGGTCATCGAGGCACTGCCCGTAGACGTCATCGGGTTGAATTGCGCAACGGGCCCTGACCTGATGGTCGAGCATGTCCGCCACCTCGCCCAGCACTCCACCCGATTGATCTCGGTTCAGCCCAATGCTGGGCTACCGCAAAATGTCGAAGGGAAGGCCGTCTATAGGCTCACCCCCAAGGAGCTCGCGGCCTATCAACTGCGCTTCGCAGACGAGTTTGGGGTTTCGCTGGTGGGCGGATGCTGCGGAACGACCTCCGAACACACACGCGCCATCGCTGAAATTGTCGCGGGTTTGGTGCCCAAGACCCGCCCCGAGCACTTCCCAGCCCAGCTTGCCAGTCTCTACGGGGCAACGCCGCTCACCCAAGAAACCGGCCCGCTCTTGGTCGGCGAGCGGACCAACGCGAACGGCAGCAAAAAATTTCGAGACATGTTGCTCTCGGAGGACTGGGACGGCATTGTCGAACTTGCCAAGGGCCAAGTTGCAGAAGGTGCCCACGTCCTCGACGTCTGCGTGGCATACGTCGGGCGGGACGAAGTCCGCGACATGTCCGAGGTTCTTGTTCGCCTACGCACGGCCATCTCGATCCCGATCATGATCGACACCACCCAACTCGATGTTCTTGAGGCCGCGCTCAAGCTGCTCGGTGGACGACCTATCATCAACTCGATCAACCTTGAGGACGGCGAAGACCGCTTCAATCAAGTCGCTTGCCTCGCCAGTCGCTACGGCGCCGCTCTTGTCGCACTCACGATCGACGAAGATGGGATGGCAAAAAGCCCCGAGCACAAGCTTCAGGTCGCTACGCGAATGCGGGACCTGGCCGTGCACGGACACGGGCTCGCCGAGCAAGATCTTCTCTTCGACCCTCTGACCTTCACGATCGCTCAGGGCGAAGAGGACAGCCGCAAACTCGGACTCCACACCCTTGACGGCATCCGATTGATTCGAGAGGCGATGCCTGACGCCGGCGTGATTTTAGGTCTCTCCAACATCTCCTTCGGCCTAAAGCCCTACCCGCGACAGATCCTCAACTCCGTCTATCTCGGAGAGGCGCGAGAGGTCGGGCTGACCAGCGCGATACTAAACGCAAAAAAAATCATCCCAACCCACCGCCTCGACGACGACGATCTTACGCTGAC
The DNA here is from genome assembly GCA_964437075.1 of uncultured Nannocystaceae bacterium. Classification (GTDB taxonomy): domain Bacteria; phylum Myxococcota_A; class Polyangia; order Nannocystales; family Nannocystaceae; genus CAYTFJ01. The sequence continues at coordinate 13,156 of CAYTFJ010000070.1, forward strand.
CCGCGATCTTATCCACGACCGCCGACGTGAGGGCTACGACCCCTTGTTTGCGTTCATCGAGCGATTCACGGGGGTCAAAGCCACAGAGATGAGCGAGGAAGAAGAGGCCCTGCTCCCGCTCCATGACAGAATCAAGCAGCGAATCATCGACGGAAATAAAGTGGGGATCGGTATCTTGCTGGACGAAGCGCTCGCCCAGTGGGACGCGCTCAAGATCATCAACGACTTCCTGCTCGATGGCATGCGAGTCGTGGGGGAACTCTTCGGGTCAGGACAGATGCAGCTGCCCTTTGTCCTTCAGTCTGCGGAATCGATGAAGGCAGCCGTTCACCATCTCGAGCCCCATCTCGACCGCGAAGAAGGGTCTTCAAAGGGCTCGATCGTCTTGGCGACGGTCCGAGGTGACGTGCATGACATCGGGAAAAATCTCGTCGATATCATTCTCAGCAACAACGGCTACACCGTGCACAATATTGGTATCAAGCAGCCCATCGAAGCCATTCTTGCAGCGATCGACGAGCACAAGCCGAACGCACTCGGTCTAAGCGGCCTACTCGTCAAGTCGACGGTTGTCATGAAGGACAACCTTCAGCGCATGGCCGAACTCGAACTCTCACTCCCTGTGCTCTGTGGTGGAGCCGCCCTCACCCGCGGATACGTCGAACATACTCTCCAAGACACCTACGACGGCTCTGCCGAGGCCCAAGCGCAGGCGGCGATAGCGGAATCAAAAGACGACAACGAGAATCCTGCCCTCGATACTCAAGCGACCGAGCACCGCAACGCACCACCCGCCAGATCTCGCGCTCGGGTCTTCTATGCCCGGGATGCCTTTGATGGCATGCGCTTGATGGACGAACTCACGGGACAAATCCCAGCCGAGAAATTCGAGCTCACCACTCGAAACCGCCGCGCCTACCGCCAGCAGACCATGGAGGAGTGGGAGGCGAGACTCGAACGTGCCCTCACTACGTACGTACGCACCGATATCGATCGAAATGAGAAGGTCCCAACCCCTCCCTTTTGGGGCTCACGAGTGGTCGAAGGTGAAGATCTGGACCTCGCTGAGATCTTCCGCTACATCAATAAAAAGGCGCTATTCGCGGGGCAGTGGCAATACCGGAGAAAACGCATCGGCGCTGCGGCCTTCGAAGTGCTGATGCGCGACACCGTGGAACCAAAATTCCGCGAATGGTGTACCCGTATTCTCAAAGAGAAGCTCCTGCAGCCCAAGGTCGTCTATGGCTACTATCCATGCCAGAGCGATAAAAACGATCTCATCATCTACGACCCGGAGGACAAGCTGCCGCCGACTCGTATCCGCCTCCCCCGCCAACTCACAGGCGGTCGTCGCTGCATCGCCGATTTTTTCCGCAGCACAGCAAGCGGTGAGCGCGACGTGATCGCAATGAGCGTCGTCACCATGGGTCAAAAGGCCTCCGAGGTCGCCCAAGAATTTTTCGCTCAGGACCGCTACGACGAATACCTGCACTTCTATGGACTCGGGGTCGAGGCCGCCGAAGGTCTTGCGGAGATGTGGCACAAACGAATTCGCCAAGAACTGGGCTTCGCCCATCAGGATGGCAAGGACATCGACGACCTGTTTAAACAACGTTACCACGGCTCCCGCTACAGTTTCGGATATCCCGCATGCCCGCGGCTCGACGACCAGGCTGAACTCTTTAAACTTCTGCGACCCGACCGCATCGGGATTGAGCTCACAGAAGAGTTTCAGCTGGTGCCCGAGCAATCCACTTCGGCGATCATCGTCCATCACCGAGATGCTAAATACTTCAAGATCTAGCGGCACTTGACCGCCTCCCATGGGCTCCACAGCCAAAGTCGGGCACAATGCTGTGCGATGGGGAAAAAATGGAGTTCGAAACGAGGGATTGCTCGGACGGTCGCCGTGGTCCGTCTGCTGACCTTTTGTTTTGTCTTCCTCAAGGCCGCGGCTGCGATGGCCGGGGTTCGGGTCGAAATACCCGACGGTTGGCAAGAAGGTCCACGCGCCGACCAAGCGAGTCGAGATCAGGCGTCGAGATGGGCGAGCGCCTCCCAGATGGAGCTCGCCCAGGTCGGCTCTTCGTCGGACAAAGATCACTACATTGAGTCCGTTGTCGTGCTCAGCCTCAACGAGCGTTTGACCCAGAACGAGCTCTCCCATGACATCGCGGCCCTGAAACGCGTCCGCGCGCTCATCAGTCCCGCCTTCCCACTTATTGATGGCCCTCCAGCATCGCAACAGTTCATCCAAGTCAACGACGGTGAGGGATTTCTTGCCCACTGGAAGCTCGAAGGTATCGAGCACGATTTTTTACTGGTCGCAGCCGGAGACCGCCTCTCCCTCGTCATCATCAGCGTTGCGGCACCTGACGCGATCTTATACCAGGCGCTGGTTGACAAGCTGCTTCACAGCACGAGCGGTGTCCGAGCCCCGATCGATCGTTTTGTCCGCTGGCCATGGCGCTGGGGAGCGCTTGGCCTCTGGCTCGCCCTGGCCGCCTTGTTGCACGGCCTCTCGCTTCGGTTCACCGATCGCACCGGGGACCATCGAGCTGCGGCGCGCCAGGCGATGCCACGACTCCTTGCGCTTGCGACGATCGGTGGATTTTTTGGCTATGCTGTTCTGAGCGAAGTCTCATTATCGGTCGAGGCATCGGAACTCACGGTCGTGTGGGTTGCCAGTGAAATCACAGCATCAGGTGCCCTGATCGCGGCGTTGTGGAGCGGTGGTGTCTATCGAGTCACACGAGTTTCCAGGACTCGCGGTCCGGCGGTGGCCCCGGTTCATGAGACCTTTCGACGTATGAAAGAGCGAGGTGCGGCAAGCTCTGTCGTCGACGGAGATGCGGCCAAGTTGCCGGTCGAGACCCAGGCCGCCAATCTAGAAGCGGTCTCGGAGCCTCCGGAAGGTTGACGGCACTGCCCGTTCAAGACATGCGGCCACCTTCTCGGCACCCCGAGGGAATTGGGGGTAGTCTCCGGCGATGGGAAAGTTCTTTGGCGGCTTCCTCCTAGCCTCGTCTTTGGCGGCTTCGGCTTATTCCATGGGCCTGGTCCCTCCAAATTCTGCGAACTGCGGTGGCTACTGCGCCGAAGGTACACAGTGCGGCGCGGATGGCTGTGTTCCGCATATCGAGGCTCCCCCCGAGACCGAGACCCCCCAGGAAGACAGCGGCAACAAAAAAAAGAAACGACGCCGACGCTCACGCGGCAGGGGAGCAAAACGACATGATTCCGAGTTTGGCGCCGAAAAGGCGCTCCCTCCTTTTGTCGCGGTCAACGACAGGCACGTGCCACGCTACAATCGCAAGGCGGCGAAGAAGATCGATCTCGACGCAGGATCGGAGCGCCTCTCGGATCGCGTCATCAATGTCGAGCTGGGCAAGCTGGATCGCCGTTTTCAGAAATGCATCACCACCGCGGTCCAGTACAGCGACGCGGAGGTCCACGGACGATTGGACTACGAACTCGGGGTCTCCGGCACTGGAAAGGTCACAGGTGTCAACGTTCGGGCGCCAGCCTCACTCAAGGTCTACGGCATCGTCCCTTGTGTCCGCGCCACCATTTTCAAGCTACGATTTCCGGCCTTTGACGGGCCGACCATGGGCGTCGAGAGCAGCTTCGATGTGGGCTAGCTAAAATTGAGTCATTCTCCAGCTGTTGATTTCTTGCTCGCACGGGGCTCTCGGATCTCAACACCATCCAGCAATGAACGCGCCCGGATGACCTCAAGATAGTAGTTCGCTACTTCCCCCCCCCTAATCTCCCCTGCTTCGACCAGCGTCGCTAGACGGTCTCGAATTTCGGCCAAGTGTCGTCCCGGGGGAAGCTTCAGCGCAATCATCAGCAGGGTCCCCAACCCCGCCGGAAGAGGTTTCGGCTTGGTATCTTCCACTTCGAGTGCCGCGATTCGGTCGCGGAGCTTCGCTATCATGTTAAGACATCGCCGCCGTTTTCCCGGTCGCCCAGAGGTCACATCGGCACGAGAGAGGGCGAGCAACTCTGGCATCAAGTCCCCGATCTCAAGCGTAAACCGGCGGACCGCGGAGTCTGTCCATCCCTCTTCGTACTGCCCGGGACGTAGATGGTAGCGAATAAGATCTTCAACCCGTTGACGAACGGGCTCCGGAAAGCAAATCCGTTTCGCGGGTCCACGTCGAAACATTCGTACTCCCACTTCGGCGTGGCCATGAAAGGTGACCTTTCCTTCACCTACAAAGCGACGGGTCGGGACTTTCCCGATATCGTGCAGCACCGCCCCCCAACGAACTGTAGGCTGGGGAACAGCCTGCAACACGACGGTCTTGGTATGTTCCCAGACATCCTTGTGTCGACGCCCGCCTTCCTGTGAGAATGCGACCGTCGCATCAAGTTCTGGAAGCAGCCTTGCAAGCAAGCCCGCATCTCGAAGCCATTGCATTGCAACATCTGGATGCTTGCCAACAAAGGCCTCTGTCAAAAGCTCGTAGCGACGCTCGCCGGAAAGCTCCTCGATTTTCTCCACAGACTCCGCAATGTGCGCAGTCGTCTCAGGATCGGGAATCTGTCCCGTATGGCCCGCCTCAACGGCGGGATGAAGCAAGCTTTCTGGAGTGGAAATCATCGTGAGAAAAGTAGACATTCGAGACGACGGTCGTGTTGAGCCGGGTACGGGGCCCGCCGGCCCAAGTTAGCGCTTCAAGGAAGCGCCAACTTGGGTGATCGAGAACTGGATCGCGCGGCCGGGCGGCAAACAGACGGAAAACAGCCAGAGGTTCATGCTAGTCTGCGCGCAGGCGATGTCGAAGTCCCCCCAACTCGGCTACAACCATAATATCCCCCACCGGGGGCGGCTGTACCACGTCCAGACGGAGGACTCGGGGCTCGCAAAGGCGCACATCTTCACGCACGTCTTCTACGACGGGGCGATCATCGCGTCCAACAAGGTCGAATACGATCCGGAGACCCCCGTCGACAACATCGGACAGTTCATCGTAGGGCTTATGCAAAGCTCCCATAAGTCGATGATCCGTCAACTGCGGCGTGGGAGCTACGACAAGAAGATCGTCAGCTACATCGGCGAGCACCCCGAGTCATCGAATGCGCCAAAGGCGGCCTCCGGGGGCGAAGTGCCTCCCGCGCCCCCCACGGACTCCGCCCCCCCAGTGGCGCCCTTGGCCCCCGTCGTCCCCCTGGCCAAGACCAAGCCCAAGACCAAGCCCAAGGCTGAACCGAAGCCAGTTCCCCACATCAATGCGCGACCTGAACGACGATTGCCGCCCCCCCCCCGACCCGTCGAGTCCCAAGGACCCCCTCTCACCCCCGGAAGGGCAGGACCGACCGTCGATCCCACGATCACCCATCCAGTCTTTAGTTCGCCAGAGGCCCAGGCCGAGGTCGCTTCGAGTGCCACCGGCCACGGTAAACAGCGTCCAAGCCGCGGCCCTCGCGGGCTGCGACGGCGCTCATTGAGCGGCATTGGCGGAAAGGGTGTCGCCGTCGGTACCGACACCTTGCTTGCGGGTCGACGCGATATCATCGTTGGGAAATTTGCGAGCGAACATCAGACCGAACTCGATGAAGAGATTCTCTCTCTACTCCGTGAAGAGTAACGCGGGCCGCCGGTGAGCTGATTCAAACATTGCCCTCGGCCGCTCCTCCGCGCACTCTTTGTCGATGTCGTTTTCGAAACCTGCAGATTTCGAGGAACCCGTTGTCGTCTACCAAACCCGGTGGTGCGGATTCTGCGGACTCGCAAAGAAGCTCTTGAGCCAACGAGGCGTGCCCTACGCTACCGTCGATGTCACCCGGGACGCCGCGGCCCGTGCCTGGCTGCTCGACACAAGCGGGCAACAGACTGTCCCGCAAATATTTGTACACGGCGAGTCCATCGGTGGGTTTACCGAGCTATCCCAACTCGATCAAAGCGGCGCCTTGAAAGAAAAAATCGCCAGGTCTTAACCCTCACGATCCGCCGACCGTCGGGGCGGCATTGCGCTTATCGCTCGCCCGCATGCCCCCTTCTTCGGCGTACCCATGACGATCCGCTATGCTGGAATCATGCGCGACTCCGAAGATTCCAGATCTGTGGCCCAGCCAGCCCTCGCGCCACTGCGACCTCTGAATTTCAAGCGACGTTCCGACGAGCAGATGCGATCGCGGTCCTTAGACTTCTATACACTCATGGCGGGTCGCCGAAGCGTCCGAACATTTTCTGAGGATCCGGTACCGCTGGACGCCGTGCGCAATGCAATCCAAACCGCCGGCACCGCGCCCTCGGGCGCCCATAAACAACCATGGACCTTTGTGCTGGTGTCCCGGAAGGATGTTCAGCGGAAGATTCGTGAGGCTGCCGAGGCGGAAGAACGAGAGACCTACGGACATCGAATGAGCGACGAATGGCGAGCCGCCCTCGCCCCGCTCGGAACGGATGCCTGCAAACCATTTCTCGAAACCGCCCCCGCGCTCATCGTGATGTTTCGCCAGGACTTCGAACTGCAGACCGACGGCAGCAAGAAGAAAAATTACTACGTTCAGGAAAGCTGCGGAATCGCGCTCGGAATGTTGATCACGGCTCTGCACCACGCGGGCGTGGCTACGCTCACCCACACACCTAGCCCGATGGGCTTCCTCGCTAAGATTCTTGGGCGACCCGTCAACGAGAAGCCCTACATGCTCCTCCCTATCGGCCTCCCAGCGAGCGATTGCCAGGTCCCCGAACTCTCGCGAAAACCCATTTCCGAGATTCTCGTGGAGATTGCCTAAACCGCATTTCCAGCCCGGGCCTGCTCTGCTATCTTCGCAAGAGATCTCTCTTTAGGACATCTCTATGCGACCGATTTTCTCACACAAGATGCGTGCCTTTGTCTTCGGTGTTTCCTTGCTCTCGGGCACCTTGATCAGCAGCGCGGCCTATGCCGGCGAACTCAAGTTTGGCGAAGGCGCAGACTCTCTCCAGACCGACGATGCAGGAAAACTCACCTCTACGGGCGGAAAAACCGCCGTTAAAGAGATCGATAAAGTCATCGGCGAAGACGCCTGGGACCTCAAAATCTGGGCTCGCGTCGATCGAGCCGTGGCCGGCCCTATGTACATCGAGTTCTACCGCTCACAAGGCGGCAAAGAATACATCGTCCATCGCCACGAAATGAACTTCGAAGGCGGGAAGTATCTCGCAGAGAGCGTCATGCTTGAAGGCGGCCAGGGTTTCAATAAAAACAGCAGCTACAAGGTCATCGTCATTCAAAATGACGGCAAAAAAGATCTCAAACTCGCCACCGCCAAGATCAAACTGATCAAGAGCGACCGAGAGGCAAAAGCCAACGCCGCTGCCGCTGCCGAAACCGGCGACGAGGACGGTGGCGAGGGAGCCGCTGACTCCGCGGCCACGCCAGACTGTTCCGAGCAGGACCGTCTTGACGGATTCTGTGGCACCGAGGCGACCACAGCGGGCGCCGATGCCCCGGCGGCCGCTGCTGAACCGCCTGTGACCCAAGATCCCTCTCGACAAAAAGGGTGCAGCATCGGCGAGACGACGCCGGCCGGCGGTACGGCTGCAGCCATCTTGTTACTCGTCGGCCTCGGCGCAACCCATCGTCGGAGACTTTCTCGCCAGGCCTAGAGACTGTCTCTTCCGAGCGGACGGCGACGCCCGCTCGCTCAAGAGAGGCTTCATACAACCGATGCACGTCGAAGCCGTCCCCTGTCGTAGCGACAACTACGCCTACATTGTACGGGGTGGGGCGCCACAAAACGGCGCTCCACCCCCAGGTGTCGTGGTGGATCCGTCCGAGGCGGGCCCCATCCTCGCAGCACTTCAGCGCCAGCCCACGCGACTTTGTGGCGTACTGATCACCCATCACCACTGGGACCATACCGACGGGATCGAGGAACTACGGGCTCGCGCCGAGGATGACATCTGGGTCGCGGCTCATGCCAGTGATCGAGGTCGAGTCCCCTCACAAGACCACTTTGTCGCCGCCCCTTGCGACGCTTTTGTCACGACAGGACTCAAGCTCGCAAACATCGAAATCGAGGCGATGCACGTGCCCGGACACACCCTCGGCGCGATCGCCTGGAAAATTGGCGAGGATATATTTACCGGAGATACGCTCTTTGCCGGAGGATGCGGCCGTCTCAACGAAGGTCGCGCAGACCAACTTTTCGCCAGCCTAAAGGCGCTCGTGCAGGGACCTGAGTCTCGGCGTTTGTGGTTCGGGCATGAATATACCGCCGCAAACCTACGTTTTGCGTGCGCTGAAGCCCTCGACGACTTGCCCTATCGACAACGCCTGGCGAAGCTTGGCCTCTGCACGGCTCCGACCACAGTCGGCGATGAACGGCGCACAAACATCTTTATTCACGCACAAGACGTCGCTGCCTTCGCTCGCTTGCGGGCCGCCAAAGACGTGTTCGCCGGCTGATTCGATTCCGCCCTCCAGCGACGACTAGTGGGTGGAGATCCGCCGCTCGAGCGAGGGTGATTCTCCACCAAAATATCGAATGAGATCGTACAATCCAAAGAGATCGCTAACCTCGCCCTGCACCCGACCCACATAGGTGGGCTCGCCTTGCAAGGACAATGCGGCAAGCAACGAGCGACTCGTAATCAATGCCTGTGCGTTGGCTGCGACCGCCCGCTCGCGGTGATCGGCGAGCGTGGCGAGCAAAGCACCCAATTGGGGCGGCGGTGCTTCTACGGACGAGGGCCACAGGCTATCGACAGTCGTCGGAACATCCCGTTCATCCATGTGGGTAACAATTTCAAGTGGGTCTCCGGTCAACCGCTCGTAGCTCCGATTGAAAACGACCGAAGCGAGATCAATGCCGCGATCGCAAACGCTGGCGCCCAAAGCCCGGGCGTCTTCAATATGCGTGGTGTCGGTAGAGCTTACCAATACGAAGGATGAACCAGTCTCCACCATGATCTTCTGAATCGCTGTTGCACGCTCCCGAAATCCATGCCGCATCTCGTAGAACACCTCGAAAAATGCCATCACCTCAGCTAGAAATTCTTTGCCGGCAACAACGCCAAAAAGTTTCGTCGCCGCAACGCCCCCCGTCTGCAGAAGCCGACCTCGTAACCCCTTGGCTTCTCGCCCCCGTACAAACCATTTAACGACCCCCTCCTCCAAAAACGAAGCCAGACGTCCAGGCGCGTCAAGAATATCAAGGGCGTTGCGTGCCGGAGGGGTGTCTAAGATCACGAGGTCGTATTGCTCAGCCTGCATCACCTCGTAGAGTCGCTCCATCGCTAGATAGGCATGAGAACGGGCCAAGCTGCCGGCCATCGCGCGGTAGACACGATTCGCTAGGATACGATCCCGTGTCTCCGGATTTGGCGCCACACGACCCATCAAGCTGTCCATGCTAACCGCATTGTCGAACATCGCGGCATGCAGCGCCCCTGGTACTTTGATCCCACGGGCTCGCAGTGCCTCGGTCGTAACCTCCTGGATGCGATCGTCGAGCCCATCGAGCCCAAGCGCATCGGCCAAGCGTTTGGCGGGATCGATCGTCAAGACCAAGACACGCCTCCCCATGGCTGCGGCTCGCAATCCCATGGCCGCCGCCATCGTCGTCTTTCCAACCCCCCCCGGTCCGACGCACACCAAGAGTTTCTGCTTGCGCAGTAGGGTTTCCAGCGGAACTAAACCAGTCATTGTCGCTCCTCTGTCGCAGCCGCGAGGCGCTCAACGATCAAGGTGCCCAAGCTCTGGAGCTGCGCGCTGCCAACCCCATGGTTAAAAACCGGGAGCTCACAGACAGGAAGATCGATCTCACGGCGTAAACGCATCAACTGTTTTTGGGCGCCCTGATGCTCATCGATCAATCGTCGACCCAGGGCAAGATCGTCGAGCACCCCCTGGTCCTCACTGGCCGTCGCACGCTCGCCGAGGATCTCGAACAGTGCCAACTGCTCTTCCGTAAACGGAGGCGAGGGAACTCGGTTGACAAACAGAGCGCCGAGGTGAACCCCATGGTCCGCCCGCAGACGGCCGTGCAGCTCGATGGTCTCTTGGGTGGGCAACTCCTTGGGCAAAGTGACCAGGCTCAAGCTGGTGCGCTTGGGATCAGCCAGCAAACTCGAAAAACCATCGATCAGACGGCGCATCGGACCTTCGCCAATCAGCCCATCCATCACTGAAGGCAGCCCCAGCAACATCAACGCATGTCCCGTCGCATCGAGGTCGACGAGAATGGGGTCCCAACGGGGACAATTTCGGTCTCCCGGCATCCTCGCAGATTCCAAACTGCTCAACTTGTTCAGTGTCGTCACCTCGGAGACCGATGGCGCAGCACGGAAAAACCGTTGCAGGGTTTGATTCTCCCCGATCGACTTCGCCAGTCGCTTCACAGGAACGTGTGTCGACAGGTAGTCTCTCAGCGCACTTTCAAACTCGATCTTCATGGCCCACACCCCATCGCCGACCGCTCTCGGCTCGTAGCCGATTCGTGGGCTGGCGAAGATGCTTTCCATCGAGCCTCGATCTCCAATCTCGACCACCAGCGGCCGGCGCCCTTGCGCACCCAGATGGGTCGCTAGACCCGCCACAACGCTCGACTTTCCGACGCCGCCCTTGCCCGTGAACAACAACAACCGGCGATGAAAGAGGGTGTGACCAGAACGCCGCAAGAGTCTGTGCTCCACGGGAGCCATGCCGTCTCAAATGCCTTGCGGCGGCCCCCCTTCTGACTGTTTATTAACGCGAAGGCCTCGTAAAAACAAGGCGCGGGCGACGACTACGCGCGAAACACCCCGAACCGAAACGCTGCGAGCTTCGCCAGCGCCAAGTCTAGGAGGTTCCACGAAATACAGCGCGCGTGCGCCCCCCTCTCGAATGCCGCTAGATCCGCTTCTATCGCCCCCCCTAGGTTTATCCGACGGACCGACGAGCGTCCGCGGTTTTTTCTCGCCATCAAGCCCTGTATGAAGAGGGCCCGAGGAATCAGGCCGTCCGCAGCAAACTGAAATTTGGGCCAAACAAAAATCTGGCCAAGACACTCGGTTTCTGACGTGTTCGAGGACATTTCAATTCATACTGCTCGTGCATTGGAATGAGACAGAAGCAGATCTCACGAGATGCATTTTTCCTCGTTCGATTCTCGAGCGATGCCATCGCCTGCGAAAGGATCCGCGCTCTGTCCTCGAACGACGGAGTCGGGGTTGCCCGACCTGCCTCGTTTCTACCCATCCTCTCAGAAGGAGCAGACAACGGTAAGTGGCGGACACTGAGAATGGAAACAACCGCGACATCCTTTGCCTCTCTAGGCGCCTCCCACTTGGGAGAGTTTCTGTCCTTCAGCATTCTATTCTGGATTTCCCTCAGGTAAACGGCCACATGACTAAATCGAAGATCACCCAACTCCTGATGAGTTCCACCCTTGCTACGGTCCTCCCCTTCGTCAGTGCATGTTCGAACACTGCTGAGACTTCGGAGACAGGTGGCGACGGCGACGGCGACGGCGACGGCGATGGCGA
>CAYTFJ010000071.1:0-24344 GCA_964437075.1 uncultured Nannocystaceae bacterium
AAACGGCGGGCTACATGATCGGAATTATACGGGATTTAGATGCGATCCCCCTGGTGACCGGTCGCCCCAGAGGGCATCACGACGTGGGCTGAACACGACGATGGATATCAACCCACAGTTGATGAATGTCGCCGTGAATGTCATCGATCCGTTTGTCGATTCCACAAATTTCTTCGCTGCATTCGAGTCGAATTTTGAACGAAGTGTCGAGACGGCGGGCTACGTCGCGTAACTCCCAACGTTCCAATTCGACGAGAGAGAGCTCATCGAGAAGTGATCCTATGCTTTCAGTCACGACTGCTCACAAGCGAGTTTGAGTGGCCGAGGGCGTGGCGGATGACTTCGTCGTCGATGTGTTCGATCAGCTGCATTCGGCGATCTTGAAGCCGGGCCCGTCGCTGCTGGTTTCGGAGACGGGATAGTTGAATCGGTTGAGATACACCCTGGCGGTCAAGATCTGCATCGTGTTCCTCAGGCTCTCGGTGGGCCTGCCACAAGAGCGAGTTGGTCTCGGCGAGCTGCGCGGCGAGCTTGCGTATGGCGGTGGGGAGATGAAGGGGAGCGCGGGACATGTCTCGTGTGATCTGTGCATCGTTGGCAGCGCTCCCGCAAGGCCTGCGCGTTGGCCGAGTCGGCCCGTTTCCGGCCGCGGGTACACGGCGGCACTTCTACAGGTGGTGCTGCCCGACGCCGATGCTTGTCGATGTGAGCGGGTGCCGCAGCCAGGAGCCGAGCTAGAGACGGTGGAAGAAATTGGCACTCCGCTCGTTCAGTTCGCGCTCCGTGTCATGGAAGCGCCGTCGTGTGCGATCCTGTATTCGGTCGTCGTCGACGAGATGGTGCAGAAATTTGGGGTGCGACGGTCAGCGGTGAACGTAGGGCAAACGATCGTTGCTGAATCCGGAGAGGGCGGTATGGCGCCCCCTTGGAGATTCCGAATCTCGGCGAAGGGAGAGATCTCTGTAGAGTTGGAGATCGAGGTGGACCGAAGTGAGGACATGCTCGTGATCCGCCAGCAGTTTCTAGACCTCGTTTCGGTCGTTCGTCGCGCATTATCGCACGTTAAGAGGTTTGAGTCCGAGTCCCTCATGGCTCGTAGAGACGACCTCACAGGCCTTGAAAATCGGCGTTCGATGGAACTTGCGCTCGAGACCGAGCTGCATCGCGCCGTAGCCACCGGACGACGGTTGTCGTTGATGATGATCGATCTCGATCACTTTAAGGCGGTCAACGACAGCGACGGTCACGCCGCCGGTGATGAGGTGTTGAGAGTCGCGGCAGAGTTTTTGCGAGCCCACCTTCGAACCCAAGATCGAATTGCGCGTTGGGGCGGAGACGAATTTTTGGTGATGATGGCCGACTTGGATGGAGCTCAAGCTCGAGTTGTCGCCGAGCGTCTACGCGGCGAATTTGGGTCCGACATCCGGGCGAGAGGGGCGACGATGAGCATCGGTATCGCTGACACTTCTACGCTTCCCGCCAATTGGGACGGTCGGGCGGCGACGTTGATCAGCAATGCGGACGCGTGCTTGTACGCGGGGAAACGAGCGGGTCGGAACAGAATTTTGGTGGCTCAGGTCGCCTAAAGATCGTCGTTCCCGGGAGGCTCTTGCCCGGGTGATTCGAGGTCGTAGGGACGGCCTGCGGCAGCTCCGTCTTTTGGATCGCACCGCAGACAGGGGGTCTGGTGGGGCGCGGGGCTCTCCAACGGATGTGGCGGCGGTCGCAGCGGGAACTGTAGCTCCGCCTGGTCCCACCTGTGCCGTCGGTAGGCGCGCACGGTAACGTCGGCACGATTTGGACGCAGGTGTAGCGTCATGAAGCCAGCATGAAGGCTGCGAAGATCGGGGTGCAAAGCGATCCCCTGGGAACCACGGATTGTGCGGTGCCCGGGAAAGCTTCGGTCTGGACGTCCCGCGGCCCCCGAAATAAGCTGAAAGACCGGGCGGTCTATCCAGACCTTGGATGATCGTTTGATCGCATCTGAGATGTCTTTCGTGGCCTCAAGATCACGTTCGTGGCCGCTGATGACCCCCGCGAATCGTCCCTGCGCGAGCGCGTCACGAATGGACTGCGGAAAACGATCGAAGGTCGCACTTGGGCGAAGGCCACCTTGACCGTGCATGCCTCCACTTTCGATCGGGACGTGGCTGATCAGTATTTGCGGAGGACCGCCGGTGCCGGTAAGGGTTGCGAGCAGAGCCTCAAGCTCTCTTTGACGGCGCGAGGCGAGCCGGGATCGCGCGGTGTCTGGAGCGGCAGGAAAGATCCAGCCGTTGGTATCCACGTAGACGAGATCCACGAGGTCGGTTGGCTTTGGGTTCTCAATGACGCAGGTCGCCCGGCCGATCTCCGGGACACGGCAGGAGGAGACCTGGCGGGCATGGCCATTGCGGTCGACACGGAGGACTCCACTTCCTGAGACGGGTTTCCATAGGCCCGCACGCTCACCTTCGAGAGATACGTCGCCGAGCGATTGGGGGGGGCAGGCCCAGTCCTTGTGGCCGGTTGTCGCGTAACTTTGACCCCCGCCAGCGACATGCGCGGAGATGACCCCTCTCAGATCGCGCAGACCCCTGCGTGACCAGATCGCGTTCCCCGCCCGGCCCCCGCAACTCGGGTCGTATTGATTGCCCAGCCACAGGACAATCGCTGAGCGCCCCGCCTCTCTCTCGGTTTTCAGGGTGTGTTCGAGTTCTTGGGCGACGATTGCGGCGGGCCTTCCCGCGGTCGGGTTGCCCAGCAAGACCAAGCTTGCTTGTGCCGCGACGGACCCCTCATCGAGAAGGGCTGGAGTTGTCCATGCGCTGCCGTGGTCGGTGACGCAGCCGCTCATGAGACCGCAGATGAGCGCGAACGCGGTTCCAGCCGGCGAGAAGCTGCTCAGGGCCATCGTGGCACCTTAGCCGATGATCTCACCGGATTGGACGCTCTCTGCCAGCGGAGCTCGGAGAGTGTTCAGGATCGGTCTCGGTGCTCGTTCAAGAATAGCGCTATGTGCGCCGAATGTAAGTATCCTCGGTTGGTGGACGGCTCGGTGGGAGCTTTCGCACGATCGTCGCGCAAGGGCGCCCTTGCGATGTCTTCGCTGCGCGGCGAATCTCAGTCCATGGCCCAGGCCACGTTGCTTTCATTCTCGATTAACGGCGATCCCATCGAAGTCGCCGCGCCACCCCATTGGACGCTCTTGGAAGTGCTGCGTTATCGACTCGACCTCGTCGGAACCAAGCAGGGTTGCGACAAGGGCGACTGCGGAGCCTGTACAGTTCAGGTGAACGGCCGACCCGTACTCGCGTGTTTGACGATGGCGGGCACCGTCGAGGGACGGCGAGTCGACACCGTCGAGGGTCTCGGATACCGAAACGGCGAAGTTCACCCGCTCCAGGATGCTTTCGATCGGTGGGATGCCGCCCAGTGTGGATTTTGTACGCCGGGAATCTTGATGGCAGCCGACGCGTTGCTAGCGAAGAAAAAGAGGTCCGTCGTTCGCCTCGAGGTTCAGCAGGCCTTGGCTGGGAACCTCTGTCGGTGTACGGGGTACACAAAGATTCTCGATGCCATCGTCGACTGTAGTGAGCAGGTCTACGGAGACGGCGATGAGACGGACCGCGGAGACCAACAATGAGCGATTCGAAAGAACAAGAGCCAAGACGCTGGCAGGTGGGAAAGGTCCATCGCAAGGTCGACGCGATGGATCGTATGCGGGGAATCACTCGCTATACCGACGACCTCAAGCTTCCGGGTATGCTGCATTGCAAGATTCTCCGCAGCCCCCACGCACATGCGAATATTGTCAGCATCGATGCCTCTCGGGCCCTGGCGCTAGAGGGCGTGCTGGCGGTGGTGACGGGAGCGGATATGCCAGTTCCCTATGGTATTATTCCCTGGACGCCCGATGAGACGGCGCTCGCAGTGACGAAGGTATGTTTTGTGGGCGATGGTGTTGCTGCCATTGCGGCGATCGACGAGGATACGGCCATTGATGCGTGCAAACTGATCGACGTTGAATACGAGATTTTGCCCGCCTATTTCGACCCCGAAGAGTCGCTTGAGGCCGAGATTCGAATCAATCCTTTCTCGAAGCGAAAGGGAAATCTGTCGAAGGACTTGACCCTCGAGTTTGGCGACCCCGACCAATTGATCGCCGAATCAGAGCTCGTCGTCGAGGGCGACTACTTTTTTGCCGGGACGACCCACGCGGCCATCGAACCCCATTGTGCCCTGGCGCAGATTGATCCGAACGGCTTGCTCACCGTGTGGTCGGCCACCCAGGTGTCGCACTACCTGCATCGCGAGTTGGCCAAGGTCCTCGAAAAACCGGCCCATGAAATCCGTGTCATTCAGCCGGCACTAGGGGGAGCTTTTGGGGGAAAGAGCGAGCCCTTTGATCTGGAGTTTTGTGTGGCAAAGCTGGCGATCATTACCGGGCGTCCGGTGAAGTGCCTTTACACCCGCGAAGAGGTTTTTTACGCTCATCGTGGCCGACACCCGATGAAGATGAAGTATCGGACGGGGTTCACCGCCGAGGGTAAGATCACCGGTGTTACGGCTCGAACGATCATCGACGGCGGTGCATATTCCAGTTTTGGTCTGGTGACGAGTTACTACTCGGGACAGCTGCTTTGTGCGCCGTATGTCTTTGAAGGCTATCGGTTTCACAGCACTCGCGTGTACACAAACAAGCCCGCGTGCGGGCCCAAGCGGGGTCACGGATCCGTTCAGCCACGATTCGCGATTGAGATTCAAATCGACAAGGCGGCTGTGGCCTTGGGCTTGGATCCCATCGAGCTTCGTCGTCGAAACGATATCGGCGCCGACTCCAAGACCGTGAACGATTTCAAGATTGGTTCCAACGGTTTTTTGGAGTGCCTGAGTCGTGTCGAGACAGCATCGAATTGGAAGATGGTCCGCGCGAAGGCGGACTACGGGCGCGGCCTTGGAATTGCCGGGAGCACGTACATTTCCGGCACCAACTATCCGATCTATCCAAACGAGATGCCACAAGCGGCGGTGCAGATCTGTCTCGATCGAAGTGGCCGTGCTCGGGTCTTCTCCGGTGCGAACGATATCGGTCAAGGGAGCAGTACGATGCTTGCGGTGATCGTAAGCGAGGAGTTGGGGTTGCCGCTCGATGATATTCGCGTGCTGGCGGCGGACACGGACCTGTGCCCTGTCGATCTCGGGGCCTACAGTTCAAGGATTACTCTGATGGTCGGAAATGCTTGTTTGGATGCCGCGAGCCGGCTCCGTCGGAAGGTTTGTGAGAGCGTCGCAAAACGTTGGAAGATCCCACGCCGCCGGGTGACGCTGATCGATCGACGTGCGATGGACCTTGAGGACCCCTCTCGCGGAGTGCCGTTGACTGAAGCTTTTGAGTGGGCCGAGAGCGATCACGGCCTGCTTGGCGAGGTCGGAAACTACAACACGCCGAAAGATAGGCACGGCGACTATCTCGGGGCCAAAGTTGGCGCGTCGCCGGCCTACAGCTTCACGGCCCACGTCGCAGAGGTTGAGGTTGATCAAGAGACTGGAAGGATCGACGTTAAAAACATCTGGGTCGCGCACGATTGTGGGCGAGCACTGAGCCGACGTATCGTAGAAGGCCAGATGGAAGGATCGACCTACATGGGATTTGCTGAGGCTGTGATGGAAGAACATACTGTCGATCCCGAACACCGAGGTGTACATGCGGGGCCCAATCTGCTCGACTATCGAATTCCTACGAGTCTGGACACGCCCGAGTTGAGTTCATTGATCGTTGAGTCCAACGAACCGAACGGTCCGTATGGGGCGAAAGAGGCGGGCGAGGGCCCTTTACATTCCAGTGTGCCGGCCGTGGCAAATGCGATCTACGACGCCGTGGGCATTCGTCTCGATCACCTACCTTTCTCGCCTGCCAAGGTGCTTGATGCGCTCGACGAACGTCAGCGTAAAGAAGCGGTCGGTGAAATCGATTTTCACAAAGCGGGGCGTGGTTCGCGGTCAGGAAGAAGGAGCGCGTAATGCTTAGATTACCCCAACTCGGTGTTGAATATCCCGAGGACCTTCAGGCCGCGATTGAGCTGCTTGCACGCCCTGGGGCACGTATTGTGGCGGGCGGGACCGACATTCTTCCCAACTTGAAACACCGTTTGGAGGCGCCTGAGTTGCTTGTTAGCCTCACGCGGGTCGGCGGCCTCGACAGGATTGAAGAGAGCTTCGACTGGGTGACGATCGGTGCCAAGGTTACCTTGGCCGAACTCGCCGAGGACCCTACGATCTTGGGTCGTTTTCCAAGCCTCGCTAAGGCCGCAGGCTTGGTGGCCAGCCCGTTAATTCGAAATATGGGTACGCTAGGCGGGAATCTTAACCTTGATACCCGCTGCCGTTACGTCAATCAGACCGAGTTTTGGCGGGAGGCGCTAGGCGGGGGATGCTTGAAATCAGAGGGAGACGTGTGCTGGGTTGTGCCTAAGGGCCGCAATTGCGTGGCGGCGATGAGCTCGGATTGCGTGCCGGTGCTTCTCAGCCTCGATGCGGAGGTGGCTCTTGTTGGACCTGTCGGCGAACGGTGGGTCCCCATCTCGGACTATTTTCGTGCCGATGGACTGCGCCACACCACACGTGAAGAGGGCGAACTCATGACGGAGATCCGTATTCCTCTTCCCCGGGTTCCGCAGCGGTCGACGTACACAAAGTGGTCGGTGCGAAAGAGCATCGATTTCCCCCTGATCAGCATCGCCATGCGCTTTGATTTGGAACACGAGGGGGCCAACGCGCCAATCGTACGCGTTGCGGTCGTCGTTGGAGCACTCGGGGCAAAACCTCGCGTCGTCCGTCGTTTGGAAGCCGTGATAGGCATGACGCTCGAAGACCCCGATACCGCCAATCTGATCGCCGACACCACGCACAAGCAGTGCAAGCCATTGGAGAATATCCCCTACGACGCGTCATATCGCCGGCGTCTGATCCGGGTTTTATCTCGTCGGGCTGTCGCGTCGTTGGTGGAAGACGCCTAGGCCAACCACGGCGGGACTGTGATGCCGCGCTTGTTGCTCGCTGGACTCCCGGCACGCGTGGAAGCGCGGGTCGAGACCCCGAAAGGGAGCTTTCTGAAACGCTCAAGCCGGGGGAGCGTTGACTTTGTCTCTCCGGTTCCTTGTCCATTCAACTACGGTTCCGTGTGCGGTCGAATGGCAGCGGACGGCGAGCCTCTTGATGCCGTGATTTTGGGACCCAAGCGCGCACGATTGCAGTTGGTATGGATGTCGGTTTTGGGCGTGGTTGGTTTTCTCGATGCAGGGATCGAGGATCACAAAATCATACTAGGTCAAGATGAGGGACTCCATGGGGGGACGATCGCCCAACTTGAAAGATTCTTTTGTCGCTACTGCCGGGTGAAGAACCTGGTGGGGGGAATGCGAGGCGCCGAGCCGACCCGTTTCTTGGGTGTTGAGGTGTTTGAGGCTGGAGGGAGCCATCTTGTGATGAAAAGAGGTGTTGGCTGGGGGGCGTCGTGATACCATCGGCGGCGACGGCGGCTTGATTTTGGGCCGCCGACCCATCCCTCTCCCACAGGATCCAAAGGTAGATCAATGCACTTTGTGAGCTTCAAACCAAAGACAAATGGCTGGCGAAAAGGTAAGCATCTCGCTGATTTTGTCGTCCAGATGAGAATGTTGACCTATTGGAACGGGGCGGCGGTCATTCACGCTGAAGATCATTCTTCGGGGACGGACGTCGATGCGACATACTTGTTGAAGATGTCGAACGGGACGCGGTGGATCAACACCACCGTCGAATTTACGTCGAAAGTCGAAAAGGTCGGCTCCGGTGTCACACTCAGCCTTGGCAAGAGGATCAGTCTTCGTCCCGCGGCGACTTCGGGGCGCATTTCGATTCCCGCGAAGCCTGACACCCTTGCAAGCCGCGCCTGGGAGCAATCGGTTCTCACCAGTAGCGGCCAGACGATCACAAAAAACGTGACCACAGCGACATTTCGCACCGTCACCAGCCAGGGGGCGTCTGTGCGTCAGCGACTGATTCGAAGATCAAAAGGAACCTTCGATCTTGCACTCGACATCAACCTCGGCGGCGGAGTGACTCCGACGATCCTGTTGAAGCTGTCCTCGTACACAAACAAGGTCGGAAGCGGCTACAAGCTGAAGACTCCAAAATACCAAGACAAGTTCTAGAGGCTCGGTGCCAACGGCGCGATTGGCACCGATTCGTGATGGACTCACAGCCGCGGCAACGAGAATCCATGGGCTTGGGTTCCCGCGGGTGTCGATGGACTCGCTTTGGCTGTGGAGCGCTGACCTTGGCCCCGCAGCGCGGGCCCAAAAGTGGCCCCCAGCTTGGCGATGCGCAGCCGATGCTCCGTTTTCACACGGATTGCGCATGGTTACCACGAACGACGGCACGGGATTTCATCATCCGGAGCGCGCTCACGAAGCTGAAGCCGGGCAATATGGCTTGTCTTTTGCTCTGCTCGAGTTGCTGTATCCTTTCCATCTGGTGATCGCAGACGACAGCGTGATCGTTCAGCGAGGAGGGTCCATCAACTGCGGTTGCGTAGATTGGGTGGAGGGAGAAAATCTAGACGAGAAATTTGAGCTCGTTGAGTCTGGGGGGACAAACAAGCCGAACGGTGCCAGCTCGTCGGTCAAAAGACCCTCGATATCCCTGTTGAGACGGCAGGTCGGTGGCGAGGTGACCTTGCGTGCTCGAACCCGTGGGGGGTCCTATCGCGGTCTTCTTGTTCGTGACGAAGCGCAAGGACTGCTTTTTTTCCTCGGCATGCCGGTTCGAGTTGGCGAGGGGAGGGAAGCATCGTTTGTGCCAGAAGCGCCAGCATCACCGTCGCTTGTCTCCCCGTGGGCCGAAGCGGCTCAGCCGTCGCTTGCCGACTTTGGTTTGCACGATGCGGCGGGGGCGATTCATGAGCAGCTGCGAGGCGAGTCTAGCCCTATTTTGGTGACCGATCGGCTGGCGGCGGCCCTCCAACGAACGCGAGCCGACCTCGAGGCTGCCGAGCGGCGGCTGGAAGCGGCGAGTACGCTGGAAGTTCAATATACGCTCACTCGAGTGTTGTCCGAATGCGAGACCCTCGATGGAGCCGCTGGGCGTATCGCGGCGCTGATTCTCGAGAGTTGCAAGTGGGACGAGGCCGTGCTTTGGACGCAGGCACCCGGCGGAGATTTGTTGGAGGGCCGACGCTTCTCACTCGATCAAGATATTCCCGTTTCGGAGAGCCATCCGTGCGACGTCGTCTCTCGAGTTCTAGAAACCGGGGAGTACCGATGGATTGTCGATCAGGGAGGGGCGGCAGAGGCCACGGTCACACTCAGCGATTCCGGAAAGACCCTTCACTCGACCAGGACTCGGTCTCGTATGGTTTTCCCGCTGGGTGGAAGGGCCCATCCGTACGGTGTGTGTGAGCTGAGGTCTTGGGTCCCGCGGACGGTCGATGAGGGCCAGGTCTCGCTGCTTGTGGACGTGGGCGTGAAAATTGGAGAGTTCTCTCGTCGACGTGAAGCTGAATTGCGATTACGCCGCAGCGAAGCCCAAAATCGTGCTCTTCTCGATGCACTCCCCGATAGCATCATTTGTGTTGATCTGGACACGCAAGTTGTGGACTACCGAGGCGGTAGGGCGACCCAAGATATAGACCGCTCAACAGTGTGCGGTCGAGCGATGAATGAAGTGTGGCCCGGGCTGCCGATGGATGTGCGCGAAGGTGTTGCTCGTGCATTTGAGATGGGGGGCGTGCAGAGTATCGAGTATTCGATTCAGGCGCCCGGACTTCACAAGGACTACGAATGCAGAATCGTTGCGATGAGTGACCACGAGGCCTTGGTCATCGTCAGGGATACAACCGAAAGAAAGTCAGCCGAGCATCAGCTTCAGAGACTCAACCGGGAACTGGAGAGTCGTGTTGAGGGACGTACTCTGGCTCTCGCAGCGGCCAACGACGAACTCAGACGAATCTCAACAACCGACTCGCTGACGGGTCTCCACAACCGTCGCCAGTTCATGGAGCAGGTTCCACCTGAAGCCGCCGCCGCCCTTAGAAAAATTGAGGGGTACGATGGGACGAAGGAAGGCGAGGGACATCTTCACCTTGGATTTTTGATGATCGATGTCGATCATTTCAAGTTGATCAACGACTCCTTTGGTCACGATGTCGGAGATCTTGTCTTGAAGCAATTTGCCAGTCGTCTGGAGTCGGCTGTTCGCACTAGCGATTCTGTTCATCGGTGGGGCGGAGAAGAATTTGTGGTCGTCGCTCGAAATGCAGACCCCCAGGAACTGACCGCTCTCGCCGAGCGTCTTCGCGCCTGTATCGATCGTGAGGCATTTTGTGTGGGCGAGCGTCGGCTCGAGATCAGCTGTTCGATCGGCTATTGTGTCTTTCCTTTCGATCTTGGAGTTCCCGGCCATTTTTCGTGGGAACAGTGTCTGCAATTGTCAGATCAGGCTCTCTATATGGCCAAGGATGAGGGGCGGAATTCTCATGTGGGCGTATACAGCAGCGGGTCGAGCGAGACTTCGGATATCGGTCCTGGACGTATTTTGGATGGTCTCGCTTGTGCGGAGGAGCAAAATCTCGTGACAATTCGACGAGCGGCGACCTCCGCGAAAATTCGGGCCGTAGGTGATCCCGCGGTGGACAGCCCAATCGTACCCGTCCGCTCTTCTAGCGACGGAGGTCGTTGTGGGACAGGGTGATCAGCTTGAATCGCGCATCGCAGATTTGTGTGCCGGTCGCTTCGAGGGCTCTGCGACTGTCTCGGCGGGGACGGCACTCGGGTCGCACGAGTGTTAGGATCATGGCATGACGGCACCCGGCGTATTTCAGGTCCTAGAGCTGGAGCCTCTCGTCGGGAATCCGGATCCAACGTTTTCCGAGACGACGAGTCGTGAGACGCAGAGTCGTGAGACGCAGTCATCCCCTCAGAATCTCGCCGATTTTCTTGAACCGGAGAGTCTAGGAGTAGAGCCGCTTGTCGATGTTCTTGGCGCGACGGTGGGACCGGACATGCGAGCGGCACTTGGCGCCCGCCCACACGATGATGAGATCGAAGATGGCGTGGAGGATGCCGGTCGGTTCGTCGACGGTGTTCGTCGCGTTCCTTGGCTATGGATCGGGCTCACATCCTCGCTCAGTGTGACGCTTGGGTGGGTGATACTGACCCAGACCGACCTCGCCACCGGAGACGTGATCGCGTCCCGCGACCAAGAGGTCGCTAGGCAGCAGGAAAACGAACGTAAGATGTCGGCCGCGCGGGTCGAACAAGAGCGTAGAAAATACGGCACGATTCGTATTTCGTCGGACCCGCCAGGAGCCGAAGTCTGGATGGTGAAGCACGGGGCCGAGGTCGCGTTCGAGAATCTGCCTCGTGCTCACGAATACCTGTTCTGGGTCCGTGCTCCGGGACAACACTCGCAGGTTCGTTCGATCAAGGGCAGCGAGATCGATGGCACCGTGACGGTCGATCTCGATCCGTTGCAAAATGGCCTCGTGGTGTCAGAGGGCGCGGTCCGTGGCAATGTGCACCCTCGTCTCGCGGAGGATTTTGACGCCCAGGATGCTGTCTCGTTGCGGCTGAGAAGTCCCGACAAAGGGGTGAGCTTTTCTCTTCTTGTCGGCTACACGCCAGGAGCGCATCTCGATGATTTGGATGTGTCGAGAGTCTGGGAATTCATTGTAACGAAGACAGCGCACAACTCGGCTGAAATTGTCGTTAAGGGGCGTCACTGGGAAGAACAAGGGAATGCCCTGGTGTTCGATGAAATCGTAAATCTTTATCCATCGAATGATACAGAGGATGCAAATTCCCAGAGTCAGTCTCGCGCGGACTCGGCTCCAGACGCTGCGTCGGCGCCCCACCGCCCGAAGCGGCGACGTGAAAAACGACGACACGGTGGGCGGGGCTGACGGTGTCGAAGATTCGTCGCCGCCTAATCGAGGTGGTCGGCACTGTCTTGCTCGGCGACCTGCCAGCCAAGCTGTGAACGAGCTGCGGGATATTTGGCCGAGACCGCGAACGCCAGCAGGTCGCGAAGTTCATGATTGTCCGCGATTTGGTCAGCGAGGGGACGGCGACTGTCGAGGCCAACGACCTCAAGGCTGGTCTTGAGATGCCCACAAACAGTAAGTCCGATGCGGTTGCCATTGCGCCACACCTGGTCGCGCCATACGCGGCTATCGAACTGGTCATTTTCGGCTTCCTTGAGGGTACCGCTGAGCTGCCGTGCGACGCGAATCGGAAGCTTGCGGGTTAGCTCTTGACTCAGTTTTGCAGTCGCTTCAGCGTCCCCGCGCGCATGGTGTTTTCGTCGAATATGGCGCGGATGGAACGCCTGCAAGGTCGCCGAAAGCACCGACGAAAATTCTTGGCGGTCGAGTCCTTGAAGGACAACGAACTCGGGGCGAGCGAAATAGTGGGCGCGTGCCAAGGCGAATTGAAGTTCGTAGTCGGAGACTTGTTCACCGCGCGCAGCGGGTCCCGTGAGTACGACCGGTGGCTGCTGACAACGGACACGAAAGAAATTCTTGTCGCCACGAAACTCGAGTCCCGGATCGTCGATCAATGAGACCTTGGTCGGTCCGAGTCGCTTGAGCACGGTGCTCCAGCTGCGACCGAGAGGGGAGTCGGCGACCGGTGAAACACGCGCCTCGGGGTCCACCGCGAATTTCTGTATGCTGCCGCTCAGGAGGCCAGCGCCGGCCTCCCAGAGCTGTTTGATAGCGAGAGGGATACCTGCGGATCGAGGAGATTCCACGGTGACGGAGGCAATGTTGAGTTCTTCTTTGGCGGTGCGAAGCGTCGCGCAGTGTGACTCGACGAATTCGAGAATCGATGGATCCTCGTCCTTTGTGCCACCGGCGAGCAACGCCAACACCTCGAAGAGAGCCAATGCTCGGGGAAGATCGTTGTTTGCGCGGTGGTGCTCAGCGAGCACGCGAAGACTTCGTCTAGCAACGGGGTCGGCCTGGATAAGGGCCTCGTGGTTGTCGATGACGCGGACCACCGACGGTCGATCACTTTTCTTGTCGGCCATGGTCCGATCGTAGAGGTCCGCGAGCAGTACGCGCTGCGGAAGCCCTACGCCCTCGGGAGCGAGGTCGATCGCTTGCTCCAGTGTACGCACCGCGAGGTCTGGTCGTTGATCGCTTTGGAGGGCGGCGAGTCGAAATAGTAGCGTTAGACGGGCGACGATATCTTCGGGCGTCCCGTGACCATTCTCGGTCCGTCCTTGATGCAGCGACTCAAGAAACTTGGCGACCAAGGGCTCGAGCTCGTCTGTTCGGCCGCTCGCTTCGAGCATCGCAGCGAGTGCCAAGACGGCGGCGGAAGAAGTGGGCATCAGCTTCATTCCGGCGCGCGCATAACTCTCGGCACGGTCAAGAAAAGTTTGGCGTTCTTCGTGCGCACTGGAAACTTCCTCAACCGCAATTCGCGCGCCTTCGAGAAGGAGGTCGGCGCGGTGTTGGTCTGAGATGTCGGCCCGCAGTAGGAGCCGGTCGAGGCAGGCGAGTGCGATGGTGGCATCGTGTCCAACAGAGGCGCGGAACGCGATTTCGACCTGGGTCTCGTCGAGGACCGGCTTGTCGCTGTCTTCGACAAGCGAAAGTCCGATACGAATACATTCAAAGGCCTGGCGGTTGAGCTCGTCGACGGTGAGTTGCGGCTCAGATGTAGCGAGGGCAATTTTATCTGGATTCGATTGATGGTCTCGGGTCGCCTCGTGAGAGAAGACTCCAGCATCAATAAATCGGGCGCCTCGGTGGTGGGGATCCTGGGTGGCCTCGGCAAGGAGGACGGAATTTTTTGCCGCGGAGACCAGGTCCCCACTTTGTTGGTAGTGGGGAATGATGGCCTCGAGGGCGGCCTCGTTGGAGGGGTCGACATCGAGTGCGCGACGGAGGCGCCGAAACGCGTTGCTTTCTTGTTTGAGTTCATGCTCGCAGGCGGCCGCCATCGCAAAAATATCGCCCGCGAGCCTTGGCTCATTACCCTCGAGCCGGCGGTCATCGGTGGAGATACGCTGTTCAAGCTGATCGGCGGCGGTCAACGCATCGCGCCAACGCTTCGCGCCTAGCCGATTGTGGACGATGGCGCGGCGAATTCCGAGGTTGTCTGAATCGTGCCGTAGCGCCGTCGATAGACGCCTGTAAGCTTCACCGATGCGCCCCGTGCTTTCGAGGATCTGGGCCAAAAGGACAAGCGCATCGACGAGGTGGGCTTGGTCGCTAGCGAGCGTGAGTGCCTCGACGGCCGCGGTCGCCAATTGTTCGGCGTCATCGATCCGGCCATCCTCAAAGAGTATGCGCGCGAGGCCATTTTTTGCAGGCGCGTACTCGGGGTCGTCGCGCAGGGCAGCATCAAAGCGCTCGCGGGCCGAGTCGAGCTGGCCGGTGGCACGATAGGTGATGAGGCCCATTTCGGTCAGAAGGCGGGCGCGAAGCCTGGGGTCGTCGACCTCTGAGAGCTGCTCGTCCATGAATTGAATCGCGCCCTCGGTGTCGCCGGAATCGATTCGCAGCTGGACCAGACCTTCGACGGCGCGGGTCAGTCGGGCAGCCTTCGTATCGTCGCTTGTCGTTGATTTTGAGGCCGCCAAGACTCGTGCATAGAGTCGGGTGGCACGACCAGAGTCGCCGAGTTGTTGGCGGGCGATGTCTGCAGCCTCGAGATGTCCGTCGTGGGAACCAAGTTTCGAGAGTGTAGAGACCAACAAGCTAAGGTCGTTTCTTACTCTCGCCAGTTTCGCCTGCAGTTGAAGCAGGAGCTCGTTGCCATCGAAACGTTCCAAGCCTGCCTGAAGAACTTCGAATGCACCCGCTGGATCATGCGCGTCGTCAAAAAGTGCCTCCGTAAGGGTTGCGCAGTAGCGGACGAAAGTCTCCTGGTCCTCGATCGCATCGATCCGCGATCGCAGCAGGTCTACGCCTTCTTCGATCCGATCGGCCGTTCGGTAGAGCTGGCTCAAGGCTAGAATTACCTCGTCGTTCTCGGGAGCTTCTTCGATCAGTTGCTCGAGGGTGCGGGTCGCTCCCTGTTCATCGTCAAGGCCGTCTTGCAGGGCGCGAGCCTTGGTGATCAAGAGTTCGATTCGTAGATCACGGTGTTCCTCATAGCCGCGCAAGTCATCGAGGCGGGCATCGAGGATCGGCAATAGGTGCTCGTAGCGAGATGTCTCCAAATAGAGCGCTTGAAGTTGGGCTCGGGCATCGTCTTCTCCCGGGCGAGTTTGGCGATAGAGGACCCACGTCTCGATTGCGCGGTCAGGTAGCTTGAGCTCGTCGGTGTAGACTTTGGCAATGCGTGCGAGATTTTGTTCGCAATAGGTTGCATCATCGGACGCGTTGTTGGCGCTACGCATGACGTCGATGGCTTGTGGCCAGTAGTGACCGTCTAGCAACATGCTGATGAGTGGCTCTTGCACCTCGCGGCTCGCTGGAAAGTCGCGAACGAGTGCACGGAGAAGATCGAGCGATGTGTCGCCTTGGTCGACCCACGTGTCGTAGAGTCCCGCGAGGCGTAGCGTTCTAGTGATTCGCTCGTCGTCGGTAAGTTCATCGCGTTCGACGGTCAATAGCTTCGCAAATGTCTCGACGTAGTCGGTGCGACGCTCGTCGTCATCTTCGTAGATCTTGAGCAGCGAGCGCAGTGCATCGACGTGATTGTGCACGACCGCAAGGACGCCCTTGTATCGCAGCTCGGCTCGTTCAAAATCACCGTCTTGCTGGTGTATCTGCGCGATGCGAAGGCTTTGTGAAACGACATGTTCGGGCAGAGCCGCTTCGCCCAGAAGAAGCTCGAGGCTCTGGACGAGTCGATCATGCGCAAAATGCCGAGCGGTTAACTCAAGCAGGCTGGTGAGGCTTTGTTCATGTTCCGGGATCAGCAGCAGTGCTTGCTCGTGAAATCGGAATGCTCGATCGACGTTTTGAGCGCCATGTTCCCAAAGCCTAGCGAGGACCAAGAAAGTAGCGATTTTGTCTTCCTTGCCGGCCACCGGGCGCTGTGCATACGACGCGGCCAATTCGTCCCAGGCCGAGGGCACGCGAGGGCGAGCTGGAAGAATCCGGTCACGGAGGGATAGGAGCCTTGGCAGTCCGGCCGCGAGCTGCGTGGTTGTAGGAGGAGGAGGTGGTGAAGTTCGGGGCCCGGAGGGACTCGTCGTGCCCGCGCTGAGGTCTGGTTTGGGGGGTTCGGAAACGTCGTCGATTTCTTCGACTTCCTCAATCTCTTCGAACAGGTCGGCGACGTCACTCGGGAGATTAGCGAGGGGGTGACGCGCGGAATCTTCGTCTGCGATCGTATCCAGGGTTTTACGCGGGGGGAGCCCTTCGGGATCCAAAAATTCAAGGCCGTCGAGCTCATCGAGGTCGAGCGGTTCAGTGTCGTTGATGGCGATGGGGCTTGGATGAAGTTGAGCTGAGGGGCGAGGCGGCACCAGCGTTTGAAGAGGATCCTGGCCGGCGTCCTTCCAGCGCTCCAGGTCGCGTTCTTCGGGCACCCGAAGCTTGGGTTCCAGGAGAGGGTCGTGGGGCAGTGCGGGGACCTTGTAGTCCCCGATATCGCCGCACAGTCGCCAGATTGGGCCGTGCACGTCGTCCAGTTCTCCCGGTACCGGGAGCGTTGATTGCCGGCGCCAGGCTTCGATTCGAGCGCGCAGCGCGAATTCTGGACGATCGATACGGTCTTCGTAGATAGTGGCGAGTTCGAGGTAGAGGTCGGCCTGGGTGCTGGTCTCTTGTGTGCGCTCCAACTCCCATGCCGGGAGCAACAGGTAGAGGTTCCATAGATCGAACTCGCCGGCAATCCGCCGGAGTTCCTCGCGAGCTTCGGAGGAGTCGGGTGCGAGACCGAGGACACGCGTCCATTCGGCAAAGGCCCCGGGGCCGTCGCCGAGTCGAGTCTCGCGAATATCCGCACGTCGCCGCAGGAGCTGAATTCGTTGTTCGGTGTCCTTGGCATGGCGGAGTTGCGAGGCATTTGCACGCAGCTCGATGAGCCCACCAATCTTCGGTCTCTCGCCGTCACTGGCACCTTGTTCGGTGGTCGCATCGAGCTTGAGAGTGAGCTCGTGAATCCGTGGAACCACGGTGTCGCCATCGGTATCGAAGGCGACGCCGGGGAGGAGCATGCGCAGGCTTGCGAGCGTGTCATCCAATTTGTCATGGACGATTTCAGCGGCCTCCAAGAGAGCATCGAGACCTTCGACGCGGTGTCCATCCGCGAGGTGACCGTACGCGAGTTGAGCATGGTGCTCTGCGAGATCGAGCCAGAGATCATTGCGCTCCGCGAGCGTGAACATCATCTCAATGAGTTCTTCGCTCAGGGCTCCGTCGCGCGACTCGATCTGCAACCAAGCCGCGCGAAGGCTAGCAAAGGCATCTTTGGGGCTGGCCAGTTGGAGTTCGTGCAGCTTGGCGATGGCGCACTGGATATCGAAGATAGCGAGGTCCGTCTCCGCGAGTCCTAGACGATGCTTACTGACGCTCAACAGCGCCTGCCACAGCTCGTGGGTTCGCGCGATGTCTTCAATTCGTTCAAGAATATCCGTGTCATCGGGGCGGTGAAAAAGCGCTCTGAGAAGAAAGTCGATGGCGCGCTTTGGATTCTTGAGCTGATGTTCTGCGATGTCTGCAGAGGCGAGCAGCTGATCGATGGTATCGTCGATGCTCTCGTCGGTGACAGCGGATTTTTGAGCGTCGTCGTTGGTGGGCGACGGAAGAGTTTGGGCGCTTAGCTCTTGTTCCGTGACGGCTAGGAGATCCTCCCAGAGTCCGTGACGCTGGGCCAAGGCGCGCAGACGGTCCATGGCATCGGAAGTATCGATTCCTCCGGACAAAAAGTACCCACGGCGGGCCCAGTTAAATGCGCTCTCCAGTTCGCCCAATTTTTCTTCGCACAGTGCGGAGGTCTCAAGGCATAATTCGAGCTGAGAGCTATGGTTCTCAAGGTCGCTGAAATGGTCAAAGCGGAAGTCCGCGACGTCGACCATGACGGTCCAACGATCATGAGATGCGGCGAAATCGTTGAGTCGCTCGAGCAGTGCGGCATGTTCGGGGTCGACCCGCAACGCACGGCGAAGGAACGCTAGCGCAGCGTCCGAATCGTCTAATTTTTGTTCCGCGGTGTCGGCCATGCGGCATAGCAGCCCGAGCTGTCGCTCCGAATCGCAGTCCATGAGCAGAACCCGTTCGAGACTGTCGAGGGCTGCTCGTGGTTCTCCGACCTTCTCTTGAAGATCGGCAAGTTGGATGAGGTTGTCGAGTTTGTCGAGCTCGTCCTCAGTTTCGTCGATCAGGCGATTGTGGGCTGCCAGCGCGGCTGCGTTGTCTCCAAGATCGATCCAAGCCTCGCTGATCAGGGCGAACAGGTGCCGTCGAGAGTCCGCCTCGGGCGTGCCAAGCAGCATTCGCTCCGCGTGGGAAATGAGTGCGCGGTGGTGGCCGGCGGAGCGGTGGCAACTGAGTATTTTTTCGTTGAGCTCGCGATTCCCAGGGCGTACCGCCTTCGCCAGTTGGGAGAGCACCTCGCCGGCTTTTTTAGGTTCATGCAACGACTCCAGCAGGATCTCGGCCCTTTCCCAACCGGCGAGAAACACCTCATCGTCGGTGTCGACGAGCTCTTGTAGTCGCTCAAGCACAGCAACGAGCTTGTCCCAGTTTTGTTCGTCCCGATAGATTTGTGCCAGGGCTTCGACAGCGCCACGGTGGTCAGTGCGGAGCGAGAGGACACGTTCGTAGGCATCTTTGGCGAGCTCGGAGTCGTCGATGACGCCTAGAGCGAGGGCGCCGAGACGCAAGAGGTAGTCGAGTTTTCGAACGGAGGGGGTCTGGGCGGCCGCTGACGCCTTATTGAGTAGCGCGCTGAGCTCTTCATGGCGGTGTGCGAACTCGTAGACCGAGATCATTTTATCGACGATCTCGAGGTTGTTTGGCTCGATCTCAAGAAGGTTGTACCAGACGCGCGCGGCTCGTTCCTGGTCTTGAAGCTCGAGCTCGGCGACCTGCGCCATCCTTCTTAGGAGAGCTCCTCTTCGGTCCTTCTTGCTGATCCCGAGCTCACGCTGGAGAGAACCGAAAAGACTCTCATAGTCTTCTTGTTCGCCCTGAATCATTTGCAATCGATGCAGCGCGTCAAGGTCTTTTGGTACGAGGCTCAGAATCTTGTTGCACGCCCATATCGCCCCCTCAGAGTCGTTGAGCTCGTGGTGCGAAATCTCTGACATCCGCCGCAGCAATGAGACACGCTCCGTGTTGCTCTTGGAGCGTTGAACCTGCTCGCGGAGCATGGTGACGACCTGCGTATATTGTCCATCCCGGTCATAGAGCGCGGTCAATGCCCGGGTCGCCTGGAGGTCGCCTGGGCTAAGATTTAGGATTTCGGTGTAGAGAAAGATCGCCCGTGCGGGGTTGATGTCCCGGTCTTTGTGGATTTGTGCCAGTCGTTTGAGGATATCCAAGCGGCGATGAGTGTCGGATGTCCGGTCAAGCTCGGCCTCTTGTACACGCACCATATTGTCCCACATGCGGGTACGTTTCTCGATACGTGCGATCTGGCTGTGGGCCCGTCCATCGTTGGGATACGCAACTGCCAGTCGTCCCCACGCATTGAGTGCTCCATCGACGTCGCCGAGTCGGCGCTCGCAGATGTCGGCGAGTTCAACGAACTCCTCGGCGAACTGAGGATCTGCGTAGGGGCTCGACGCGTCGCTTTCGAAGCCGGCGGCCTGTTCAATTTGGTAGAGAATGAGATCTCGAAGATCCGACCAGTTGTGTCGACGACGGAAATATTCCTTGTATCCCTCGAAGGCCACGGCGTTGAAGGGTTCGTGCTCCAGCACTTTGAAGTAGAAGTGGGCGGCCCGAGCGTCGTCGTCCAAATGATCCCGGTAGATCTCAGCCGCATGTAGCAGTGTCTCCGTGGCGATCGATTCTCCGATTTGTTCGAGCTGAGTCTCGTAGAGGCCCGCGAGGGCATGCCAGTCGGGAATGTCAGTGTAGATCCGCTTAAGCGCTTGGTACGCCGAACCATCGGCTGGTTGGTGCGGGGCCGCGCGCTCGTAGCAGATTCGAGCTTCTTCGCGCTGGGACAACTGCTGTTCTAGAAGTTCGGCGCGAATGAGCAGATTGTCGACACTCTCAGCCTCCGGACGGCTATGGATCGCCCGTTTAAGATAGTCGTCGAGTTCTTGCCAGAGCTCCTGCTCTCGGAGCAGTGAGACAAGCTCGGTGGCCGCCTCGCCGAGATCTGGATTAAGCGCGAGGGAGTGGCGTAAAAGTTGGAGCGCGCGTCGCGGGTTCTCTTGCGATCGAGCGATTCCCGCGGCTTTGAGAAAGATCCCGGAGGCTTTTTGCTTACCTTCGTCGGTCGCCTTACCGGAGTCCACGTAGAGCTGGCCGAACGCGAGTAGCGCGTCCAAGCTGTTGGGCGCGGCTTTGATGGCTGCCTGGAAATAGCGAGCAGCGTTGGGGAGATCTCTATGCTCTTCAAGCTCGATTCGGCCCAGTTGGAGATTGAGTTGCGAAACTCGCGCGTCGTCGATGTCGCTCTGATTGAGCTCGTCGTTCATCGTATCGATGGCCCGACTCCAGGCACCGGCTTGTAAATAGAGCTGAATAAGAGCGTCGCCGACGTTGGGATCTCCGGGAGTGAGTGCGAGGGCCTGTTCGTAGTTGGAGATTGCATCCGGGATCGCCAGAAGTTCGTTCTGGTAGATCGCGGCAAGCTCAAGATGGAGACTCGAGCGTTCTTGAGGAGGTCCGTCCGCGACGGTTTCGATCTTCCAACGCAGTAAATCGGCGGTCGCTGATGGCCAGTTGAGTTGTCGATAGAGCGCGCGGAGTCGCTCGAAATAGCGCTCGTTTTCGGGCATGGCGAGAACGGCACGGGCAAACGCGTGAGCGGCGGCCTTGGGATCTTTCACCCGATCAATGCAGAGTTCCCCGGCCTGGGCAGAGAGCTCTGCGACCTTCTCTGGTTTATCGTGATGGGCCGCATGCAGCACCATCAACGTTGCCATCGACGACCAATCTTGATCGTCTCGTAATCTTCTGCGCAACCTGAGGAAGGCTCGCTCGTCCTCGGGGGACTCGCGAAATACCCTGAGTTCGTCGGGTTCACCGGCGGACGCGGGGGGAAGGGGGCACAAAAGGGCGGATTGTGAAAACGCCGTGTCAGACATTCGTAGAGACCCAAAAACCATCACGAGGAGGAATGTGAAATACCATTTTATTGCCCTACGATCTTCGTTCTTCTGAGATTTCGTAGGAATGTGTAGGCCGCGGTCTTTGCGGTCATGTTCAGCTCATCCAAGATGGGCGTAGTTGGCGCAGAACTGAGAGGAAAGATTCGGAGATGGGTGGCGGCTGGCGGATGCGCTGCCCCGCCTTTTCTGGACAATCGGCGTATTTTGCGGATTCGTGGGCGAATGTGAGATGCGCATTTTTCGTCATCTCGGACTCGGGCTCGGGCTCGGACTGGGGGGATCTTGGTGGTATGTTCCGCCGCCGCGCTGAGACGCGGGAGCGCCGATTGGACATCCAAAAACGAGTCTCCCCGCGAGGGGCCAAAAAACAACACGACCGACCGATGCTCGACCAGAGTTTGAGCAACGGCGCTCGGATCATCGTCGTGCCAACCGGTGCGCCATCGCCGGGGTCTCGTGGAGTCGTTTCGCTGCAACTTTGGGTGTCCGCGGGCGCTGGGGCCGAGCGGATCGGGGAGTTTGGCTGTGCCCATCTATTGGAGCACATGATCTTCAAACCCACCGACGAGAGCACGACTGACGATCTCGCGTCGCTTCTCGAAGGCCTCGGCGGAGACGTGAACGCGTTCACGTCTCACGACGAGACGGTGTATCACGCGACGGTCCCTGCGGACGACGCGGGGGTTGCCGTGAAGACCTTGTTGGGCGCGGTGATGGACCCCAAGCTCGATGCCACGTTGCTCGCTCGTGAACGTGAGGTCGTGCTCGAAGAAATTCGTCAATACGAAGATGACACGTCTTCTTATTGCTCGCAGGAACTGTTGAGCAAGCTGTTTTCCGGGCACAGCTACGGCCGCGCTGTGCTCGGGAGTGAACTCGACGTGCAAGGCATCGATCGACGTCGACTCGCTAGCTTTCACCGACGGAACTATCGGGGGGGGAATCTCACTCTCGTTGTGATCGGGCCGGTGGACAGCCGTGCGATTTTCGCACAGGCGAAGCCGCGGTTGTCGGCAACCCCGCCGCTCGCCCGGGCCGGTCGACCAGAGCTGGTGGAATCGGATCCATCCCTGGCGACGAGTCCTTCGGTTCGAGTGGAGTGCCGGGATGTCGCCGAGACCCACCTACGAATTGGCTGGCAGGGACCCGGCGCGTTGAGTCCGGATGCGGTGGCTCTCGATGTCGCTTCCGTGATCCTTGGCCAAGGCGAGTCCTCTCGGTTGGCGATCGAGGTCCGTCGTGGCCGCCGCTTGGTCGCGGACGCTTATGCGGGTTTTGTCGGAAATCGTCGCGCAGGGAGTTTCGTAATTAGTGCGGAGTGTCAGTCTGGCGACGTTCTCGAAGCTTGCGACGCGATTTTTGAGCAAATGGAGCGCCTTGGAACCCGTCCGATGGAGCGTGAAGAACTTGAGCGAGCACGGACTCTCTTGGAGAGCTCGCTCGTGTACCGACGCGAGACGGTGCAAGGTCGGGGGCATGCACTTGGCTATTGTGCTGCCCTGAGCCCAAAGCCTGGGAACGAAGTCGAGCAGGCATTCTTTCGCCACCTTAGCGCGGCGTCACCCGGCGGGGTTCGAGCCGTCTGTGCGCAATGGCTAAGACTTTCGGCGACCGCGATGCATGTGATCGTGCCCCGCGATGAGGTCTCGGCGACAGAGGCGCGGGAGCTGAGAGATCAGTTAAAGGCGTGTCTGAAGGACAGGATGAAGCAGGCTCGCACGCGGACCCGAGCCGCAGGGAAGAGGTCGGGCGCGACCGCGATCGGAGGCGATGGTATTGATCGCGACAAACAAGGTACGTGGCACGCACGGCTGCCTTGTGGTCTTCGCGTGGTGGGTAGAGAAGATTCAAGCGTACCTATCGTTGCCGGCTGGATGGTTTGGGATGGTGGTTCGCGCATGGAAACGAAGGCCTCCGCAGGAACTTCGCATCTTGCATCGGCGCTGCTCACTCGCGGCACGAAACGCCAAGAGGGCGACGAACTTGCACGAGAGTTGGATGGGATCGCAGCCACCATTGGCGGCTTCTGCGGTCAAAACAGCGTGGGGCTTCAACTTGAGGGGTTATCCCAACAGCTACCCTTGCTGCTGGATCGAACGTTGGAGTGCGTAAGGACCCCGCGATTCTGTACAGATGAATTCAAGGAAGAGAGGCGAGTTGCCCTCGCCGACATCGCCGCAGAGAGCGATGAGCTTGGTCAAGTGGCGTACAGGGCGATGCTGTCGCAGGCCTATGGTGCTCATCCTTACGGCCGAGACGTTCGAGGATCGGCCTCGCAGTTGCGGGCGCTCACCGCCGATGCTCTTCGCCGATTCTGGTCGCGACGTTATCCCATCGGGTCAGCGGTGCTCGCCCTTGCCGGCGACTTTCAGTTCGGTGAAGTGGTTGAGCAGCTGCGGGCACGCCTCGAAGATGTATCAGTTGGGGCGCCGACGGCGCCGACGGCCACTTCGGCGCCGTCGGCGCCGAAGTGGCCGCGGCGGGCTCGTGAGACACTTTTGCGTCGAGAGCGGGAGCAGGGGCATATCGTGATCGGTTTTCCGGGGCTCGTAATTGGCGACCCCCGCTGCGCCACACTGGATGTGTTGACGGCTGTGCTCGGAGGTCAGGCTGGTCGCTTGTTCACGCGTCTGCGCGAACAAGAAGGTCTTGTCTATCAGGTGAGCTGTAGTTCGTCCGAGGGCATCTGTGCGGGACACGTCTTATTCTATGCGGCGGCCAGCCAAGAAAAAGTTGATGCTGCCCGATGTGCAATCGAGCAGGAGATTCGGAGGGTTGTCGTCTCAGGTATCGATCGGGCGGAGCTTGAGCGGGCACAAAAGTGGCTGATCGGGCACTACGAAACTGGCATGCAACGCCGTGCCAGAGTGGCTTCTCGCCTCGCCTTTGGCGAGGTCTACGGGCTCGGATCACATCACTATTTTCTCTACCCGACGGGGGTGAAACGGGTGAGTGTTGGCCAGGTGCGTGCTCTCGCCGAAGACTTGTTCCGCCCGCAGCAGCAAGTGACCAGTATCGTTCGTTGCTGAGACACGAGGTCTTTTGGCCCGGGTGAGCCTGCGGCCAAGAACCTCTCTGTATGGATCAGGCGAAGCTCAGCACGTAGACGTCGTAAAGTGCGTGAGTCC
>CAYTFJ010000072.1:0-24198 GCA_964437075.1 uncultured Nannocystaceae bacterium
GCAGTCCCACGAACTATTCATGGTCCGTTTTCTGCTCTTCAGTTTTCAGGTAGCGTCCGTCGCCGCGGGAGTTGCTGTTGGGCGTCTCCCTGACGAGGGACGGTGTATCTATGCCGTGAAGCCTCGGCCGTCAAGCGCTTCTGGAAGAATCTAGTAAATAAACGGTAATTGGCTGTGGGCGTTCGCAGAGCGCCGCCTGGTGGACGCATTTTCGATTGCCGCGGCGCAGCGCAACAGGCGGAGACGATGATTGTTTGTGCGCAGTAGACGGGTTGTCAGACTTCTCGACACAAGTGCCCAACAAAAGCTCGTCCGCGCGAATCGAGACAGGGATTCATTGCGGCGCTGGCGGACGGCTAAATACTTTTTTGCGCCGACGGCGGCCCCTAAAAAGTGTCGGAGCGAGCGCATGAGCGGCGCGAATATCAGGTCAGCGACGGAGAGCTCGAAGCCCGGGCATCGAGAAGGCGCTCGCGGGTGCCGGCGAGCGCGAGCGTGTCGGCTTCGTGCAGCGGAACCTGAGGGTCGATGACCAGGAGCTCGTGCGCCCGACTCCATTCCAAGACTTGCACTTGAAAACGTCCGCGCAGATCGAGTTCGGCGAGGGATTTTCCTGCCCACATCGGCCCGACGACGACCCGCTCGAGCACCACACCTGCGCCCAAACCAACCTCTTGGTCTGGCCCATGCTGCCCACCTGATATTTGCAGCTCGGAGTCCTGGGTCTGCAATATTTTTCGATTGTAATGGGCGATAAGGTCGCCCCGCCGCAGCAGCCCAACAATTTTTCTCTGTTGGTCGACCACAGGGAGAATCTCACGTTCTGCCCGAGAGAAGGCTGACATTGCGCCTGCAAGGCTGTCATCCCGAAACAACACGACGGGATCTTGCGGAAGCATGAGATCGCTTACCGGGCTCTCATCGTCGAAGGTACCGGAGATCACGCGGTTGGCGACCTCACGCAGCTCCAGCGCTCCGCATATCCGGCCCTGGGTATCCTCTACATATAAGATCGGTCCATCTTGGCCGAGGCACGCATCCCTGACTTCTCGGCCCGTCGCGTCGATGGCGATCACCCCAGAGACCGCGGACATGAGATCGGTCACCGATCCCTGGCTCATGATCTCTACATCCTGCTGCGCCTTGGTCAGCGTAACTCCCGCTTGATCGAGCATACGCTCAAATAGGGTTAACGGGCTCGACCTGGTGGCGACGAAGGCCGAGAGAATACACGCCAGCATCAACGGGAGAATCAGCCCGTAGTCATGCGTGAATTCAAAGATCATGACGATTGGGGTGAGCGGAGCACGGAGCGTCGCGCCAAGGTAAGCGCCCATCCCGACCAACGCGTAAGCGCCTGCGGAGCCGATGCTGGGGCCAAATACCGCCTCGGCAAACACATGCACTACCGTGCCAAGGCAAGCGCCGATGAAGAGCGAAGGCATGAAGACGCCGCCCATCCCCCCACTACCGATGGTCAGGGCCGTCGCAAAAATCTTCAGGATCAACAGCGCGAGCGCTAGCTTCCAACTGAGGTTGTCCTGAAGAGCGACCGAGACAATCTCTCGACCGGGACCGAGAAGTTCGGAGAAACTAGGATCTACGAATGCCGACAATCCTATAAGCCCTAGCCCCAGTCCCCCCAGCGCTGGTTTTAGCCATCTTGGTACCTGGAGACGAGTGAAGAGATCTCGAGACAGCAAGATCGCGCTCGACATTATCGGGCTCAACAGACCCGCGCAAATCGCCAACAGCAGCACAAAGGTCATGCCGATCACCGAGATTCCATCGTTGGCAACATGCTCGGCGAATTCCGTACGCTCGCCAAAGATCATGTACGAGGTGAAGGTCCCTGAGACGGCCGCGACGATCAGTGGCGTAAATACCGACATGCCACCGACGTTTTCCTGCACGTTCCTCTTAAAGATCACTTCAACCGTGAAAATCACGCCGGCAAGGGGGGCGTTAAACGCCGCCGCCAACCCAGCCGCGCAGCCTGCTCCGAGCATCGCCAGCTGCCGTCGCTGGCGCAGCCCAAAAAAACGCGCGACCAACGACCCGACGGTGGCGCCAATGGCGACAGTCGGCCCTTCGTGGCCCACGGAACCTCCGCTGGCGATGGTCAATCCAGCGCCTAGACCGACAATTCCGGTATCCCGCGCCTCAAGTCCACGGCGGGGGTCCGCAACAGCCACCAACACCGAGGGGATCCCGCCGACGAAGTTCGACCTCCGCTGATGAAGAAGCACCCGCAAAGCCCCCACAAGCAGACCCCCAACCACGGGCGCGAGCAGCAAGGCGACCCAAACGATGGAGTCAGGGTCGTGTGCGTCGGGAAAGAGTCCGCGAGCGCGGTCGATCCACAACAACAAGAGTCCTGCTGCACCTCCGGCGGTCACACCGACCAAGACGGCCATCAGCAATAAAAAAACGTGATCGTCCCGGACGACACGGGCCAACCTCTGGCCCGCAAAAAGACCGAGACTCGACCAAAGGCGCGCGGCTTTCCCCGTGATGGGAAGAGGTTTAAAAAAGCCAGTTCGTCTTGTGTCGTGCTGCGGACCACTCTCAGTGGCTTCACAAGTCGAAACCGACGATTCGGACTCGGTGGGGACTTTCGACGACATCAGTCTCTAGTCCCGCCTCGCAGGCATCATGTCGGCCACCCTCGAAAAATACCAAGCATCTCGTTGCGTACGTCGTCCAGCGCGGCTCGGCTCTCGGCGTTGTCTCTAAAACAACCCGGTGCGAAGTACTCTGGCGCGTCGAGATGTTTGCGGAGCATCTTGCTTTGCCAAATATTCTCACGCTGAAGCACCAGGTCTTCGCAACGATATTCTGCGCGAATCGCAGGCGCGATAAAGTCCTGAATCGTCTTGAACTCGTGATCGAGATAGACGCGCCGCCCCCTCTCATCGCGCGTAAATCCGCGGACTGTATAGTCGATGATCACCACATCGCTCTCGAAGCTGTTAAAGATGGTGTCCAGGGCCTTCAGAGGGACAATTGTCCCACAGGTCGCTATATCGATGTCGACTCGAAACGAACAAATCCCTTTTGGATCCATCGTATCGGGGTAGGTGTGCACACACAAATGACTCTTGGTGAGATGAGCCGCGAGACTCCGGTTTGGCAGCTCAGTAGCCTGGGCTCCCTCGCTTCCGAGGTCACCCAGCAACATTAGGGCGCTGGCCCCGTGCGGCTCATAATCTTGCCCGGAAATACTGATGATCTGCGCATCGAGTATGCCGGCGATTCGGGTGAGCACCCCGGTAATGTTCTCCGCTGAATAGAGCCCATCGATATATCGGATGTACGACTCGCGCTCGGCGACATCCTGAGCAACAACAAAATCGTAGAGACTAAAGCGGAGCGATTTTGTCAGGTTGTTGAACCCACGGAGGCGAAGACCCTCCTCTGCCGGGCGAAGGACGAAGCTCACCCCCTGCATGTCCCGCGTTGCTTCGGCCCGGTCAAGCAAGAAGCGACGCGTAGATTACGCGCCCTCGTCGTCTCTGCCAGACCGACGTTTCCACCACCACCGCAATCCTTTTTGAGTCGCGCTCGTCGCGGCGCCTCGGGCGACCGTCTGCGCGCGGCTCCGGACGGTGGTCCGACGCTTGCGGAGCCGAACGACGCGCCGTTGGCCCGCGGTGCCCGCGACAAGCCCGAGCCCAATCGCCAAGACGGTCAACACTGCAAGCAAGGACAAGCTCACGGCGTCATCTTACCGCGCGCCGTCGCCTCGGTCGCGGGACATGTGCATCCCCAACTTTCGGGCATCTGCGGGCATAGGGTCTCGGCGATCACACGGTGACCTTCCGTGTTTGGGTGCGTGTGGTCGAAGGCCCGATATTTTTTCTTCATATACCACTGCGGAATTTCCGCGGCCGTCTGGGCATCCTTCTCAAGCTGAGCATCTCGCGCGTCTTGGGAGAGATCGGCGTGGGCTCGACGCCACCGCTTGTCCTTTCCGAGTCGCCTGCGCATCTTCTCAAGATCACGTCGCGGTGCATCGGCGTCACGCAGCGCTGAATCGTAGAGGTCAACGGCAATCTCGGCCTGTTCCTCACTCGCCCAGGGAGCATCGGGAACCGGACGTTTCAGACGCTGACGGCCGAGCGCCGTGGCCGGATCGCTCCGTTTCATGATGAAGTCGACGATCGAGCGAGTGTTGTTGAACGTAAACAGTCCATTGACCCCCGACCAACGGCGGCGGTCGTACTCCGCTCCCCAGGGAGAGGTCGTCATGCCCACGATCTTAATTCCACGTCGGTGCGCCCTGACAAAGATATCGCGCACGTGACGGTTGCTGCTCTCAGGCATGCCCACGCTGTTCAGCCCGCCGCCGAAAAGCAGCCAGTATTCGTGCTCTTCGTTTCTAAGGTCCAAATAGCGATTTTTCGTGATTTGATGACGAAATTGCTTTTTGAGACCGATGGCGCTCAGCCCAGTCTTCGAGAGGTTACGAACCTCGATACGGGAACACATCGCCTCAATGCGCTTCGCGTAGGGATCCCGTTGAAAACTGCCGATCGAACCGGCGAGTACCATCACCTTCACTGGCCGGTCCCCACGTCGAAAACGCCAGCTGGCCGGAGCTGGAGTCGTGGCAACGTCATCGGTGCCTTCGTCCTGAGCCGCTGCGGCGGGTGAACTGGGCGCAAAGAGCGTGAGCAAGGCGAGGGCAACCCCCAACGCGGTCGTCTTCACCGTGTGAATCACGCACTTCTTTTGATTTCCAACACGAAGCATTGCTACCTTCGACCCCTCATGGCCGGATTCTATTCGACTACCTCAAAACTCGCGCTTCCGAGCACCGCCCCGTCGGTGGAGATCACCTCGACGCGCCAAGATCCGGTGTATTCCGGTCGGAGAGCGAGATATGCGCGAGTCCGAAAAGCGTGAATATTTCGGATCGTTATCTTTCGTCGGCGTGCGATCCGCCCCTCTTTTTTCCACAAAACCATCACGTCTTCCTCAGCCCTCGGGTGCACCACACGAATACAAACATTCACGCGATCCCCCGTGGAGATTGAGAACTGCGTCCCCAAATCTTCACACCGGCTGCGCGACCAACCGGTGCCCAGCTCGATCGAGTCGAGGTGGATCCCGTTGGCCCCAATCGCCCCGACAGGAGCGCCATCACTCACCGCGACCGGCAATCTGCGGAAAGCTCGCGCGTGCGCATTTTTCGTTCCATCCGGAACCGCACGTGAATCAGAGAGCCGCTCGACCCTAAGCGGATCCCTAGAGGTCTCGAGCTGCGACGAGCCCTCCTCGTGGCCAGGGAACTGCTTCCGACGAGCTCTAGAGCTCTTATCTCGAGATTCTAAAGATATGGACTCGAGATCCCGCGATGCAGGGCCCCGGGCTCCGGCCCCGATCGAGGCTTGTGGATCGCGCTCCCGGTGGTCACCGCGACACGCTCCGCCCAGGACCAGTGCACAAACGCAGCCGGAACCGAGCATTCGCAGGCCAGTACCGTGGAGGTTCCGCCGGATAGCGCTCCGGATCCATACCTTCCACACGAGCGACCTATCGCACATCTCACCGCCCTCCCCCAAGCCGTGCCTCTGGCTTACCCACTCTCCGGGACAACAATGAACACCGGCGATCACGCGTTTATTTTTTTTCGAACAACGCGCGGCACTCGACCCTTGCCCGTTCTCACGCGCAAGACTAATTGGAGGTCGCAATGATCGGTATGCGCCGCGCCCTCTTGAAATTCCGTGCACTCTCGCTTGGCTCCGCGCTCGGACTGGCCGTCATCGCCTCGGGCTGCGATGGAAACGCGCAGCTCAAAGGCGGACCTGGCGCGGGGGCGGTCCACACCCCATCGAAC
Source organism: uncultured Nannocystaceae bacterium (assembly GCA_964437075.1). Classification (GTDB taxonomy): domain Bacteria; phylum Myxococcota_A; class Polyangia; order Nannocystales; family Nannocystaceae; genus CAYTFJ01. The sequence continues at coordinate 5,846 of CAYTFJ010000072.1, forward strand.
GAGGAGAGCGCTCGGCGCCCCCTTCCTCCCCCCGGACCGGCGGCAGGAGCCAAGAGCCTGCTCGAAGACTACGTCGACCGCATTGTCCCGAGCGTCGGGGAAAGCAGGGCGTGGACCTCGGTGAAGGCGAAGCGCGCGGTCGTCTCTGCTCTGATGCTCGTCGCCCAAGACCGTCGTTTGCGCACTCCACAGGAAGCCGAAGACGCAATTCAGGATGCATGGAGCACCCAACGACGAAAAGGCGCGATCGATCGAAACCCGAACAACCCCGCCAACCGCTTGGCGCTACCGATCGAGTTCCGAGATATCTTCACAAAAAATGCTCGCTGGGGCCTCCCTGACCCTCGTCAACCGCAGGCTCGCAAGATCGGCGACGGCACGGAGCTCTTTGAGGCCTATCGCGAAGCCGCGGCTCGCTTCCCATCCCACGCAAAGTTCACCTGCCAGCCGCAAACTCCCGGCGCCGAGAATGCAATCGCCCGCGGCGCCGAGTCCATGTGGTGCTTGCACCGCCATGAGAATCAAATCATCGCTTACAAGCTTAATTTGGAGCACGGCAGCCTGCGCATCGCGTACCTTGGGCTCTTCGGAAAAGAACCGGTCGTCGGTATTCGCACCGAAGACTACGGCATCCCCGCTCCCGGGATGATCCCGCCGAAGCGCCGAGCCATGGTCGACACACCAGGACAACGGCGCGGTCGCCCAAGCGCGGACATCCCTGCGAACCGTTCGCGTCCACAGTTCTGAGGGATCTAAGGGGTACGCCCCGCCGCTATACCCATGCCTGGCGAAACCGTCGCCTTGTCGGTCCCGCGCGGCCGAAAGAGCATCGAGCGCACCGGGCTGCGATAGGGGGACCAAAGATGTCGCTCCAAGAAATCAAGCGCGGAGAGATCTCCGCGGGCAACAGCTTGATAGTCTAGTTCCTGGCGCACCAAGCGGCCCTCAACGGCGAACGCGCGAATTCTCCCGGCCTCGCTGTGCTCCGGGTGTAAGGCGACAAAAAGACCCGGAATTCCACGACCCTGGGAGATCCAGCGAATATGCCAAGCCGCTTGGAACTGGCGAAGCCGCACGGCATCCAACGTCCCTGCCCATGCGGCGACGCCAAACTCAATACGATCAAATGCGGCGAGGCCTCCTAACCCAGCAAGTTTTAGCCGGCGATCGAGCCTGGCATACGAAAGGTCGAAGACCCCATCGCGGATCGTTCGCTCAAAAAGCGGAATCGACCGTCCATCATGCGTGAGTCCCGAGAGCAACATGATCCCTTTAAAGGGCCGCCGCCGGCAGTTCGCACCCGCCACCTGGTGGCCCCAGAGCACGTTTTCCCCGGCGCGTCGCAAGGGCCAGTCCTTACAAGCGTAGGCCTCGCCGACCCGCAAATGAAGACCGCGAAGATCGACGGTACGCCCCTCAATCCAGCCGAAACGGGCCCGACGACCGTTGCGGCGGGCCAGCCCTCGTTGGACGGCCTTCCGCGCGCGCTCGCATCCCTCTCCGGCGACGCCTTCTTCCAATTCCGCCTGCAGCTGCCGCCCACAGGCATGACCCATCTCTATGGAAGCAATCGACACGCTCGCCTCCACGGTCCCGACCGCAGGAGTGAGTGAGTGCACCTGAGCACTTTCCCACGCGCAGCCCCCAAGAACGGCCATGAGAGCGCAAAGAGCAATTCGCGTCAGGGCCACAACAGGCATTGTACCCGTCTTTGACGGGTGACCCCATCATTCTAGCCACTGGGAGGTGGACACCCACGAGCATCCTCGGCAAAGTGCCGATCCATGGTTTCTCGCTTCTGGCGCATCCGCCGGCGGAGTCTGCCCCAGGCTCTCTTCGCCTCCTCCCTCGGCTTGTCAGGGCCATTTGTGCTCGCCTGCGCTCCCTTTGGCGAGACGCCCGAGGAGCCCGTGGTGTCGACCGCCCCGCTCTCGGCCCAAGAGATTCTCGATCGCTACGTCCAGGCGGTCGGCGGCGAGCAGGCTCTACGCGCGATCCACCAGCGGACAGAAGAGGCGGAACTTCTCTTTAAGGCCCAAGAGGGGTGCGAGGAGGGAGATTCTAGCTGCCTCGCCAAGGATACGCCCGGTCAGTTCATGCTTTTCAGCTCGAACGACGGTCGAATGTTCCGCAGCACCGTGATCGGTGAACAAATTGTCCAGGCGGGCTTCGATGGAAAAACTGGCTGGCAATACCAAGTCGAGCCGCCGTTGCTGATCCTCGAAGAAGGTGTCGGCCAAAACCGCGCGGCTGAAGAGGCCGTCCTTCATTGGTACTTCGGCCTCAAAACCCGTGGCATCGAGCCCAAAATTCAAGAACCACGCACAGAAGAAGCATCAGGAAATCTGCTCGATGGCCTCGCCTGGAACACAAGCGATAAAAGCCTGCCCACACGTGTTCTATGGTTTGACCGGAGCACGGGGCTGCTGCATGAGGAGACCGAAAAAGACGAGGTTTCCGGAGCCATCGAGCGCCGCTTCTTTAGCGACTATCGCAAGGTCGATGGTGTGCTTGTTCCCCACAACATCCGCAAGGTCCAGGCCATGGCCGGACGCAAGGCAGAGGTTCAACATTCGGTCATCGCCGTTCACCATCGACCCATCGACAGCGAAAAATTTAGTCTTCCAACCTTGCCCACACCGGAGCCCGTCGGCGACGAACGCCTTGCCCATTTTGAGGCCGCCCAGGCCGCCCGTGCTGTGAGCCCAGATGACCCGACGGTCGTCATCGATCTCGCACGCGCGGCCTTTACCGCCGCGCACTTCGATGCAGCGGCGGCGGCCGCAGAAGCGACCCTAAAACTAGACCCCAAAGACGCAGAGGCGCTGTGGATTGTCGGCCAAGTTCAGCTACTCAAGGGGCACCTTGACCTGGCAACAAAAGCCCTCCAGAAGGCCGAAAAACTCGGTCTTCGCGAAGATCAAGCGGCGCGACAGCAAGCATGGATTCAACTCCGAAAACGTGACTGGAAAGCGGCCGGAACGCTACTCTCTAGCGCAGCGAACTTTGCCAAACCAGCCCCAAAAGACGAGGGCGCAAAGGTCGTTATCGGTACACTGGCGGCCATGGGAGAGCGTTACTCCGCCTTTGAAGGAGAACCGCTCGTACGATCGTTGAAGACCTGCGAAGTCCGGGTGCCGATGACGATTGCGGCCGGCGCGATGATGATCGAGGTCACCGCCGAGAATGAGAAACTCCGTCTTCTTCTCGACACCACAGCACCCGACATCATTCTCGGCGACCGACTTGCGAAGAGCCTGGTTGTCGCCACTGATGCCCATGCACCGCTCCTGTTCGGGGGGCCTTTTTACCCACGAGGGCAGATCGATCAAGTCGAGATCGGTGCCTTGAGCATCAAGAACGTACCGGCAACCATCTTCAACGAACAAGACATGGCGACCACCACCGGAGGCCTTGGAATCGATGGCGTCCTCGGGATCGCAGTGCTCGCGCCCTACCAGATTACCTTCGACCTTAGGAACGAAGCGCTGATCTTGGTGAAAAACGAGAGACGATGCAAGTCAGAACTCGCGGCACATCGTCAGGGTCCAGCCCTCCCCTTTTGGATCCATGAGACCCACAACATCTATGTCATGGCCGAGATGAACGGTGCGGAAGGCATCTACCAACTCAACAGCGGCATGCGGGGCGCCGACCTCACGGCCAACGAACTCGCCTACGCACATGCGGGTATCGGAGCCCCGCCCATGCGCCGCCAGCAGGTTCCGATGGTCACTGTCAACAAGCTTCGCCTCGGAGCCCACGAGAGCACCGACCTCGTCGGCGTCTACGGCTACAGCACGCAGCTCGCCACACTCGATGGATTCCGGCTCGATGGCATGATCGGCATGGGAACTTTCGCCTCAGGTAGCGTGACTCTCGACTTTGACGAGCAGCGAATCTACCAGGTCAGCGCCCAACAATCGCCCACTCCCACTCCTCTCCCGTGAGTTTTAGGTTTCACGATGGCACCGCGATACCGCAATCTTATCTTTGATCTCGATGACACCCTCATCGCCAGCTTTCCTCAATATGCAGCCATGCACCAGCGCATCGCTACTGAACTAGGACTGCGCGTCCCTTCACTCGACGAACTTGCCGACTATCGAACAACGTGGACAGAGACCCTCGCGCACTACTGGCCCGACACTTCTCTTGAGCCATTTCTCGCCCGCTACGAGGAAGTTGCAGACGAATACGTCTACCCCGCGATCGACGGAATCCTAGCCGCCATGCACACCCTGCGGGAGCGGGAACACCGTCTGTGGATCGTCACGAAACGCTCGAGTCGTCGACTCTCGGCCCGCATGCAAGCCGCCGGAGTCGAAGAATCGCTGTTCGAGGGTATCTTTCCTCTCGAACAACAGCCGGTAACAAAACCAGATCCACGCTGCTTCGAGCCAGTCTGGGATGCTCTCGGTGGCCGAGCGGTCGAAGAATCGCTGTATGTCGGTGACCGACGCGAAGACATGTTGGCCGCCCGTGCCGCAGGTATGAACTTCCTCGGAGTTCGCAGCGGTCCGGAGCAAGGAAAGACATTTGGTGCGGACACGCCCAACACTCACATCCTCGAATCCGCGGCCGATGTCCCGGACTGGCTGCTCTCGAGTCACGTTCTTCATAACGAGCGCCCATGCCCACCCCTTTTCTAGTCACCGCATCGCAAGCGCTTCTCGAAATCCAGGGCGGACTTCAGCGCCTTGAGTTCCCCTACCTGCACGTCGACAGCGAAGGAACGATCCTCGCCATTCATGCTGAGGATCCTCGAACAGATCCCACCCTTGAGCATCTCGCGGTCCACAATCTCGGAAATCAACTCCTTCTCCCCGGATTCATCAACGCTCACAGTCACGCATTTCAAAGGAAGATCCGCGGTCTCACTGGCCGACGCGGGCACGGGGATCCCTCAAGTTTTTGGAGCTGGCGTCAAGCGATGTACAGCAGCGCCAATGCCCTCGATCCCGAAGGAGTCCAAGCCGCGAGTCGATCGTGTTTTTCCGAGATGCTGGCGGCCGGAATCACCTGTGTCGGGGAGTTCCACTACCTGCATCACCTGCCGGACGGCCAAAACTACGCGGACCCCAATGAACTCTCTCGCCGCGTGCTCGCGGCTGCAGACGAGGTCGGAATTCGGCTCGCTCTCCTCGAGGTCTACTACGCACGTGCGGGAGAAGGGCGAGACCCCCTGCCCGAACAACGTCGTTTTTGCGATCGTTCTCTCGATCACTACTTCGCACGCGTCGATGATTTGAGCGCCGATCTCGGTAACAATTTTGGTGCTGAATCACGGTCAAAAGCACCGATGCGAACTCTCGGGCTCGCCCCGCACAGCGTCCGTGCCGTAGGTCGAAAGGATCTCCATGAAATTGCCCGCTACGCTGACGCAGCAGGCCTCGTCGTGCATGCTCACGTCTCGGAACAACGCCAAGAAAATGAGCAGTGCGCCGCAGAATACGGAATGACACCAACCCAGGTTTTTGCGGAGGCGGGCTGCCTCCAGCGACCTGGAAAATTCACCGCGGTACACGCAATTCATGTGGACGCGAAGGATCATCAACTGCTCGCGAATCAAAATGTATGCGCGTGCCCGACCACGGAGGCGGACCTTGGCGATGGCATCGTCCCGGCCAGCCGATACCTCAGCGCCGGTACGACTCTCAGCTTAGGCAGCGACAGCAATTCAGTCATCGACCTCATCCAGGAGGCCCGGCATCTCGAGATGAACGAGCGTTTAGCGAACCAGGCTCGTCTCCGTCTCGCCGGCGACGATGGACAGGTCGTACCCACCCTCGTGGATGCCGCCACCCGGGGCGGTGCCGCCGCATTGGGCCGCCCTGAGCTCGGGCGCCTCGCCATCGGTTGTCCCTTCGACGCCGTAGTCATCGATCTGCGTCATCGCAGTCTCGAAGATGTCCCCGCAAAATTCGCGCTTGATGCCCTATTTCTTGCGGGAAGCTCGGCCCCGGTTGCCCAGGTGTGGATCGGTGGGCAGCGGCGCCTGTGAATCCAAGGTGCGGCCTTCGACAAGGTGTGGCGAGTATGAATAGCGCCTGCGATGCCCGGTTGAAGACCATGCTCGGCATGCTCGGCATGCTCGGCATGCTCGCCTCCTGTCGCCCACCTGCACCCGGCTGCAAACGAGGTGAAAATCTCGAAAAATGCATCTTTCATCAGGGCCGACGCGAAGCGCCCCATACCGGGGCTGCGACCCATACTCCCAACCTTCAGCAGGAGAATCCCGAGTTCGCCGTAGAGGGCTGGTCCCGTGTCGACAACAATCTCATCGGGGTCGCCAAACTCATGGCGGCAGGAATGAACCACGGAACCGTAGAAAGTGCGGTCCGCGACTGGTGCGATGACGAGACCCACTCGCTTGCGATGCGGCGCGCCGGAACCAACAAGTCTTCGCCACACAGCTGGATTTGTACACTCCCAGACACGGACGATCTCAGTCAACTGCCGATTTACCTTGAACACCAGCGCGGCGCGATCTCCATCTCAATACCCAGCCTTGGCGCCAAACAAAGCGCAGCGACCTTGCGCGCGATGATGCAGCGCTGGAACCGCGTCTGCACCCGACCGCTACGGCTGCTTGAGCGCGATGAAAGACTCGAGGACCTCTATACCTGCGAACTGAACGGCGGACCGCAGATCGTGCTAGGGCGATTTCCGCGGGATATCGATGCCGGGCTGTGGCAGGTTTCCCTCATGCTCACGCCCTGAAGGGCGTACACTTCCCGCCCCCGGGAGCCAACCATGCCTGACTCAAACAGCAACCCGCCCAACACTCTCGCCAACCACGGCGGAATTTTATTCCCCCTGGACATGTTCCGGCCCACCATTCTCGCCTCGATCGTTTCGCAGGTCATGGTCGGCAAGGTGAGAAACGTCTTGGACGCGCGCCTGGTCTTGACACGACATCCCCAGACCCAGCTCGTGCTCCTACGGCTCGAAGGTAGCGTGATCGATGGAGATGCGGGCCTGTTCTGGCGAGAGAATTCAGATCTAGCCACTCATTTGTCGCAGGGCCTGCGCTCCCAGTCCTTCCTCTATTACGTGACCGAGACCCCCGAGAAACGTCAGGGGTTCGTGGTCGCTCAGGGGGGCCAAACCGTCGCAGGAGACGACGCCCGTGCCGAAGACCTGCCCGCGGATACGCCCGACAACGAGTGGCCCGTGGCTCGCCTCTGCGGACAAATCGGTGTCACACTTGAGGAACTCGCCAACGGATTCGCCGGTGGCCCCACCATCAGCCTCTCTGTCATGGAACCCGAAGGTGACGATCGAGAGCTGCTCACAACCCTGATCGGTACAGATCTTGTCGACGCTGCGGAGCAACCCCAGCCCGATCATACCCAGCCCGATCACACCCCACCGAATGTTCACGACTCGATGCCTCCGGCCGAGTCCCAAGTCGCCCCACCGCTGGCCGCCGCGCCCCAGGCAGCTCCCACCCAAAAGAAAGCCACGGCCGAAGAGGATAAAAAGCGGCGAGCCGCCGAACACGAGGCTGAAGACGCCGAACGCCAGGCCCGGGCTGAAGTTGTTCAAAGCAGCCTCAACATGGTGATCGACGAACTCGGGGTCATCGTCGCCCCCGAGACCGAGCTCGACGACACCGACATCCTCGAGCCCTTCGTTGTCGCTCACGTCGAGGGAGACACCCCCGATGGCATCCCTTCGGATCTGGCCTCGAAGCTTCAGGGCAAGCGCATCGATATCGCCGTCCCCGTATCCTTCCTTAGCGAAGTCTTTTACGAGGGTGCTCCGCTCAGCCGACCCGTCTTTGAGAGCCAAGCCAATGCCGTAACCTTTCAAGGGCAAGCCTTGCGTGTGCTCGCTGTCTTGGCGCCCCGTTTAGGCCGCGGTCTCTTGATCCGCCGCGACCGCGCCGGGGTCTATGTCTCGCGCGAGGACTTGAAGACGGTCCCCCAGGAGCTGGTCTTGAGTCTGCTCGACAGATCCTAGTCGGTACCCACGATGTCACGGGCGTGGGGGGGGCTGCGCGTAAGCAACCTCGTCGAGCTCATCGCCAACGCTGTCCCTCACGCCCCCATACTCGCTTTGATCGAGTGAAGAAGCTCGTCATCGCGCATTCGCGGGGGCGGCTCGGCGAGTCGGTCGCGGATCAGAGCTTCAAGAGCCTCCACCCTTCGCGGACCCGGCCCAAAGTGCTTCGCTAAACCAAGCTTGCGGCTCGCCAGCACTCGGAGAAACGCCTCGATCTTGCGTACATGCTCGGCAAGCCGAGTGGTCGCCTCCCGGCCTTCTCCTCGGCGAATCCTGAACTGGGGAGAGCAGTTCTCAACTGCAGAGACAATGTCCTGCGCAATATCCACGTCGATCTTGTCCTCCGCGCCAAAGCTGGCGATGATCACGGGTCTGCTCTGGGACTTTCTGGCGCCTTCTCGTGCACACCAGACATTGTGAGCGATGGATAGGTAGGCGCGGCGGGAATCGCCACATCGAACGTTGTTCCGTCTCAGGTACATGACACGTCGCTTTTCTTGAGTTGATGTTCGATTTCGCTCATTTATGGTTCCCGTCAGGACTCACTCCGAGGCGCTGCGTCGCTCGAATTACGGAAAAAACTGGATGCCACAATGGCCTTGAGTCACGCTATCTGCAGGGTTCCAAGCCAACCATGGGGAGATGTCAATTTCCCATAACCCATTGATATTATTACTGTTATTCGGTGTAATCTCGCTGCTTTGTCGGGATCTTTTCCCGTGAGAATGTCCACGAGTTTTTGAGGGTCCTCCCCACGTCCCGTGTTTGTCAGACTGGGCTCGCCGCGCTATCTGACGCGTTCTTCGTGAGGATTCAACACATGAGTACCCCCAAAAGCACGATCGAGGCCCTGATCTCAGACAACCACGTAATGCTCTTCATGAAAGGAAACCGGAGCTTTCCTGCATGTGGTTTCTCGAGCCAGGTCGTCCAGGTTCTCAAACAATACGGGACAACCTTTGAGACCTTCAACGTGTTGTCCGACCCTGGGATCCGTCAGGGGATCAAAGAGTTCTCGGAGTGGCCGACGATTCCCCAGCTCTATGTCGGCGGGAATTTCATAGGAGGCTGCGACATCATCATGCAGATGTCGGAAAGTGGCGAACTCCAGCCACTGCTGACGCCGAAATAGGCCTCCTCGTCCTAGGACGGAATGCGCTTCAGCAACCACTCGAAGCGGACGAAGTGGGCGGAGTGTCCCCCCCGCTGGCTATCGAGAGGCGACTCGCCGCCGTGCTGCTGATTCTGCTCGGCGCGCTCCCGCTACTCACGACATATCTCCCCCACGCTCAGACGGCGCTACTCGCTCCTGGGCTGGCGGTGTGCCCAGTCTTTGTGGCGCTGCTCCTGCCCATCGACAGGCGTCTACAGGCAGGCGCCGCGGTGCTCGGGGGCTGCACCCTCGTCCTTTTTGATCTCGCCGCGACCGGGCCACGAAGCCTCAGTCTCTTCTTTTTGGTGCCGTTGATCCTACGAGCGGTCCGCATCGGACCCCGATCTGGATTGATGCTCTTGACACCCTTCGCCATCGCTGTCGCCAGCCTCTACGCCGCAGGGAATCTTGAAAGCGGCGGGCTTCAGGGGATCTCCATTTCAACCACGAGCGATATCGTTGGCCTCGTGGCTCTGCTCGGCCTGATCGTCTGGTTGACCTTCGACCTCGTGATGGGACAACTGATGCGCAATCAAGTGTTCGAGCTGTCCGACGCCTGCGACACCCTCGACAACGGCATTAAACGCGACCACGACGAGCTCCTCCGTATCGCCAACCTAATCACCTCCCCAGATCTCGAGCATCAGGGACAGATTTCAGGCCAGGGCTTGAGCGATGACGTTCTCAATATCGTAACTTCGATCGGCCGAGGAAAGATCATGATCGCTCAAATCCGAGGGCGACCGCTCACCACGCTGAGTGCGGCGTGGGCCCTACGTGCCTGCGCCCGAGGTGGCATGTACGAGCCGGCCTCCCTACTCGAATTCGCAAGCTGTCACCTCGACGAAATATGCCGTCCATCGGATGTCGAATGGATCGGCATCTATGATTCAAAGCGCCACCACTGCAGCTGTGCCCCTGTTGGCTCACTCTTGCTCCCCAAAGATATCGAGAGACGGGATCTTCGGCCCTTTGAAGCGCCCCTCGACACCTCGATGAATGCGAGGACACTCGGGCGAACGATCGATGCCCCAACACCGATTCAACGGCCGCGCCCGCGGGACGAGAGCCGCGCTCGCCTCATCGATCTGTCGCTCGGAATGATCTTGCCGATCGGATTTTTGGGCTGCGCGGGCTGGCTGGACTTCGGTTCCACTTGGGCTGTGGCTTGGAGCCTCGTTTGGAGCCTCACGGCCGTGACGATCGAATTGGGTCTCGCATGGCGCCACGGGAGGGTTCATGCCCATGCACTCTCACTCGAGGAAGCCAGCGAGGACCGAATCGAGTGCCACGATGATGTTCACAACCAAATCGCGCGATTGCATGGGGGTCTTCTCCCCTACCAGATTCAAGTGGGACCGCACATTGCAACGGCGCATCGCCTGCGCGGGATGGCGCTGGAGGGAAGCTTCGCCGATATGCTGGTCGACTCTGGAGGTCATGCTCGAATTTTTTCAGGTGAAATCAAGGGTCAGGGAATCGCCGCGCGGTTCCTAGGTATGGAGGCCCAGTTTGCCGTGCGTACGCGGCTCAGTGACAACCACGCATGCCAGGTGCCATGGACCTCGCTTCTCGCCACGGTCCGCCAACAACTCGCGCATAGCTCAGCGGGGCTGCGATTCCCCTTGCGTTTCCGTGCCGGGCTCGTCTCTTTCGACCGCGACGGACTCGTGGTTGGCGAAGGCAGTCTCAAAGACCTCATTGTCCTGGAGGGTGCATCGACCCAGCCCACACTCGCCGACCGGAGTCACCTTGGACCGTGCACTCGAATCTATCTTTCGCCCTCAGCATCCCTTGCGGGACCCGAGGATGACGCTCCTCAACTCGACGCCGCAGACATTACCAAACGCGCTGTGTCCATGATCACGGGCGGCCACTGGAAGCAGGGTGATGGCACCCTCGCCAGCCTCTTCTCTCTGGTGTTCGACGGCGATCACGCTTCCGCCCACGGAACGCTGATCGAACTCCATCACGCCATGGCCGACGAGAATCTCTCCGACCATGAATCTGAGCTCACACTCGCCGGTTAGATGAAGACAGCTAGAGGCCAAGCACATCGTCATGCGTCGACGCAGCGATGGCCATCACCTCGGATACGAGGTCAGCCGCGACACCGAGATCTTCCAGAGCCCCCTGAAGATTTTCGGCAACGGCGCTAAAGTGCTCCTCGGTCAACGTCAGATGAGCATGGGCAGCCCGCATGCCCTTCCCCTCCCAGTTCTCATTGGCACCAAAAACAACCGCAAGAAAGCGTTTTTGCTTGTTGCGCTGCCCTTCCATATCCACGCTCTCAAAGAAGTGCGAAATGCGATCGTCCGCCAGCACACGCTCGTAGAAACGATTCACAGTGGCGTCGAGCGCATCCTTGCCTCCGAGGCGCTGATAGAGAGGTTCACCATTCATTTCCGGACGGTATGCGAGGATCCCCGAACACTCCACCGCAATATTTTCGGCTGTTTTTCAATGCCCTTGTGTCTTTGCGCAGCGGTCACGCTCAGAAGTTGAACCACAACACCGTCAGCCCCGAAAATGCGCACAGCACGATCAGCCACAGCAGCCCCGCAGAGATCGCGCGACGACGATCCAAGCGCGCTTGATGCTCTTTGTCACCACGCTTGACGTAACGTTCCAAGATTTTTCCTTCAAGCTCGTGGGCACGGACACTGCCCGCCTCCGAACACGCCTCCAGAACCCAGCTCTCGCCATCGCGGGACTCTCGGGTCTCGACCCCGGCCCGTTCCAACAGCACCCGCACACCGAGCAACTCAAGCTCGTTGACACAGTCGTAACGCCACTGAAACGGCCTCCTCATCGGTGTCGATGTAGAGTTCTAGCTACGGAGGTCAAGGCCATCACGATCTCCGCGACAATAAAGCCCTAGGGACACCGCTCGCGGAGCCCGCTTTCCTGTAGACTTCAAAAGCCTCGAAGGAGCCCCCTATGCCACAAAATCTTGTTCTTCGACTCTCTCTTTGTTCGACAGCCCTCTTCGCCCTTGCGTGTATCCCCCCCGCGGAACTCGCGGAATGCGCTGAGGATGTGGACTGCGCGGGATATCGAGGTGGGTACTGCGACACCGAGGCCGGAGAATGCGCGGTCGAATCTTCGGACCACCCAAACCTCGAGAGCCGCCCTGTCGCCAGCTTCAGCGGAGTGCAAACAACATTTTTTCGCGGCAACGTATGTGTGCCCAAAGGTGATGTCTCACAGACCGGTTCTTCCTATTCTATGAACATGATCCCCGCACTTCACCGCTGCATAACCGTCGATGAAGTTCATCCCACACGATCCTTCACCGGCTGCCAAGGAGGACTTTGCGACACGATCGTCTACTACTCCATGACCGTATCCGGTGACGACTGTCCGAACGATGCATTCGGAAAGTTCGATACCTCCGTCGGTGATACAGCATACGACGGTCCGCGGCGCTCGATCACCATCAATCCCGTTAAGGTCGACGGAGAATTTAGAGAGGCCCTCAACTCCATCGAGATCCCCTTCCTTCCCAACACCGACGCCCAAACCATCAATGGGCTCAACGATGGCGACCGAAACACGGCGATCAAACGACTGGCCCTGAGCTATGCAGCCGAAGACGATCGTGTACTCTCCATCGAAATTCAGGATGCACATCCACTGGCTGCGTGCGGTCCTTTCGATCCCGATCAGCCCGCCGAAGGGACCCCAGATGACCCCGACTGTAGTTGCTATCCAGTCGGCTTCGACGACGCGTTCTCGACAATGCCGCTTGCCCTGTGAATACCATGCATGATGCTCCAAACGTTGGACTCGTCCTCTCAGGGGGGGGAGCACGAGGTGCTTATGAGGTGGGTGTGCTTCGCTATCTACGAGAGCGCATCCCCTTCGCAACACCTTTCAACGTGATCACTGGCACCTCCGTAGGCGCCATCAACGGTGCCTACATCGCGGCGACATGCGACCGTCCCCGCGCGCAAGCACGCATGCTCCAGCGCGTGTGGATGGAGATGACCATCGACAGCGTCTATGGAATGAGTTGGCGTCAACTGCGAAAATTGCCGACAATACTTTTTGGCCAAGACCTGCCCAAGACACCCCATGGGGGGCGAGTTGGTGGATTGGTCGATACGAGCGCCCTCGAGGCCCTGGTACGAAAACGCATCCCCTGGCGGGGAATCACCGAGAACATTCATCGCGGCCATCTCGGCGCCTTCGCCTGCACTGCGACCGAGATGGCCACGGGGATCAGCACCGTGTTCATGCAAAATGCCGCGGGTGCCCGCGGGCGTTGGCCCCATGGTCCCAATGAGATGATCGTCCCAACCTCGATCACCGCGGCGCACACGCTCGCTTCGGCCGCGATTCCGCTACTCTTTCCAGCGATCCGAGTGGGCGACCAGTTCTATCTCGATGGGGCACTTCGCCAAAACACGCCCCTACGGCCGGCGATGCGCCTCGGTGCCAATCGACTCCTGGTCGTTGGACTCAGCCGGCACGAGACGACCCAGGTGCGACGCCAGCGTCAACGTATGCGCGCAGAATATAGCTACCCCAATACTTTTTTTCTGCTTGGCAAAATGCTCAATGCCCTCATGCTCGACAAGGTTGAGACGGACCTCCAACGAATCGAGCAAACCAATATTTTGATCGACGCAGGCGAGGCCGAATTCGGTCTCGACTTTGGGACTCGCCTAGCATCGGCCATGAACCGTCCACCGTACCGGAAAATCCAAACTTGCATGATTCACCCGAGTGAAGACCTCGGTAAAATCGCGTGGGAACTGGTCCGCAGCGGTCGGCTCGATCGATACACAGGTTTTTTTGCCAAACTCATTCGCCGATCTGTCGCCAGCGACAACAATTTTGAAGACGGAGAGAGCGATCTCGCGTCCTACATGCTCTTCGATGGCGAGTACATCCGCCGCTGCATCGACCTTGGCTATGCGGATGCTGAAGCTCGTCGAGTGGAGCTCATGCAGCTCTTCGACCGGTAGTTCATGGCTCGCAGGCATGCCGACCGACCCCCGCCACTGCTGATATCCGTCACCCACGCGTCGGAGACTCCACCTCCTATTCTTACGTGAGGGATCACACCATCGACCCGTCCGAGCTCGGGGTGACGCTCGCACCGCAAAGCGTCACCCGAGTCCAGCCTATCGCGGATGCGGCGGCCGTATCGAGCGTTGCGAAGATCGCCGCAAAAAGACGCACCGTGATGGCGCGGTTCTTCGGCGCAACCGAGGCCTTTTACGAAGCGCTCTGACCGTGTACACCCATACTATGGCGTACAAGCTCGTCACTCTTGGCGGAGATGGAACCGGTCCCGAAGTATTGCGCGAAGGCCTCCGTGTCCTCGATGCGGTCTCTGGACCCCTCAATCTCGAATGGGACATTTCTGACATCCGCTGTGGCGGTCAGTACTATCTGGAGCACGGCTCGCGCGACTGGGAACCAGGAGCCGAGGAACGTTGCGACGATTCCGATCTCATCCTGCTCGGGGCCGTGGGTTGGCCTTCACCCTCAGGTTCCGGCCCCGTCACCATGAAAGACGGAAAAATGGCCGGATTCTCGCCCGTGATCGGCAATCGAATGCGGCTAAATCTGTACGCCAACGTTCGGCCCATCAAGCTGTATCCGGGAGTCCAGCACAGAATGCATGGCAGCAATCGAACCATCTGGGAGGCCGATAAGGTCGATATGGTGATCATTCGAGAAAATACCGAAGGCCTCTACGCCCCCACGGGTGGCACCCTCGCCCCCGGCGGCCGCGCAGACGTGGCGATCGACACCCGAGTGATCACCCGTCGTGCGAGCGAGCAGGTCATTCGCCACGCATTTGAGTTGTGCAAAAAACGTAACAAGGGCGCGCCCAAGGATGGCAAGCTCCGCGTCACCGCAATCATCAAGGACAACGTGCTTTTCGGCTGCAAGTTGTTCCGCGACGTATTCTTCGAGATCGGCGAGGAATACCCCATGATCGAAAAGGACACGGCGATCGTCGACGCCTTCACCCAATGGTTGATCGGTCAGCCCGAATACTACGACGTCTGTGTCACCACGAATATGTTCGGCGACATCGTCACCGATCTCGCCTCGGTGCTCCAAGGCGGCATGGGCATGGCTGTCGGCGCCAATGTCGGCCGCGAACACGGCATGTTCGAGCCGATCCACGGAAGCGCGCCAAAACACGCTGGCCAGGATAAGGTCAACCCCATTGCGATGATCCTCGCGGTCAAAGAAGGCCTCGATTGGCTCGGAAACCGCAAAGGCGACGCAAATCTCAAGAAGGCCGCCGTGGCCATCGAAAAGGCCATCGTCAAGGTGCTCGCTGCCGGTGACCCACTCACTTACGACCTGGTCGGCAATGAGAAAGCAGCCCCCTGCAGTGCGGTCGGCAAAGCGATCGCGGCTCAGGCCAAGGCTGAGTTGACCTAGGTCAACTCAGCCCGTGGCTTGAGATGGGGCCCCGACCGGGCGGGCCCCTACGAGATGATCTCTCCCGCTTCAACAAGGCTGGGAGGAACCAAAACACTTGGTTTACCCGAACAGACCATCCAAAGCTGGTAGGCGCTACGGGTCGAGGCGATATGGAGCAGGTGACGAGCCTCGGTCACCGCGGGATAGTTCTGCGCCGTGGGATCAACGATGATCACGTAGTCGAACTCAAGACCTTTCACCTGACGAACGTCGGTGACATCGATCCCTGATTTAAAAGAGAAGTCCTGATGCGCGACGAGGCGCATGCGGGAGACCTCGGCGGTCCGCAGCGCGTCATAGTACGCGCGGGCCTGCTGCGGATAACGTGCGATCACGGCCACACTCGCGGAAGGCTCTCGCACCATGAGATTCCGCAGGGACTCCGCTAAAAAAGCGACAGATTCACCCATGTCTGTAAATCCATAATATGAGACCGGCGCACCTTCGCGTGCGATCAAGTCGTCCGAGGGATCATGCAGCGGTCCCAACACGTGACGAGCAAGCTCCATGATCTGCCGAGTCGAGCGATAGGTGATCCTCAGCGGTTGAATGGCAACATGAGGCAATCCGGCATCATCGAGCATCTGCGGCCAGTCGGTGAAGCCATTGTCGAAGATCATCTTCTGTGCCTTGTCACCCGCGATCGTCACGCTATGTCCCGCAGTGGCACAATCGAGCATCACTCGCACCTCGAGAGGGCACAGGTCTTGGGCCTCATCGATCACGATATGTTCGTAGTCGATTCTCTTGTTCTTCGCATAGATCGCCCCAAATTTACTCTGCAAGAGTCGCAGCAAGATCGCATCATCTTCACCGTCCAACGTCGAGCACACAGGCGCCTCCCGATGCTCGTCTTCGTCGTAGTTTTCGTCCCCGGCATCCTGATCTTCTTGGGCACTTGCATGTGCGGACGCCTGGGCTCCGCACCATGCCGCGATGGAGGTTGTTTGATGTTCATCAAATTGATCTGGAGCATGAAGGGCGACAGCCCGACGAATTCGATCTTCGTCCCCCATCAACTCAACCCAGTCGTCCACAACATCCGACAACTCGCCGACCGCGGCACGCATGGTCGTCTCGGCCGCGGTACGGGTCTTGGCGGACAGCGACCCTCCAGACTCATGCAGCCAATCGAGCATTCTTCGCGCACGGATCACCGGCGGGAGCTTGTCACTTCGACTCCAGCGCGCAAGCACCTGTCCTGCTCCAGGGCGGCCGTCGAGGCGCTCCTTGAGCCGTCCCTGAATCTCAAGCATCGACTCATCGATCAACATCTCGATCATTCGCAGCAACACAGGATGTTTTTTGAAACGACTCACCACCTCAGGGGTGTTGTCCGTATATTTGCGGGTGATCGGGAGCCGAAGCCGGCGCAAGATCTGGGCGCTCCAGCCCCGGTAGGTTGTGACCGTGACGCCGGCCACACCTAGCGCGGGCAGCACATGTTTTATGTACTCCACCAGTGCTTCGTTGAAGACGACGATCACCATGCGCTGGGGCCTAAATCTCCTGCGATCATGAAACGCAAGAAAGGCGACCCGATGGAGAGCGACGGTGGTCTTCCCTGATCCCGCTCCACCTTGAATCAGCACGATGCCCGACTCCGGCTGGGTGATCATATTGAACTGGTCCTTGTCGATCAGCGCGGTGATCTCTTGAAGGTGTTTATCTTCGAGTCCGGTATCACCCTCTTGCACCCCCAGCTTCCCCCGAGGGATCCTTGCGGCCTGCCCAACGCCGCCTTGAAGACTCGGGCGTGCTGCGCCCAAGGCCTCACGCCAATGGCCATCGCGGGTGCACACGTAGGTTCCTTCTGGATGTTGAACGCGCCGCAGTCTGCCCTCGGCAACCGCTACGCTACGTCGTACCAACACCTCTCCCTCTAGGCTCCGATCGTCGAACTCTTCTTCGTATTCATCGCCTTCCTCGTAGCGATAGTAGAGACGGCTGATCGGAGCGTTGCGCCAATCGACGATCGACAAACCGTCCCCCTCGCCAAGCAACGTGCGTTTCCCGACCAAAACATCCCGTACCTTCCCCCTTTTTGCCTCTCGCAGACGCAGATGACCAAAATAGGGGTTCTTGGGATCCGCAGGAGCGCTGCGGCCCTTTCCACGTTTTGCACTCAGGGCCGCGACCTGATGCATCTGGACGACCAAGGATGCCACATCTTCTTCCTTGGCCTCCGCCACCAGGTCTCTCAGCTCGATCAACTGGCTGTCGAGATCCCCGGCGCTCCGATAGCCAACTTTTGCCGCTTCGGCAATTTGATGCTGAATGGACCTAAGAACCTCCGTCTCCTCATCGATGATCGCACGTGAAGTTGGAGACAGCGCTCCCGGGTCTTCGCCGGTCTGCGCATGACCGGAGGACGAGTCGGACGTGGTCTCAGGCTTTGCGGTATTCGCGTCTTCAGACACAACCGCAGTCAATAGCAAAGCAAGGCACAAAAGACACCCCCCGCGAGACGGGAGGTGTCTTCCTGAAGCGGAGGTCTACGCCCCCTCATCCGAAGCCTTCGGGGGTCACGATTCCCCGAAGGCTTCGATGACCGCGCGCTGTCCTAGCGACGACGACGGCGAACGAATCCGAGCAACCCGAGTGACAAGATGCCACCGAGGAGACCCCGTTGGCGCTCCTCGTCGGAGTCGGCAACCGAGCAACCGCAACCGCCATCATCGGAAGATATCTCCGAAGTGCCGTCCCCTGTGTCCGTCGCGCCATCTCCGTCTCC
>CAYTFJ010000073.1:0-9037 GCA_964437075.1 uncultured Nannocystaceae bacterium
GTCTGCATCAGGTTTTGACCAAGTAGGTGGAGGCGGTCCGTAGGGTGCTTACGTATGCGCCAAATGACTCTCGCTCGCGACCGAGCGAGAAAAGACTCGAGGCTTCACCGTGGATAAATTCACTCATCTGCGGTTCACGGCCTCGAAGCCTCCGCCACGTAGCCAGAGCAAGATCGTGTCGCCCCTCAGACGTCGCCAGCTGGGCGAGCACTTTCAACACCTTCGTCGATGCGCCGTCCCAATCTGTCGCCATATGAAGAACGTCTACGGCGCGGCTTCCCCTTCCACGAGCGATAAGGCCTTGGGCTCGTTTCAAGGCAATTCGAGTTTTCTTGGTCTTGGTGGCAGTCCGTTCGGAGATGCGAGCGTCGTCACCACGCCCCTTGACCCACTCGAAGCTCGAACACAACTGCCAAAATTCAGGATCATCCGGAAACGCGGAAGTCGCCGTCTCGGCCAGGAGTTGGGCGATTTCTGGGCGTCTCGACCGCGCGAAACCTTCGATCATTCCGAGGCAGAGCTTTTTTCGTTCTGGCCGCGGCTCCAACCAACGGAAGATTTCGCCCATCAACTGGGGCCATCCCCGACCCCCGGATGCAATTTCATCGACATAACCATCGATCAAAGACGTCTGCTTCTGACTAAGCGCCCAGTCCATCCTCTGCATGTGCAACCAAATCGCCGCCGATCAAGTGCAATTGCGTATCGCCCGCGCCCCTCAGGTCGGTGCCCATTCGGGGGGTCGACTGAGCGATGTCCCTGCCGTCTTTCCTTGCATACGATGCGCAACGAAGTCCGCGACTGTTGTGAATGCGAGATAGGGGTTATCTCGTCGTTGATCCCCAACTTGGGCGACGGGTGTTGGACCGTAATGATGGCCGGGGTACATGATCGTCGATGGGGGGAGCCTATCGACCATGGTTCGCAAGGTCTCAAACATCACCTTCGGGTCTCCTCCCACAAAATCGCAGCGACCGCAGCCGTCGACAAACAAGGTATCGCCCGTGATGATCGCGCCCCCAACACGGTAGCTCACAGACCCCGGCGTGTGGCCCGGCGTATGCATCATCGCAATCTCAGCGTGCTTCCCAATCATCACGCAGTCTCCGGGGGAGTTTCGAATCAGATTTTCACAGCGAAATCCTGAGAATGCCACCTCTTGGGTAAGCATATGAACGGGAACGTCCACCCGTTTTAGCAAGGCATCCACACGATTCACGTGATCGAAATGGCTATGTGTGCATAAAATAGAGCTGATCGTCAGGCCGAGTCTCTCGGCCTCCGCAAAGATACTCGGGGCGTGCCACGCCGGGTCAACGACGGCACACTCGCGGCTCGCGCAGTCTTCGACAAAGTAGATAAAATTGTCCCATGGCCCGAGCGCAAACTGGTGAATACGAACTCCGGGGGGATCCATGTCATGACGCATTGTCCCTCTAGGCTATCCTGGAACGCGACCGGGGGCAGCCCCTCGACGATCTCAGGGCCAGGCCGAACTCCCGTGTCACCTCCGCCATGAACGAAGATGTACCAAGGCCGGCGCCCGGAACCAACTCGAAATCGCGTCAGACACGCAAAGTCGATTGCGGTATTGCATAATTATTCTCGTAGAGCCGACGAGAACTGGTGTCTCACATGTTGCAAGATGGGTCCGCTGGACAGCCGTGGAACCTCCCTCTAGCGAAGGAATAGAATGAAGAGATTTGTATCCGTTTTGTCGACTCTCGCCGCATGCGCCATCCTCGCGCCGGGGTGTGGAAGCAGCGACCGCGCATCCGCCGATTCGGTGGGTATCGCTAATCCTAACAATTCCTCGAACGGCACTGGTGAAAGCGGCGGCGGCGGCGGCGGCGCCGGAATGGATAGCGCACTTCGTTTCGACGCGGGCGGGGGTACCGAAGGCGGACAAGGCAGCGCAAACCCCGAGGGTGATGACGACTGCGACGAGACCGACCTTCCCACCCCCGACGCCCATCTCCGGGGCACGGTCTATGCCCCCAACCTTGAGATTCCTATCAGCGGTGCCCTGGTCTATTTGACGACCGGCAATCCTGAGCCGGTGCCCGACGAGGTATACTGCGCCGAATGCGTAGAAATTCCGTGCGATTCGCACTCTGTACTTTCGGAGGCGGATGGGTCCTTCACACTCCCAGCCGTCGCTGGACCCAATCAAAAACTTGTCGTGCAGAAAGGGCAGTTCCTGCATATCACCCCGATCGAGGTTGTTCTCGGCAATGCCGATGTCCCCGCAGACAAGAGTAATCTCCCCGGAAAATGGGATGCCCAAAATGGTGAATACATCCCGCGGATGGCGGTCGTCGAAACCACGAACGACACGATTTACAATATTTTGGCCAAAATTGGTCTCGGCGTCACCGATCAACAGGGCGAGTGGGACCAGCAGCCGGCCGGCTTTGATCTTCTCAGCCAAGCCGATGGCTCGCAGCTGCTCGACAACCTCGAGGCAATGCGCGCGTATCACATCATCTTCATTCCTTGCATGTCGCAAGGGGGTTTAGGGACGGTATTGTCACCGCAACGCATCGACAACATTCGTCAGTGGGTTGAGGCCGGCGGAAAGTGGTACGTGACCGATTGGGCCAATGAATACCTCATTGAGCCATTTGGCGACTACCAAGAATTTCACATGAGTGGTGGAGATCCCGATTTGGGATTTTACAACACGACCGGCAATGTGCTGGACCAAGGGCTGCTCGACTGGTTGGAAGCTCTGCCTCCAGGCCTCAAGGACATCGGGGCCGGCTCTCCGAATCTCAACAGTCTCCCCGCGGTTGAGCTGCATGACAACTGGTCTGGCCTAGACGCCATTCCCGAGATCATCGTGCAAAACGATGAAGGTGAAGACATCAACGTCGGTCACCATCCCTGGGTCGAGGGGCCCTGCGTGGCTTGCTCGCCGGCCAGCGTCAAGCCCATGACAGTCAGCGCCGGGTACGGATGCGGACGAATGCTGTTCAGCACCTATCACACCAACGAAAATGCCCATTTAGGCCTAACCCCTCAGGAGTTGATCTTGCTCTACATCATCCTGGAGATCGGCGTCTGTCACGGAGATCCTCCGCCTCCCATCCCGCCGATCGGCTAGGCCCGTATCCGCACGAATCAAAAAGGGCGCTCTTGTGTAGAGCGCCCTTTTTTCGATCAGAGCCGCCCGACATCCGCCCCTGTAGCTATTTCGTAAGTGCGGTGAGTCGCGCGGCGAGGCCTACTCCCAGATCAATTGCACTCGACGATCTTGAGAACGCGCCGATTCCGTACTTCCGACGGCCTCAAGCGCTCCTTTGGAGAGCACGGTGATCGTCTCTCCCGCGACCCCGAGGCCCACGAGAACGCTCTTCACTGAATTTCCACGCCGATCCGTCAGGAGAATATTGTATTCCTCGGTGCCGACATTGTCAGCATGCGCCTCGAGAATCAGATTTCGTCCCTGCTGCGCAAGGCATGTCGCAGCCCCCTCGAGTGCGGACTGTGTCTGTGGCGTCAACTTGTTACTATCGAAGGCAAAAAACACGGCATGTAGGTCGCAAAGAACCTCGCCCTCGTTCGGAAAATCTCCGGAGAAAATGCACATCCCCCCATCGCATATCTCATCCATCGCACACTCGTCGTCCATCGTGCACTGTCCCTCTGGGCCACACCGTCCTGTCCCGAGGTTGCAGGTCGATGGGGAACACTGGGTATCCTCAGTGCAAAAGCTACAGCTCCCAGCCGTACAGGTCAGTCCGCCATAACAGTCGGTCCGCTGGGTACATGGGTCACCCTCCTCCCCAACGCCACCGCCCCCAGCGGGGACTGCCGAGGGATCTGTGCACCGGAATTCGTGGCAAACAAACGTCGTGTAGGCATCACCCAGAGCCGGACAGTCCGTGTCGACTTTGCAATTTTGGCAACCGCCATCGACGCAGACTTCGTTAAGGTCCTTGTCGCAGTGCCTATCTCTCTTGCACGATGGGTAGTCCTTGTTTTTACAGGCCGTAGTCGCGAGTAGCAGCAGCAGCGAAGACGCCAGGAGTGGTGCGATGTTCCGCAGACGATTCATGCCGGGGGAGTAACACATTTTTGCGCTAACCCCGTCTTTTCGTCGCATGTTGCGCAGGACAAATCTCGGTAGCCCCAGTTTCGCTTCGTTCAATCGAAGCCATCCGCCCTGCACACGGCTCGCTCACGTGCACCTAGCGCAAGATCCGATGCGGGAGCACTTACCGGTCATCGAAGAGAAAGGACAACAATGAAAGTAGAGTGATCCGGCCCGTCGACGGACGCATTCGAGTCATTGCTGCCCATTCTCGGCCTCGCGTGCCCACTCGACTTTGCTCGGATTTTCGAACCCGCATCGTCTCGGCGAGCCGCCTTGCGTCACGAATTTCCTTCGCCCATCGCCCCCCGGAAGCCAGGAAATCAACCACTGCGCGAAGTTCGCCCGCATCGAAGAAGACCCCGTGTGGCCGACATGAATCGATGATAACGCCCGAAACCTCGTCAAAGTTGTTCCGGCACATGAGCTGTTCACACGCCGGACAACGGCGATAGCGAACCTCGCCCATCGCCCCCGATCTCACTTCGCAACGCGCGACGACGGTCGACCGTCGCTCGCTTCCTCTTGAGCCAAGCGAATTTTGCTTTCCTCGTTCATGCGCTTGCTCGACGATTTCCACGAAGGTCACTCGGTCGACCCAAGCACCTCCGCAGCGGCGGCATGCGCTAAGCGGACGCCGCTGCGAAGATGCTTGGGTCTCGCCACGCCAAAAGGTCATCGGCGGAGCGAGTTCACAGCACTCAGGGCAGCCGAGTTTCCCTGCAAGACCCCCCAGGTCCGCCTCGTCTGAAAGACACGCACCGCAACCGCTACAATACCGCGCTCCTGCACGTTCGGACATCGCGCATCCCGGACAACGAACCGAACTTCTTGGGTCGGGTGTATCGAGCGGAACTCTTGGACTTCCACAATGACCGCAATTGCGCGCTTGAGCCTCGCTATGGGGTGCACCGCACGCGACGCAATGAAACACAACACGCCTACGCATCCACCACTATCGTAGCCCAACTTATCGACCCGACTCGACTTTTTTTTTCGAATTTCTCTTGTTCAAGCACCGATCTCATCTCGAATGTTCTTGAACTCAGCTCTCATTACCTTAATCGTTAAAGTAGTATTTCATCAGTCTCGGCCCTTCGTTGTACAAATTTGACCCCGAGAAACGAGAAATCATTATCGTTATTGACAATCATTTTCATTTAGACATACTGCGCCCATGGACTCGAGTCACCGCCCGTCCCAACTCCTCGTCTCCCTCCTATTCACCACCCCTCTCTGGGGCTGCTCGCAAATCTCGGACACCGATTCAACCGAATCCACGGATTCCGATTCAACCGAATCCACGGATTCCGATGCACCGGGCTCCTACGCGTTTGAGAGCCGATTCGAAGAACAAAGCAGCGTCGACTACGACGGGCAGACCTTCCGTCAGGTATTGATTCACGACATCGCCGAGGTCCTTGGACGGCTCACAGATCAGATCGATGCCGAGGGCTACGTGCCTCGTGAGGGAGAAATTGAGGGACAACTGACCGCGCTCTTTGACTTTGAGGATAATGGCGATCTCATCGGTGCCGCCACGGCCCACGCTGTCCACTGCGACCCCGCCCCTCTCCAGAGCACCTATGCGGACATTGGCGCAGGAAAGAGTCTTGCGAGCAAAATCGCTGGCGGGGACTCCAAACATCAGCACAAAGATTGGAGTCTGGAGTTTGTCGGATGGGGAGCGAAAGGGTCCACGAACCCAGACGCACTTGTCCGGCAGTGGTTCGCTGAAATTGAGAGGCTCTCGATCGCCCGCGTTGCGGGTAGTTTGCCGATCGATCCCACGGGAAAGGCGATCACCAAAGTATATGTGAACGCTTCTGGCCAAGATTTAAGCCAACTTCTTCAAAAATTCCTGCAGGTCGCCGTTGCCTTCTCACAGGGCGCCGATGACTACCTTGATGAGGGTCTTCAACAAGACAACGCCTCCGCCGACGATGGGGGGGTCTCGACCGCACTCGAGCATGCCTGGGACGAGGCGTTCGGCTACTTTGGAGCCGCTCGAAACTATGGCGACTATACCGACGCAGAGCTCGCAGGCAAAGATGGGCGCGCGGACTATGCCGCAGGTTGTTACGACACGGATGGGGACGGCGCGATCGACCTCTCCAGCGAATACAATTTTGGCCACGCGGTAAACGCTGGAAAACGCGACTATGGTTCTCACAAAAATGCACCGACAGACATGACCCAGGGTGCGTTCGATGCTTTCCTGCGCGGGCGACATCTCATCGCATCGGCAAATGGGACACTTAGCGATTCGCAAAAAGTCGAACTCGAGGGATTTCGAGACCTGGCGCTTGCCAACTGGGAGCAGGCCATCGCCGCGACCGTCGTGCACTACATCAACGAGATTCTCCACGATATGGATGCAGTAGGTACCGATGGCTATGATTTCCTCTCGCACGCCAAGCACTGGTCGGAGATGAAGGGCTTCGCTCTTGGGCTTCAGTTCAGTCCGTTTTCTCCACTGCTAGGCCAAAAATTCGAAGAGCTCCACGCATTGCTTGCAGATGCCCCGGTCTTGAACGAAGCAGACCTCGATGAGTACGCCTCTGCGTTGCTCAACGCTCGCTCGATCCTTGGCGCTGCCTACAAATTCGACACAAAAAATTTGGGCGACAGTTCGGGCGAGGGTGGCTGGTGAGCGCGCCGCTCAACGCCTCAAGGCCGACCCGATCTGCCTGGATCGGTGTCGCAGGGGCGCTGGTTGCCGGTTCGCTTTCGTGGACTTGCCGGCCCCCGGCAACCAACGACCAGACTGGAGCCAACTTCGACCATAGCGCGCTGCTCAGGAGTATCGTCGAACAAGTTATTCTCC
The DNA here is from genome assembly GCA_964437075.1 of uncultured Nannocystaceae bacterium. Taxonomy (GTDB): domain Bacteria; phylum Myxococcota_A; class Polyangia; order Nannocystales; family Nannocystaceae; genus CAYTFJ01. The sequence continues at coordinate 6,924 of CAYTFJ010000073.1, forward strand.
CAGCACACACACGCGCCGAACTCTGTGCAACCGATCTGGTCTCCGCAGTCCGTCTTTATAGGCTCGCTAACGACGGCGAACCGCGAAAATCAGCACGCAAGGTGGCCCAAAATGCGTGGCGTCAGATGATGTGGGCTTGGCAGGCCGAAGAGATGCTCCAACTAGGCCCCGCTGGATCCGAAGCGACAATGCTTGGAGGCGAAGGGCTCCGCGACGAAATTTACTCGTGGCCGACCACGAACGGCTGTCGAATCGACCAAGAGATCGTAAAACAGGGTTACGAGAACGACGATTTCACGGAGGTAAACTTAATCAATGTGTACGGCATGGATGCCCTGGAGTATTTACTGTTCAACGAGAGCCCGGAAAACAGCTGCGCGGAGACCATACCGATCAATACAGAAGACAGCTGGGATGCACTTGGTGTGATCGCTCTCGAAGAACGCCGCGCCAACTATGCGCTGCAGGTGAGCGAACAGTTGCAACGCACAGTCCGAGCCCTTCACTCGACCTGGGTTGAATCCTTCGCCGATCAGCTGATGCATACCGGCGACGGCAGCGTCTACCCGACGGACCATGACGCGCTCAACGATCTTTTCTCGGCAGTCTTCTATCTGGACCTTCAGACAAAAGATAAGAAAATGACGGCGCCACTTGAGTCGCCTTGGGCCGAACATTCCGGTGAGAACATATGTGCAAATCTTCTCACCATGCAGCACATCTATTGGGGAGGGCCCAGCGCTGAAGAAGGCATCGGACTCGACGACTCTCTAAATGGTATCGGAGAACACGATCTTGCGCTCGAGGTTGACCAAGCCATCGTCATTGCACGCGAGACCTGCGACGACATGTCCTTCCCGCTGGTCGAGCGGCTCAGCGATGCCCCCTCACAGGTCAAGGATCTTCATGATGACATCAAGACTATCACTGATCTCCTCAAGACTTCGGTCGTGCTTGCGCTCAGCCTAGACCTTCCTAGCGACGGTGCAGGTGATGCCGACTGAGGCATCTGGTCCATGAAATCACTCCTTCCAGAGCTGCTCGAGGCACTGCATGATCCGATCTCCAAGTTTTTCGACCCGACCGCGCGCATCTATTGGCTCTACCTCGCCAGTTCGCTAGCGATCGTTCTGGCGGTCAGCCTTTCGAAACGGATCCGTCCAAGGACCGTAGATTCACCCACAACACGGGCAATGGTCTTGCGATGGTTCTCGCCGACCGCTTTGGTCGACTACCAGCTGCTCGTCGTCACACCGGTGACGCGCGTATTGCTTCTTGCGCCGATCGGACTTACTTCCCTCGGCCTCGCGGGGGCCCTCGCTCATGGTCTCGAACGTTTCGCCCCGATCGATCCTGTGGACTGGCTGAGCCCCACAGTCGTCGCCATCCTGTACACCCTCGTCCTCTTTGTGGTCTGGGATCTCAGTCGATTTTTGCTTCACCTCGCCTGTCACCGAGTGGGCATTTTGTGGGATTTTCACCAAGTTCACCACTCCGCGACCACACTCACGCCACTCACGCTCTACCGCATTCATCCTGTTGAGAGCCTCCTCTTTCAAATTCGTGGAATCGTGACTACTGCTGTGGTCTCAGCGATATTTTTTCATATCTTCCGAGGTCGAGTGATCCAGATCGAGATACTCGGCATCAACTTGCTCGCCATGGCCTTCAACCTTTTCGGTGCGAATCTTCGGCATTCCCACGTTTGGATCAGCTACGGCCCTGTTTTTGAGCACTGGTTCATGAGCCCAGCACAACATCAAATCCATCACGGCGCCGATCGTCTCGACGATGAAAAAAACTTCGGATCCTGTCTCGCTATTTGGGACCGTATCTCTGGCAACCTCAGGCTCGCATCCTCGGGTCCCCCCAAATCCTTTGGACTCCCGGATTCCGTACTTAACCACGATCCCACGTCCGTGTTCTCGACGCTACTCTCCCCATTCGCATCCGTTCTCCGAAGACTTCCACGCAAAACCGGGAAAAGGACTGCCGTATTGGCGGCGATGGCCATCGCCGCCATGCTTGTGTCCTCGACGGTATTTGGAGCTCTAGCGAACAAGCCAAGTTCGCTAGACACCCTAATGTCATCACCCGACTCCGACTCCGACTCC
>CAYTFJ010000073.1:9137-19532 GCA_964437075.1 uncultured Nannocystaceae bacterium
GACGACTCCGACGACTCCGACGACTCCGACGACTCCGACGACTCCGACGACTCCGACGACTCCGTTCATGTCCCGCTCGAGAAGACCCCGGAAGGTTCGCTTTCCAGTCCCCCCGTTGACGTTCCAGCCACCGATGAGGAGTCCGCCCCACCGACGCCCCTCGCACCATCGCTTGGTTCGAGCGAGAATGCTCCGCTGCACCTCGACGCACCACGTCCTCGCGGCGCCCGTGAGGAAGAACGTCATGTCATCGTCAGCACGGGCTCTATATTTGGTGCCGACGACGACATTCCGAGGATCGCCGGTTCTGCCCACGTGATCGCCGAGGCCGAGCTTGAGGCCCACGAGCGGGACGATGTCCACGCCATCCTTGGCGGTGTCCCAGGAATCTACATCCGCGGAGAAGACGGATACGGCCTTCGCCCCAACATTGGCCTACGCGGGGCGAGCTCCGACCGTTCCGCCAAGGTCACGTTGATGGAAGATGGTGTGCTCATGGCCCCTGCGCCCTATTCGGCTCCCGCTGCCTACTATTTTCCATTGATGACCCGCATGGCTGGGATCGAGGTTTTTAAGGGATCTGCATCGATCCGCAACGGGCCGAACACCATCGGTGGAGCCATCAACTTTCAGACACGCTCAGTCCCTAACACTAACCTCGGCTACATCGATATCGCTGGCGGAAATTTCACCTATGGAAAATTGCATGCCTACTGGGGATCGAGCTGGCGCGGCTTCGGAGTGGTTCTTGAAGGCGCTCGAGTTCAGACGAACGGTTTCAAAGAGCTCGATGGAGGCGGTGATACGGGCTTCGGAAAAAACGACTTCATGGCAAAGATCCGTTACCGCACAGCCCCAGGCCGACGGATTGGCCATCTCGTGCAGGTCAAGCTCGGTGTCTCCAATGAAGTCTCGAATGAGACCTATCTTGGGCTGAGCAACGACGACTTCTTCAGAACACCGTACCGGCGCTATTCCGCCAGCCAAACCGGAAAGATGAATTGGTGGCGAACTCAGGGGGTTCTCTCCTACAAGGTCCAACGCGACCGATACCTCGATTTCGAAGCCAAGGCCTACCGCAGCGACTTCAAGCGAAGCTGGCGGAAACTCAATCGGTTTAGCGACGGGCCCTCTTTGCTGGAGATCCTTGCCACCCCTGACTCCGGACAGTACGGGGTACTTTTTGCCATCTTGCGTGGGGAAGAAGACACCCAAGGCCCCGAGCAGGCCCTCGTTGTCGGCACAAATCACCGCAGCTACGCAAGCGAAGGCCTCGACACAACCCTCAGGTGGAGACCCTCGTTGCGTGCTCTCAAACAGAATATTCAAGTCGGCGCCCGCCTGCACCACGACTGGATCGCGCGACGGCACGATGAGAGGGCCTTTTCGATGCTCTCTGGGAACATGGTTAGCGACGGGTCTCCAACAGTCCCCGGCACTCGAAACCGAGGCGAGACCCTCGCCGGCGCGGTCTATCTGCAAGATGCGATAACCCTCAACGAGCGATTCACGCTGTCCCCTGGCATCCGATTCGAGCTGATCTCCAGCCGGTTTCGGGACGACATCTCAGGTTCGGCGGGCAATCGATTTGACGTAGTTGCGCTCCCGGGCCTAGGGACCCATCTCGCCATCAACCAGTGGATCGCCATAATTGGCGGAATGCACGCAGGCTTTTCGCCTGTGTCTCCGGGGCAACACCGCTCCGTGCGGCCAGAACGAAGTATCAACTACGAGGCAGGCGCTCGATCCTCGTGGAAACATCTTCGCGCCGAAGCGATCGGATTTTTTAACGACTACAGCAACCTAACAGGAGAATGCACCCTCTCGGGAGGTTGCAGCGAGGAGCAACTCAATCGACAGTTTAACGCCGGCCAAGTCCAAGTGTTCGGAGTCGAGACCTTGCTCGATTACCGAAACGTCTTCGACGACGGCTTTGTGTTTGGATTCGGCGCCCAATATACCTATACGGGTTCCTATTTCTTAGAAAATTTCGTCTCAGAGAGTCCACAATTCGGCGATGTCCATACGGGAGATGCTCTCCCGTATGTTCCCGTTCACCAGACAAAAGGCCACGTCAACGTCGGCGGTTACAGCTGGGACCTGAGAGCGGCGCTAGGCTTCACGGGGGGAATGCGAGACCTCCCTGGCCGAGGACCCATTTCGCAGTCAGAGGGGATCAGCAGCTACGCAGTGCTAGATTTGGCCGCAGAGATTCGAGTCGCGGGTCGAGTGCGGATCTATGCGCTCGGAAACAATCTCACCAACAGCCGCTACATGATCTCAAGACGCCCCTACGGCGCCCGTCCCGGCGCGCCACTCACGGTTATCCTTGGCATGAAGATTCATTTCTTCGGAAGTGGCTAAACCAAATAGTTCTTCGCCAACCCTAGCCACGTGTGATCTGGAGGGCATCGGAATCACGCCGAAAAAACAGAAGAAGCGTGAATCCGAAGAGGAAAGAAACCCCGATCTCGATCGCCCCCACCGTCCATCCCGGCTGTCCACCCTCTTCGAGCGACCAAAATTTTGTCGGGTCGGCAAAGCCATCGCGTTTGGCGATGCTGTCCCGTTCAAACGAATCAAAGTTGTCCCCGCCTTCGACCCAACCTGTCACCGAGTAGGTCAAGAACGCATCTCCGGCCTCTCGAGCGGCTCCCAGCGTTCCCGCCAGCAGAGACTGTGAATCGACGAGCACGATCGAAACAGCCTGTCCTTCATGATAGGTCGGCACCAGCATCTGAATATTCACACGCCGCTCCTTCCGCCCGTGTGACCACTCCTGAAGAATGATGCCAGGAAGATCCGCTCGACACCCCTCGAGCGTCACAAGCGTCCGTTCCGGCAACCCGGTGCTTGCGGCATCCGCACACTGAATCACTCGAGGCTGGCTGTTTGCCGCCGACCAGTAGATTCGACGCACACCCAGAAACAACAGCCAAAGCGGCACCACTAGCGCAATCCACCTGAGAGCTTTCATCGCGTCGAGCTTGTACCATGAGGTGCAAAGCACAAGCACCTGCAGCATGCGCCCGCCTCTCTCAGGGTCTTCACGCCACCCGTGGGCTCAAGCCAACGCCCGCGTGTTTGACGGTACCGTTCTCTATCGTCTCCTACGCTGCCCCCGCCCCCGCGCTCGAACCGCTGTCTCGGTCCAACGCGGAGATCCCGATCTATCCGCTCAGTGCTTTGCGTGGCAGCGAATCGCGTACACCGTCGCACCCGTCTTATCTTTTTTGACGATCGGCAGCATGATCATCCCGTTGTCCGCAATGCTGTAATTCGCACCGACTAGGGATTTTCCCGTCGCACTATGAAGGTTCGCGCGCAACTTCAGTTTTTTGTCGCCGCCGAGCAACTCAAGGTTCAACGAGTGACGTTTGAACTTTTGGCTATCGAGTTGATGAATTGTAAGTTCAATTTTTTTCGACTCGAGAAGTCGAAACCCTTTGAACCCAATCAATCCTTCAAGCTGTTCCGCCATGAATTCAAGCTCGGCCGGAATTTTCCCGTCGCCTTCGGTGGTCGCTTCGACCACATGAACTTGGCAGGCGGCCTTCGAGACCTCCGCTTGAGCGGACAACGGCGTCAATGTAGCCGCAAACAAAGCGACGCCCGGCAACACAACGGACACGCTCAGCGCAGCCACGAACTTGACCGCCCACCCTTTTACGCAGGTCGTCGCGCTAAATGGGCGGAACCGACTCTTCTTGAAGGTCTCGATCATAGTGAGCGCTCGCTGTCTATCAACTCTTCATCTTCAACGACCCAGATTACAGTCGTTGTCCCTCGTGTTCCTTCGATCTGAGCGACACTCCCGCTCAAACCGCCGAATTCAATGGTTTCAATCTCAGCATTGTTCGACTCAGGCATAGTAAACAGCTCGTCTTCAACAGTACCGCTTGGAGGCCCAGCCTCCGCGATGAGAGGTAGAGGTAGAGGTAGAGGTAGAGGTAGATGCGCCACTGGTTCCCGAACATCTATAGCTTCGCTCGGTGTCTGCGTTGCGCTCTCATTGGACGCGCTCGCAGAAAATTTATTCGCAGAGCGTTGCTCCGATTCTCCCGGATCGCGCACAAAAAACACGACAGCCGCGGCTCCTGCGGCGGCGGCCAACACCGGAACCCGAATCGAGCGCAGCAATTTCACAAGGTTTCCGGCGATTCCGAGTCGACTATCCGCCGCATGTTGCAGCCGGCTCTCTCGATCGACCTGTCGATCAAATCCCTCCCAAATCTGCTCAAAACGCGCCTCATGAACGCTCTCAGCCTGCGCAGACAGCCCCCCCGTCACCATCGCTCGCGTGAACCTGAGGTTCTCTATCTGCCCCCTCAAGGTCGAATCCGCCGCCATGTCTCGTTCAACCGCGGCTCGATCATCGGCCTTCAGCTCATCATCAAAATACGCTTGCAGTCGCTCTTGCCTGTCAATCGCCTTCGTCATGTTGACACCACCTCGCGGGCAGAAACAGAATCGGACTCAACCGTGCCCTCGGTTGTCCCTTTCGAGGGAAACAAGGCTCCGAGCCTCTCCCCCAACAACTCTTGCATCTTACGACGGGCATGAAATAACCGGCTCATGATCGTGCCCTTGGAGCACTCCATCGCGCTTGCCATCTGCTCATAGGAGAGACCCTGAAGTTCCCGCATCACGATCACTGACCGATGATTGTCGCTGAGATGATCCAGGCAGGCTTCAACAGCGCCAATGATCTCTTTGCGTCGCAACATATCGCTCGGATCCCCATAATTGGTCAGATGGGTGAGGTCTCCGGCATCTTCGCCTCGGCCATCGTGACGGAGCCCGTCGTCAAATTCTACATCCCTGTGCCTTTTCGCCCGACGCAGGTGATCAATACATAGATTCGCTACAATTCGATAAAGCCACGTATAGAAGCTTGAGTTGCCCTCAAACTTCCCAATGTACCGATGGACTTTAATGAAACTCTCTTGCACCACGTCGAGCGCGTCCTCTTGGTTACGCAGGAACCCAATCGCCACAGAATAAACCCTGCGCTGATAGCGTGTCATGAGTATCTTGAAAGCTTGCCTGTCGCCCGTCTTGCAGGCAGCCACCAGTGTCTGGTCGTCGGCGTCATGTGTGGCCACGGATTCCACAGTGTTCGACGGCGGACGGACGCCGCTATTCAGCCCCATCGGACAAACCTTGGCAAAAGTGTGTAAGTCGCGGGCTCATCTCCGCGTTGAGCGCTACAATCATGCCATTTCCAACAACAACGCTCGGTTGAGCGATCTTGCGAGAATACGATCGGGTACGGGCTGTCATGGGTGCGGGACTTTCGCTTCTTGAGAGTCGTACGTACCACGTTTCGTCCCCCTCGTTCTCCTATGGCCGAGATTGGCCCCTCAACAGTTCAGGTCCGTGCGAAATGCGCATGATGACCAACACCGATCCTCAGTGATCCTGGAAGATCGATGGTGCAAGATTGCGTCTGATGCGGAATGAGACCCACCCCGTGCGCAATTTTGTCGCCCGTGCGCGTGCGATCGAGCTCAGGCGACGGGGTCTCCGCTCGCTCCTCGACGCGGCGCTAGTCGTGAGCTCGTTAATCGCTATCGGCCTCCTCACAACCGATGCGACAAAACGAGGCGACGGGGTCGCTCCGCTCCTCGCCGTCGGCGTCATCGTCACCCTGACGACTACCCTGGTGCTGTGGATTCGCTTCGGCCGTCGAATGCACGACACGCTCTCCACTGCAAAAGAAATCGCACTTCGTGGCGAGACCGGTTCTCTCAACGGCAACCGCCGCCTTCGCCAAAACATTCTTGGGGCCTGCGAGTTGCTCGAAGCCCTGGACCCCAAGACCGATCAGGCCCAACCCGTTCGCCACCCCGGTTCCCCCGAGCTAGCGCGCGCGTTCACAGATCAAGTTGCTAGCGAAATTATCCGCACGACTACAGCCCCAGAGGTCATTCTCCACGCCCCGTTTCTACGCTCTCGACTGCTGGCCATAGTTGGCGTTACCATTGCCTTTGTGGCCCTCAGCCACACGATCGATGATCTTCGCGCGACCGCGCGGTTGCTCCTCAACCGAGTCGACGGTCGGCCGCCAAGTCCCCCCTCCCCCCTGTGGTCCTCTCTCGCCCTTGAGCTCACATACCCGCCGCACACGGCTCGTCCCAAACGGACCGTTCACAACCCAAGCGGCTCGCTGCGGGTGCCGGCTGGAACCGCAGTGAGACTCAACATCGTAGCGATTGATCGCCACGAGGCCATGCAAGTCGTCGTCGCACACGATCCCGAGACACCGTCTCTGGGAGCTCCGAGCAACAGGATGTCGGAGCAAAGCTATCTGAAGACAATCAACTTGAAGACCTCCGCCACTCCGAAGGACTCCGAGTATCGTTGGCACGGGAATTTTGAAGTGCAGGGGCCAGGCAGCTGGACGGTTCTGGCATTTTCCGACGGGACGGATTCGCGTAGCCAGCGTGCATCGACGATGCACTTCGAGATCGAGGTTGATGGCCAGGCTGAAGTTGATCTCCTCGCCATCGCAAAAGACAGACGGGAAGTAAGCGCGACCGACTCGGTTCCCCTGCGGTTCACGGCCCGCGACGATTTTGGCCTACTCTCGGCATCGTTGGTGTACACGTTGGGAGGCGAGGTCCATCGGGTTCCAATCGAGACTCCGCCAGCTGCGCGGCGATGGCGAGGTCGGCACACCTGGGACATTTCCTCGATACCCTTAGAATCCCGCAGTGAAGTCGTCTATTGGATCGAAGTCCGAGACAATGATCCAGGTTTGGGATGGTCGGCACTCGATGATCCCCCGGGAAAAGTCGCACGCTCAGACCGCCACAGACTTTTCGTGAACGACGACGACGCGGAACATGCCGCCAATATTGAAGGGCTACAAGAACTACGAGATTTTGCCGTCGACCTCCTGGCGTTCCGTCTAACGACCTCGGCTTTTGCCTCCGCCACGACCGCCGAAGCGCAAACGGGAGGCCTCATTCAGCTACGGAAACTTCACGGCGCCTCCGAATCCCTCTTGATCGGATTGTCGTCAATGATCGACCGGCTATCGATCGATACGAAGGTAAGAAAACGAGAGCTTCGGATTCTCGCCGCCATTCACGAGCGGCTCGTCCCCCTGCACAGCTCAGCATCGACCCTACACGAGTCCTTTCCCGAAGGCGCCGATACGGACTTTCCAAGTAAGATTCCCGCCTTCGCCCGCCGACTAAAGAGCCACAACACAAGGGCCGTTCGGCGGCTGGAAGACGAAATAATTCGCCTGGACGACCTCGTGGATGGACAAATCATTCGGAGCATCGAAGCCCTGGTCGCTCGTCTTCAGACTTCGCAGCAAAAAATGATTCAACTTCTCGAACAACTGCAAGCGGGAGACGAATCGGTCAAGCCGCGGATCGAACAGCTTCAACGCCGAACACGTGAAGATATGCGAAGGCTCGCGCAAGCGCGTCAGCGCCTGCGAAAAGAAGTCGGCGAGGAATACCTAAATATGGACGCGTTTCGGTCCATGGAGGCCCGCATGAGGAATCAAGATCTGCTTCAGCGCCTACAACGTGGCGAGATTGATCAGGCGCTTAAACAGGCCCGGGAGTCCCTCGACGAGACTCGGTCGCTACGCGACGCGATTCAGAAAAAGACAAGCGAAGAGCAAGAGGCGCCCCGGCTCTCGCCCGAGGCGATGGCCCGCATGAAACTTCTCCGTGAACTCAGCCGTATTCAAGATGAGCAGTCCAGTCTACGTGCCATCGTCGGGCCGCTTGACACAATTTGGCGCAACATTGCAGATGATCCACCTGTCGCTCACGCCAAACGGATCGCCAAGAAGGCAAAAGTCTTGCGAAAAGACCTCGACAAGGTTCACGATGCTCGCCTCTCTCGTGATGCTCGGGACGCGCTCGAAGATCTTCGAGACGACCTCGAATCGCTGGAGTCGCTCGCGGATACAGCTTCTTCCTCGGAGGGCAAAACAAATGCCCTTCAAGCCTTCGAAATTGGAGACGATGCCCTCCAATCGCTTCGCCGGGCCCGGCAGGGAGCCACTGACCATGCAGAGAAGGATGCGCTGAGGGCACTTGACGCCCCGCTTCGAGCGATTGTCCGTCAGCTCAAGACAGGTCTCCCTCAGCCGTCCGAGGTCTTTGACGCCACACACTATGCGGAGTTCGCCAAGTTTAACACTCAACAATCGGCCCTCGAGGGGCGACTCGCGGCATTACACACAAGCGACGACGCGGACCCGCTGCCTGCCCCCGGGCACGCCGCCTTGGACCACGCGGAGAGAGCGATGCAGGCGGCCTCCAACGACCTTCGCAGTGCAGATGTACGCTCCGTCCAAGCGCACCAGCAACGTGCCTGGCAACAACTGCAAAAGGCGATCGATAGCCTTCGCAGTGGGCAATCCCCCCCGCCTCGAATGGCCTCGAGCGACGACATTTCGACGGCGGCCGAGCAAGATCGGAGTTTGCGCGAACAGGTCGTCGATGCCATGCGTGAGGGCAAGAACATCGATCCGGTAACCGAACGCTACTACGAGGAGCTGCTGCGATGATCCACCCACGCAGAAAGATTCAGCGACACAAAGCGGCCATGACGCTGGCCGTGGCAATGGGCGTTGTCGTATTTCATGATTCAGCTCCCATCGTGGCTTCACCTCCGCTGCGGACTGGACTCGCCGCCGCCAACGAATCCAACCCACAACAATTCGACGACGCGCTACACGCCTGGGACCTGACCGCAGCCCAACGCTCGGTCGAAAAAACTCAAGATCCGGATCAGCAGTCCCTACGCAGGGGCATACTCGCAGTGTACGCAGCGAGCTACGAGCAAGCACAGGATCTTCTCGTTGAGGTGCTCTCGCGCGATCAACTCGGCCCTGATGACCGCCAGCGAGCCCAACACTATCTTGCCATTGCTCATGGCGCACAGGCGGCGCTCGGAGATGCTCTGACCTCCACCAGCGGCGATGGACGCTTCGAGCTCGTTGTCGCCAATCCCGCCGACCGTGTCCTCGCTCCGTATCTATTCACAGCGATGAGCGCCGCCTACGAGGCCCTTGGCACCGATCTTGGTGTTCGTCCGAACGGCCCTGTTCGTTTCGAATTTCTCGATGACCCGGCAAAGCTTGCGCTCGTAACCCCGCTATCCCTCAATGCGATCTACACGACCGGAACCGTCGGCATCACCAAGTACCGACGCGTCATGATGATCACCCCACGCGTCATGCTGCACGGCTATGCATGGATCGACACCGCCGTCCACGAGTACGTCCACTACCTGGTCACGCTCCGTACACGGAACAAGGCGCCGGTTTGGCTCCAAGAAGGGCTGGCAAAGCTTCTGGAGACCCGCTGGCGCCGCAAGACGCCCGCACCGCCGTCTCCACGTACAACCGCACTCCTACACGATGCCATCACCGAGGACGCCTTGGTCACCCTGGAGGAGATGCATCCATCCATTGCAATGTTGCCGAGCCAGGAGAAAGCTGCGTTGGCCTACGCTGAGGTCGAGACGATGTTGGGTCTGCTCTATGAGCGTAGCGGACCCACGGCCCTGGGGGAGGTCATGGACGCGGTCGCGGCCGGGGCCGACGCGAAGTCCGCCATGGCACGGGCGTGGGGAGACGATTTCGAAGTTTTCTTAACCCACTGGAAAACAACCTACCGACGACGCGGAGCCATGCGAGACCCCGTGCGGGGCTCCTCCCATGGTCCATTGCGCTTCCGCGATCCCGACAACGATCCGGCCGACGACAACGACCTTGCCGGAGACATCTTCTCGCATCTCGGCGGCGGCAAGGCTCGCCAACACGCGCGACTCGGAGTGCTACTTACACTACGCGACAAGCCAGAAGCCGCCGTCCTCGAATATGAGCGAGCGCGTAAAGTCGGGAAAAAACATGCCCAAGATCCTCAGCTGGCACGACGCCTAGGGGACCTCTATCTTACCCTGGGACACGCCGCGAAAGCGCTCCCGCTGCTCATCCTCGCGGGCGACGCCGAGCCTGACAACGCGAACATCGCCGCGGCCGAGGGCCGCGCACGGCTCGCCACTGGAGACCGTATAGGAGCCCGAATCGCCTTGCAGCGAGCACTGGCCATCAACCCCTTTATTCCGACCCTCAGTTGCGACCTCGCTCAGGTTGCGCAGAACGACGAAGAACGCGCGCGGGAGCGATCGCGCTGCCGTATCTCAGCACCTCAACAGCGCTAAAACGGGGCGTTCTCAAGCAGAACGGTAGATCGTCGATGATGGAGGGTCACATGCGTCGATTTCGACATCACCTGCCTTACGCCAGGCTCGTCCTCGCGGTCAGTGGGGTGATCCTGTGGGCCGGGTGTGCGCCAACCTCAAATTATTCACGTAGGGGTCCGACCTCTGCAGACGTTCTTGAGAGAGAGCGAC